>CACJWK010000001.1 GCA_902597095.1 uncultured Pseudohongiella sp.
CATTGAGCGGGCCCATAGTACCTCCGTGTGTTTGCTACTGGCGCGGCTTGTTGGCTTCAGCCGCACGCAGGTAGGCAGGTCTTAGAATGATTCGGTCGCGATAGGTCTGCAGAGAGCTTGCCAGTGGCAGCTCGTAGTTCAGAACCCAGTTCAGGCAGGTGGTTAAAAAGAGGTCGGCCAGCGTAAATTTGTCCCAAAGCAAAAATTCCCGGTCCGCCAGCGCCGTTTCGACAACTTCGAGCATACGCAGCACATACTCGCGGGCGGACGCCATGGCTGCAGGCGCTTCGCCGTAGATATTGCTGAGCGCACCGTGGCGGCGCATGACGTAAAGACTGGTTTCATCGAGTTCGCCATAAATGAAACTCAGCCACTCATCTTCCTTGGCCGCTTCCTCAATCGATTCGGGGGCGCTGAGCACAGACGCGTTGCCAAACCGGGCCACCAGATAACGGCAAATAGCAAAAGTTTCGGAAATTTTGACCGGTCCGACCTCGCAAAACGGGATCTTCTGTTTCGGATTCAGGGCGGTGTAAGTCTCTGTCTTGGTCTCTCCCGTGCGGGGACCGATCGGCTCAAGCCGGTAGTTGAGGCCGAGTTCTTCAGCAACCCAGATAGGTCTCAGGGTGCGCGCCGTGCCGGCGCCCCAAAGTGTGGGCTGGATGTGGTCAAAATCTCCCATGTACAGCAGTGTAATACAGAAATTAGGGTAATGGAGAATTTACCGGGCAACAAGTTCACCCTCTGCATTGGCCTGTGTGAAATCAGACCGGTTTGACACGCTGTCCGCCGAGCTACACGCGCGGTGCAAAACGCGGTAACCTCTCAGTTGAAGCCAGAGACAATCGGTTAGATTGTCAAGCCGACCTACAAGAAGCTCTACGGTTAGAGAGTCGGCTCAGAAACGCCGCCGATGACGTGCGGCGAAACGCCTGACACCCTGCTGAAAAGATAGCCGACAAGGTTGCCGGAATCTGAAAGACTGCTATTTGAACCCGATTGATTCCTCGGGCGCAGACGTTCGCTGAGCGAAACCGTCAGCGCTCCAAACTCCTCACAAGACACGCTGGAGGTCTGCCATGCGTAGCTGCGCTCTGCATCAATTTTTCCCCTATGTTCTGCTGACGACTCTGCTCATCATCTGCGCGTCCGCGTTTGCCGATACCGCCGTTGAAAGTGTCAGGTGGCCGGACGTAACCTACGACTCCTCAGTGCCCACAATGGAATCGGTGCTGGGCTATGCCCCGGGCGATCAGATCACTTCCATCGAGCAGGCTCATGCTTATCTGCGCGCGCTGTCAGAGTCACAACCGGCGCGAACGCGACTGATTGAATATGCCCGCAGCTGGGAAGGCCGGCCGCTGGTCTATTTTCTGATCGGCAGTGAACAGACCATGAGTCGGCTCGAAGAGGTCAAGGCCGGCATGCGGGCCTTGGCCGATCCGGCTGAACTGTCCGGCAGTGAAATTGATGCGCTGGTTGCTGAGTTGCCCGCTGTTGTCTGGCTTGCCTATGGGGTACATGGCAATGAAATTTCCAGCACGGATGCGGGCTTGCAAACCGCCTATCATCTGCTGGCCGCTCAGGGAGAGCCCTTCAACACCATCGGTGACAACACGCTAGTGGCGATAGACCCCAGTCAGAACCCGGACGGCAGGATGCGTTTTGTGAACCACTTTCGTGAAACCTATGGCATCGAGCCGAGCGTTTCTGCGATCGCTGCTGAGCGTCGCGAACCCTGGCCGGCAGGGCGCACGAATCATTATCTGTTTGATCTGAACCGGGACTGGTTGCCGCTCACGCAGCCGGAGGTGATCGGCAGGGTCAAAACCTTTCAGGAGTATTTCCCGCTGGTGCACGTCGATATCCACGAGATGGGAACCGACTCAAGCTATTTTTTTCCACCGCCGGCCCAGCCTTTCAATCCCCACTATGTCGATGCACAGCAGGAAATGCTCGACGCCTACGGCCGCAACAATGCCAAGTGGTTCGATCATTTTGGCTTTGAGTATTTTACTCAGGCCGTTTATGACGCCTACTACCCGGGCTACGGCGATTCCTGGCCGGCGTTTCAGGGCAGTGTCGGTATGACCTTTGAGATGGCCTCAGCGCGTGGGCTGGCGGGCGAGCGTCGTAACGGCGAGATAGTCACCTATGCCGATGGCGTGCAGCGCCATTTCGTGGCATCGATTGCAACGGTAGAGACCGCGTTGGTAAACCGGGAGACCTTCTTGCGGAATTTCGTTGAGTATCGACGCAGTGCGGATGCCGGCGAGCATGGAGGCCCACGCGAGTATGTGATTCCACTGACCGGCGACCGATCGGTGGTCCACAAACTGGCTGCCAATCTGGTGCGGCATGGCATCGAAATCCGGCGGACGACCGAGAAAGCCCGGGCGTGTGATGTCGAATTGCCAGTGGGATCGTAGCTGGTGACTTCCCGGCAGCCCGCCGGTCGCATGGTGCGTACTTTCCTTGAGACGGAAAGCCCGATGGCGGATGAGTTTCTTGCTGAGCAGGAGCGTCGCCGGTCACTGGGATTGCGGGCAGAACTTTACGATATCCTTGGCTGGTCGCTGCCGAGTTTATACAACGTTGAAGTGATCCCCTGCGATCGTGTCAGCGTCGGCGAAGAACGTTTCGAGGGAGACGGCATCCCTGCCTTCGAGCTACCGGAGGCGTCACAGCTGGGTTGGTTGGTGCCATGGGGCGGTCGGGCAGCGGGTCGTTTTCTGGCGGCAGCCCAGCGTGCCGGGCTAAAGGTGCAGGGGGCTGATGAGGTCATGACTCTGGCCAATCGCAGATATGATCGCGGCACGCTGGTGGTGCGCCTGGCGGACAATCCGGATTACGACGCCGGGGAGTTGCACAGAATGGTCAGCCAACTTGCACAAGTGAGTGGTGCAGAGGTGGTGGCGACAGACACCAGTTACTCGGAAGAAGGCGTCTCTTTTGGCAGCCGGAGCGTCATGGCGCTGCCGGCGCCCAGAATTGCACTGGCATGGGATGATCCTACCGTCTCATACTCGGCGGGAAACACCCGATTTGTGCTGGAGCGGCAGTTTGGCTATCCGGTGGAGCCCGTCCGGGTCGAGCATATTGCCTCCGATGAACTCGACCGGTTCGACGTGCTGATTCTCCCCGACGGAGGCAACTATGCCGGCGTGCTCGGCGCCCGGGGTATTGAGCGTCTGAAGAATTGGGTCGAACGTGGTGGCGTGCTGGTCGCCATGAGCGGTGGCATGCGCTTTGCGGCCAGTGATGCAGTTGGCTTACTTCCCACCGATCTTGAACTGCTGGCCGGCGGCAAAGAGGCGAATGATGATGAAGGTGATGTCGTGGAAGGCACGATATTGGCAGATCAGGAGGCCTATCAGCAGGCGATTCTGCCGGAAGCGCCGCGTCCGGATTCCCTGCCCGGTGTGTTACTGCGAACCAGGACCACGCAGGACACCTGGCTGAGTGCAGGGGTGACAGACGGCGTGGTTTTCATGGTGGAAGGTCGGGATGTCTATCGTCCTCTGACTCTGGATGAAGGCTGGAACGCGCTGTATTTCGAGGCTCCCGAGAACCTCGGGGCAGGGGGACATCTGTGGGTCGAGAATCGTCAGCAGTGGGCCTTCAAACCTGCCGTGGTCCAGGCCAACTACGGTGACGGACTGGTGATTGGCTTTGTTGCTGATCCCACCTTCCGGGCTGCTCTTGATGGCGCCAACGTGGTGTTTCTGAACGCGGTGCTGCGGGGTCCGGGCCATACTGCGCGGGTCCGATGAGGCGCTGCTTGATGGCTGAGCGAAGGCACTGCCTTTCCGGCTGAACCTATGGCGCTGATTGCTGAACCGGGCTGGGCAGCAATCAGCAGCCCTGGCTGTGGCCCGTCAGGCATCGCCGAACCGCTGACGAACAATCCGCTCAGCTTTCCGACGCGGCAGATCATCTGATCTGCGCCGGACAGATCTCCGTTTCAAGACCAGTTCAAAACTTGGTATAAACGCAGATCAGATCAATCCCCTTTGGGAACTTTGGAGCAAGGCATGAGGATAGGAGCACCCAAGGAAACAGCTCAGGGTGAGGCGCGTGTTGCGCTGACGCCGGAGAGCGCCGAGCGTTTGCAGAAACTCGGTTATGACTGTTTGGTGGAAAGCGGGGCCGGTGCCGCGGCGTCAATCACCGACGCGGCGTATGAGGCGGCAGGCGTCAGAATCGTCGACACGGCAGCGGAACTCTGGAGTGATGCGGATGTCATCGTCAAGGTGCGCGAACCATCTGCAGACGAAATTGAAGCCGCGCCTGACGGCAAAACCCTGATCAGTTTTATCTGGCCGGCAGCGAATGAAGCTTTGCTGGAAAAGCTGAAGGAAAAAAATATGAGCGTGCTGGCCATGGATATGGTGCCGCGAATCAGCCGAGCCCAGAAGATGGATGCGCTCTCCTCGATGGCCAACATCGCCGGCTATCGCGCCGTAGTCGAAGCGGGCAACAATTTTGGTCGCTTTTTCATGGGGCAGATGACGGCGGCGGGCAAAGTTCCACCCGCCAGAGTGCTGGTAGTCGGCGCAGGTGTTGCCGGTCTTGCCGCGATCGGGACGTCAGTGTCGCTCGGCGCGATTACCTTGGCCTTCGACGTACGTCCGGAGGTGTCCGAACAGATTGAGTCCATGGGAGCGGAATTTGTCTTTCTGGATTTTGAAGAAGAGCAGACTGACGGCGCTGAAACCGGGGGATATGCTGCTCCGTCGAGCCCGGAGTTTCGCGAAAAGCAGCTGGAGAAATTTCGCGAGCTGGCGCCTGAGGTGGACATCGTGATCACGACCGCGCTGATTCCGAACCGGCCGGCCCCCGAGCTTTGGACCGCAGACATGGTAGCGGCCATGAAACCGGGCTCGGTTGTTGTGGATCTTGCTGCCGAGCGGGGGGGTAACTGCAGCCTGACTCGGGCCGATGAGAAGCTGGTTACCGATCACGGTGTGACGGTCATTGGTTACACGGATTTTCCCAGTCGAATGGCGACCCAGTCGTCAAATCTTTACGCGACTAACATCCGCCATATGCTGGATGATCTGACGCCGGAGAAAGACGGCGCGCCAGTCATCGACATGGAAGATGATGTGATTCGTGGCGCTCTGGTAACTCATCAGGGGGAAGTAACCTGGCCACCGCCCCCACCCAAGGTCAAGGCGATCGCCGCCGCGGCGCCTAAGAAAAAAGAGGTTGAGGAAAGCGCTGAAGAGAAAGCGGCCCGTGAGCTAGCAGAAATGAAGAAATCTCTGAACCGGACCGGGCTACTGCTGGCGGTTGGGGGAGCGCTCTGTCTTGCGCTCGGTGCGGTGGCGCCGCCCAGTTTTATGCAGCATTTTATTGTTTTCGTGCTGTCCGTATTCATCGGCTTTCATGTCATCTGGGGTGTGGCCCATTCGCTGCACACGCCGCTCATGGCCATCACCAACGCCATTTCATCGATCATCATTGTCGGCGCGCTGCTGCAAATTGTCTCCAGTAGTTTGCTGGTAGTGCTGTTGGCTGCGCTGTCTGTGCTCATGGCGTCGGTTAATATATTTGGCGGTTTTCTGGTGACCCGTCGAATGCTTGCCATGTTCCAGAGGAGTTAAGGAATGCATACTAACGAAGGACTTGTCACCGCGGCATATGTCGTCGCCGCCGTGCTGTTTATCCTCGCTCTTGGCGGCTTGTCGAATCAGGAAAAAGCCAAGCGCGCTATCTGGTACGGAATCATCGGGATGACTCTGGCGGTGGCTGCAACCGTCAGTGCTGCGGGTGGACAAACGGTACTGATTGCTCTGATGGTGATTCTTGGCGGGATTGGCGGCTGGTTCGTCGCGAATCGGGTTCAGATGACTCAGATGCCGGAACTTGTCGCGGGTTTTCACAGTCTGGTCGGTCTGGCTGCAGTCTTTATCGGGATCAATGCGGATCTTGAGATGGGTGCTGCGCTGGCGGCAAGGGCGGCCGGTGCTGCTGACCAGCTGGCGGGCTTCGCCGCCACCATCGCTGCTAAAAGCGCGGTTGAGCTGAGTATTCTCAAGGTCGAACTGTTTCTGGGCATCCTGATCGGAGCGATTACTTTTACCGGATCCATTATCGCGTACGGCAAGCTGGCCGGCAGACTCAGTTCAGCGGCGCTGACCTTACCGGGTCGACACGCGCTGAACCTGGCCGCGCTGGTGGCCTGTTTTTTTCTCGGTTATCTCTACCTCGGCGGCGCAGGCTTGTGGACTTTGCTGCTGGTCACGCTGATTTCCGGGGCAGTCGGCTGTCATCTCATTCTTGCGATTGGCGGTGCCGACATGCCGGTAGTGGTTTCCATGCTTAACTCCTATTCGGGCTGGGCCGCCGCCGCCATTGGTTTCACACTTGGCAATGATCTGCTGATTGTCACCGGCGCGCTGGTGGGATCTTCGGGCGCCATTTTGTCCTACATCATGTGCAAGGGCATGAACCGCTCTTTTGTGTCGGTGATTCTCGGCGGCTGGGGCGGAGAGACCCAGGCAGCCAGCACTGTCGAGGGCGAGATGATCGAGGCAAAAGCAGATGCGGTGGCGCAGGCGGTTCAGGATGCCGACAGCGTGATCATCGTGCCGGGCTATGGAATGGCGGTTGCCCAGGCGCAAGGGTCCGTGTCAGAGCTCACCAAACGACTGCGTGCGCAGGGCAAGACGGTGCGCTTTGCAATCCATCCCGTTGCCGGCCGATTGCCCGGGCACATGAACGTGTTGCTGGCGGAAGCAAAGGTGCCTTACGACATCGTGCTTGAAATGGAGGAGATCAATGACGATTTCCCCGAGACCGATGTCGTGATCATTATAGGCGCCAACGATATCGTCAATCCTGCTGCGCAGGATGATCCGGGCAGCCCCATCGCCGGTATGCCGGTGCTGGAAGTCTGGAAATCGCGTCATGTGTTCGTCTGCAAGCGAGGTCGGGGCACCGGTTATTCAGGCATTGAAAATCCCCTGTTTTTCAAGGAAAACACCCGGATGTTCTATGGTGACGCGAAAGCTTCAATGGACGACCTGCTGCGGGAGCTGGACTGATCAGGTCGGGCGACCGGGTTTCCCAGTCGTATTCCAGACACGCTCGGCTGAATCGCTTCAGAGCCTCAGCATAAGGGCCCGAAACCGGGCATCTGCGTCATTTCACTCGGCCCCGGCGCTGGCGGACAATTTGTGACAGTTTACTACTTGGAAATTGCGCATTCCGGCATCACAATACCGTAAAGAGGTAAATCTGCGGGTGTTGTCGCAGCGTAACCCTTTCGCTCGGCTTGTTGAGGAACTAACCATGAGAATAGACAAAATACTGGGCTTCGGTGCCCTGCTGATCGCTCCCGCTCTGGGGAACGCGCAGGCGTCAGATGATCATCCGACCTATGCCAATGAGGTGTCTCGGATTATTCAGGACAACTGCCAGATCTGCCACCAGCCCGGTGCGATCGGCCCGATGTCGTTTACCAGCTATGAAGAAGTGCGCCCCTGGGCACCTCTGATACAGCTCAAGGTGAAGAGCCGCGATATGCCGCCTTATCATTATGACCGGGATACGGGCGTTCAGGAACTCAAGAACGACTGGCGTCTGTCGCAGGAGGACATCGACACGATAGTCGCCTGGGTCAATGCCGGATCGCCTTTGGGTAACCCGGAAGAGCTGCCGCCACCGCGAGAATTCCCCAGGAAAGGCGAATGGCGTCTGGCGGCAGATCTTGGTCAACCCGACCATATCATCCGATCAACCGCCTGGGATGTGCCGGCGGAAGGACAGGACCTCTGGTGGGAGCCGGTTGTGGATTCCGGTATTACCGAAAGCCGCTGCATCAAAGCGGTAGAGACGCTGCCTTCGGCCGCTGCACAAGGCTCGACGCACCATGCCAACTCGCATTTCAAGATTCTCGATGAGGAAGGTGAGTGGATGGACAGCGACCGACTGTCAGAGTTTGCGCTTGGCAAGCTCGGCGAAAAAGTCCCCGAAGGTGCCTGCCGCAGAGCGCCCGCCAACTCTAAGGTTGAGTGGGAAATTCACTACTTCCCGGATGGAAACGCCGTCCCGCAGGATCAGGTCCAGGTAGGTATCTGGTTTTATGATGAGGAAGATGATTTTGTGGAAGAAGAGTCGTATAAGCAGGATCTGCGCGCCTATCGCCTCGACGGTGGTGGCGACTATATGATCCCGCCCCACGGCACGCTGATGACCCAGGGCTTCCATTCCTTCGACCATCCTGTTCGCATCGACAGCTGGCAGCCGCATATGCACCTTCGCGGTGTGGCGATGTCTCTGGAGATGTTCAATCCCGAGACGGGTCGCAAGGAAATGCTGAGCCAGGCGTCAAACTGGACCGCGGCATGGAACCACAGCCATACCTATGAGGAAGGCTACCAGCCGCTGGTTCCTGCAGGGGCCACGCTGATTATCTCTGCCTGGTACGACAATACCGAAAACAATCCCATGAATCCGGATCCGGATCAGTGGGTCGGAGCGGGGCAGCGCACTACCGACGAGATGTCTCATGCCTGGATCGCGGTGACTCATCTTGATGAAGAGGGCTACGAGAAACTGCTTGTCGAACGTGAGGAGCGCGACCAGCGGAGTCTTGCCGGATCCGACGACTGACAGACCGTAACGTCGACTTCGAGAGCAAAAAGCCAGGTGCCCTCGGTACCTGGCTTTATTTTTGCTTCTGTGGCTCGCAGAACCGGGGCTTCCGTTCGGGCCGGCCGGCTTCGGGTGGGGCAAGCCCGTCACCACCCGCCATACCGATGAATGTCGCTCTCCCTGGTTGATCAGTAGGCCATTGCTGTTCACCCGGTTCGCTGGATATGCAGATCGGGCACCGGTATCCTTCGTCAGGCAAGTCATTTTCAAATCAGGCTGCGCCCTGCGCGATCTCCGAACCGCTTGCATACGCGCCGGATTTCTGTGCCCTGGCCGGTTTGGGTTTCAGGCTCTGATCAGTTATTAGTGCGTAGTGTTCAGGTTCAGGGGACAGCGTCATCGGGGGAGCTGTGTTTTTCTTTTCGCCACACAAGGACATCGTCGGGCATGCCCTTGCCTGTGCCGATGAACCCGTTCAGGCCAGGCACAGTATACTGACAGACGGGACAGAAGTGACCCTTCTGGATTGTGGTGTGATCCGGATTGAGCCGAACACAGCGAGTCAACTCTCTCTTGTCATTTCCTGCGGCGTTCATGGCAACGAGACAGCGCCTATAGAAATTGTGTCGCAACTTGTCAGCGACTTGCTGTCCGGGGAAGTCAGCAGTGCTGTCCGGGTTCTGTTCATTCTTGCGAATCCCTGGGCCATGGCGGAGGACAGACGTTTCGTTGATCTCAACATGAACAGGCTGTTCTGCGGTCAGTGGCAGTATGAAGATCTCAGTCTGAAAGAGGTGAAGCGGGCCGCCAGGCTGGAGGCTTATGTGGCGAATTTCTTCGCCGAGGAACCGGTTACCGTCGAGCAGCGGCTGCACTATGACTGCCACACGGCGATCAGAGCGTCGGCTAGAGAGCGCTTTGCTGTGTATCCTTTTGTGCCTGGCCGGGTGCTTCCTGAACATCAGCAAGCCCTTCTGACCCGTGCTGACATCGAAACCGTCATGCTGCAGCAGGAGCCTGCCAACACGTTCTCTTCTTTTACTTCAGTTAAACAGGATGCGCAGAGTTTTACTCTGGAATTGGGGAAGGTCATGCCCTTTGGCGCCAATGATTTGTCGCGCTTTTCTGGTATCGACCTGCTCCTTCGGGCTTTGATCTCCGATGAAGAGTTGCCGAACACACCGGCAGGTGGCATGGAACAGTTCGTGGTGCATCACACCCTTGAGAAGTCCAGCGAAAACTGGACATTCCACGTGCCCGATGATGCGCCGAATTTTTCTGAGTGTACGCCGGGCAGTCTGATTGCCGAAGACGGGGGCGTGCAGTATCTCGTTGGAGCGGAACCGGAGTACATTGTGTTTCCCAATCCCCGGGTCAAGGTGGGCGAACGAGCAGGACTGATGCTGCGAAAACTGAGTAAGTGAGGAAGTCAGTAGGCTAGGAGCGAGGCAGTCTGACGGCCAGCTCCACCCCTACGCTCTGAGAGCCGGGCACTGCGCCGGAACTGACAGCCCGGCCGGCCTGTCGCAGGGTCGCGTTAGACTAACCGGTGGAGAGGTATGATAGTCTTGATCTCCTATACAGAACGAACCCTGGCACGAGTCAGGGAGAGCGAGTTTGTAAACGTCCATTACAAGTCAAGCAAGCTTAGATCGATTGGAGAGGCAGCATGCACAAAAGATTTCAGTCTGGCCACCAGACCAGAAGAGAGTTTCTCAAAAAGACGGCAGTTTCCGCAGTGCTTGCGGCAAGCCCGTTTGGCGCGGTGAGTGCGCAGGTGCGGCGGGTTGATAAAATCGGGCTGCAGCTGTATTCGCTGCGCCGGGAAATGGCCGAAGATTTCGAAGGGACTCTGGCCCAGCTCGCCGAGATCGGGTTTACTGAAATGGAGTTTGCCGGTTACCACGGTAAGACCTCCGGCGAGGTGCGCAGCATACTGGACAGTTTTGGTCTGACGACGCCAGCGTCCCATGTTCCTCTGCGGGCCATTCGGGATAATCTCGATCAGGAAATTGAGACCGCTGTGACACTTGGTCAACAGTATATGGTGCTGCCCTGGTTGCCTGAGAATGAGCGCAGCCTTGACAGTTACCACAGAGTTGCTGAGTTGCTGAACCGCGCGGGGGAGAAGACTCGGGAGGCCGGCATAATCATGGGTTACCACAATCATGATTTTGAATTTGACATTCACGAAGGGGGGCGGATCGGCTACGACATTCTGACATCAGAAACTGAACCTGACCTTGTGATGTTCGAGATGGATCTGTTCTGGGCGGAAGAGGCCGGCTACGATGCCACCTTCTTCTTTCTCAAGTATCCGGGCCGCTACCCCATGATCCACGTCAAAGATCGCGCTGGTTCAGGTGAGATGGCCGATGTTGGGCGCGGTTACATCGATTTCCAGGAGCTGTTCAGCTACGGCAGCAAGGGCGGGTTCAAGCATTACTTTATCGAACACGACAATCCGACCGACGGCATCAATTCGATGGCCTACAGCTACAACACGCTTCGCAATCTCCGATTCAACTCGACCTATGAACTGCCTTACTGAAAGTGCCTGAAATCCCGCCTACTCATACCGCTGCGCAGAGCAGTGAGAGTGCCAGGTGGTTCTGAGGAGTGTCCGTGACTGTCGAGGCTTCTCAGTCGGCCCCGCTGGTACTGTCTGAGCGTATCAGGCGAAGCCAGAGAAAATTCTCTGATGTTCAGTTACGATGCGTTCGGTTTCTTCCGGCTCCGGATTGCGGGAGTAGTCGCCGAGTTTGAACGTGCCTCCTAACAGTATTGTATCGGTGCGGGAGAACATATACAGATTACTGTTGCCGCCACCGATTGTCAGGTAATCGACGTCCGGGTCAGGGGGCATGTAAACCAGCTGACCTTTGGCAGGGGTGATCTCTGTATCGTCAAACAGCCTCGCAGCGCCGAGTCCCGTGCAGTTGAAGAAAATTTTCTCTGGCAGCGCGAAAATTTCCTCTTTGCTGTTGAAATTCCGGATGACAAATTTGCCACCGCTTTGCAGAAAATCATCAATCAGTTGCCGCAGGAAAATAGCCGGCTCGACCATCATGGTTAGCTCGTGGCGGACATGGGGAACAGGAAAGGGGTGCTCGCCCGGCTGCAGATCTGTACGGTAGGGGTAGAGATCTTCGAACTCGCCACCTTCCTCGGGAGGCGTATCGCTCAGGTTGTACAATTCAGTCCACCGAACCCCGTAATCCCTGCCACCTAAGTTGGTGAAAGCGTGATGGGCTATACGCGCGGCGAACTGAATTTGTGCTTTGAACGCCTCGCTGGACACCGCCGGATCATGCACGCTGTAGGGTCCCCACTCGCCGCCGGCTACGTTAGAGGTGGTGTGTCGGGCCATGTCTCTGGTGTAAATCGTGACGTTCCAGCCAGCGTCCTGCAGCAGTCGCGCGCTGGTCAGGCCCATGACGCCACCGCCGATGACGCCGACTGTGCCGGGCGTCATGCCCGTAGTCTCCCTGACGGCGAGCGCTGAGCTGCCCCAGGACAGGCTGATCCCGCCACCGCCATGGCCGTAGTTATGGACAACTGTCTTATCTTCAAACTGCTCTCTTTTTACGACAAAACCGGAGGGCCGGTAGGGTCGGTGACCCACAACCTCCCGGATCACATTGTCCATGGAAATTCGGGGTGCGACCCAAGGTTTGCGGGAATAGGGACGCCGATAGGCAGCACCGCTGCTGATTTCAACCTGACAACTGCTGAGTGCGGCAGCCAGGGCGCCGGCACCGGCTACTTTAAGAATGTCTCGTCGACCAAAGGTTTTGTTCTTCTGCATGATACGAAGGCCTAGCGCAAAAACGATGTGACTAAAGATAGCGAATTCTTCGACTGAATCCCACATCGCCCGCATCGCGATCAGTCAGCATCTAGCTTATGTCCTCAATTCTGGGCACGCGCGATGGGCTCCGCCTGACGCGGTCTTGAATGCGGGCGGGCAGTAAGCCCGACTGGCTGTGGTGGGGAATTATCGCTGATTTCCTCTTTCGCGTTACACTGCGGGGACTATTCGCAAAGAGTCAAAAGATTCAGGCAAAGACGTGCCGTCATCAAGCCCCACACCCACTTTGGCTGGCGCCCTCGCCCCGATCACCCTAACCATGGCGCTGCTGATGGTTCAGATATTTGTCCTTTCCGGCCCGCCGCATATACCGCTTATCCTTGGCACCGGAATCGTCGCACTGTTTGGTCTCGTTCGGGGCTATCGCTGGGATGACATTCAGGAAGGCATCGTTTCGGCCGCGGCCACCTCGATTCCCGTGGTGTTTATTTTTCTTCTGGTTGGCATGACGATAGGCACCTGGATTCTTGCGGGGACGGTTCCGCTGATGATTTCGCTGGGCGTGAAGTGGATCAGTCTTTCCGCCTTCCTTCCCGTTTGCTGTCTGGTCTGTGCGGTGGTGTCAGTATTTACCGGAACGTCCTGGGGAACTGTGGGTACCCTCGGTCTAGCGCTGATGGCCATCGGGGCGAGCCTGGACATACCCCCGGCAATCACAGCCGGTGCAGTGGTTTCCGGCGCCTGGTTCGGCGACAAGATCTCGCCGCTGTCGGATACAACGAACTACACGGCGGCGGTTGCGGGCACCGATCTGTACACCCACATCAGGAATCTGATTCCGACGACACTGCCTTCTCTTTTGCTGGCTCTGCTGATCTACGCGGTCCTGGGTTCTGCTTATGTCTCCGAGTCCGCCAGGACTGCGTCAGCGGCCGGCACTGGCGAAGTGCTTAACAGCTTGTTCAGGCTGAATGTTTTCGTGTTGTTTCCGCCTGTGGTCATTGGGTTCACTATTGTCAGAAAAGTGCCGCCGATCCCGGGAATTTTTCTCGGGGTAGTGGCTGCGGCACTGGTCGCACTGTCGGTGCAGGGTGCCAGTTTCGCCGAAGTTGCGGATGCCATGATGAACGGCTTCGTCAGCGACACCGGTAATGCACAAATTGATGCGTTGCTTACCAAGGGCGGACTGATATCTATGATGTGGGTGATTTCTCTGATTATCGTTGCGCTTGCTTTCGGCGGTGCGCTGGAGAAGACCGGTTGTCTCGAAACGATTGTCAGGGAATTGCTGGGTCGGCTGCAGGGCAGGGCGCAGTTGATCACCGGAGCACTGCTGACTACTTTCGGGTTCAACCTGGCCAGCAACGCTTTTGTCGCTTACACCATCCCGGGTCGTCTTTTTGCAGACGCATTTGCCGCCGAATCACTGGCGCCGGCGGCCCTCTCCCGGGTCATGGAAGATGGTGCGACCATGAGTGCTCCGCTCATTCCCTGGAACTCCGGTGGCGCTTTTGTCTCCGGTGCCCTGGGTGTTCCCGCACTCGCTTACGCGCCATTTGCTTTTGCGAACTGGCTGGCCCCGCTGTTCAGTTTACTGTGGGCCTGGACCGGTTACTTCATTCCTACACTGGACAATTCGCAGGGCCCGCAGCCTGCGCCGGAGCACCACTGAACGTTTCGATGCAGCGGAGATGATTTATGACACATGGCACTCATGATTTCGATGGAGACGCACGAAACCAGGAAATTCTGATCAATATCAATGGTGAGTTTTTTCCCCGCGATGAGGCGAAAGTATCGGTTTTTGATTCCGGCTACATCCTCGGCGACGGCGTATGGGAAGGGATTCGCCTGCACAACGGCAAGCTGTTTCACATTCGGCAGCATCTGCGGCGGCTCTATGAGGGCGCCAAAGCGCTGGACATGGAGGTCGGGCTCGAACAGGATGAATTGCAACAGCGTATCGAAGATACCTGTGCGGCGAACTCTATGCAAAGTGGTGTGCACATCCGCCTGATGGTGACGCGCGGTATCAAGGCGACGCCCTATCAGGACCCACGTATTACCATCTCACCGCCAACCATTGTCATCATTCCGGAATACAAAGCTCCTCTGGCAAGCACGCTCGAAAAAGGGATTCGTCTATTCACAGTGCACGTGCGGCGTGGCTATCCTGACGTGCAGGATCAGAAACTTAACAGCCACTCGAAATTGAACTGCATCACCGCTTGCATTCAGGCGGCCAAGGCGGGGGCCGATGAGGCGCTGATGCTGGATCCCCACGGCTTTGTGGCGACCTGTAATTCCACCCATTTCTTTATCGTTCGTGACGGTGAGGTGTGGACCTCTTCCGGAGACTACTGTCTAGGCGGCATCACTCGGAGAACGGTCATCGATCTGTGCCGGGAAAACCGCATTCCGGTTTTCGAGAAATCATTTTCCCTGACCGATGTCTATGGGGCTGATGAAGCCTTTGTAACGGGCACTTTTGCCGGGGTTGCCCCGGTGGCTGAGGTCGACGGACGATTGCTCGGTGAGCGAAAGGCTGAGGACGAGTTCCGGAGTGGTCCGGTGGTCACGCAGTTGCAGGGTCTCTATCTCCAGCTTCTCGAAACCGAGTGCGCCAGGTGATGACAGAGGGCCGGCCGCAATGTCGTCCGAGGCCGGGCGCTAGGCGATGACCTTCTTACGGCGCAGCTCAGCAAGCTGGTCGGCAGACAAACCCAGCATCGAGCTGAGCACGTCATCGCTGTGCTGCCCCAGTGTGGCCGCCCAGTTTGCTGTGGCGTGATTCATGTGCTGGAAATTCACCGGCAGCGCCTGGATCAGAAACTCGCCCAATTGCGCCTGGGAGATCCGAGAGAAGGATTGTCGCTCCAGAACCTGGGGATGCTCGAAAAGGTCTTCCAGCTGGGTGTAGGCACTGCAAGGAACGCCAGCAGCATTTAACGCTTCGTCACACTCTTGTGTGGTCAGTGAGAGCGACCATTTTTCGATCTCCTCTGCCAGTTCCCTGAAGTGGCGGGTCCGCTCGCCGAAGATAAATCGTGGGTCTGATTGCAACTCAGGACGCTGCAGCAGCGCGCACAGGCTCTCGAAATTCTTATTGGAGATCGGCGTGACCATCACATGTCCGTCCCTGGTTCGAACAGGATGGAAGCGGCCGATGTGCAGGGCCTCTGGTGCCTGCGCTGCCTGAATGTGTGCTGGTATCAGCGTCATCATCGCTTCCATCATGCTCACGTCCACATGCTCGCCGCGGCCGAAGCGCTCGCGGCCCAGCAGCGCGGTCTGTAACGCCCCGAACGCATAAGCTCCGGTCAGGATATCCGCCACCATGATCTCCCAGTTCGGCGGCCGCTGGGGCTTCATGCCCTGGCTGGCGCTAAACACGGTGTCGAAGCCGCTGGCTGCATGAACGATTGGTGCGAAGGCCGCTCGATCCACCCAGGGTCCGCTCAGGCCGAACCCCGAGATTGAGCAATAAATCAGATCGGCCTGCTCTGCTTTCAGGCTGTCGTAATCAAGACCGAATTTCGCCATGATGCCCGGGCGAAAATTCTGAATGACGATATCGGCTTTCCGAACCAGCGATCGCGCCAGCTCCTGACCTTCGTCGGATTTCAGATCCAGCGCCAGGCTGCGCTTGCCAGCGTTAAAATGGGCAAAAGCCGGGGTCATGCCGCTGACGCTGCGGGTCAGATCCCCCAGCCCCGGTGGCTCGATTTTGATGACCTCGGCGCCGCAGTCCAGCAGGAAGCGGGCGCAGATCGGGCCGGCATACACGGCTGAGAAGTCGATCACTTTGTATCCGCTGAGCGGCTTGGGCTGATTCATGCTGGCTCACAAGAGAGAGTTTTCGCTGCGGCTGTCCGCCGGGCAGGGTCGGTCACAATAGCCCTTTCGGTCCGGGAGATCGGCCCCGTTGTCTTGCGCTGTGGAGCATACCCATCGGTACTTGAAGCTGCAAATGCTTTGCCTCTGACGCTTTTTAGCAAGAAGTTAAGCCGGTACATCGAAAGCAGTGGCGAAATTTTTGAACCGGTTCACAGGTTTTAAGGACTGAAGCTGAAAATCAGGTTCCAAATCCGAAGCAGTTGGTCCCAAAAAGCCGCCCTCGCTGGCGGCTTTTTTGTGTCTGCGAAACCTGCATCGGGTACGGGCGTTTGTGGAAAGATTCGGCGCTTCCAGCCAGACCTTGAGAAATGTCGGCTGATGCAGAAAAGTCAGCGTCCCAGCTCGGCACGCACCTCCGTCATACGCGCACCTCTGAGAATCGCGGCCAGGGAATAGTTGCCTTCGTGACATTCAAAATCGTAGAGACGCTCCTCGGGCGGGTTGCGGGTCAGGGTGCGCTCGCCGCTGATCGGCACGCCGTAGGCTTCAGGATCGTTGACCGTAAAGCCATAGTGGATGGTCTCATCACTGGTCAGCGTGTAGCGCTCAATCACCTCAAACTGCTCTGACACGCGAAAGCCCATGCGGGAGGCCGATTGCTCCGGGCGAAAATGCTGACTGTGCACAACCAGTGTGTCGCCTTCCCAGTGTCCGACAGAATCTCCCATCCAGCGATTGACGCCGTCATTGTGATGGGCCTTGCCGAGCCGGATGATACGGGCATCGTGGATCATCTCAGTCATTACGACGACATAGTTTTCATTCTGCACGATTTGCAGATTCGGATTCATCATCATCGGGGTCAGGCTCGGTATCGCGGCGCCAAAGATAAGGCAGCGCCCTGACAGGGGTTGACCTTCCGGGCCATCTGTTGCGCTCAGGCCCTGCGCTTGTCTGCGGGCGTAGAGGTCGTGAAAGCCACTGCGGGTTGCTGGCACACGCCCGTCCGGCGGCTCGGTGATGACAGAGGTCCGGTATTCGCCCGCAATCGGCGTCACGACCGGTTCAAGGTAGTGCGCCAGGAAGGCATCATCGGCTTCCTGACGGATCTCAGCGCCGGCTTCAGGGGCACTGCGGTCGGGATTGAGCGGGGCCGCCTGATCGTCGAGTCGCAGACGCATGCGCCGTTCTTGTTCTCTGATTTCCTGTTCGCTGTAGGTGGTTTGGGTGCCGAGATTCCGGGGGCGCTGAAACGGCGTGCGCGAGCCGAAAAACCAGATGCCCTGAAAATCCGGCACGCCGTATTCCGTGCGCGGTATGACCCAGGCGGCTGCTCCGCCAGCCTCGGTATTGCCTGCCGGATTGGCGTGCTCTGCGGCGCTGGCAGATGTGACAACAAAGGTAAGACATGTGAGCATCTGGCGAATCATGGTGTGCTGCTCCAGTGACGAGTAACCAAAGACTCCCTGAGTATACCGCAAGGCTGGGCGGACAACCTGTGTCAGTCTGCGACATAAGGTCGCAGTGATTGCCGGCTCTTGCCGAAAGATTGCACCTTTCTCTGACTGATGAATGGTTTTACACTCTCAAAAGAAAAAACAAAAAAAAGATTTTTAGCACCGATGTTCGGCCTGCCGAGAAAAACCAAAAACCAAAACTAAAACAACTGAAGGGCCCGGCACTCTGTGAATCGCGGGTTTTCTGGAGAACATCATGGATTCAAAAAAGCGGGCGGGTCTCAAATTTGGCAGCAAGGCAGTCTATTACGCGCCGGATAAAGCCACCCGCTCGATCAGTGCGCCGATCATTACTTCATCCAGTTTTCAGTACGATGCTGAGATCTATCAGGAAGTCGTTGAAGGCGCGCGCGAGTCGGTCAACATTTACGGGCGATGTGGAAATCCCACCGAGTATCAGTTTGAAGAGCAGATGGCGGTGATCGAGGGCGCGGATGCTTGTCTTGCGACTGCATCAGGCATGGCGGCGATCTCCGTGGCCTTGTTCGGACTGCTGAAACAGGGTGATCATATTGTCTGCGACTGGACCACCTACAGCTCCACCCATGAAATGCTGGATCATCGCCTGACCGATTACGGCATCAGCACCAGCTTTGTTGATACCTCGGACCCGGAGGCTGTCAGGGCTGCCATCACGCCAAGCACGAAAGTGCTGTACTTCGAGACTATTGCCAACCCCACGATGAAAGTGTCTCCGGTTGCGCCACTGGTGGAACTGGCCAAAGAATACGAGCTAATTCTGGTGTGTGATAACACGTTCGCCAGCCCGGCGGTTATGCGCCCGCTGGAGTGGGGTGTGGATCTGGTTATTGAGAGCGCCAGCAAATTCATTGGTGGTCATAATGATGTGATAGGTGGCGCTATTTGCATGAAGTCTGAACGGCTGGCAGATGACTTTTTAGAGCAGATCCGTTGGAACACCATGGTCAAGTGGGGTGCGCCTTTGTCACCTTTCAATGCCTGGTTGTTGCTGCGAGGTATACAGACGCTTGAGGTGCGTCTGCAGAGGCAGTGTCAGACTGCCTCGGCATTGGCCGATTTTCTTGCCGGTCATGACAAGGTGTCGCAGGTCTGGTATCCGGGGCACGCCAGTCATCCGCAGCATGAGCTGGCAGCAGCGCAAATGGATAGCCCCGGTGCTATGCTGACCTTTGCCGTGGCAGACAGCGAGTCTGCACTGAAAGTAGCTGACAGTCTCGAACTGGCCGCGTTCGGGGCAAGTCTTGGAGGAGTCAGAACTACCGTACAGATACCGGCCACCATGGCTTTTCTGGATATTTCTCCCCAAGATCGCCTGGAAATGGGTATTCTGGATGGCATGGTACGGATTTCCACCGGTCTGGAAGATCCTGAAGACCTGATCGCCGATTTTGCCGCGGCTTTGATCAGGAATTAGCGGCGCGGATGTCTCGGTCTCTCAATCGTACCTTGAATTTTACCGATGTGTTCGCACTGGCCCTCGGCCAGATCATCGGATCCGGCATCATGGTGCTGGTCGGCATTGGTATTGAATTGACCGCCTACGCCATACCTTTCGCCTTCATGCTGTCAGCCCTGCTGTCCATTATCAAGCAGATTCCGGTGGCGTTCATGGGCTCTGCCATGCCTGCTACCGGAGGGTTGTATGTTTACTGCAAGCGGGTGCTGGGTCCCCGCCTGGGGTTTTTCTACCTTTCGGTCCTGCTGATCACCCACATACTGATTGCGCTGTTTGCGCTGGGCTTCGCCGAGTACGCGGCGGCCCTGATCCCGGGCCTGAATATCCGCTACGTCGCCGCAGGAATTCTTCTGGTGTTTTTCTGCGTCAATCTGGTCGGGGTGAAACCGGCGGCTATCCTGCAGAAATATATGATTGTGTTTTTGCTCATCGGGTTGTCGACGCTGATCTTCTTCGGGATTCTTGAGGTCGACTATGCGCAATTCTCTGGTCGTGAAGCGCTGCTCCCCAACGGCTGGTACGGCTTTGGTCTGGCTTGCGTTGTCCTGTCATTCTCTACCGGTGGCGCGCAGTATGTGTCGGAGCTTGGCGGAGAGATGGAAAATCCGGAAAGGGATCTGCCACGCGCGATTATTTACAGTACGCTGGTGGCTGCGGTGTTTTTCGCACTGGTGTCGATCGTTGCGGTTGGCGTGCTGCCGGTGGATCAGACAGCCGGCAAGCCGCTGTCTGAAGTTGCCCGCGCGATTCTGCCGCCTGCGGTCTATGTGGCTTTTGTAGTCGGTGCCGGGCTGTTTGCCCTGGCGACCAGCATCAACTCGACTTTTTCCTGGGCAACCAAATCTGTGCTCATTGCCTGCGATGACGGCTGGCTGCCCAAGGGCATTGCTGTCATCAACACGCGTTTCAATACACCGCATCTGCTGCTGAGCTTTCTGCTGGTTCTGGGCGCCGCGCCGATTTTAATGGGGTGGCAGTTGCGATACATCATCATGCTCGGAGGCGGTCTGGTGTTTATCTACGATATCATTCCGTTGATTGCCGCTTTTCGCCTGCCTGATCAGTTGCCTGCAGTCTTTGCCAGGGCACAGATGCGTCTGTCCGCCGCGCAGCTGAAGGGTTTCTGCCTGCTCGGTATGCTCATATTGCTGGGGCAGGGGGCGCTGTCCTTCTCAGATATCGACAGGACCGGTTGGGCGCTGGTGCTTGCCTACCTGATCCTGATCGGGCTTTACGTAAGGCTGAAACCGATCGACCCTGACGGTAGTAAAAATAAGCCGCAGGACGGCCCGGAAAGTCCTTGAACCTGCCCAGTCTTTCAGAGATAGTTTGGGCGCGTCTCTGCGGTAGCCCCGCCTAAGGTGTTTCGGGGGCGCCGATCCGCCCACTTTTCAGACTTGCCATCATGCTCAGGACTTCACTATGATCGACCGTTTTCGCCTGGCCAGTATATTGGGCTTACTGGCCATCGGTCTGTGTGCGACTCCGGTCGTCAGTGCCCAGCCGGCGCGATATGTTGATCCGGCCGACGACGAACGGCTGCTGCCCTTCGGCGGTCATGTTCTGACAGACCGGGGCGACGCGCAGATTGTGCGATTTCGCAACTGGGAACGCTTTAATCCGGTGCGTGAGATTCGCAGTGGGGACTACACTCTCGAACTGCCTGAAAAGGACTTCGACTGGTCTGACTTTTCCTATCAGGTCGACGGCGAGCGTTTCTCGCTGGATGACTACATGGTGAAAAATCACACCGGGGGTCTGCTGGTGATTCAAAATGGTGAGCTGCTGATGGAGCGCTACGGCTTCGGCAATAATGAAGAAACACTCTGGATTTCCTTCTCTGTCTCCAAATCGGTCACCTCTATGCTGCTGGGTGTAGCAATTCAGGAGGGCTATATCAACAGCGTTGATGATCCGGTTTCGGACTACCTGCCGAGGTTGCGCGGCACGTCCTATGACGCAGTGCGGATTCGCGATGTGTTGCAGATGGCATCCGGCGTCGAATGGAATGAAGATTATACGGATCTGGATTCTGATGTGGCCACTTATCCCTCCGATCGGGTGATCGACATTCAGCGTTATCTCGCAACAAAACCGCGGGTCGCGCCGGCCGGAGAGAAATTTAACTACAGCACGGCCGAAACCGATCTGGTGGGTGCGGTCGTGCGCGCCGCAATCGGTAATAACCTTGCGACCTATCTCGAGAATGTCATGTGGCAGCCTTTCGGGATGGAGTTTGACGCCAATTGGGGCACGCACGGTAACGAAGGCGAACGGGGAGGCTGCTGCATGAATATCACGCTGCGGGATTACGGCCGCATCGGGCTGTTTGCCCTGCATGAGGGGCAATTACCTGACGGCAGCCGAATGCTGCCCGCCGGCTGGATGGCCGAATCTGCGTCGCCTTCCGCTGGCAACCCCGGCTATGGCTATCTGTGGTGGCTGAATAATGACGACACTTACCGGGCTCAGGGCATTTTTGGGCAAGGCATCTATATTAAACCGCAGAGTAATTTGGTCATTGTGGTGCTCAGCGCATGGCCAGTTGCGGCGGCAGGCGGCACGACTTACAACGCCCATCGAAATGCTTTCTACGATGCGGTTGATGCCATGCTCCAGTAAGCAACAGTAGCTGACCGGCCGGGTCAAACCATGAGCTATGCGGGTTCATACCTCTCTGATGACTAGCGAACGTAAATGGACAACAACATGACTTTAGTTGTTTTCGATATGGATGGCACTTTGCTGAACGGTGAGTCTCGGCTCAGCGACTACACTGCCGAAACCCTGAATCGAATGCAGTCTGCGGGGATTGCCTACACCATCGCCACCGGGCGAACGCTGCAGGCAGCGCTGGGCCCGCTTGAGGGTCATCGCTTTGCGCTGCCGCACATACTTAAAAACGGCGTCATTATCTGGTGTCCTGATCAGGAGGCTTACAGCCACAGTCATTTGTTGACCCGGCAGGAAGTCTCTCATGTGCTGACGGCCATGACGGACCGGGAAATTACGCCTTTCGTATTTACGCTGGAGTCAGATGGCCGCCATGCAGTGTATCACGGACCCCTGAAGAACGAGATGGAAGGAAAGATGGCACAATTGTTCGAGGACGAGAGGAAACTGCCGCTGGAACCTCTTTCCGCCATGCCCGATTCTTCAAGCGTGATCTGCTTGAGTGCCATGGGGCCTGACGAGTCGGTGCAGGCTGTGATTGACGGCGTCACAAGCGAACCGGGGCTGGTGTCCTACACCGGTACAGCCATACAAAATCAGCAGCTCCGCTGGATGGATATTCACCATAGCAATGGCAGCAAGGGTGATGGCGTGACGACTTTGCGCCAGGAACTCGGCTTTGACAAGGTTATGGTCTTCGGGGACGGAGAAAATGATCTGAGCATGTTTGAGGTTGCCGATGAGTCCTACGCGCCGTCGAATGCACAGGCTGCGGTCAGATCAAAAGCCACTGAAATCATCGGCCATCATGATGATGATGGCGTTGCCCGCTTCCTGCGCGAGCGCTTTTCGCTGGGGCCCCTCTAGCACAAACTCGCCCGCCGCGGACTTTGCTTTCACCTCGGGGCTCTTTCCAAATCAGGCGGCATTTGCTTTCATTCGACCATCTGACCCTTTATGGAGCCGTCCCGATGCACACACAAACCCTCACCAGTTGTTTCGCTCTGGCAATGGCCGCCCAGACGGTATTCGGTCTGAATGTCCGGGCCAGCGAGGCGCAAATGCACGAGATTGTGGCAGCTGTTTCTGCCGATCGCATTCAGGCCAGTATTGAAACTCTGGTTGGTTTTGGCACGCGCCATACGCTGTCCGAAACGCAGTCGGAGGTGCGCGGGATCGGGGCTGCCCGTCGCTGGATTGAAGCGGAGTTCAACCGGATTTCTGATGGTTGTGGTGGTTGTCTTGAAGTATTCACGGTCTCGGGAGTGGTGTCTGGTACGGACAGAATTCCTGACCCTGTTGAAATCGTGAACGTGGTTGCGATTCTCAGAGGCTCCGAAGATGGCAATCGTTTTGCCATTATGAGCGGTGATATTGATACCCGGGTGAGCGATCCGATGAATGCGAAATCTGATTCCCCCGGCGCCAATGATAATGGCTCCGGTATGGCCGGCGTGATTGAAGCTGCCAAAGTGCTCAGTCAGTACCGTTTTCCGGGCTCCATTGCTTTTGTAGGGCTCTCAGGCGAAGAGCAGGGGCTCAATGGCGGTGCCATACTGGCGCAGCATGCGATCGACGCCGGTTGGAATATCGATGCGGTCGTCAATAACGACATGATTGGTAATATCACGGGAGTCAATGGTGTCACCAACAACAACACCGCCCGGGTATTTTCAGAGGGGACACGGTACGTCGAAACAGAGTTGGAAGCCAGGCAAAGACGATTTCAGGGCGGCGAAGTCGACTCGGCGTCGAGGAATATCGCCAGATATGTCGACGAAATGGCGGACCGCTACATTCCAAACCTCGACATCATGATGATTTATCGGCTGGACCGTTTCGGACGCGGTGGACACCATCGGCCCTTTAATGAGGCCGGCTTTCCGGCTGTCCGGATCATGGAGACCAATGAGAACTACACCCAGCAGCATCAGGACATCCGCATTGAAGACGGAATCGCCTACGGCGACACCATTGAACATGTGAACTTCGCCTACGCGGCAAAGCTTACCGCGCTCAACGCAGTGGTTCTGGCTGCTATGGCGAAAGCCCCGGCGCCACCGGCCAGCGTGGAGATCCGCGGCGCAGTGCGCCCCAGCACTACGCTGAGCTGGACCAAAGTGCCGGGCGCGGCGTCCTACCGGGTTCACTGGCGCCTGACTACCTCACCGACCTGGGATTACAGCCGGGGCGTGGGAGACGTGGACACCTTTACGTTGGAAAACGTCGTAATTGACAACTATTTTTTCGGGGTGTCCAGCGTTGCCGATGATGGCAGCCAGAGTCCGGTGGTTTTTCCCGGCCCGGCCGGTTCGTTTGACTAACAACTAAAATCAGGCAGAGGCCACCGGTCGGCTTTCTGACTCAAAATGAAAAGTCAAAATTTTGGATATATCTCTGCCCTGGACCATTTGCGTGGGTTCGCGGCAGCGCTGCCGGCTAGGTCTGGGTGTTATGGCCGACCGTCGGAGGCAATTCCTGGTCGGTATTTCTGATTGGATACCTCTCATTGGCACTTCATTTGAGCCAGTGGCTTGACTTCAGGCAGGCCAGCTTGGGGGAAATCAGTTATTCAATTTATTTCATCCATTATGTGGTGCTGTTTTATTTGATGACGAACAATCTCGATGGCAACATTGTTGTTGGTGGTCCAGTTGATCGGGCGCTGATAAATACTGTGATCCTGTTGCTTCCCACGACTGTTGTGTTTGCCTGGTTAAGTTTCCGATTTATTGAACAACCGTTTTTGTCTCTGCGCGGTCGCTATCTGAACAAGGGGCCTAGGGTTAAGATGAGCCGTGTTCCCGTAAAGCCGCGACCGCAGACCCTGGACAATATGATTTTTCAGACTGCAATTGCGAGTTTCTATCGAGCGAGGCTCTCATGCTGAACCATCGCATTCTGCATCCAGTGCGATTTCCCCCGATTCTTCTGTTGGCCGGGCTCATTGTTGTTGTTAATGCGTTTTATCTGTGGGGCCATGAGCTGGATGATGCGCTCATCTATGCGCGCTTCTTACAAAATCTTCTAGAGGGTAAGGGCTATGTCTACAATCCGGGAGAGTATGTAAACGGCCTGACTTCTCCGCTTTTCGGGTATCTGTCTATCCTTCCAAGCTGGATGCTCGGAGACGTCAGAGACGGAGTTATGCTGGTCTCGGTGCTGGCGACCCTGACAAGCTTGATTGCCTTTTCTGCAGTGCTTCGGTTGTTAATCCCCAGCATTCCACTAGCGGCATTCTCTGCAGTGCTGTCAGCCATGGCGAGTATCACCTATATTAATCTTGGTATGGAAGCGAGTTTATTTACTACCTGGGTTGCGGTCAGCTTCTACTGCTACTTGAGGGACAAGCCTCATCTGCTCGGGTTCGCAATTGCTTTCTCCATTCTGGCCCGCCCTGAAGGGGTCCTTCTCGTTCCGGCTATGGCAATTGATACGCTGATCAGTCAGCGGCGCTGGCCCCCGATGTCGTGTTACTGGTTGCCGGGTGGTTTGATCATTGCTCAATTTCTGTTCAATGTTTTTTACTATGATGCGCTGCTGCCTTCCTCCGGCTTGGCTAAACTCTCGCAGGGAGAATCGGGTTTCTGGGGTGATAATAACTTTTTACTGACTCTGGTAAAGCTTTTCAGATTCGGTATTACTCATGCCGGAAGCTGGTCAGTCATGGCAGTTCTGATTGCTGTTTCACTGTTTTCCCTGAAGGTAACGTCTGCGCACTCGTATTTGAGAGTTTCTTTTCTGTTCCTGGTGATGTACACCGCGTTTTTTGCGCTGCTGAATTTGCCGGCTCAGGCCTGGTACTACGCGGTTTACTATTCGATTTTCTGGACCTATGTTGCCCTCGGGCTGTACTGGCTGGCCGACAGATATCTAACCGGGCGAAACCTAATCAAGCGGATCACTTTCACAGTTTTCGTGATTTCGGGATTGTGGCTGCAGGAGCCAAGACTTCTTTCTGAATTGGGAAAACCGGCGCGGGAGGACTACAAGGAAATCGGACTCTGGCTGGCTGAAAATACGGAGCAGGACGCTTCAATTGCAGTGGTTGAGATAGGCACGATTGGCTGGTACTCAGAGCGACGAATAATTGACATACTTGGCCTGGTGACGGACGAAGTCGCTGATTTTGTTGCTGAGGGGGATTTTGTCAGCTGGCTGCTGCTCTATCCACCCGACTTTATGATGGTCCATGACCCTGTCTGGCACTTTGAGTCAGTCTTGGAGCAAAGCCCCTCTGTTCTGGGCGGCTCGTTCAACGAAGTTCCGGGTTTCCACTTTCCGGGCTTCAGGCTTTATGCATTTAATCCGCAGGGCTGAGCCGTCTGTATCAACTGCGGATTCCCGATGCCACTTCAGTGTGCCTCGAACTTATTCGATTTGCCGTTCTTATCAGCGCTCTTCTCACTAAGATGCGTCAAGCGGACGGTCTGCAGCCTTTTGTCGAGCTCGCTGCGACGTCGCGGCGTGTCAATTGTGCAGTGCACAGCGTGACTGATTGGTCAGTTTCTGGCACTCTTATGCCCCAATGAAATCGTAATAAATATGTACCGAAACGCATGAATTCACGAGGTATCGCATGATCCATACCAGCCCACTTCCGGAAATCACTGTTCCTGACACGCTGCTGACGCCCTATGTCCTGCAGCGTGCTGATCATCTGGCTGACACCGCCGCTCTGGTGGAGGGCGCTTCTGGCCGCACTCTGACCTACGGAGAATTTTCCGGTGCAGTGAAAGCACTCGCCGGCGGCCTCAAGGCAAGAGGCTTCGGCAAGGGCGATGTGCTGGCGATTATGGCACCCAATCTGCCTGAGTATGCGGTGGCTTTTCACGGCACTGCCTGGGCCGGAGGGACGGTAACCACGATCAATCCCACCTACACAGCCCACGAAGTTCAGCACCAACTCAAAGATTCAGGGGCGAAACTGCTGGTAACGATTTCCATGTTCCTGGAAATCGCAAGGCAGGCGGCCGGGGGAACAGGCGTTGAGGAGATCTTTACCATCGATCCGAGTGATGCTTCCCCGCTGACTGGACTGGTGGGCGAGCCGCTGGCGGAGCAGGTTGAGGTCTCCCCGGATGATGTGGTGGTTTTGCCTTACTCGTCCGGGACCACCGGACTCTCGAAAGGCGTGATGCTGACCCATCGCAACTGTGTTGCCAATCTGGTTCAGACCACAGCGGTCCTCGCTGTTGACCAGGGAGAGGCCATGCTGTCGTTTCTGCCATTTTTTCATATTTACGGCATGCAGGTCCTTATGAACAACGCTCTGGCGCAGGGCGGCAAGGTAGTCACCATGCCGAGATTCGATCTCGAGCAGTTCCTGCAGCTTACTCAGGATCATCAGGTCAGACGGGCCTTTGTTGCGCCACCGATCGTGCTGGCGATGGCAAAGCACCCGATTGTCGAACAGTACAATCTGACATCCCTGGAATCAGTGTTTAGCGGTGCTGCGCCACTAGGCGCCGAGCTGGCTGAGGAGGCGGCTGCGCGGCTGGGTTGCGAAGTGGTACAGGGCTACGGGATGACGGAGCTGTCGCCGGTGAGTCATACAACGCCCAAGGGCATGTACAAACCGGGCACGATTGGCATCCTGATTCCCTCGACCGAAAGTCGGGTGGTGGACCCTGAGACCGGCAAGGATCTTGGCCTGGATGAAGATGGTGAGATCTGGGTGCGGGGCCCGCAGGTCATGGCGGGTTACCTGAACAATGAACCGGCGACCAAGGACACCATTGATGAAGAAGGCTGGTTACACACCGGAGACATTGGCCATGTTGATGAAGACGGTCATTTCACTATTGTTGATCGTTTGAAAGAGCTGATTAAATACAAGGGGTTCCAGGTACCTCCGGCCGAACTTGAAGCGCTGCTGGTGACTCATCCGTCTGTTGCTGACGCAGCAGTCATTGGCGTTCCGGACGATGAGGCCGGTGAGCTGCCAAAAGCCTTTGTGGCTCTGAAAGCTGGAGAGGAGGTGAGTGCGAAAGATATTCAGCAGTTTGTGGCCGATCAGGTCGCAACCTACAAACAGATTCGTATCCTCGAATTTATCGACGAGATTCCGAAATCGGCATCAGGAAAAATCCTGCGCCGTATGCTTCGAGATCAGGGTTAGCCGGCGGGGCCGGACCCGAGGCCTGCCCCGGGAATCGCATCCTGTCAGGGGTCACAGCGGGCCTGTGCCTCAACAGGGCGCTGGCCTGATGCCGGGGTCGGAACGCACCGGGCAGTAGCGTAGTAGAACAGCAGGAAAGAGCACATCAGGAACGCGAAGAATGAAAAAAAATAATCCAATGAAACGACGAAGATTTCTTACCGGAGCAGGGCTGGCGGCTGCGGGGGCCACGGTGGTCGCCACGGCGCAGGCCGAGACCGGCAACGGCAACGGCTCTAGCTTTACCCCACAGCGACATTCTGAAGACAGGTGGATGGATGAGCTTGGTATCAGCCACCGCGCGTTTGTCGACTCCTCCACCGGCCAGGGTGGCATTGCTGCGGTAAACTTTGCTTCCAATATCCTGCGTGCCCATGCGATGGGGTACGGTGGAAGCGACGACGACTACGGCATGATTGTGTGCTTCCGCCACGCGTCCGCGCCGTTCGGTTTCAATGACGCGATGTGGGAGAAATATAGCGAGGTGTTTGTCGGCCGCACCCAAATCCATGACAGCAATGGAGACCCGGTGACCCACAACCCGCTGAGCGTGGAGCGCACTTATGGCAATCGCGACAATACCGTCAACAAGCTCGCCAACCGTGGCATCCATTTCGCGATTTGTAATCTGTCGACGCTGGGAATGGCGGGTATGATTGCCCGAGTTGCGGGGCGCAAGTCGGATGAGGTCTATCAGGAGCTGGTTTCAAACGCAGTTCCCAACAGCCATTTTGTCGCCGCCGGCGTGCTCGGCGCCACAAGGGCTCAGGAGTACGGCTATACCTTTATGTACGCAAGCGATTCGGATTGAGCAGCTGCTGCTGTGGCCTTCAAACTTAACTCATAGAATCCCTCGCGAAGAAATTAGGCTATACTCCGCGCTCGCGATAAGGAGCGTCAGCCATCACCACCTCAGATACAGTGCCGGAGCCTAAAAAACCGGCTGCCCTGGACGTCTTTGCCGTTTCCCAGTTTCGCTGGCTGTTTTTTGGCAATGTTGCGTTCTTTTTTGCCATGCAGGGCCAGATGCTGACGCGAACTCTACTGGCCTGGGAACTGACCGGTGAGGCCACCTCGCTGGCCTACATAAATCTCGTGGTCGCGGTTCCGCTGATCTTTGCGTCCGTTCTCGGCGGTGCGATTACCGACCGGGTTGAGCGTCGCCAGTTGGTTATTGTCGGACAGACCCTGATTAACGCAAACGAAATTTTTATTCTGACTCTGCTGCTGCTGGGCAAGCTGGAATTCTGGCATATGTTGTGCACCGCTTTTGTCGCCGGCTGTGCCTTTCCGTTCATCATGCCAGCGCGCATGGCGATTACTATGAAGGTTATCGGGCCACAGCGGCTTCAGAGCGCCATGGGCTTTCAGAGCGGGGCCATGAACCTGAACCGTATTCTCGGTCCCGCCGTCATGGGACTGATCGTTGCCCAATTTTCTTATAAAGCGGCCTACTATCTGTCTATTGCGCTCTACAGTCTGGCGATAGCTTGTATGTTCGGGGTAGACCGCAGCCGGTCTGATGAGTCGGGTGCCGAGAAAAAGCCCCTGCTTGAAGACATTGCGCTGGGGTTCAGCTATGTTCGTGCAAACCGGCCGGTGTTGATCTGCCTGCTGTTCGGCCTACTGCCGATGTTTCTGGCTATGCCGTTTCAGAATATCCTGGTGATGTTGGCGGAACAGGCTTGGAACGTCGGCGAAAGCGGCGTAGGAACGCTGATGGCCACGGGTGGTGCAGGTGGTGTTGTCGGCGCACTGTGGGTAGTGAAACGCGGTGATGATGCAGGACGGATGAAAATGATGCTGGGCAGTACGATTGGGTTTGGCATCTGTCTGGCAATATTCGCGCTGACGCCTGTTTTTACGGTCGCCCTGTTGCCCCTGTTGGCAGCCAATGTTTTTGCCAATGCCAGCCAGACTGTGAACAACGCGGCAATTCAGCTGTTGGTCGAGGACAGAATGCGAGGCAGGATGAGCAGCTTCATGATGCTCTCATTCGGGCTGACTCCGATCGGTGTGTTTCCCATGGCAATTGTGGCAGACAGCTATGGTGCAGTCAGCGCGATTCTGGGTGCTTCTGCGCTGCTGATCGCAATCACGATCGTCTTTTTTCTACTCAGTAAAACTCTGCGGGCGCTTGACCGCAGCATTGACGAGGCAATGCTGGCCAGGACTGCCTGAGCGTACTCTGAATGGTTTCCCGCGGTGCTGCAGCCGACATGGCGGCAGAAGGAAAGACCGCTCAGCTGCCGGCCTCAATTCATTACTTTACCGGGCTTTTCTGGGATGATAGGCGCTCGACTGCAATTGATGGACTGATTTTGCAAACGCAATTCATCGACCGCTGTTCCCAACTCGATCAACTCAACTGGCAGGGTGTGATCGATGCCCTTATTGCCGGTCACCAATTGCCGCGCGCAGCTATCACTGACACGGTTCTGGCAGACAGCACTAATCGCCTGCTCAATCGTTCAGCTCGGATTGAGGGCCTTGGCTATGTTGTAAAAAGTGTCACGGTTTTTCCGAAGAATCCAGCCCGAGAGCAATTTTTGCCCAGTGTGCAGGGCATCTGCACAGTGTTCGACGAATGCACGGGGCAGGCTCGTGCCCTGATTGACGCCGAGCTACTGACTTACTGGAAAACGGCCGCCGACAGTGTGCTGGGGGCTAAGCTGCTGGGCCCGGCGGAACCCGAACACCTGCTCATCTTCGGGGCAGGTCAGGTGGCCCGATCATTGATCGATGCTTACACCACTATATTCCCCTCGATCACGACCGTGACTCTCTGCGTCCGTCGCTTGCAGTCGGCGGACTGGCTGAGGCACAAATTAGCCGCTGATGAGAAACGTCTTCCTTTTGCTCTCAGGGTCTCCACGGACCCGGCTGCTGTAGTTCCGCTTGCCGATATTGTAGCCACGGCCACAACTTCAGAGACACCTGTGTTGCAGGGTAACTGGCTCACGTCTGGCGCTCATGTTGATCTGGTCGGGGCCTACATGGCCAGTATGCGGGAAGCTGATGACCACACGCTGCAGCTCGGGGCCCTTTATGTCGACTGTCGCGACACCACTGTCGAGCATATCGGTGAGCTGGTGATACCGCTCGCCAGCGGAGCGATTCAGCCTGTCAGTGTTCTGGGTGACCTGTATGACCTGATCGCGCAAGGTACCGGAGACGGCGGGCGGATCAGGGATCCGCAGCAAATCACGGTCTTCAAAAATGGCGGGGGCGCTCACCTTGACCTGATGGTGGCGCATCATCTGATGTCTTTGTTCCCTTGAAGAGAGCTAGTCCCTTTCGAGCAGCTGTGCAAAGCGACCGTTTGACAGCATGAGGGTCAGCTCCCGGAAGCCGCCCACGGACTCATCTCCGACAAAAATCTGCGGCAGGGTAGACTGCCCTGAGCGTTGAAGCAGCTCGGCGCGCAAGGCAGGGTTGCCGTCTGCTGCAATCTCCTCAAATACATAGCCTGCTTCTGCCAGCACCCGGGTGGCTCTGGTACAAAAGCCGCAAAATTGTCTGGTGTAAACCGTGATTGTCCGCATGAATGGTGATGGCCTAGATTGTACTGGCCGAAATCAGTCTGCTCGTCCGGCGGATACAAGTCCTGGATGATGACTCTCTAATGTTGGGTTTTAAACGAGCAAGGATAGAGCAGCGCAGGGCGTGAATCAAAAATCAATCAGTCCCGCGCGTTCAGGGTCGCTATTGGTTCGTCTGCTGGATCTCCTGACATCCGCCGCACGCTGCAGGGTCGGTAACAGAATCGTGCAAGGTCGCAGGGAAGGCCCCGATCCAAGGGCCGCTCCAGCTCGTAAAGTACCGGGTTAGCGGCTTGGAACAGACCCGGACCTTTTATGAGACTGCGCACTGGAAAACTCTGGTTTTGCGTGTTGCTGCTGCAGGTGACCACGTCACATGCGCAGGACGCTACGCCCGATTTTCTGTCCCAAACAGGCTGGCGAAGCGATTTTGGTTTGGGAATCATTGTGAACCCCGAATATCAGGGTGGGGACCATTATCGCGTGCTGGCGGTTCCGTACTTTGATGTCAGGTATTCAGACCGTCTGGGCGTCAAAACATTCTTTAATGTGCCACAGGGGCTCGGCACTTACGTCGTGCGTCAGCGGCCGTCCGAAGGTCATCGCTTTGCTGTATCTGCTGCCCTGGCGCCGGGTTTTCAGAATCGGGACACGACCGAGTTTGCCGGGTTAGACACCTTCGGCGTTGGTCTTGAAGCCAGGTTGGGCGCAGAGCTGGATGTGGGCAATTGGTCCTTTCGGGCAGGTTTGGCTCAGCGTATCGTTTCCGGGCATAGTGGCCTCTATGCCACCCTCGACGCCAGCTATCGGATCCGCCTCGGCAGAGGTGCCTTCGCCGGCCTGGGGCCGAGCATCCGCGCGGGTAATGGAGCCTACATGTCAGCCCTTTATGGCGTTAGCCCGGGAGAAAGCCAGGCGTCAGGACTGACGGAATATAGCGCCGTGTCCGGGATCGAAAGTCTGGCCTTTCAGGGGATTGTCAGCCTGCCGGTCGGTGAGAGCTGGCGCTTGACCAGTGTGGTGAGGCTGGGTGAGCTGGTGGACAAGGCGGCTCGCAGTTCGCTGATCACGCAGCCCACGCAGTTCTTTGCCGTCACCGCACTGACCCGGTCGTTCTAGCGCGCCCTAACATGGCCCGTCAATTGTTTGCTGTCCCGATAGCTGTTAGACCTGTTTGCCCGACTCAGTCCTCTGCCAGCGCCTTGTCAATGGCACAGGTCAGGTTGTCGCTGGATTGCTTGAGTGCGCTGTAAGTTTTCCTGAGCCAGAGTTGATGCCCCTGCTCGATTTGCCGCTGTTCTTCGAGCGCCGCGCGGGTTTCTGCCGGAGCCGGGCCGCCATAAATTGCACGTACGTTCACGAAATTCACCGCGCTGAGTGCATTGTCAAACTCTGCTTCACTCAGATTGAGGTCCCGGTTCGTCTGTTCTGAAGTCGCTTTCTTAAGCATCTCATAACTGATGTCCCGATCTTCCTCAGTCGATTGCTTGACCAGTTGAGCGACGATGCTGTGCGCGAGGCTGAAGGGGAGGCCTTCGCGGCGCACGATGACATCAGCCAGTTCGGTGACGGTAATAAAATTTCCCTCCGCTCGCGCTCTGAGTAAATCCAGATTGAACTCGGCTGCCGAGAGAGCATCAGACAGCAGCGAAACTGCCCTGACGGCATCTCTGACTGCTGAGAAATTGAGCGGCTGCAGGTCATCTTCGACGTCGTTGATGTCGCCGAAAGGCGTGTTGTGAACGCTGGTCATGACCCCCATGACCTGACCAAGCGCCTTGCTGGCAATTGCACGAACGTGTTCAATCGCAACCGGATTCCGTTTCTGCGGCATGATGGAGGAAGCCTGCACATAGCCGTCCGGCAGCCGGACCACATTGAATTCAGCCATGGCCATTAACAGGAATTCCTGCGCGAATTTACCCACATTGATCAGCATGGCAGCGGTCGCACCGAGCAGTTCCGTGAAATAGTCAACCGATGCAATAGAGCCGTAACTGTTGCGGGTTGGCCGGCTAAAGCCGAGCAGTTCCGCGACTCGGTGTCTGTTGATCGGAAATCCGGTAGTCGTGATCGCGCAGGCGCCGAGCGGGCAGTGATTTAGATTGTCGAACGCGTTTTTCAGCCGGGAAACATCCCTTCCAGTATTTTCGGCCATAGCCAGCAGATAGTGGGCGATGGTCGTAGGCTGGGCGGGCTGCGTGTGCGTGTAGGCAGGCATCAGCGAGTCATGATGTTGTGCGGCTAGATTCAGAAAGACCGACTGCAGCCGAGTACAGGCGTCTATCAAGTCCAGTGTCTGCTCTCTGAGGCGCAGGCGATAAATAGTAACGTCAATATCGTTCCGGCTGCGGGCGGTATGAAGTTTTCCCGCAATATCCTTGTCCCCGACTTCTGCAGCAATGGCTCGCTGGATATAATAGAACAGATCTTCAACGCTGCCGTCGTACTCTGCGCGGCGGATCGTTTCAACATTCAGCTTCTCAATGGCTCTCAGGATTTCTGACAGTTCACCGCGAGTGACAATGCCTTGCTCACCAAGCATCAGGACGTGAGCGCGATCAACGTCCAGGTAATGTTCCAGCAGATATTGTTTGGCATCAGCGAAACAGTCACTGCGCACATTGTCCTTGTAACCCTGGGCTGGAAATTTCTCGCTCATCTGTTGTCCATTGGCTCCGGCGCTGCAGGCAGGCTCAACAGGTTTGCGAAGATTCTGTAGGCGCCCGGCACTCCGTTAGGTAACTGCCGAAACCAGGAATAGGAAGTGTAGACATAATGTCCGTTGCCGATGCGGGTGTGCAACATCGCGCCGTCGCTGGCGGGCTCCCCCTCGTCGTGCGCTTCTGTCAGAGGGGTGAAATTCTCCCGATCGAAGTCAGTGAAGTTATAGTTATTGCGTTCTTGCACCCAGCCGTCGAAATCTTGAACACCGATACGATTCGGGAAGTTGAATACCGGATGATCTGGTGCCAGCACGGTAATCGCCGCGGTTTCATCGACCACCCGGACGTTGCCGTCCATGCTCACCGGATAGGGAGCAAGGCCTTTGCTGGCAAAGTCCGGCTGCTGATACTGAACGATCAGTGTGCCTCCCTGTTCGACGAATGCCAGTAGTCTCGCATTGTTGGCAACAAAAGCTTCTCGTGTCTGGGACGCGCGAATGCCAATGATCAGCGTATCGAACTGTGATAAGTCTCCGGAGGTCAGATCAGCATCAGACAACAGAGACACGTTCACGCCCATGCGACGCAGGGCGGCGGGTACAGTGTCACCGCTACCCATGATATAGCCTACCTGCACGTCAGCCACAACAACGTCGACAATCTGGATTTCGGTGGTGGCAATCCGATAAGTGCGGTGGGTGCGGATATGTGGATAGGCAATCTCCCGGACAGTCTGATCAAAGCGTGTGCCTGCAACAATTGCGCTGCTCAGGAGTCGATAACGACCGGCTTCGACATCCTCTGGCGGCCTCACCGTAAAGGCCAGTGAAGCACTTGCAGGGGCTGGCGCCATAGCAAAATCGGCAAAAGACGGTTCGAGTTGCCACCCCGGAGGCAGGCTAAGCTGTGCCGTACCGCTGATCTCTTCGTCGCTGTTGTTCTGAATGGTGAGAACTACAGGTATTGGTGCCGCTGCGATCGATTTTGGTATCACCAGGAGATCTGTCGCGGGTTCGACTGAAACACTGGGAACCACATCAACCCGTCGCCGGAGCTCTCCGCGCACCCGATCAAGCTGTCGATATTCGACTTCTCGTTCTGCGCTGATTTCGATACCACCGATCTCGACAGTCACTGAGGCGACAAGCAACGGCTTCGCAAATGGCAGCGTTTTCGCCCCGGGATCATTGCCCCATGCGTAGGCGGAACCCTGTCTATCTTCCACCAGCCAGTAGGGTTGAGTGAACTGGGCATCGCGGGGCACGGAGACCCGGTAGACACGCTGAGCATCAAAGTGGTCTGCTCCGCGCATGCTGATTTCGTTGGTCAGCGCTGCCTCTGGCGAGGGCGCGAACAACCAGCCGGCTGGTCCCTCAATCGTTGAGTCAATTATCCGTGCTTGCGTCATCTCAGGCATATAGGCTCGCACAGCGACAGTGGCGACACTTCCCGGCTCAAGGGTCTCCCGATCAATCAGGGCATCGATACGAATGCCTGCAGCAAGGAGCAGCGCTTGTTCGAGCTCCCTGCGTTTTTCCTCGAGCAGGCGCCGCGCTTCCTGATCTTGCGATGCCGCAATTACTTCCCGGACCAGAGTGTGGGCGGCTGCCAAAGAGGGAACAGAAGCATCTGGCTCAAGGGGCTCAAAATCCCTCAGAACCGAGGCAAGCAGATCCTGCAGATTGCCGAGTTTCTCGATGAATCCAGCAGATGCTTGTGGCTCGAACCTCGCGATTCCGCTGACAGAGGTATTGATACCGCCGAACACGGAGCTTTCCGGTACCACTATGTCCTGATTGCTGCTGGCCCGCCGTAACACGGAATATTGTGAACCCTGCAATTCCAGAGAGCCCATCTGCTGAGTTTTTTGCTGGCTTCTTCCCTGCATGCCGATCTGGAAATAGCTATGTCCGGACAGCGGGTCGTATTCGCCGGTGTTGATTCTAAGCAGAGATGAATCCGGTGACGGTGAGGCATTTCTTTCACTCACATAGAGCTTCTGAACCTGCCAGGGGGTCAGCCCGTTGACAAGCTGTTCCGGAAAGCGACTGGAATCAGCGGCAGCTTCGATTGCAAGAGGAGTCAGGTAACCTGCAAACTGATGATGGCCGTGACCGTCTGTTGCCGTGCCGTCCCATCTGGACACGATCACATCGGGACGAAATTTCCGGATGGTGTACACCACATCCGCCAGCACCGCGTTTTCCGGCCAGACCCGCTGCGCTTCGCTGAGGGTTTTGGAAAAGCCGAAGTCATTGGCTCTGGTAAAGTACTGCGACGCGCCATCGAGGCGACGCGCCTGAAGCAGCTCTTCAGAACGTATGACCCCCAAGGCATCTGACTGTTCGGCGCCAATGATGTTCTGTCCTCCCGAGCCTCTGGTCAGGGAGAGGTAACCGGTGCGGGCATGCACGCGGCGGGCATGATAAGCCACTAGAGCTGAGTCCTCATCGTCCGGATGCGCGCCGGTATGAAGAACCGCGGCTGTTGTTTGCAGGCGCTGCAGCTGTCTGAAAAGACCATTCATCCCCTGATCATAGACTGCAGCAACCTGCCCAGCTGCGGGAAGGCTCAGACAGACGAAAAATGCTGAGATCAGAAGACCTGAAATTTTGCGAATAGGCTCGTGAGTCAAGCTTTATCCCTCGTCAGATAGCTGATTGACCCGCCGGCAAGGACGGTCGCACAGGTGCCGACCACATTGAACCAGAGAAATGCTAGATTGGAAAATGCACTGACTGCCCAAACTGACAGCATTCCACAGAGAAGCCCGAAAAAAGCGCCGGAGGCATTCGCGTTGGGAACGGCGAACGCTAGCACGAAGACTCCAAGCAGGGAACCGTAGAAAAAAGAGCCAAAGGTATTCACAACTTCGATGAGAGACCCCAGATTAGTGACAAATGTTGCCACGATGCAGGAAAACAGACCCCAGATAAAAGTGCTCAGACGGGCAAAGCGCAGTAGTTCCCGGTCGGTGCCCTGCGGATTCACGTGGCGGGCGTAGAAATCGATTGTCGTTGCCGTGGAAAGAGAATTTAATTCTGCGGCAACGCTGGACATGGCAGCCGCGAGAATCGCGGCAACGATCAGCCCAACCAGTCCAGCTGGCATATTCTGCAGCACGAATACCGGGAAGACATAGTTGACATCAGTAAACGAAGGCTCTTCATTAGTCTGCTGTACAAACGCTATGGCCTCTTGTCTGATGTTGTTGAAGTGGTCATTGGCCTGCTGGAAGGCCCGCTTCCCGTCGGCCCCTGTTGCCAGTGTCCGTGAACTGAAGTAGTGCGTCGCAGCCTGTCGTCGCAACTCATGGCTGTCATGGAACGCCTGTTTCAGTTCCTGATAGTGCACTGGCGCCTTCGCGGCAGCATGTTGCTCCGCATCCGGATTAAAAACCATCGGCGGCGTGACAAACTGATAGAAGACAAAGATCAGAATTCCGATAAGCAAGATCAAAAATTGCAGCGGGATCTTTAGAAAGGCGGACATGAGCAGGGACGTGCGACTTTCATCAACAGAGCGCGCGGTGAGATACCGCTGAACCTGGCTCTGATCACAACCAAAGTAGGAAAGAAACAGAAACAGGGCAGCAAGTGTTCCTGACCAGAATGTGTATTGCTCGCTCAGATCAAAACTGAAATCAACGGTTTTCAGTTTGCCCGCTGCTCCAGCCAGGAACATGGCATCCTGAAAGTGAAAACCGGGCGGCAGGCTTTGCAGAATTATAACAATGCAGGCGGCAAGACCCAGAACGATAATAAGCATCTGCTTCACGTCATTCCATGCCACTGCCTTGACGCCTCCCATCATTGTGTAGAGCGTTGTTGATAGACCGATCACAAAGATAGTGGGCAATTCACTCCAGCCGAGCACGATCGAAAGGACCACTGACGGAGCTGCGATGACAACACCCACGCCCAGCGCTCGAGAGATCAGAAAAAAGAAACTGGTCAGAGACCTCGTCCGCGCATCGAAACGTTTTTCAAGATATTCATAGGCGGTAAAAACCTTGGCGCGGTAAAAGAAGGGCACTGCCGTCATGCTCAAAATAATCATCGCGATTGGCAGGCCAAAATAGAACTGAATGAATCTTAAACCATCATTATAGGCCTGTCCGGTCGTGCCAATCAGGGTGATGGCGGACATCTGTGTCGCCATCACTGACAGACCAACTGCCCACCAAGGCAAGCTTCGACCGGCAAGGAAAAAGCTTTGGGTATCCGCTGAGCCGCGGCTGAGCGCTATGCCATGCCAGATTACATAGGTCAGATAGGACATAAGAATGAACCAGTCGAGGCTATTCACTAATCAAGCCGCAAAAATACTGGCGAATACGAGCAGTGCCAGCACGGTAAGAGCAGTGTTCACAGCCACAAGAACATAAAGCGTGTGCCACTTCCTTGAGGGCTGCTTATGTTTGGGTGGGTGTGGTGGTTTCATGCCGGTGATTGTCTTTATGCGCTAGTTTTGTTAAGAGCGTCAGCCCTAACCGCCAGAGCACAGGGAACCTGCACCCAGCTTTCACATCTCTCCAGGCAGAAAAAAACGGCGGTGATTACTCACCGCCGTTTTGATTCAACCAATGATTTGGTTTAGAACTGCCAGAGCAGCCTTGCGTACCAGCGTCGACCACGAGCGTCAAACACTGAAGCGTTGAAAGATCCGCGTCGATACAGAGGAATATCTGCATCTGTGGCATCAATCACGCCCACAGTAAAGGTAGAGGAGCCCATGCTGCTGTTGGCCCAGTCGTGAGTGTACACGTACTGAACGTCCCAAGAGTTATAGCTGTCCACCTTACTTCTCGCGTAGTCCTTCTCGATCTGTGGAGTATTCGGATTAGCCATGTAGTCAGCATGTCCCAATACCTCGAAGGAGCCAGTGTGGCGATTGAAGATCGTCACGCGGTGATTATCCATGTTCCAGCTCAGGGATAGATTCGCACGATTGTCTGGAACTTCACGCACGATGTTCTGCTCGCCATCGACACCTGCAGCATCGAACCTTCCGGTCTCCTGCAGGCCGAGCTCTAGACCAGGTACATCCTTCACAAGGTACTCATCGATGTGCGTGTAGTCAGCCGCCAGCCTAAAGTTACCGAAGTCTGTGCTCCAGCGATAACCTAGGCTCAAGTCGACCCCTTGTACTTCAATATTACCAGCGTTGACAGCGGGCAATACAATCGTAGTGAGTCCTCCGTTTACATCGTTTAATGAACGCTGTATCCCGGGCACTACATAAGACGCTGGATTAACTACACAGTTTAGACGCTCATCGGAGTCGATACCGAATTGCGCCGCGAGGGCATCAGGGTCACAAGCAATAACATTGCCGTCTGGACCTCGCGCATCAAGAGGCTGGGAGTCGTTCAAGATGTAATTGGACTTGTCGCCGACGACTGAGTTGAACTTGGCAATTTCGGGGTTGAGCGCTGCTCGCGGAATTAGCGGCAGCACACGATCGCTTACCTCAAATCTCCAAACGTCCGCTCCAACGCTTACGCCTTCAAGTGAGCCACTGGGGGTCCACTGGAAGCCCAGATTGTAGGTATCAGCAGTCTCGTTACCCAGAAATGGGTTAGGTGATCCAGAGGTGTAGGAGCTGTTCTGGATCGCGTTAGCGTCCGTAGCTGGCAGCAAGCCTGCTCGAACCTTCTGATTACGCAGAGGGTCTTGAACGCTTGTGCCGAATGCCTCGAACGCCTGGTTCACAACGCCGATGTTTGGCGCTCGGAACGACTGAGAGTAAGAACCGCGCAGCAGCCAGTCTTCGGTTGGCCTCCAGCTTAGTGCCACCTTCGGAGACAAGTCGCCGCCGATGTTACCCCCGTAGTCCTCCCAACGCAGGGCTACTTGGGTTTCAACGTTATTTGCAAATGGTAGCGACAGTTCGACAAATGCAGCGTTGACCGAGCGGGAATCGTTGAAATTGAAGATGCAGCTGGCACACTCTAAATTGTTTGTGATTCCTTCTTCAAACTGATTCGGGGCTCCAAACAGTCCAGGCTCATATCCCTTGATAACGGTTAGGCCCGGGAGGTTGATGTCAGGAGCAATGCCAGAAGCATCCCTTTCTCGTCTCTGGATACCAGCTGCGAACTGGGCTGTACCGCCAGTCATTTCAAACATTTCGCCTGAGACAACTGCATCGAAGACCAAAAGCTGATTGCGCTTATCTGCTCTGTTGATCCTGCCTGTCATCCAGTCAGTGAGCTCTTGCGAATTGGCAAGGTCCGGATTAGTGAGAGCAGTAAGGTACGGATTGAAGAATTGACAACCGTCCTGCCCGTGGTTGGTGGATGTGAGAGCATAAGATGTGCTCTCCCTTGTGTTGAGCACATATCCCGGAAACACCGTGTCAAAAAGTGCGGACAATCCACCAAAGGAAGGAATGGCCTCGAAGTGGAAGTTAGGCGTTCCATTTGGCGTACAGTTTGGACCGCCCAAGCCGTATAGCGCCATTTCCGTGCGGTCTCGTATGAGAGTCGCATAGTTTTGCTCTATGCTGGAGTCGCTCCATGCAAGGCTCACATCGTAGCTCAGCGCAGTATCATTAAAGCCCATGCCCTCAAGTTCACCGCGAAGACCCATTTGTGCGCCTGAAGTGGTATTCGTCGTTAGGATGTCTTCAGTTGAACGAGGCCAGCCTGTCCTCACACCGCCACCGTAGTAGCCTTGTCCGAATCCACCATTGGATGCTAGGTGCGGGTTATTAGCCGCTGGCGCCAATACAGGAGGATTGCCAACGAAGGTAGATAACGCTCCGAGAGTGGTTGGAGCATGGACCAAGTGCGCTGTTCTTGAAAATGAGATTCCATCCCACTCACGAACAGTTTCAAGATCAGAGTATGTGAAGAACGAGTAGAACTCCGCATTTTCACTGAATGTGTGCTCAAAGCTCATAGCCGCACTAGTGCGTTCTTGGCCGATTGCGATGAACTGATTCGCCATATTGTCCTCATAGCAGCGGCCATTTCGTCGACCTACACCAGTAAATCGATTGTCTTTATAAAATGGTCCAAGGTCTCCTGAGAGCGTCTCACAAAGAGGGTCGGCGAAGACAAGGCCCCGAGTCCCCGAAACTGACTCTTTCAAGCCGATCTTTTCAATTGTCTGCTGCTGCGTCAGAGCGAGATCGATAAAGGCCGGATTGAAGCCACCACCAAGTGGGCTGGTGACACGAAAAGCGCCTACTTCCCCATTACTTATTATGCGGGTTGGATCAAAGTACTGTGCATCAGCCAATGGGACCGGATCACGCTCGAATTGCTCAGCAGAGATTACCAAGCGCGTATCACCATCATTAAAGCTGGTGCCCCAAATACCACTGAAGGTCTGCTCGTAGGTTCCGCCAGACTCTTGGACACCCTGAGTATCAGCGAAGAGTTCGAGGCCTTCAAAGTCAGTGCGCATAATGACGTTGACCACGCCCGCGACCGCGTCTGAGCCGTAGAGTGCGGAGCCACCGTCGGTAAGAACCTCAACGCGATCAGTCATGACCAATGGGATGGTATTCAGATCAACAAATTCTTGTCCGGAGCTGGTCACGACCGCTGCGGGAGTGAATCGCTTGCCGTTGATGAGCGTCAGGGTGGAGTTACCGCCTAGATTTCTCAGGTTGACCGACGCAGTACCTTGCAGCTGGCTGGCGTCATTAGATCCGGCAACACTGGTATCCGAACCCTGATTCACTTCGAGGTTTCGGATCAGGTCCCAGATCTGCGAGGCGCCCTGTTCCTGAATTGAGTCTCGGTCGATCACGGTAACTGGCGAGGGGGCGTCCTCAGGCGTTCCTCTTATGAACGACCCTGTGACCACGATTTCCTCGACGCCATCGTCTTGCGCCAGAGTTTGGAACGATGTTCCGGCACTGGCCAGCATAATTGCGAGGGCGAGCCCCTGCTTCTTGCACGGAAAGTTTCTGCGCATGTTTAACTCCCTTGATTATTATGTACTGCTTATGATTATGCGCGACATCCAACGGATACCGATAATCGGTAACACAAATGGAAACACGATTGAACGAGTATAGATCCATGTTTTAGGCCGTGCAATGCGCAAATCAGCTCGACCAAAAAGTGAGTATTTAAGTAACATTTTGCTTAATTCGAGCCCGGCAAGGGTCTCAGATTGTTGCTGTATAAATTTTTTTACAGACTCATTAATCACTCCGGTGGAGAAGGGTATTCTGAGCCCCGCCAATCAATTAAGTCAGTGATTCCACCAGCAAAATAATCCAAAGGCGCTGTCGGCCGTATAGGATGACTTAGGTAACATGAAGTGAGAGACCTAAACTTGTTCAAGCGAGCCGCAACGATTAATTCAAGTAAGTGCCAACTTTTGCGCACTGTCTGCGTGATTTGGAGTGCTTTGGTCGTTCAGACCAGCCGGGCAGACCTGTACTCCTGTCAAGAGACTGGAGCAGTCAGCATTGATCCGCATAAAAGTACTGTAATTGACGAATACAGCGCCAACACCACCCAGCGCAGGTGGTTGGTCGATACTGATCAGGGCTGGCACCGTGCTGAATTCCCAGGCTATAGGGGTTCCTGCAGGATTGAGAATGGTTATGTGGTTTGCCGAACTAAGAACATTGCATTCGGTGAGGCGACTTTGTCGATCCACCCCAATCGCACCAGCTTCGTTGTTGTCTATACAGATTATGGACTGGGTGCGCTCGCATTCGTTGGCAAGTGCAACGAGCAAGATGCGTCGTAAAGTGGCTGTAATTTAACAAAAATTGCTCGTTTGCTTTGCATCAATTGCTAGGCCTCTCCTAACGTCTCGTCTTCATGCGGTAATGAGAAAACTCACGCAGAACCGGTCATTCTGTCGTTGAAGGAAGCGTTTTTCGTAGAGGCGATGAGGTCCGCCATGTCATGCCGACAGGTGCCTGCTTGCCTCATCAGTTTCGCGTCGCAGATGTCGCAGCGAACGCACTCTTTGAAGTCAATGCTTTGCCGGCGGATTGCGCCGGTCGGACAGGCCTGCTCGCACACAATACAGAATTCGCACTGGGAACGCGGCGAATGCGCCAGAGACTGACCAGAGAGAGTACCCCGAGAGCTGCACCAAGCGGGCACGCATAGCGGCAGTAAAATCTGGGCACCATGAAGCAGGCGATAATGAAACCGATCAGTATTGAGAACATGGAGACGGTCCCATCCAAAAAGAACAGTGTGCCGAATGGTTCAAAATATTGAAACAGTGAGATCTGTTCAGCGACGATGGCACCCGTCAGAATCATCAATAGGATCAGTTATTTCAGGTAGATGGCTTTGTCATGAATTGCCTGAGGCAAACGGAGACGCCAGCGGCTTGGACCGAACCGTGTAATGAAATCCTGCAGTGCTCCAAACGGGCATAGAGAGGAGCAGAACAGGCGTCCCCACAGCAGCGTGGTCGCCATGGTGAAACTAAATATTAATAGCAATGGCAGATTGCTTAGCAAAAAGGCTGCACCTAGTTTAATGATGTTGACCAGGTGTGATACGGAAATAAAGCCACCTTCGATAAAGCCCAGGTAGCTAAAAGTCAGTAGCAGGGTGAGCCATCGTATGGTGGCCCTTTTGGTGAAAAAAGCGGCCATACATCCGGCAAGAATAAACAGCAGCAAACCCACTTTCTGCCACGGAGTCTCCCCCCACGGCGGGTCAGCAAAAAATTTCATAAGCCAGCCATCCTCCGCTTGTAAGATAGTCTCAATTTCTGCGGGACTCAACAGATCCTGGCCGCTCGCCAGATCGAGCGGCAAACCCGAGAGCTGAAAATCGAGTGTTAAGCGTTCAGGCGAACCCAGGGGTCGATAGTCCAGCGTAAAAGGCCTCGTCACGTCGATCTTTTCTGGGAGTACGATGACCCCCACTGCTGTGCGTTGAATGGCGTCGCGCTAGCAGTTACGTTTAGAGGTAAGTAACTGTCAGCAGTGAATCTGCGGAAAAAGCTGAGAGAGTTTGCCTCGGCTTGCCGAACCTGGAGTTGATAATACTGAAATTGTTCGGCCCCCGTGCCTGCCGCGGCCACCAATAGCAACTCACTGCCTAGCGGATTGATGCTGGCTGCCCGTTCGGCCACCAAGAAATTGTCTTCCCCTATCCAGTACTGACCGAGGGCAGGATCGGTCAGATAGGTGAACGTTAACTGCAGCGCTTGTTGGTCTGGCAGTGTGACGTCAAGTTGCTGAACCAGCCGGTTTTCCAGCATGTCGCTCAACTGATGCTTTTGCATGATCTCTGTGACGCGCTGCACTCGGGCAGTGTGGATCGGATCAGCCAGGCTGTAGTCGAGATACGCAATGGCAACGCGCCTAGCGGCTTCGCGCGCGCCCCGGGCAATAGCGAATACACTGACGGTTGATCCAGCAAGGCCATCAAAATCCCGGCCTATCCGAAACTCATCGCTCAAGGGTTTGTCATTGAACTGGCTCAGTATTGAGCGATCAGCCAGGAAATCTCCTTTAATCCGGAGGTAGGTTTCCTCGTAGTTCAGGATTTTGAGACCAGTAATGTTGTGCTCGGTGTCCACGCCGATGAGCATATCTATCGGTGCGCTATAGCCTGGCTCTTCTGGCGGCACGTCTCTGCTTAGAAATGCATAGCCTGCTAGTTCCCGGACCCGGGTAAGGGAATTGCGTCGATTTCCGGGCCAGACGAGGGGGTCGCCCTGTTGGTCGCCGAAACTTTCATCAATTGGCAATACTTGTTCTAACCAGGCTTGCTTGACGTCAAGTGAAAACGGCGTCTCCAAAGGGCCTAAGTCTTGAGCGGTAGAGGATAGAAAGTGACTGAAGAATAGTCCGGTTACCATTAAATTCTTTAAAAGAAGCAGGAGGTGGCGCCCTGCAAGACGCTTAAGCAGACCACTGCGATCTGAGACGGCCAAGTCAGGCCTTACAATTACGGTATGGTCCAGATTCGGCGGCACAAGCAGGGATGTGAACCGCAAGACGCTTTGGTCCGGGCACAGCGCTAGTGCTTTGCCCGAACCGGCGAGACAGTGGGCTATCCTCCGATTTTGACATAACCTTGGCGGCCGAGCTCAATCAGAGTCGTTAGTGCCCAGTAGTCTACTTGAATGGCATCTAGGAGATCGCTTTTTTCCAGACCTCTAGAAATCATGCCCTGACCACACAGGTGAAAAGTCACGCCTGCGGCATGAAGCTGATTGATCAATTCAATGTTGGGGTTGTCCTTCCCATCATGTCGGGCTCTAAACTCGTCGTTATTGAGACCGATCAAACCAGAACCTCTGTGCATAACTACTGAAATTTTGCGGTTTTCTTCGGGTACACCCATGTCGGCTAGGGTATTCACATAGCGTGCGACCAGGGGAAGCATGGGATAAGGGTCATCCAGATTGTCATCATTCATTACGAAGTCGAACACCACCTTGTATTCGGTGGCGGGATCCGGAGAGAGGTGAGCATTGGGAACGTCTCTGCCTGGGCTTACACCGGGAACGGGAAGATCCTGAGCAAACCCCGTTGCGCTCAGTATGAATAGCATTAAGGGGATCAGGCTGTATCTGGTAAGTTTCATGGTTGACTCTCCTGTAGGGCCAATTCGATCGGTTTTATTAGGTCAGTGACCGATAGTGTGAAAATCTGATTGCAGGTTAAATCGCTCAGCTTGGCGGAGCAATAATCTGACGTTGCTCACCGAGTCCTTCCACTCCAATGCGAACAATATCACCTGGCTTAAGATACTGTGGTGGATCCATCCCGTCACCGACGCCAGCGGGAGTGCCGGTAAAAATAATGTCGCCCGGATAAAGCGTCATGAACTGGCTCAGATGACTGATAATTTCCCTGACGCCGAACACCATATCTGCGGTACTTCCCTGCTGTCGCATTTCGCCGTTGACCTCAGACCAGATTGACAGTGCCTGAATGTCTTCGACTTGATCTGTGGAGACCAAATAAGGACCCACAGGCGCGAAGGTGTCTGCGGATTTGCCTTTGGTAAACTGCCCGCCACGTTCTCTTTGGAATGCTCGTTCCGAAACATCATGTCCGACCGTGTAACCAGCGATATAGTTGAAAACGTCCTCTTCCGCTATGTACTGTGCCCGACTGCCTATGACCACCACCAGTTCCGCTTCATAATCCAGCTTTTGTCCATTGCGGGGCTGAACGATCTGGTCAAACGGGCCGGTCAAAGCAGAAGTGGCCTTCATAAAGGTCAAGGGCTCTTCTGGTAACTGCACTTCCATCTCGGCTGCATGGTTAATGTAATTAAATCCGATCGCAATAATTTTGCCGATGCCGGTAAGCGGCACGCCGAGTCTGGGTTCGCCAGCAACGACGGGTAAGTCCTCCAAAGTCAACTCGGCAATGGCTTCGAGTGAAGCAGGTGACAGGGTTCCCGGGGTGATTTCGTTGACATAGCTTGAGAGATCGCGAAGTTGGCCTTCGAAGTCGATGATGCCGGGTTTTTCTTCTCCCTCCGGGCCGAATCGCACCAGCGTTACCTCGGCGGTTGCGTGGCTAATAGCGGCCATTAACAGGAAAATAATGCCAAGCGCCTTGAGTTTTTGTTTTTGCATCGACTGTCCCCGTGAATTCAAGCAGTATTTCTCAGTGTTGAGAGTATAGCCAAAATGCAGAGGAATTCATGCCCCGGTACAAATTAGACGTTCGAGGGATTGCTCTCGATCAATCCGAACAATGACAGCAGCCGGATCGGGAGCTGGACGCGCCATGCCCATAATGTCTTTTCTGTTTTTCACGGCGCTTATCGCCGCTCTGACCTCGAAGCTGAGTCTTACAAGCCAGACAGATAGCAGCGAAGGCTATTTTCTGGCGGGAGCGTTCACTGACCTGGCCGTTCATCGCCGGCTCATTCCTGCTTACGGATCTCTCCACCTAGCAGATGGTGGGTTCTAATGGATCCGCTTACACTGACGGCCTGGCAGTGATGGCCTGAGAGATTGTGGTGGTTTTGGCACTGGTTGCTATGGCGTTGTTTCTGCTTCCGCGGTTTCTGCGCTGTGGCGTTACCACAGTACCCGAATATCTGGCTAAGCGTTTCGATCATCAGACGCAGTCAATCTGCACGCTGATTTTCCTGAGTGCCTATGGACCGATTCTCTTGCTCATAATCCTATATACCGGTGCCAGAGGCCTGATCGGCATACTGGATACCCAGACGATGCTCGGTATCGAATCTGGAGCAGTGACGATGTGAGTTGTGGTGTGTTCGGTGGGGCCTATTGGAACCAGTTATGCTCTGTTCGGGGGTTTAAAAAGCGTTGCAGTCTCTGACACGCTCAACAGTATCGGACTGCTCAGTGGCGGGCTCATGGTTAGTTGGTTCGGATTGTCGGCGCTGGGCGAGGGCAGCGTGGCGGACGGATTGAGCGCGGTTGTGGAAGGCAATCCCGGCAGGCTCCGCTCCAATGGCGGGCCAGAAAGCTCGGTGCCGTTCTCTACCCTGTTCAGCGGCGTCCTGCTCCTTCATTTTTTTACTGGACCTGCAATCAGCAGATTATCCAGCGAACCTTCGGGGCCGCGTCGCTTGCTGAAGGTCAGAAAGGGGTGCTCACGACAGGTCTGTTGAAGTTGTTTGGCCCACTGATTCTGGTGCTTCCGGGGCTGATTGCCTGGGTCATGTTTCCTGAGCTTGGCGTAGCGCAAGCCGATCAGGCGTATGGTCAACTGGTGAATGCGGTGCTGCCTGTCGGGCTGGTGGGATTTTTTGCCGCGGCTATGCTTGGCGCGATCTTCTCGAGCTATAACTCGGCGCTCAACAGCACCTGCGCCTTATTCAGCCTCGGTGTGTATCAAGGAATGTTGGCGCCCCAAGCGTCGGAGCGTGAGGCGGTGGTTGCCGGAAAATTGTTCGGCTGGTTGGTCGCGGCATTTTCCATGGCTGCTGCGCCGCTGTTAAATGGGGCAGGAAAGTATATTTGGTTACCTGCAGCAGATGAACGGTATCTACTTTGTGCCAATACTAGCCGTGGTGCTTTGCGCTATGCTTTCGCCGCGGATGCCGTCACTTGCCGCTAAGACCGGGTTGATCGTTGGCCCCTGCTGGTTGCCAGCGGCTATTTCATTGCACATGTAAGATCGATGTTGGCTGAAGTGCATGAGTATCATTTTCTAGGTTTAGTTTTTCTCATTCTGATCGCCATGATGCTCATGATCCAAAGACTCGCGCCGCGCGCGCAGCCATGGGGGTATATTGAAACTGCTGCCGTGGACATGACTCCCTGGCCACTGGCCCGGGCGGCCGGCGCAGGGCTGTGTGCGCTGGTGTAAACGCTCTATGTGTCGTTTTTCAACTTTCATTGATTTGATGGGATTAAAGCGACGGTATTGCCTAAGCGAGTGTGGATGAGAGCAATTCATAATGACTCAATCTTAGTTCTTCTGAAGGATTCGGTGTAGGTAATGTGCCAGTTCTAACATGCCGTATTTCCCTACAGCCGCTTCGGCTTCGCTGTTGTAGTTGGTATTCGTATTTACGTCGTACGTATAGGTGTTGCCGGATGCGTCCCGAATCGACTCTACACCTGCTACCTGTATTTTATTCTTGTTAAGGAACGCTTCATAACGATCCATATCGGCGCAATGATAATCTGTCAAGATTTCGAACTTTGGCTTGATTGCAGTTTCTGCTTCGTCTGCGGGGCAGAAGGCGTCTTCGATCGAACAGGCATCGGCAGGGCATAGCTCGAACCCCTCTGAAGTATCCACCTTTACCGCATAGAAAAACTTACCACCTATAAATTCGTGCCTGATAATGTGAGGGGTGGGTGCTTGAATGTATTCTTGTATCAGGGTGATGCCATCTATCGGTTCTTCGTAATTCGGGCCGTGCAGGTAATCTTGTAACGCTTCAACAGATCTAAAGAGCTGAACTCCTTGTCCCTTTCCCGCTCTGTTGTGTTTTGTGATGAAGTTTTCAACTCCGATTTTAATAGCTGCTTCTACGACTTGGTTTTTTCCAACAGCTGCGAGAGTTCTTGGCGTCTCGATTCCAGCCTCATGTAGCGAGAGATATTGACTTACCTTGCTGATCTCTAGGCTCAAAGCCCTGCTTCCATTTATAACAGTACGACCATGATGCTCTAGCCAGGCTAATACTCCACCAGCTAACTCGGGTGCGTAGCGATGGTTTCGCGTATGAGATGATGCGCTCATTCTGTTATAGAACACCCCTATCGGCGGTGAGCCAGAGAGATCTAGCAATCCTTCATCAAGGTGCCAAAGTTCGAATGGCAAATTCAGCTCTTCGAGACGCCCTTGCAGGTGTACGGTCCAATCATTGTTTTCGTGAATCACGAATATTTTAGGGTCCATCTTTACTGGCCTGGGTTCTGGTGGATTTCTGTTGCTTCTAAGCGGGTTCGAAACTGGATAAATATCCCAAGGGTCGAAATTTTCGAGCGCGTTAAGCCAAACCCCTCGACGCAAGAGCTGTTAGGTAACCGTCATCCTGGTTTTGCAAAGTCTGAAAAACAGCTGGCACTGGCGACGGCACCGCAGCAACTTCCATGCCATTGGCCTGACTGCCAGTTGTCGATATCTGGAGGATTGCGGAGTTTCCATGATGATAACGAGTTCATCACCAGCATAGATGTTGACACCAGGATTGCTTGAAAACATTGCCCACAGCCGATGGGTCTGCTTCAGCCAACTAGTATCGCACGTAAGCGGTGGTTTGCACCAATTTGCTCCAAGACAAGGCGATAGTTGCACGCTTTGTGAGCAAAATATGACATCAACCTGAATTTTCGTAATATTGTGGTTCATTATTCGACTGTAAATACCTGAGTTTAATGGGGTATGTAATTAAGCCTCGATATGAATTTTTCTGACTACAACAAGCAGGAAACCCACATGCAACATACGAGTCTTGGATCTACTCACGAAAAGCTTGAGATCTTTGCGCCTAAGGTGCTTTCGGCTGCCGTTTGTCTGGCGATTTCTGGCCCCTAATATTGCCTTCGACCTCGCCAGCACAATCAGGCGATATTGACGAAATAGATATGGCTACCCTTTCGTGGTTGCCCTGTCGGAAAAGAGGGCTTACATTCATTGGTTAATTGATGGTTTTGAGCTTGTTTGGGGGAGAACGATGAACCTGACACTAATTCTGAAGACATGCGCTGTTTGGTGCCTTTCTATTACGACTCTGTATTTGGCCAGCGTATCCGCTCACGCGCAGAACAGCGATCCCGGCTTACCGATGAGTGACCCAGAAAGCGTTGGCATGTCGGCTGAGAGGCTCGCGCGTATTGGGCCGGCCATGCAAAGGTATATCGACGCCGAGCTCGTCCCCGGCGTGGTGACTCTGGTAGCGCGTAAGGGAAAGGTGGTTCATTTTGAATCCCAAGGTTTTATGGATGTCGACAGTGGCAAGCCAATGCGGCCTGATGCGATATTTAGAATTGCATCAATGACTAAGCCAATTACCTCTGTTGCGCTAATGATGCTTTGGGAAGAGGGGCATTTTCAGCTGCGCGATCCCGTGAGCAAATTCATTCCTGAATTCGCCGACCAGAGAGTCTCCACGACCAGCGACGCGAGCGGGGAAACCGGGGGTCTCATGCCGGCGAATCGGCCTTCGACGATTCGCGACATGCTGACTCATACGGCTGGGCTGGCGAATAGCTACCGTGGCAATGTGCCGTATTATCAGTCGGTAATCAGCGCGCGGCCCGATGACACGCTGGAGGATTATATCGCCCGTATCGCTGCACTGCCGTTGAACTATCAGCCGGGTGAGCAGTGGCAATACTCCAATGCAACCGATGTGGTGGGCAGGCTGGTGGAGGTGATTTCGGGACAGTCACTGGATGAATTCTTCAAGGAGCGCATCTTCGAACCACTTGGTATGAATGATACGCATTTCTTCATAGATGACGACAAGGGGGGGCGCCTGATGTCGCAATACGCCCCGGGGCCAGAGGACAACAGGATCGTGCTGCAGGATCCTGGTAGTGATGCAAGTCGCTGGATTGCCAGCAGCAATAAGCAGGTATTCAAGGGTGCTGGGGGTCTCGTATCGACCGCGCACGACTATCTCCGCTTCCAACAGGCAATGATGAATGGGGGTGAACTGGATGGTGTGCGCCTGCTGTCGCCCAATACCCTGAACCTGATGATGGAAAACCATACCGGAGACCTGGCTCTCTGGCTACCGGGTCCAGGCTTTGGCTTTGGTTTGGGCTGGGCGGTGCTGGAAGACCGTGGCCAGGCGGCTTCGCCCATGACGGAGGGTTCAGTCTACTGGGGCGGAGCCTATTGCACCCTGTCCTGGATTGACCGTGAAAATGAGTTGGTGGGGATACTGATGACACAAGTGCGCCCTTACAACCACCTCAATATAAGGCAGGATTTTCAAGTACTGGCTTCCCAGGCGATTGTGGATTAGTGGGTATTATGTAGTCTTGCCAGCGTGTCGAGTTTCAATGCAAGTAGTTCAGGGTCGTTTTTCGAACGGCTTCGGAACAATGTCATGCGTTCGAGTTATCCTGTCCGTTTTTTTAAAAAACTTATAAATATCAATAAACTACGCAATATTTTACAAAAATGTAGCATTTTGGTGCGCATAAAGTAGAATACGTCGCGTTTTTAGTCGCACCTACCAATTGCAGCGTTCCAAGTAAGCTGGAACTTCGATTTCAGCGTATCCCATTAATCCAATAGTGAATTCGCATTGATGCTGCAGCATCCGTCGTCTCTTTCGGCACCGGGAAACCGCATCACTGCAGAAAATTGTGTTTGGTTTGTAGCTAGAAAAAAAGAAAACTGTACAGGGAGATCCCATGAAATTAGCAAATCTTAATAGAAGTCGCGTGAGCGTGGCAGTGGCTGCCGCGATCACAGCCTCTCTTCCAGGTGTTGTTTCTGCTCAGTCGGATTCAGCCTCGGTTGAAGAAGTTGTGGTCACGGGCACCAGGCTCAGAAACTCAAACGTTACGTCTGCAACTCCACTGGTTCAGATCGGTGCGCAGGAAATTGACGATCGCGGCGTTGCTCGCGTCGAGGATGTCGTCAATATCCTCCCTAACGTATTCGTCTCGCAAACAGCTGAGGTTGCGAACGGTGCAAGCGGCACTTCAACCCTGAATCTTCGGGGTCTTGGTTCCACCCGAACGTTAGTTCTCATTGATGGAAAACGGCTTCCATTCGGCAGCCCATTCTCATCCGCTGCGAACGTAGACATGGTGCCTGCACGACTGGTTGAACGCGTTGACGTAGTGACCTCGAGTGCGTCAGCGGTTTACGGTTCAGACGCGGTGGCCGGTGTTGTTAACTTTATCACCAAACGGAACTTCGAAGGTTTCGAAATCGATTACCAATACGGCTGGAACGAAAATCCCAACTCGAATGGCTTCATGGCGGATGTCCTGAGCCGAAATGGCATAAACGACCCAGGTGGCGTCACTGCAGGAGAAGCCGGACTGATCTCGATGCTAATGGGTGTGAATACCTCTGATGGTGCTGGCAACATCACTCTTTTTGGTAGCTACGAAGATCAAGAGGAATTACTCGGTGCAGACCGCGACACAGGCGCCTGTACTCTGGGTGGTACTTCAACCATAAACTGCGTGGGCTCTTCCAACTTCCGTCGATTCAATGGAACGTTGGGTAATGGAGTTACTGGCACAATGTTTCAACAAGCCGATGGAACTCTCACGAAATTCGCCGGCGGGGCAGCTGAGACCTACAACTTTGGAGCCCGAAACCACTATCAGCGTCCAGTAGAGCGCTGGAACCTCGGGGCGAGCGGACACTACGAAATAAGTGGTGGTCTTGAAGCTTATGCAGACACCAGCTACATGAACAACGTTACTACGGCTTAGATAGCTGAATCTGCATCATTCAACCGACCCTTCGAGACGAACTGCGACAACCCGCTGCTACAGGCAGGAAAAGGCCCTGCTGGCGCCGGCGCGTTCAGTTTCGCCGACTTTACTGGCACTAGGGAAAACGGTGTCTTCACCAGCTGTAACGACCTGCTCGCTCAAGGCCTGGCCCCTGACGTGCAATTCATCAACTCGCACAGAAACGTGGAAGGTGGTCCTCGGATCAGCACCTACGAGAATAGCTCCTGGCGAGTTGTTGGCGGTCTTCGCGGTGACCTGACCGATGAATTCTCTTTCGATGTGTTTGCTCAGTACTCTGGTACTGAAGGCACTCGAATTTCACAGCGCGACCTCAACTTCAAACGTGTTCAGCAAGCGCTTTTCATTGTCGAAGGTGCCAATGGCAATCCTGTCTGCCGCGACAGCAGCGGTGGCTGCGTGCCATGGAACATTTTTGAGCGAAATGCCGACGGCTCAACTGCTGTAACTTCGGATGCGACAGATTTTATCCAAGGCGTAGGTATTGTCACTGGTGAAACTGAGCAGCTGGTTTTTGGTGGAACACTGGAAGGTGACCTGACAAATTTTGGCGTGAAGCTGCCGTGGGCTGATAACGGTGTTACAGGTCTGATTGGATACGAGTCTCGTGTAGACGAATTGTCAAGATTGGCTGACGATATCTCCAAGATCCCGGGTGGCCGTGGCCTCACGGGCACAGGTGGTGCGACTCTGCCAATCGCTGGTGAGGTAGAAGTTGACGAAATCTTCACCGAATTATCGATCCCTGTCGTGCAAGGCGCTTCGTTTGCCGACGAAATTGGTGTCTCGGCAGGTTATCGCTACTCTGACTACACCACCAACGGCAACGGCGTCAGCAACTCTTTCGACACTGATACTTGGTTCGCCGGTGTGAGCTGGACGATCAATGAAGAAGTACGATTGCGGGTGAACCAGTCGGTAGCGATTCGTGCGCCGAACGTGTTCAACCTGTACGTGGGCATCAACACCGGCCTGGTTGATCTTTCAACGGGTGAGAACGGACTTTTTGACCCTTGTGCGTCTGCTCCAGGTGTTTCGCCTGCGGCTTCTCAGGAAGCTTGTGCACGAACTGGAGCCACAGCAGCACAGTATCAGGCCGGCATCGAGGACAACCCGGCCGGTCAGTACAACCTGATCACTGGTGGTAATCCAAATCTGGTCGCGGAGACTGGTGAAACAACTACCTTCGGAGTGGTTTACACACCTAGTTGGTTGGAAGGCCTATCTGTGGCAGTCGACTTCTTTGATATAACAGTGGAAGATGCCATAGGCAGTATTCCGGCTCAAGCAAGTCTCGACGGTTGTATCGCAGGGGGAGATGGCTCCGGCACTTTCTGCTCGCTCATACAGCGAGACACAGCTGGTACGCTTTGGTTGTCAAATGATGCGCCTGGCGGTGGACTGGCTGGAATTAGTCAGCAGAACGCCAATATTACCTCGCTTACCACAGAGGGAATTGACATAAATGTAACTTATGGCGTCGACCTCTCGGATTGGGGCTCGATCAACGTCGATTATGCCGCAACAATTCTGGACACTTTGGACACGATTCCATTTGCCGGAGCGGACGTAATCGCCTGTCGAGACTTGTACGCTGGTCAGTGTGGTCTACCAAATCCACAGTTCCAGCATCGATTGCTCGGTACTTGGGCTACGCCAGTTGAGGGACTGCGCGTTGCAGCGACCTGGAGACACGTCGGTGAAACTACTCTGTATGGATTGGACACTGCAGCTGCGGCCTCTCGCCCAGAGCAGATGAACGATTACATGGAGCAGAGAGATTACCTCGATATCTCCGCCAATTATGTCCTGACAGAGAACATCACACTGCGAGGCGGTATCAACAATGCCCTGGCAGAAGATGCGCCATTGTCCACCAATGTAGGTACAGGAACAGGTAACAACAACACCTATCCTGGTCTGTATGACGTCAACCGCTTCTTCTTCGCGGGTGCCACCTACCGTTTCTAATTGCCAGCTGGCAAGCAGAACGGAACAAAAAAGGGCAGACTTTGGTCTGCCCTTTTTTTTGCTCCGCAGTTGCTCCGGAGAGGGTGGGGTTGTCATGCAGGTCCATGCCTGTCTGACACGGCCTGCCAATGGCCCCGTTCAATAAGCGTCAACGGCCTCGAGCAAACGCGTCATGAAATTTTTCTCCGAGTCAGTAAGGCCCGGTTTCCATACTTCAAAGATCAGCAGGATCCGATCTTCGCCGGAGTCATTCCACGCCTCGTGTTCAACCGTGTCATCAAAGAGCCAGACCTTGCCCGGAACCCATTTCCTGACGTCGTTACCAACGCGAAAGCCGCAGCGTCTGGGAACGATCAGCGGGAGATGACAAATCAGGCGCGTATTGATCATGCCGTTGTGAGGCGGAATTCGGGAGCCCGGCTTGAGCCGGGAAAACAGGACGTTAGGACAGCGCTTGCCTGAAAAAACTAGAGGCAGATTTTCCATCACTTCAGTAGTTTTCGGACAGCGGGCCTGATTTTCCTTCACCGGCTCCCCGTTGTACCACAAGTAAAAGGCGCCCCAGTCTTCACTGTTTTTTAAACCATGCAGATCGTAGGCCGGCCGAGAGCCATCCGCGGTGAGATAGGCGCCAAACTCAGTCTGTTCGGCAAGCAGACCCTCGGCCTCGCTGCGAATATCCTCGAAGGCTGCTTCGACGGTGGGTATCCAGTCAAAGTCCCCGGGATCAGCAAATTCAATGAGCGGGAGACCGGGGAAATGGATTTGCTTGGGTTCAGGATAGAAGATTTGCCGTTTGCCCAGCAGCAGATCTCTGGCGTGTTTCATCCGGGTGCTGTCTTCCTGCGCGTTCTCGATCAAGCTCCCGATGCTCCGGCTCAGATGGTCAGCGAAGTCATGAGCAAGCGTTTCGGCCCGAGTTCTGGCCCGATCCATTTCCTCGGCCATATCAGAAGCCAGCTGGGCGCGCGCAGGGAGCAGTTTCAGCGCTTCGCGGTAAAATGCCGCTGAGGCTTGACGATCACCGAGTTTGTGGTACGCATCGCCTTTGACTACCAGCGCCCGGGGATTTCGAGCTTCATGGGCGAGTGATCGTTCAGCCGCCTCGAGGGCAGCCGGCATGTCTTCCTGATCTCTGCAGGCCATAGCAAGCACTCCCCAGACAGCTGCCGTGTCTGCGCCCTGAGCGGTCAATGATTCCAATATGGCGCGGGCCTGACCGGGAATGCCTCCCTGAAGCGCCGCGATGGCCTGTTGCAACAAATCGGTGCCCTGAGTGTCTGTCATAGAGGCTTTCCTTCAGAATTTTGCGGCAAGGCAGGAGTGAATCCCCTCAAGCGCATGAAGATGCAGTGTAACGGAGTTTCCATCCACAAGCGTGCGTAAATTCTCTCACTGTGTCGCTGACTCGGGTAGGACCTTACGATATGGCCTGCGATCATTCGCTTTGATTGATTCGAGAGGCTGGGCGAGTTTGCCTTTATTTTATACACTCGTGGCCTCGCTTTGTTGCTTCCCTACCGTTGGAGCAGTGCTTATCCCTGACAGAGGAAAGAAGACATGAAAACGCGCTTACCCGGAAGCCTCCAACGGCTTCCTGTTGTCCTGTTGGCTGTGCTGCTAGGCGGGGCCACAGTGGCTCAGGAAAGGTCTCTGACCATTGAGGATTTGATGACCATGAAGTCAGTCTCCGGCCCGGTGGTCAGCCCGGATGGTGAGTGGGTGGTATACGCTGTGCGGGCTCGAGATATGGAGGAAGACAAGTCAAAATCCCAGCTTTGGGTCGTGCCTACCGCAGGCGGCGAACCGGTGCCCATGACTGCCACAGAGACTTCGGCCAGCAATCCTCAGTGGAGTCCGGATGGCAAGTATCTATCATTTACCGCCAGTAAGGGTGAGGGAGCAAAATCGCAGGTCTGGACGCTGAACCGGCAGATTGGTGGAGAGGCTGTGCAGCTGACTGACACAAAACAGGGCGTCAATGATTATGCTTGGTCGCCGGACGGTAGCCGTCTTCTGCTTGTGATGACGGATCTTCCCCCTGAGCTGTTGAACGAGGATGAGTCTGATGACGACAAAGCCCGTCCCTATGTCATTGATCGCATGCAGTTCAAGCGTGACTATCGCGGCTATCTGGATCGTCGCCGCACCCACATCTATGTCTACACGCCCGGCGATGATGCGCCGGTGCTGGTGACTCACGGTGACTATGATGATACTGATCCGGTCTGGAGCCCTGACGGCTCGTCAATTGCCTTTGTCAGTGATCGTTCCGACGATCCTGATCTGAATTACGGTACGGACATCTTCGTCGTTAATGTCGATGATGCAGCGCATCCGCTCACTCAGATAACGCGCAATGAAGGCCGAGACTACTCGCCGGCATTCAGCCCTGACGGCAAGCGCATTGCATATGTGACCTCGACTGGTCCGGATGTTGGCGGTTCTGCCCTGACGCCCACGAAGTATCTGGCCATTACCGATATTGACGCCGACCAGCGCGAAATCCTGACCCCGGAGCTGGATCGCAATGTGTCAAGTCCTCGCTTCACTGAAGACGGTCGCGACATCTACTTTCGCCTGGAAGACAGTGGTAGCAATCAGCTGGCGCGGGTGCGCGCGAGCGGAGGCGACGTCGTCCGGGAAATCGGGGGAGAAGTAAGCGTGCGGGACTACTCCATGGCAAACGGAGTTATCGTGGTAAGCCTGGCTGATGCAACATCACCGAGCGAACTGTATGCCTTTGATGGCGCGCTGGCTCGCCTGACCGAGGTGAGCGGCGAATCTCTGGCAGGTGTCTCCCGTGCGGCGGTTGAAAAGCGACGATTCGAAAGCCGCGACGGCACCGAAGTGGAAGCGTTTTTTGTGAAGCCTGTGGGTTACGAAGAAGGCCAGTCTTACCCGACGATTCTGTGGCTGCATGGCGGTCCGGCCTCTCAGTTCAACTGGGGCTACAATGACACGGCCCAGCTGTTCGCGGCAAACGGGTATGCGGTGATTATGCCTAACCCCCGCGGCTCTACCGGATACGGCGCCGAATTTGCTCACGGTACAGTCGCCGCCTGGGGCGAGAATGATTACGACGATGTGATGGCCGCGATTGATCACGGCATTGAGATCGGTCTGGTGGACCCAGCGCGCACCGGCGTTGGCGGCTGGTCATACGGTGGCATACTGACCAATTACGTGATCACTCAGACCACAAGGTTTCAGGCTGCGATGTCCGGCGCGAGTCTCGGGCTGGTGACTTCGAATTACGGGCACGATCAGTATCAGCTGATGTACGAGCTGGAGTTCGGTTTGCCTTGGGAAAATCCGGAGCTCTGGGCTGAACTGTCGCCGTTCAATAAAGTCGAAAGCATCACGACTCCGACTCTGTGGATGGGTGGAGAGGTGGACTGGAACGTGCCGATTAACAATTCCGAGCAGATGTATATTGCCATGAAACGCCTTGGCCGCGAGACCCAGCTGGTTGTATATCCTGATGAACATCACGGCATCCGGCGTCCCAGTTTTCAGCAGGACCGATTTGAACGCTGGATTAACTGGTTTGATCGGTATCTCAAGCCCGAGCCAAGTGACACGGCGCTAGCGAATTGACTGGCGCTGCATAACCAGTCCGGAACGGGCGGTCTGGCGTGCAAATTCCGGATTTCTTGCCGCGCTGAACCGGAACGAAAGTTCCAATAATACTGTTTGCAAGGGTGCGGCTTCGGCATGTTGGTAAGAGTGCGATCGTGGCGTTGCTGAACGACAATCGACAGGTGTAGGAGTGTAATCATGTCAGAATTTTTTAGCAGGGTGTCTCTTGGGCTTCTTGGCGTCTGTTTCATGCTGACGTCTGTGCAAGCGGCCTCAGATGACACTGAGCGCTTCACTTCGCGGGATGTCTTTGAGCTGGAGTATGCGACTGATCCACAAATCAGGCCGGGCGGTGAGCAAATCGCTTATGTGCGACGCAGCAACGACATCATGACTGATCGTACGCGCTCAAATATCTGGCAGGTGGCGCCGGATGGTTCTGATCATCGGCCTCTGCTGTCCGGCACTGTCAATTTCAGCTCGCCGCGCTGGTCACCCGATGGGACAAGGCTGGCCTATCTCTCCACTGCTGAGCGGGGTTCGCAGCTGTATGTGCGCTGGATGGACACGGGTCAGACGGCACTGGTTACCAATATTCAGGAAACGGCTTCCAACATCGCCTGGTCGCCCGACGGTAAGTCGATTGCGTTTACGATGAATGTGCCGTTCGATGCCAGACCGTTCTCCGTTGACATGCCGGAGAAGCCCGAGGGCGCGGAATGGTCGCCCGCCTTTGAATACGTTACCGAGACACGCTTTCAGGCCGACGGCAGTGGCATACTCAATCCCGCTTATTCACACATTTTTGTCGTCCCTGCTGAGGGCGGCACGCCGCGCCAGCTGACCGCCGGGAGCTACAATCACCGCAGCAGTCTGAGCTGGACACCGGACAGCCGTGAAATTTTGTTCTCCGCCAACCGCAATGAGAATTGGGCGCTGCAATCCAGGGAGTCGGACATTTTTGCTGTCAGCACGGCCGGAGAGCTCCGTCAGCTCACGGCTATGCCGGGTGTTGAAACCGGGCCCCGTGTGTCGCCGGATGGGACACTTATTGCTTATGGTAAGACGGATAACGAAAAGCTCGCGTACAGAAACCGCTATCTGCATGTGATCGGGATTGACGGAGAGAATGACCAGAATCTTTCTGCCGGCATCGACAATTCCCTCTCTGGCTGGGTCTGGGACGGTAATGAGGGTCTGCACTATCAGCTGACACGCCGCGGAATTACCGAGGTGGGTCGGGTCAATCTGGCCGGGGGCCACCGCGCGGTAGCCACTGGCCTTGGCGGCGAGTCGTTAGGCAGACCGTATGCCAGTGGCTCTTTCAGCGTTGAGTCAGATTTGCTTGTCATCACGCGTGGCTCAGCGACACGACCGGCGGATTTGGTTGCTCTGCGTGACGGCACCGAGATACAGCTGACGACGCTCAATGAAGACCTGCTGGGTCACAAAGTCCTCGGCCAGGTGCATGAGATCATCTACGATTCCGCGATTGATGGTGAGGAGATACAGGGCTGGTATCTCACGCCACCGGATTACGACCCTGCCCGCCGCTATCCTCTGATCCTGGAAATTCACGGTGGTCCTCATTCTGCCTATGGGCCGCACTTTTCGGCTGAACTGCAGCGTATGGCGGCTGCCGGCTACGTGGTTTTCTTCAACAACCATCGCGGCAGTACCAGCTACGGGGAGCGATTCGCACTGCTGCTTCAGAATAAGTATTCCTCGGAATACGATTTTTCAGATCATATGTCCGGGATCGATGCGCTGATTGCGCAGGGCATTGCGGATCCGGATCGTCTTTACATTACCGGTGGGTCGGCGGGTGGTATTGCGGCTGCCTATGCAATCGGGCTGACTGACCGCTTCAAGGCGGCGGTGGTGGCCAAACCGGTCGTTAACTGGGTCTCTAAGGTACTCACCGCTGACAGCGGTATCGGTCAGATCACCAATCAATTTCCGAGTCTGCCCTGGGAGAATATTGACGACTACTGGCGCCGCTCGCCGCTGTCTCTGATTCCGAATATGACAACGCCAACCCTGTTGATCACCGGAGAGTCGGATCGGCGAACGCCCATCTCGGAAACGGAGCAAATGTATCAGGCGCTGAAAATTCAGGGGGTCGAGGTGGTGATGGTGCGCATTCCGGGTTCGCCCCACGGCATTGCGGGTCGGCCTTCACGCCTGATTGGTAAAGTGGAAAACATCCTCGCCTGGTTCAGCAGATACCCTTAACGGTACTGCTGGCCCGGATTGGTCTAAGAAAGCGAATGACACCACTGTTTGACAGATTGCAGCTGGTTGAAGTCTGACCCGATACGGTGTCGGTTTGATTGTCCGGGACAAATTGCTTGAGAATTCTGTGATCTGGCAATCAACAACACAACGGCAACCGCAGGCAGCCGCTTGGCAATTCTGTCGCGCAGGCTAGGAGTCGGGTCAGAAGGCCGCGGAACCGGTTTCCCGGTTACGTCTGTTCGGTCCGCTCAGTCCGCCGGTCTGAAAGCGAGCAGGACGTTGCCGGACACCTGGCTGAAGGATCCATATCCGGATCCGACGAATAACATGCCGGATCCTGCCGCAATGGCGTGGCTATCTATCGAGCCACCGTATCCCTCAACGCCGTTGACGGTCTCAAAATCCACCGCTGTATCGAACTTAAACAGGGTGTCACCGGCCTCGGCGTCAAATACAAACAAGCGCCCGTCCAGGCCCGCGGTAATCACTGCACCGTCGACGGTGAGAGGTGCAGCGGAAAAGCCGTAAAGGCTCTCGCAGCGGCGGAGGCGGTCACTGCGTCCCTCGCAATCCGAGGTAACCTCAAAAAACCAGCTGGGCTCTCCGGTACCGAGAAAGTAGGAATAGAGGCCCGGGCGACTATTGCCATTCATGCCTCCGGGATCATTGATGGTCATGAAAGCCCGCTCAGAGTTCGTGGCAATGCCCCAGTGGTTCCCACCCAAGGCCGTGCCTTCGCCAACTCGCTGGTTCCATACCAGGGCACCTGTGTCCGGATCCAGCGCCCAGAGATCTCCAGACTTCTGACCCGCAATCAGAAGCTCACGGTCTCCTACATCAACCAGAATGGCGGGTCCGCCGAAGTCGAAATCGACAGAGTTGGTGTCGTCGAGAATTATGCAGTTGGGGCCGCCTGCGCTGCAGCCGAAGTTCCACATGTCGTTGGCGAGTGCCTGAAACACCCAGAGCTCCTCGCCGGTTTTCAGATCAAGGGCAATCACCGCGTCACTGGTGCCGGTGGTAGGGTGCGAGGTGTTTTCCCCCGTCGTGACGTAGATCTGGCTGCGCTGCGCGTCGATTGTCGGGGTGGTCCAGATCGGCGCGCCGGACGGGCCGCGCTGCTTCACGCCGGTCGCACTCACCATGCCGGTGTAGTCGGCAGTTGGCATTGTGTGATACTCCCAGATCTTCTCGCCAGTGCGCACGTTCAGTGCTGCGACCGCACCATGGTTTTCGCAGCACTCATAGTTGGGGTTACCGCCGGTGATGACGCCGGAGCCGGATACCGGCACGATGATGCGATCTTCGTGGATAACCGGTGTGCCGGTCAGCATGCCCTGGTTGCCTGAAGCCTGTCCACTGGCTACCCAATTGGCTTCTCCCGAGGCGGCCTTGATTGAGTGAATCATGCCGGCCTGATCGCTGAATACCAGAACTCCTTCGTCATCGATCACGTCGTAGGCGAGAGATGAGCGCAGGCGTGTACCCGGCTCATATACCCACTTGGCACAGCCCGATGTTGTATCCAGAGCAAATACCCGCCCTGAATCTGTCGCGGAGTAAAACACCGTAGAGCCGACAATCACGGGCGCTGCCCGCATGCTGGACGTGGCGGGAAAGGCGACCGCCCAGGCTAGTTCGAGATTCGCGAAATCCCCCGTCACGAGTCCCGACTGCGCCGCGCTGAGATAGCGCGGATTATTGCCATCGGCGCCGGTATAGGTAAAAGACGGCGCCTTGCTCAGGTCCACCGCGCGATCATGGACAGCGCACATTGTGGCGTTTACCCAGTCTTCTGTTGCCTCCTGCTGAGCTTGGGCAAAAGTGGTTGACAGGCCAAGGGTGGTCAGTACCGTCAGGCTGAGACAGGAGCGTGTGATTGATCGAAAGGCACGGGTAAAAAGCATAAAAATACCTATAAGCTGTGAGTCGTCATGAGGTTTTGCGAGTGACTGCGGTTTCTGTTTCGCGCCTGGCGGAGGCCCGTTGGCAAAGCAAGCGCGTTAGTGAGTCAGGTGAAAAATACAAGAAATCGGCCTTGAGTACCATCCGGACAGCGCTTGAACTGGCCTGTGGAGAGTCCTCATCTGGCAGGGCCAAAGCTCGAGGCGAATGCCCTGATGCGGGGTCAGAATTGCCTCACCCCGGCAGGATCTGCTTTTGTCTGGTAATTGACGCATCTCGGATGCGTCTCGCCGGTGAATTGTATCGAAAACCTACCGGCCCTGGCGTGCCCGTCGGCCGCGAAGACTTGGGGACTCCCCAAAAATCCAGTATGGTTTAGGTTTTCACCACCCGCCCCGTCACAAAGGATCGCGCATTTGGAAATCGTGCCAAATTTTATCTTCCCGACTGCCGTATGGAGCACGCTGTTTGACGATCGCGGCACATTTAATGCGACGCTGTCAGAGCAGATCTATCGTCTGCGGGATCAGAACCCCAAAGGGGTCGCTAACACCAACGTAAAGGGCTGGCAGAGCCCGAATAATATTCAGACCCTGCCTGAATTCGAGGATCTCTGCCTGCGTATTGTGCAGGTCTGTCAGAGAATCGGTGAATCTCAGCACTTCATGCCTGATCTGGGGTTCAATCTGCAGGCCTGGGTCAACATCAATCCGCCAGGTGCGTCGAACAGAATTCACTACCACGCGAACTGCCACTTCAGTGGTATTTATTACGTCAGTCTGAAAACGCCTGAATGCGGGAGTATCTTTTTTCGGGACCCTCGGGTCGCTTCGAGAATGCTGACCTATCCGGCGACGCAGGCTACCGACTTCACCACCGAGGAAGTCAGGATGAAGCCCGAAGCAGGACGAATGTATGTGTTTCCTGGGTGGCTGGAGCATGGGGTGGAAGAAAACGAGAGCGATGAGGATCGTATCAGCATCGCTTTTAATGTGCTGGCGGGTAGACAAGGGCCTGCGTGATTGAATCCGGATGAGTGAATTGCCCCCACAGCCGGAATCTGCCGAAAATCCTGAAGTTCCCGGTATTGAGCAGGCACTGAAGGCCGCCATGGCGCATCAGGGCCGCGGTGAGTATGCGCAGGCCGAACGGTTGTACCGCGAGGTGCTGGCATTGGAGCCCAACCAGCCTATTGCACTGCATCTACTGGGTGTGCTGGCTCACATGGCCGGTCAAAGCGAGATGGCTTTGGAGTTGATCCGCGCGGCCATTCACCATGCCCCTGACTACGTTGCGGCGCACAATAATCTGGGTAATGTGCTTCGCGATCTGGGCAATCTTGAAGCTGCGGGGGCGGCCTATCAGCGGGCCATTGAGCTCAAGGCAGATTATGCAGAGGCAATCGGCAATCTGGGGCTGGTTCAAGCGGGCCAAAATGAGGCCGTGGCGGCAGAAGCAAGCTACCGAAAAGCGCTAGAATTAAAACCTGATCTGTTTGACACCCTGAATAATCTGGGCAGTTTGCTCTGCCAGAGAGACCGCGCTCGGGAAGCTGTCAGTTGTTTCGAAAGAGCGCTGACAATGCGGCCGAAGTCGCCTGGCGTTTTGTGCAATCTGGCGGCGGCTCTCAGACAACTTGGGCAACTTGAGTCAAGTATATCCGCGCTGCACCAGGCGATTGACCTGCAGCCTGATCTGGCAGCGGCGCACCACAGCCTCGGGATGTTGCTGCAGCGAACAGGCTCGCTGATAGAGGCTGAGCAAAGCTATCGCGCTGCGCTGGCGCAGGAAACCGCCAATCCGGCTTACTGCAGCAGTCTGGCTAGTGTGCTGGAGCTGCAGGGGCGACTCACGGAAGCGCTCAATCACTACCGGAAAGCCCTGAGGCTGCACCCGGAGAACAGAGAGGTGGCAGGGTCAATTGGCTCTGTGCTTCTCGCCTTGGGCGAAGCAGAAGAAGGTGTGTTGAGAGAGCAGCAGGGTTTCGGTGTCGTGATCTTCGACAGTGAGCAAGGAGTGCGTTTTGGGTAACTCTGATTCAGCAGCAGTGCAGGTGGAGCGAATAAATCTGGCTTCCTCAGTTGAGGCGCCTCATTTTATCGGTAGCTGGATGATTGCGCCGACTTCTCTGTGCGATGATCTGGTGGCATTTTTCGAAGCCCATCCGGAGGACCACGCCCAGGGAAAAATCGCGGGCGGTCTGAACCCGGCATCCAAAAAATCACTAGACCTGACCATTCGGCCGAGAGAGCTGCAGCAAGCCAATTACCGCCCCGTGCGAGCCTATCTGGATGCTCTGTTTGCCTGTCATCAGGATTATCTGAGGCAGTGGCCGTTCTTGCAGGGCATTTTGCCGCAGGCCCATATCGGCTCGTTCAATATCCAGCGCTACGAGCCGGGCGGGCATTTCCTCAAGGTGCATTCTGAGCGGACGACCCTAGCTAGCTCCCACCGGGTGCTGGCCTGGATGACCTATCTGAATGATGTGTCAGACGGGGGGTCCACTGAGTTCATTCACCAAGATCTAAAAGTGCAGCCCTGCTGTGGACATACAATGATTTGGCCGGCTGAGTGGACCCATGCCCACCGAGCCCACACGCTCGGTTCAGGCGTCAAATACATCGTCACCGGCTGGATGCATTTTCCCGGGGTTGCCGATGTAAGTTGAACTAATTTTTTGCCTTTGCTACGTCAGAGTTCCAATTTGTGCCATTGCAGGCATTGAGAGGAATGCTCACGGTAGCTCTGCCGGGATAGAAAGCATACTGTTGTAAACATCTATCCAGCTAACTTGCTCTGAGAGTCGCTCAATAATTTTGATGCCTCTGAATCAAATCACTTTATACTCTAATTCATATTCTGCCGTATTCTGGACAATAAGTATCAGATAAGTATCAGATAAGTATCAGATCAGTAGCAAATATATAAAATCCAATAAAAACAATAACATATGCTGTTATTGCCGTTGTTACCCTAAAAACCCACTCTCAATATATTTAGAAATGCAACCACATAGGTCTTGACTTCATTTATTGGCGGTCTATTCTTCGGTTTGGGCGACTGTTAATAACTCTAAGTATCAGCGCTCGCCCAAAAAAATTAAAGTAAGAAGCTTCTTAAATAAGAAAAATCTGGAGAGATAGTATGCAGTTTAAAAACCCGCATAAGCGCAATTTGCTATGTACGGCGATTTCTTTGTCTCTGCTCCCAATGGCTGGTACATCGATTGCACAAGACCAGCAAGTTGAAGAGGTTGTTGTAACGGGATCCTTTATCCGTCGCAGCGAGGGCTTTACTCAAGCGTCTTCTGTGACTCAACTCGATGCAGTTGATCTCGAGCAACAGGGTACCCTGAACATCGGTGAGGTTGTGCAAAACCTGACCTTTGTGAATGGTGCAGCGTCCTCGGTAACCAACACAATTCAGGGAACAGATTCTCGTTCGTCATCCGTCGACCTTCGTGGTCTGGGTGCAAGGTCTACCTTGACCTTGCTCGACGGCAAGCGACTTGTGAATGAAAACGTAAACGCTTTGATTCCAACGATTGCTATCCAGCGAATGGATATCGTTGCTGATGGTGCTGCTGCGCTGTACGGAAACGAGGCAGTGGCAGGTGTTGTTAACTTTGTGCCGTACAAGTCCTATGACGGATTTAAGGTAGACACCTATGCAGAGCAGGACTCTCGCGGTGACTACGATGAGCACAGCGTCCAAATGCTGTGGGGCGGCGACATTGGAGACGTTGACGTTGTCCTTGCTGGCCAGTTCCGCCAGAACAGCCGCTTGGGTTGGGATGAGCGCGACCTGCTTGCCAACTCGGGTCTGACCATTTCATCTAACGCACCGGGCAACTGGTATACCCCTGATCGAGGTGCTGACGGTCTGTATACGGGAACCCGCTCTCGCACACCAGATCCCGCGTGTGCTCCCGCATCCGCGCGAACTGGCTATACTCCTGATGAGATAGCCAATAAATATGGCAACCGACTCGGAACAAGCTGTTTCTTCGACTTCGGTGATAACCGATCCTATCGTGAACCTACTGAGACCACTCAGTTCTATGCGAACGCGACTTGGGATGTGAGCGATGATTTGACGCTCTCAGCGCAAGCTTTTCGTACTCGCTTGTATGAGGTCAGCTATACCTCAACCTCGAACCCAGGTAATTCACGAATCGGTGAGCTTCCTGTAGTGCGTGGTGAGATTCCTGGTAACCCGTTCATGGCGATGGACAGTGCCGGCAACCAGCTCTACGGTGTTGATGCCAATGGTGATGGTGTGCCCGATCGTGGTATGGATGACCTGAACAACGATGGTCTGATGGACTACCTCGTGGCCGGTACCACGCCGAACGGAATCCCTCTTCACGAGGATGTGACGCCGCGAACGCTTCGTCCGCTGAATAAGACAATGCTCGTCATGCCGGGCCATAGCCCTGACATGGACAACATGACTGACAGCAAGGACACGATTTCTCGGGTTTCCTTCCAGGCCGACTTCACGGTGCCTTTCATTGAAGGTTGGGAGGGCCAGGCTTCTTGGACTCGGAACTCCCGAGAGCTGGAGTTCATGTCCAACCAGAACTATGACATCACCGAGATGATCAAGGGCTTGAACTGTGACGTCGTGCGTGATCGCAAGAGCTGCTACAACCCTTTCTTTGTGACCGATGCTGCCAACCACACTCAACTCCACGTACTCGAAGCTATATCGGCGCGTGACCTTGAGTGGGTTATTGATGACCTTGATGTTATTGACGTCGTGTTGAACGGCGAGGTGCCTCTGGGTGGCTTTGAACTGCCTGGCGGTCCGATTGGCGCTGCGGTGGGTTATCAGCGTCGAGATGATTCCTACACCAACATTCCTTCTCTGGTAGAGATTGCCGGGGACACATGGATTGGAAGTGATCAGAAAGAGACCTTGACTTCTGGCGACCGAACCGTCGATGCGTACTTCGCGGAGTTCTCGATTCCTCTACTGTCTACCCTCGAGGTTCAGGCCGCGGTGCGTCGTGAAGAGTTCTCAACTGGGCAGTCTTCGACTGACCCCAAGTTTGGTGCAACCTGGGCGGCGACTGACTGGTTGACGCTGCGTGCTACTCAGGGCACGGCATTTATTGCGCCTACATTGGAACAGTTGTTGAACCCGGTAACTTGTGGTCTTTCTACGGTGACTGACCGTTACTCCATGTTCGATGCCTTCACCACGGCCTGTTCTGGGGGTAATCCCAGGCTTCAGAACGAGACATCAGAGTCCACGTCGTTTGGTGTCGACTTAGCTCTGGGTGATGTTGATATCTCAATTACTTACAACAACACGTTGTTTGAAAATCGAATCATCAGCACCAGTGCTCAAGACATCATGGCGTTTGACTTTGCCAATTTCCAAGCGGCCACTGGCTTTTCTGGAGATGGTCTGAGCGCTGCGACCAAGCCTACTCTGGCTCAGTTGACTTCCTGGGTTAACAACCCTGCATCTAATCCTGACATCATCCGAGATCCTAGCGATCTCACAACCATTCTTCAGATTAATGGTCTGGGTGCGGGTAATGCTGAGACAGTCGAGGTTACTGCTTACGACCTCCAAGCTAACTATAGTCTGAGCCTGCGCGACTGGGGTGACCTGCGGTTTGGATTGCAGGGTACTTACATCGACGAGTTCCTGTATCAGTCTAAGCCGACTGACCCTGTCAGAAATGGTGCGGGTAACTACAACGACCGAACCGGTGCCGCTCCTGAGTTGCCTCAACTGAAAGCTAACTTGCAGATCGGTTGGAGTAGGGGTAATCACACCCTGACAACGATCACTCGTTACGTTGATGCTCTAGACAACTACGATGGACCGTTGTTCACTCACCTGGATTACTTTGGTGGGTTCTACCGTCCTGCAGGTATTCAGGAGACTAATATCAAAGCATGGACTCAGCTGGATGCCAACTACACCTACCGTGGTGTTGAGGTATTCGACGGTGAGCTCAGCTTTACGATCGGTGGTCGTAACCTGACTGACCGAGAACCACAGCGATCTCCAGAGTTCGCGGGTGTTCTCGGCGCGCTGCATGATCCACTCAACCGAGTGTTCTATGCACGAGCTGTCTACGACTTCTGAGCTTAGGCTTTAGTCGCAGTAACAAGAAGGGGGCCTTAGGCCCCCTTTCTTATGTCTTGAATTGTAGTGTTTCCGAATGGGCGGAGCTTTATTCAAGCATGGAAGTATTCTTTTTCAACCTTGTACCAGCCAAACAGGCTGTAGCGAGACTCACTCACAAACGATTCGACTTGGGTGACAAGGTGAAGACGAGGCACTTTGAACAGCATCAAACTGTTAAACGAGGGTGGGAAAATAATCTCTGGCTGGCCCTCGGAATCACAGAAGGCAAAATTTCCGCCCCACTCCTGCTTCCAATCTTTACTTAGTGCAAGGACATGGGCTGCGATGCGGGGCTGACTTTGACTCTCGTCCATGTGCACCGACAGGTGGTGATTGCGGTCATATCTTGAGCACCAGGTGCTTACCTCCCTTCCAGAGGTATCCCCTGTAATATCTGCTAGCAGGCTGAGATATTCCTTACTGTTAAAGTAGCGAAAGATATCGTTCAGGATCCGCGCAGGCTCAGGACAATCTTCTGCGCGTGACGGGATCGTAAAGCGACAGTAAGCAAACGAAAAATCATTGTCCTTCAGTGTCGCCATGGGGGGGATCAGTCGTTTAACTTCCCTAGGCGTTAAGCGTTCGAGATCAGCCGGATCAACGACACCAACCCTGCCAGTGTTCATCTCACGATAGTGGAATTCCCATGGCACTCGATTCCTGAGGGCTTTATAAGCGGCTTGCGCCACTTCATCTCGCAAGAGATCTTTAATGACAACGTAACCTGATTCCTCGTATTGCTGCTTAAGCGTCTGGATGTTCAGAGTATTGATAATGTCCATGGTTCAGACTTTATTTGTTCAGTTGACCAGTCGTGAAGATGCTTAAGGGGTGCTTAATTGAGCAGTTGCTCGCGTCGCGCCCGGAGCTGTGCCAGGATGCTGGCTATCTGGGCAAATGCCGGGATCTCCTGGGTCATCTGCTCCATCCTCTGCTGCAGTTGCTGGTACTGGGGTTCCACCGCAGTCCGTATTGACCGATCGGCCTCTACGACCCCGGCATTGAATCCGAAGGTGTTTGCGTTACGTGCCCGAGCGTCTACCATAAACTTAGGCTCACAAACCCGGACAGGGATGTTCGAGCCGGTTGGTGTTTCTCGGCGACAGCTGATCTTGAAGTCATCGTCTTCGATATGGGAATTGAAGATCTCGTAGAACTGATCCTCAGCCTCTTCGATAAACTGCTCGACATCGGCGCGATTCAGTTCAGAAATTACAATGACCTCCCCTTCCTGTGCCAGGCTGAGTAGGAGAGGGCTAGCGCATAGCAGGCAAGCCAGTAGATTTCTCATCGGGGGTGCTCTCCGTAAGATATTCATCAAATATTAACCTCTTGGCGGGCTTTCGGCGAGAAGATTCACAGTCCAGGGCCTCAGATCAGCTGTCTTGAACTGGATATGTGCTGCTGACTTCGCTGCGAAGGCTGAACTTCTAGTGTGATCCGTGCCGGTGGGCGCAGGACGAGGATCTGGTTGAAAGCCGCAAGGCGGTAGGGGGTAAATACCGAATTACTTGTTTTATGTAGCTGCTGAGGTGGAGGAAATGCAGAGTGTCGAGCCGGCAAAATCCAGCTGCAGAGTGCCCGCACAGCAGGTTTCAGGGCTCACTCACTTAGCTAGATTCTTCTTCGCTCTGAGTTGCATCTGCTGCTTTGTCAGCAGCGTATTGACGCTCGGAGATGCGACGCAGCTGCTGCAGGGAAGTCAAATGGGCGTAGACTAGTGCCACGAGCCCTCGGTTGCGCATATCCAGAAAATCTTCCTCGGACAGCTCGTTGAATTTTTGTTCATCCACCACGTAAATGCCATCGATGTTATAGAGCCGGCCGTCCGGTCGATGCTGCAGGCGGACCTGCTGGGTCGTGAGCAGGCCTTTCTCTGTCAGGTACTTGGTGATTTCCTGCGTCTGATGATTCTGCTGGGCAGCCTGTATCAGGCCCTCGATGCGGGCTTCCATGTATTCGGTGTTTTTGCCGTCATCGGTGAATACCCGCTCGCCCTCATTGTCACTCAACAGGGGACTTTCTTCATCGACCAGAACCGCGAACTGCTCACGATTCTCATCCGTTGCCGTAATGGCGAAAGGCGCGTTGCCAAAGCCCACCGGAATCACCTGGGCAGGGAAGGGCTCTTCCTGGCAGTAGAGATTCTGACCTTCCTGCAACCCCATGATCGCAACCGGCATGAAATCTTCGGTGCTCTGATTTGTCACAAATACCAGCGGAAACTCAGCGGACAGGGTAAAAAAATCGCGTACCACGATCGGAATCAGGTTTTGTTGCTTGAAGCGCGTGTAGTCGCCCGATTGTCTGACTCTGAGGTTAGCGTGTTGGTCTTTCGCCAGTGGGACAAATTTCGACATGCTTTGGATACCTTGTTTGGCTCGAGCTGAACCAGCATAAACTGGTGCCAGTGTGCATTTATCAGGCGCCACCCTGCCTGAGGGGGCCAATGTTCCCAGATAGCGCGCTGGATGTTAAGTCACTTGTCGAAAAAGTCTGTAAAAACGCCTTATCGGATGTCGGGCTGAATGCCTGCTAAAGAGCGCCGTCTGACTCCGGAGAATCCGATTTTGTCCCCTGACTGGCTGAGGTATGGTATAAGTCCATCGGCGAAATAACCCGCTCAGCCATTGATTCGAACGGCCTGTGAGCGGGTAAGCTTCCGCTTGTCTCCACGCTGAGAGGGTCTTTCCATGCAAACTCAATCCAGAAAAATAGCTTATTACCAACTGGGCCGACTTCGCGTCCCGGACTATCTGCCGGGCATCGTTGCGGCCATACTCCTGCTGTTCGGCTTTCCCTTCATGGTCCAGAGTCAGCAGTCCGCTATGATACGTACAGAAGAGGTGGCTGATGGCCGCTATGTGCTGTTCGGTCGCGGCGGCAACATTCTGGCGTCCCTTGGCGATCAGGGCGTGATGATTGTGGATTCCCAGTTCCCCGACATGGTGCCAAAGTATCAGTCGACCATTCGTGCTCTTGGGGGTGGTGAGGTGGATTTTACCATCAACACCCATTGGCACTATGACCATGCTGATGGCAATGAGCTGCTCGGCGAGGCCGGCTCCTGGATTGTGGCGCATAGGCACTCGCGAGAGATGATGATGCAGCACAACACGATCAATACGGTCACCAACCCCATCGTCGAGCAGGCGCCCTATGCTACCGCCGGATTACCCGTTACGACTTTTGACACCCGCATGGAAATGTACTTCAACGGTGAACAGGTCGATTTAATTCACGCAGGGCCGGCTCACACTCGGGGCGATGCCGCGGTGTATTTTCGCGACAGCAACGTCATCCATATGGGCGATGTCTATAACAATGCCGGATATCCGTTTATTGACGCGGAAAATGGCGGCGGCATCGAAGGCGTGATTGCTTTCTGCGAGGCCATTCTGCAGGAGATCAATACCGACACGGTAGTCGTGCCCGGTCACGGGCCGGTGGCAGGCTATGCGGACCTCGCGGAGTACATCACTATGCTCACCGAGATTCGAGGCAAGATGATGGTGCTGATCGGGCAGGGCGCGTCGCTGGAGGAAGTTATGGCGGAAAATGTAACAGCGAACTGGGATGCCAGGAAAGGCGATCCGACCCGACTGGTGAACAGAGCCTACTACAGCTTAACGCGGTAGGAGCGACCTTGGCTGAAGGCGTCTGCATTGCATTCGGACGTCGGAGATGCCTGCAATAGACTAGGCGCCAAAGCGGTAACGCAGCCGAAATGCGAAAGTATCTACGATGGGCTGATTCCAGGTCCGGGCAAACAGATTGGAATAGCTGTTGAAGGTGTCTCTAGGCAGATTGGAGCCTCGGGTATAGACCAGGAAAAGATCCGACAGAGGCGCAATTTCCCAGCGGTAGCGGGCCTGAAACGTCATCCGTGAAATACTGAAGTTGTCAGAAGTCGCAGTTGGCTTTTCGATCGGACGCAGTGGTTCAGCCCCCACGGGGGAACTTTGCCAGAAGCGGTCTTCAAAGGCCTTCAGTCCGTTGTACTGCATGGTAAACCGGATCTGCTGGCGCGGCCCGATGAAATAATTGACCTCCAGATTGGGCGCCCACTGATGTGCTTCAAAGCTGGTGTAAGCGCCATCACCTTTGTGAATCAGCAGCGCCTCCTGATCTGTGTACTGCAGATTTATCGCAGAGGAAAACCGGTCAGTGGGCCGCCAGGTCAGGCCGGCGCGACCAGTGACGCTTTGGGGGCCAAGGTCATCGGCGTCCCAGTTCAGCGCAAGCTCATACGCCAATTTCTCTGCCGGATTGCTGGAGTATCCCAGGTTCAGCCGCTCTCGTTGAGGTACGGCGAAATCGCCGGTTCCGCGGCCCAATCGGTCATCTGTGCGGGCGGGGAACAGCCCCAGAGAGTAGGAAAACGTGTCGTTGTTGAGAAAGTTGTAGTCCTGATTCAGAAAGATACCGAGTCGGACGGGCCGGCCTTCGACATTCCATTGATTGGCAACCAAATAGGTGGTCGTCCGCGAACGCAATCCCTCTACATCTGATTCAAAGATGTTGTAGTTGTAGTCCAGGTTCATCTGATCATTTCGGGTGAGGAATCCCAGTCCATTGATATCCAGAAATTCATCGAAGTAGGTTGCCCGAAGCGTATGCTGTTTGCCCCTTTCCGGCCGGAAGCGGAAATCCGCCATACCGCCGTAGCCGACTTCTCTGTCGTTATCCGACCGCATGAAACTCGAGTCGATGACCCAGCGATTGTCGGCGGAAAAATAGTGTGCATCGATCGCATTGACTGATTCATTGATGTCGGGATGCATGACGCTTGTCCCCATCCAGCCAATGCTTCGGCGTCCTCCCGAGTTGGTGTCTTCATACAGTGCACGACCCACGAAGAAATCTCGGCCGGTCGTGGTCAGTGTAATCGGTGAGCCATCATCTAGGGTGCCCCCGATTGCGAGGTCGTCTTCATATGCCAGCAGTGTGCCGTAGCGGACCTTTCCCTGCTGACCGGTGAACTTGAGCGCGCCCAGCAAGTCGGTGGGCTGACTGCGGTCAGTGGGTTGCACATTCACCCTTGCGGGTACTGTAAGTTCAGGCGCACCACCGATGCGGCGGGTGTTTACCAGCTGTATCGGTCCGCCGGGTCCGCTGGGATTGCTGTGGCGTGGATGAGTGATAAAGATGTCCTGCCCTTCGAGAAAGAAGTCGCGCTGCTCAGGGAAAAACTGTTCGAAGGCCGTCAGATTGACAACCACATCGTCTGCCTGAATGCTGCCAAAGTCCGGGTTCAGTGTGGCGGTCAACTGAGTGCTGGTCGTCGGACGCCAGAAGATATCAGTGCCTATTTTGTAGGTATTCTCATGACCCACTGCGTCATGGACACCGCCGATGAACGGGAAATACGTCCGTTGCCTGCGCGGCTCGATGCCCCTGAGTTCATATTTGGTGAAAGCCGACAGATATTCATTCACCGTTCTTGGGATGGGCGGCACTGCCCATGAATCGCCATTAAGGTGGCCGACTTGGCGCTCGAAATAAAAACCAATGCGCCTGACATCTTCTGCCTGGGGCAGCGCCAGCATTGACCAGGGGATAAAGATCTCCGCGCTCCAGCCGTTTTCCAACTCGCTTGTGCGTCCGTTCCAGGTTCCATCCCACTGCAGATTGAACTGTCGCTCCGGCAGTATGGTGCCGTCGGTCATGGACTCTCCGAGGTTGAGCCTGATGAAATACCCATATAGACCCTGACCGGAAGGGTCGAGGCTGACGGTAAAGGCGTCCCGGTCCAGGCGGGTATCCCGCGAGGTCATTCTGGCAATCAGAGTTCCCGCGGGCTGGAAGTTCATGGCACCGATATAAATGCCGCGCTCGGTATAGAACATGCGAACGTGTGTGTCGTAAGGCGTCTCTGCCAGCGTATCCGGAACGATGACTTTCATGCCCTCAATCACTGGTAAAGCTTTCCAGACTTCCTCGTCGAGATCACCATCGAGCCGAAAATCGTTGTCCGCATCGCTGATTCGGTTGACTTGGGGCAGAATGTCCTGAGCAAGCACTGCCGGCCAAGCGACCGTCAGAAACGCAAGCACGCAGCAGGAGAGGCAGGCACTGAGCTTTGTCTGGGATACGAGTCTGAGCATTGTGCCGTGTGCCTGTTGTGGGCTTGGCCGTCCTTCGGGCCGGCAAGAATCGCGGCCTGTTCTGCTTAGCTTACGGTGTGAGTGCAAGAAAGCCGCCTGTTTGAGGCCGATTGCCTCCTGATACGCTGCGCACTATACGCGAATCGCACCCATTATGAAGTTCAAAGCGACGAATTGTTGCAATTAACAGGGACTAAACAGAGTGGTAAACGCGTCCGCTTTTGCTGCTGATGACCGCATTTTCATGTAAGATACGCGATTTTTTCCTCCTAAACGCAATTATGACGAGAATAGGAATCATCGGCGGCGGGCAGCTGGCGGCCATGTTAGTAAAGGCGGTCAGGCAGACTAATCCGAGTGCTGATACAGAGACTCAGATCTTCGTGCTGGATTCAGATCCTAATTGCCCGGCAGTGCTGGTGGGTGGGGTCCATGTTCCGGGCAGTCCGTCGAGTGGTGAAGGATACAATCAGCTTGCCGCTTTGGCTGATGTGCTAACGATTGATCTGGAGAATGTCAGTGTCGAAAAGCTGAGCATGCTGCAGTCGGACGGACATGCTGTTGTCCCTGATCCTGGTCTCTTGGCGCGTGTCACCGACAAGCTACAGCAGAAACGCTGGTATGCAGAACTGGGCCTGCCGACTGCAGACTTTCAGATGCATCCTGCGAAGGAGGACATCAGCAGTGACGCTTTTGGTTTCCCTGTTGTCCAGAAAGCGGCGCGAGGGGGGTATGACGGGCGCGGCGTTCTTGTCCTGCGTTCAGCACAAGACAATGTCGACCGGCTTCAGGTTGACGGATTTCTCGAGCGCTACATCGAGCGCAGCATGGAAATCTCCGTGATGGTGGCTGCCGATGGGCAAGGCGCAACGGCCGCCTATGAGCCTGTTGAGATGGTATTCCACGAAGCAGGTAACGTGCTCGATTATCTCGTCGCGCCGGCCAGGCTGGAGGCGGAGCAGCTTGCTGAAGCCCGCCGTCTGGCGGTCAGCGCGATCGAAAAAATGCAGGGCAAGGGCATTTTTGGTGTGGAGATGTTTCTGACACCCAAAGGCGAACTTCTGATTAATGAAATTTCTCCCCGGACCCATAACAGCGGACACTACACCACTGAAGCCTGTCAGACGTCGCAATTTGTCCAGCAGTTCAATATTCTCTCCGGCAAACCGCTTGGCAGCATCGACCAGATACAACCTGCCGTCATGTTTAATCTGCTTGGTGCTGAGGGATTTGATGGCGACACCGTAGTGGAGGGCGCTGATCAGGCGAAGAATGATCCGTCCGTTTGGGTGCATCTGTACGGGAAAACCCGCTGTTTCCCCGGTCGAAAAATGGGGCATGTGACGGTGGTGGCGGCCACGGTAGACGAAGCCCTGGAGAAAGTAGACACTATACGACCTCAGCTTAATGTCAGAGGAGCGCAGCCAATTGACTGACCACACGACAGAACTTGAGACTGCCCAAGTCGGCATAATTATGGGCAGTGATTCTGATCTTCGAGTCATGCAGGCTGCCGCCGACATGCTCGGACAACTTGACGTGCCGTTCGAAATGACGATCGTTTCTGCTCACCGCACCCCGGAGCGGATGATGAAATATGCGGAATCTGCAAGTAAGCGCGGTCTGAAAACGATCATTGCCGGGGCGGGAGGCGCTGCGCACTTGCCCGGCATGGTTGCCTCAATGACTCTCTTGCCTGTTATCGGAGTGCCGGTTGCCGTCACGGCATTGCAGGGGCAGGACTCACTTTTATCGATTGTGCAGATGCCCGCAGGGATTCCGGTCGCTACTGTGGCGATCGACAATGCAGCCAATGCTGCATTGTTAGCAGCACAGATACTGGCAGTCAGCGATCCGCTGCTGGCAGAGCGATTGTCAGCATTTCGCGATGCGCAGACCGCGACAGTGTTGCGCAAAGCAGAAGCGATGGCTTCAGACGGTCACTAAGGGGGCGACTTCACTGGCCCGGGTCAGTCGGTCATTCACTGCGCGCCATGCGTCTGTTTGTGGGGGGCGTTGCAGGTAGACTTCTGTGACGCCACTGCGCTCCATCGTGTAAAGCCGATCATATAAAACCGCTGCGTAGGGTTCCGGAGTGTCTGGCATGATCCAGGTCGGCGCCCGTCGCTGGCCCAGCTCCATTGCTAAATCCTGACTGCATGCAATCCCTGCTGCCGACGCCCACTGCGATTCAATCATTTCCCTGCTCGCAAGCCTCAGGCTGATGTTAACGGGCTGATAGTGCCTGTGACGCAGGCCAGGTGACGCTGCGTTACTTGATGGCCGCGAATCAGAGACTTCGCCGATTACTGACCGAAGATCATCAATGCTGATGGCGCCTGGCCGGAGCAGTTGTGGAGACTCCGATCTCAGATCGACAACCGTTGACTCGATGCCGATCGTGGTCTGGCCGCCATCCAGAATAGCGGCAATACGCCCTCCTAAGGTGCGTACTACATGACCGGCACGGGTGGGACTTGGTCGGCCTGACAAATTGGCTGAAGGTGCCGCAAGCGGGAACTGGCAGAGTCGCAGAACGGACTGAACCGCCTCGCCGGCAGGGGCTCTGATTGCCACTGAATCGAGACCGGCGGTGACAATGTCCGGCACCGCGGAAGTCGCCTTCAGCACGATGCTGAGCGGGCCCGGCCAGAATGCCGCTGACAGTGCTGCCGCGATTTCCAGCTGTTTCGTTGTTGCGGCCCACAGCGGCATTGCGGCTTCGATGGAGACAACGTGCAGGATCAAGGGGTTGTCAGCAGGGCGACCTTTTGCGGAAAAAATCCCTTTGACCGCGTCTGCCGAGAGGCCGTTGGCGGCAAGACCATAGACGGTCTCCGTGGGGATAGCGACCAGTTTGCCTTGTGTCAGCAGCACTGCTGCACGTGCAATATCCTCGGGGCGGTCGCTTTGAAGCGATTCAGTATTGATGGGCATCTGAGGCCGGTTTCCTGCTTGTTGAATGGAATCTGCGGTGAATTTAAGAGTGACTGAAGGCGTTATCCTGCTTCGAACCATTCCACTTTTTGTGATCTATGGGTTTTCCTGGTCGGTCACGCGTCCGACTCTTCGCATGATCGTGACTGAACCATACAGAAACCACACAGCGACTGCACCCCACCACAGGGCAAAAAACCAGTCGTTTTTATTGGTCCCGTTCCAGGCTAGCCATTCGAATACAAAGGCTTCGACGAACAGATCGAATGCGAGCAGACTGAAAAACTCGAAGACCCAGGCCAGGGCAAAGGTCAATGCTGAGTGTTTTCATGACGTGAGAAGCAGGGGTTTCAACTTAGGGTGAAAGTTTACGGTGCCCTCAAGCGCAAACTGCTCATGGTTGGATTCGATGCTTGACAGGTCATAAAGATAATTGACCATCGTGCCACGCGACTGTTGCATGCCGTTGTCGCTGTGGTCCGCGCCCGCATTCACTTCATGTAAGGTGGCTCCATTACCCAGGTGGAAACGCGCGACCGGATCACGGGGCTTGTCCCTTGATTTGGAGAGAACCAGATAATTGAAAACCAGTTTTCGAATATTTTCCTGATGGGCTTCATCTGCCGCTTCGGTCAGGCTCAGACCCGCAATCTCTTGTTTCAGTGCCTGCAGCTCAGCGGAATTTGCTGAGTCTTCCGATGCAAGCCAGCGATTGAAACCCGGAACCGGAGAGAGGGTGACAAATGTCTTGATCGAGGGAAATTCAGCCTGTAACTCCTGAACCACCTGTTTGATCAGTAAATTTCCGAAAGAGATGTTGTTCAGGCCGGGCTGACAGTTACTGATGCTGTAAAACACGGCGGTATCATGGTTGCCGTGTGACTCTGTATCCGTCTCCGGTTCATTCAGAATAGCATCAATGCAGTTGGGAATGCCGTGTGCTAGGGCTACCTCAACAAAAATCAGAGGCTCATCAATCAGCGCCGGATGAAAAAAGGCAAAACATCGGCGGTTCGGGGGATCGATGCGATTACGCAGGTCATCCCAGTCTTTAATGGCATGGACCGCTTCATAACGGATGATGCGCTCCAAAATAGCGGCAGAGGTTGACCAGTCGATGGTTTGCAGCTGTAAAAACCCCCGACCAAACCAGGAAGTAAACAAGCGCTGAAAATCCTCATCGACCGCTGACAAGGCGGGATGCTGTTTTAAAAAACCCAGTAAGTTGCTGCGCATGGCGACCAGATCATGGGTAGCGCCTGGCGTCTGGTTCAGCCTGCGCAGGAGTTCTTGACGAAGTGGTTCAGCCGCTTTTGACAAGCCACTGAGGCTTGAGCTCGAAGGTTCGCTAACATACTTGGCGTACGCTGCTTTAATGCGGTTCTCATCAGCGTTGAGATTTCGTTCCAGATGGTGGAAAAAGGCGAGCTGCTCATCCGAATTGAGGGCGGCGTAGCGATCAAGCACCTGCCTGGCCGTTACGATCCCCGACACCTCGCCGACGGAACCCATGAGCTTATCTACCTGATCGTCGATTGATTCCGATTCTGATTTCGCAAACAGGCTCCGCTGCCGCTTAACCAGTCCAGATAAGAAGTCTTGAAATCGGAGGAATGACATCGGAGTGAGCTGCTATTTTGTGCAGTGGGAACCAGATTGAGGTGATAACGCGTTTAGAGCGGGTCTGTCAATCGCCGAAGCAAACGTCAGGGAGGATTGAAAAACCTGCCCTCAATCGCCCCGGTAGCTGTCATCTCAGCGCTATGGCCCGTTGCAGTGGGCTTCAACAAGAAGAGCGAGGAAAGGAAAAGGAAAAGGCAAAGGAAGAGAAGGCTGAAGAAAACGAGAAAAACATAGAGAGAGTCAACAAAGGGAGGAGAGGGCATAGAGAGGGCACCGGAAGGGCGTAGAGGAAAAGATAAAAGCGAAAGGGAAGGCAAGGAAGGCTAGAACAGGCAAAAAAAGTGTGAGCGAGGAATAGAGAGCAAGGGAGGGAAGGGAACGGAAAGGAGCGTTAGAAAGGAGAAGAGAGGGGAAGAAAGAGAAAGAAGCGGGAAATAATTGAGATAAAGAGAGAAATGACAGAGAAAAAGAGAGATCGCGGTAAAGGAAGGTGTCAAAAGGCCTGCAAGGCGCTCGGTAAGTCAAGCAGTAACTGAGAAGGATGCGGAGACTCCGGGCAGCCTCGGACGGGCATCTGAAACAGGAAGCGCCGAGACCAGAAAAGAAGCGGTTGAGCTTCTGTGCTCAGCAAATCAGGCAGTGTTCGATACAGACTTTCCCGTCTCTCTCCACAAAAATGGCGTGATTGACCAGCTCATCGTCTGTGGATGAAACGAACTGACGCCAGACCACGCCAATCGACTCCCGGCGTCTGAACAAACAGACAAATTCTCGTCGGGTAAAAACTCCGTGAGGCCTGTATTCCAACTGCGAGGCGAGGTTTCTAGGGGTTACGATTGCCTTCAATCTGTCCGTAAAATCCCTGACGTGTTTTGCATGATTTCCGGTATTGGAACCGTCCAGACAGTTGTCCATGATGGGTTCGACAATCTGCAGGATTGCTTCCTGAGTTTTTTCGGTAAAGCGCGTCACGAGTAAGCTCTCCTGGGCAATGCCGGACTTCAGCGGCCCCGGCGCTTCCGTCTTCAATGGACGTGTGGGGTTTGTCGGGCTCTCGGGCGCCGCTTACGATCCCTGTTTTTCTGGCTGCACCTGTTTTTCAGATAAAGCAGGGCGATCGTTACAAGGACAATCAGCATGAAAACCGCGAATTGCTTTTCCTGCTTGACACCACCAGCACAGCGGCCGCCCACATGATCGACTGTGAAAGCACGACTTTATTACTCATAGCGTCCGGATCCAAATTGTTTAACATGACCGTCAGCTCACTTGATCAAGCGCCACTGCGTGACTCTGTACGCAGCGCTTAATAGCAGCAGGCCGGCGAATATGCCCAGATTTTTAACGAAGTTCTGCGTCTCATGGGCAGTGTCTGTGTTGGGGATATTCTTTCCAAAAAGCGTGCATGCCGAAGTTGATGAGCAGGGTAAGCAAGGCCAGCAGCAGAGCGGTTTCCTTGATGCGATATCCTGCAATCAACATGGACCCCAAGCCCACCTGTAAGGGGATTGTGATGGGAAGCAGCAGGTTAGCCAAGGGAATATTGTGCAGAGTCATCTATTCAATCATGGCGTCGTAAACCGGGATTTTTGTCAGTCCCGGAATAAGAAAATACAGCCCCAGCAGGATTCTTCCTACAGTGATGGTGGTTCTCTCCATCAGCCTTAATCTGAGCCGCAATAGGCGTTTCCGTGCCTTAGTCAGCGCGATTCGTCTGACATGGCTGAGGACAGTGTCGAAAATGTTTGCCTGCAAGTTTGGGCGGAGAAGTGTCCGCCTGGTCGCTGCCAAAGTCTGCGCAGGGTTGAGTTGCCTACAGGCTATTGAGTTTCTTTGCGACAGGCAACAGCCACGCTCCCAGCGCGGCATTAACCAACAGCTTGAGCGTAATGCCGATGGCGGCCGGCAGGCCCCATACGAAATCCAGAAAGCTGTTCCAGAACCATGAATACATCCACGCTTTTACAATTCGTAGAAAGGTAAGATCCATAAAATCTGAGGTCGAAAATGACAAAAGGCTGTAGTCAGCAGAGAGGACGTAAGAATAAATCCAGACGAAGAAAAGAAGTTGAACCGGAGTTGTCCAGATCAAAAAATAGGCGAGATACAGGAGTGCTTTATTCATGATTGCTCCTCTTTGACGGACTTATTTTAGGTGCAGGATTAAAAGCGCGGTGTTTCTGAGCTCTCTGCGAAATTTTCAACAAAACTTGAAGTTTTTATTCATTACCTTTCTTTTGTTAATGATGACGCATTTCATTAGAGATTAAACCAAGAGATGTAAAAGCAATTCCGTAATAAAAAACATCTTCGTTATAAAAAACAAAAGACCAAAGGGCAGTAACAGCTCCAATACCTATTGTGCCTTCAAATTCTCGGTTCTTGATGAATATGAGCAACTTAATCTTTGTTAGGTCCATCTAATTGTGCACTCAAGATCATTCCACCGTAACCGAGTATATATTATTATACATTCCAAATTCATCGAGTCGGAACTGGTGTCTTTCGTGTAGCAATCTCACTTCACTGCAGCAAAGTTTCCGTAGCAGGCTTGTTTGTTATTGGTCTAATCCTTTAAAAAACCCGCCCACATTTCCTCTTAGGTCTGCATTCCAGTCCGCTAACTTATCCTTCATGTCTGGTTGAATGTCGCCCAAGACAAGAAACTGCTTAATTTCAAAATATTCTGGGAACTCTTTAACCAGGTGACTTTCCGAATGATGTTCTAATCTTAATTTAGCAGCATCACTATCCTCAAACATTTCTATTAATGTTGCCGACTTCTCATCTTCGGATAGAAACCATTCAAATCTTATGGTTTTAGGTTCTGAACAATTAAAAACATATGGAGATGAATTTTCTCTCATAAATTGTCTAGCTTCATTTACGCTTTTAATGAGTCCCAATTCAAAAATATATGTAATTATCTTGTTTGGCTTATTTAATTCACTCATTCTTTTATTCCTAAATCAATGCTCGTAATTAACCCACTCTGATCGGGTTGAGAATATACTGTTATTTGTTCTGAATTCATCCAGTTTTGTACATATCGTTTTCTTTGCTCATGACTCTTCCTATCCTCTATGAAATCTCATCAATTATTGCATTCAAATAAACCCTAAAGTCTGGATCCAATGTTTCTTCTGCTATTTTCCAGCGTTCCACACTAGCATCGAATGACATCACGCGTCCCCATGCAATTCTCCTTGCGTCAAATTCCTCTGCATCAAAGAGTCCCATTTGATATTGATAAAATTCGTTCTCCCACATTCGCAATTGCGACAAAACATAAAAGTGAAATTGGTTTGTTTCAGTTTCCATAACATCCAAATTTGAATTAAGTTTTTGCCTGATATCAAAAATTTCAGTATTTTGTAGAGGTTGTCCATACAAAAACAATTGATGTTCAACGATTGAATTTCGTGTTTGTGATTTCATCATTTCTGTATTTTGTTGCATCTCTAAACCTAGAAATAAGATTGAACCAATCACACCAATATTTGCTATAAGTGAGACGCTTTCATTGATTACTGAAATCTTCATAAATCATCCTTATGTGGTTGTTTTAACTACTCAGTGAAAAATCATAACTCCTACTAGACCCCAATTCGCTTTTTGTCTCTTCTAAAGACAAGTACCCAGTGTGTGATTTGAGTGATGAAACGTTTTAGCGAGACATGCCCATCATTACATTTGGCTTTTAATAGCATTGACTGCCAGTGGAGAAGACATCAAAACGCTTCTCCATTTAGCCGCAAGCAGTTTCAAGAGGAATTGGCGCTGGCAAATGCAGATTACTAAATGGTTATAATGGTGTATTTCTAAATAAACGTCCTGAAGGGCGATATACCGAGCGAAATAAGAATAAAAAAGGAAAAGAAATAGCAATTAATTGAGAGTGATTTGGAAGAGCAGCTATTCCACTAACCTACGCAAAGAGTTGAGAATAAGCCATTAACGCCAAAACTAGCCATCCCATTGCAAAAATAAAGAATCTTAATAAAACTAAATTAAATGTTAGCTGTACTAGGGAATGCATAATCCGCAAAACTACAAATGCCCAAGCCAATTGGACCATAAAACAATCAAAATTGTTGATAACAGCAATGCATAAAGTCAGCGCATAAAATGCAACTGGTTGTTCGAAAAGATGGTTGTAGTTGTCCGCGGCTCTTTCAACCCAATCGGGCATAGTTCCTTTTAAGTCTTTCGAATGAGCTGCGTCTTGCGGATTTTTAGTATGTTTAACGCGTCCAAACGCTAATACTAGAAAAATTACGGAAGTCCAAAGTACAAGAACAAATATTGGTGTCAACAGCGCTGTTTGGCTCATACATATCTACCTATGATATTTTTGAAATAGATCGAGTTGATAATGAGTTAGCGAGGAAGGTCGTTGGTTAGTTGACTTCAATTCCGCGTTCCTTTTTTAGTTTAAAATAGAACCGATCTAGATTTTAATTTTACTTGTAGCAACAATCTTGCATTTGCCCGCCTCAAACATCATGTTTCTGGCGTAATCAATGTATGTCCATTCTAACGTCTCTCGATTAATACGGCTTCTCCGTATCGTTCGATTTGCTCCCGAGGAGCGCTCAATCTCTGAGGAGATCGTCACCACCGTTGCTGACCAAGTGATACGTTCAACTGGTAAATCAACTGGTCTTCTAACTTCATCTTTATTTTCAAATAGCCTGAAATAGGTCGGTTCGTCAATGACGTTTTCCATGCGACATTCGAGATTGATTGGTTCTTGAGCAAGTGCACCACCAGAAAATAAAAACAAAACTGTAATAAATGGTTTTTTCATCTCCTTTTAATCCTCCAAGTCTTGCTTCATATATTCTTCCGCAGTCATAAACTTTAAATCTTTCTCAGCAGTATATTTATCTTTCTTCTCTTGATTTAACCGCTCTTGCTCTACTCTTGCTTTCTTAAAATGAGGCGGCAAATCTATATTCTTGCATCCAGTTTTGTGCATTCCTTTTTCGTCGCTCATGTCTAATTTCTCACTCGCTTATAAAGTCCAATATTCTTGAGCTCTACTTCGAGATAATCTTTTCGGTTTAGTTTGTTTGTGTATTTTTGAAGAATCGTCCAAACGAGTTTTGTGGTATACCGATCGGTGCGTTTTGGTTTGATTTGTTGTTTGTTCAGATAGTCAGAAATATCCTTATTAGAGATTCCTTTCTGACTCATTTGATACATCAACTTCTCTCTGTAGTCGTAATTCTCTTTCTGTGAGAATTGAGAGAGTCGAGTTGTTGAGATATGAATGTCACATCCAATTGTGTAGTTCAGAAGTTCAACTGTGTTGAATAACCTACTCCACTGTAACCGATTTGGCTAAATTGCGAGGCTGGTCCACATCAGTGCCTTTGACGATGGCAACATGATAAGAAAGTAGCTGCAGCGGAATGGTGAATACGATCGGATCAAGAACATCAGGCGAGGCCGGGACGTGGATGACCTTACAATTCTTGTCACCCTGGTAGTTTACGCTCTCGTCAGAAAAGACGTACAGCTTTCCGCCTCGGGCGCTGACTTCTGCGAGGTTGGCGCGCAGTTTTTCAAGCAGGTCATCATTGGGCGCTACTGCGATGACCGGCATGTTTTCGTCGACCAGCGCCAGCGGCCCATGTTTAAGCTCGCCTGAAGGATAGGCCTCTGCGTGGATGTAGGAGATTTCCTTCAGTTTCAGAGCGCCCTCTTTTGCAATGGGGTACTGGATTCCCCTGCCGAGAAACAGGCTATGATGCTTGTCGGCGAATTGTCGAGACATCTTGCGAATGTCTTCGTTGAGGCTCAGCGTGCTTTCGATCAGATCCGGTAAACGGTTGAGCTCTCTGACCAGGGCTGCTTCTTTGCGCGGTGTCAGGCCATTCCGGCGTCCCAGAGCAATGGTCAGGATCAGCAATACGGCGAGCTGTGCCGTGAACGCTTTGGTTGAGGCGACGCCGACTTCTTGCCCGGCCATCGTTAGTAGAGAAAAGTCTGATTCACGCACCAGTGAACTGGTGGCAACGTTGCAAATAGCCAGATAGGCAGTGTAGGGGAGTGTTTTTGCGTAGCGAAGCGCGGCCAGAGAGTCTGCGGTTTCTCCGGATTGAGAAACGGTGACCAGCAATGAGCCGTCCGGCACGATGATGTCCCGATAGCGATAGTCGCTGGCAATATCCACCGAGCACTCCATGCGGGCAATGGACTCAAGCCAGTATTTGGCGACATGGCAGGCATGATAAGAAGTGCCGCAGGCGACGAACTGGACGTGTTTGACCTTGTCGAAAATCACCGGAGCCTTGACGCCGAATGCATTCTCGAGGACTTTGTTTTTCGAGATCCTGCCGTCCAGCGTGTCCCGGATGACAGCCGGTTGCTCATAAACTTCTTTCAGCATGAAGTGCTTATAGTTGCCCTTATCGCCATCACTGCTGCGGCCCGTCACTGTGCTGATTTTGCGCTTGATCTGCTTACCGTCGTGCCAGATTTCGTAACTTTCACGGGTAATTCGGGCAACGTCCCCTTCTTCAAGGTAGACAAACTGATCGGTCACCTGGCCCAGCGCGTGTGGGTCGGAGGCAACAAAGTTTTCCCCGATTCCGATACCGATCACCAGCGGACTGCCTGATCTCGCGACGATTAATTCATCCGGTGTGGCCGCATCGGCAATACAAATGCCGTAAGCGCCTTCTAGGCGCTTGATAGCTTTTTGGGTCGCAGCGAACAGAGAGACCTTATTTCCCTTTCGTTCAAGATGGATCAGATGCGCGATGACCTCGCTGTCAGTCTGCGTGGCGAACTGATAGCCGGATTTGCCCAACTTCTCCCGAAGCTTTTCGAAATTCTCTATGATGCCGTTGTGAACAATGGCAATTTGCCCGCCTGATCTGTGGGGGTGTGCATTGGCATTCGTGGGTTTGCCGTGAGTTGCCCAGCGTGTGTGGGCAATGCCGACGTGACCCCTTAGCGCTTTCCCCTGGACCCGCTCTGCCAGTTTATTCACCTTGCCAGCGGTCTTGTGGACTTTGAGGGGTTGCAAGCAGCGCGATGCCTGCTGAATCGTAGCCGCGATATTCCAGTCTTTTCAGTCCTTCCAGAAGGATCTCGGTGACATTCCGTTCAGCAATTGCGCCGACAATTCCGCACACGGGCCTGACCTGCTCGCAGTAAGTGAAGAATCAAATTATCCCCCAGATTCCGCGCGCCCACAATCAGCGCAGCAACAGGTGCAGGCTAGTACTCGCACTCTGAGTCCAGATTCCTTACTATTCGCTCCTGCATCAAAAAATGACAACAGCAACTATGGAAGCACAGAAACGCTATTTCGGCACAGACGGCATTCGCGGCAAGGTTGGCCAGACGCCCATTACCCCTGATTTTATGCTTAAACTGGGGTGGGCAGCCGGTAAGGTGTTCATGCAAGGCGGTCACCGCAGCAAAATATTGATTGGCAAAGACACACGTATCTCCGGTTACATGTTTGAGGCAGCGCTGGAAGCAGGCCTGACGGCAGCAGGGGTGGATATCAATCTTACTGGCCCGATGCCGACACCCGCCATTGCTTATCTTACCCGCACTCTGCGTGCTCAGGCAGGGATCGTGATTAGCGCGTCGCACAATTCCTTTGAAGACAACGGGATAAAGTTTTTTTCTGACAATGGCACGAAGCTGCCTGATGAGATCGAACTGGCGATTGAAGCCGAACTCAGCAAGGCGCTGACGACGGTTGCACCGAAATCTCTGGGCAAGGCCAGCAGAATTGACGATGCCAGAGGCCGCTATATCGAGTTCTGTAAAAGCACCGTTGGCTCAAGGTTGACACTTTCGGGTCTGAAGGTCGTTGTGGATTGCGCCAACGGCGCTACTTACGATATTGCACCCGCCGTGCTCTCTGAGCTGGGGGCCGATGTCGTCAGTATCGGAACGGATCCGAACGGATTGAACATCAACGATAAAATCGGCTCCACTTCGCCTGAGGCGCTCAAAGAAAAAGTTCTCGAGGTGGGCGCTGACCTCGGTGTTGCACTGGACGGCGACGGTGACCGGAGCATCATGGTAGATCATCAGGGCAATGTCGTTGATGGCGATGAGATGCTGTTCGTGATTGCCTGCGAGCGCCGACGCCGGAACATTGAATTTGGTGGTGTTGTAGGAACCAAGATGAGCAACCTCGGTATGGAACTGGCGCTTGCGGCACGAGAAGTTCCTTTCGCGCGCACGGCAGTTGGCGACCGGTTTGTTCTGCAGGAAATGCAGCAGCGCGGATGGCAGCTTGGCGGTGAATCATCCGGACATATCATTTGTCACGATATTACGACGACCGGGGATGGTATCGTTTCAGCTCTGCAGGTGCTCACCGCTGTTGTCCTGACCGGTAAGCCACTGAGGGAATTACGCGGTGCAATGCAGAAGTTTCCACAAACCATGATTAACGTCAGGCTGGGTCAGGATCCCGATGTATCTGCCAGCCAGAGCGTTCGTGACGCTGTGTCTGGCGTTGAAGGCAAACTACAGGGCAGGGGGCGTGTTCTGTTGCGCCCCTCAGGCACCGAGCCGGTGCTGCGGGTGATGGTCGAGGGCGAAGACGCTGATCTCGTTGCGCGGTTAGCGCGGGAACTGGCGGATGTAGTTGCCGCCGAAGCTGGGGAAATTGCCTGATCGGATTGATCTGTTTGCGCGCTGTTGCGTAACTCCTACACGAACCAAGTAATCCGTCTGCTCATGTCACCATCCTCCCATGCCTGAAGGACCTGAAATTAGGCGCGCTGCCGACAAAATCGCCCGAGTTCTTGTAGGCCAGCAAATTGTTGGTATCCATTTTGGTCTGGACCGCCTGAAGGGCAGGGAGCGTGATTTTCAGGGCGCCGAGGTTCGTGAAATTGAAACACGCGGCAAGGCCCTGCTGACCCACTTCGACAATGAACTCACGATCTATTCGCATAATCAGCTGTATGGGCGCTGGTACGTTGTCAAGCGGGATGCTTTCCCCAAAACAAATCGGAGTTTGCGCCTTGCGCTGCATACGCGCACACACAGTGCGCTGCTATACAGTGCTAGTGACATCAGTATCTGGGATCAGTTTGAGCTTGAACTCCATCCCTTTCTGGCAAAAATAGGTCCGGACATTCTGAGTCCCAAGCTGACCTGGAAAGAAATCTCTCAGCGACTGCGCAGCGAACGTTTTCATCGGCGAACTCTGGCCTCTCTCTACCTGGCGCAGGATTTCCTCGCAGGCATTGGCAACTACCTGCGCAGCGAAATTTTGTTCGATGCGAAGGTTCTCCCGGATGCCAGGCCCCTTGATCTGAGTGTGAAACAGCTTAATGGTCTGGGCCGCAGTACCCTGAAGATCAGTCAGAGGGCCTATCAGACAGCGGGCATCACGAACCCTCCCCGCCGGGCGGCGCGCCTGAAAAAACAGGGGCTCAAGCGTGGCGCGTTTCGTCACGCGGTATTCGGCCGACAGCGCCTGAGCTGCTATGAGTGTGGCGGCATCATCAGAAAGGACCTGCTGTCCGGCAGAAGGCTTTACTGGTGCCCCGTATGCCAGGGTTCCTAGCGGCAGAATTCAATTTTGGGATTAGCGGCAAATTAGTGTAGCTTCCTCCGTCAGAGCGGAGGTCCCTAACCCGGGTTCCGACAAAAACCTTAAGTGAAGACGTCTGTCCTATGTCTAAATCAAATAACTATGCCCCCGAGTCCGAGGCAGACCCTGATGCCCCGAGACTGAGACCACGCTTCACCGAAATCCCGACTTTTATGCGAGCCCCCATTGCGAACCTGGCAGAGACGGATATCGCGCTTATCGGTGTTCCCTGTGATCTCGGTGTGACGAACCGCGCAGGCGCGCGGCACGGACCGCGCGAGATACGTAATCAGTCCTCACTGATGCGTTCTTATAACATGTCGACGCGAATCAACCCCTATGATCTGGCGAAGATTGCCGACGTTGGCGACGTGCCTATTGATAACCTGTTTAATCTGGATGAAGCGATCAAGGAAATTGAAGCCTTTTACACGTCGGTGGGTGCTCAGGGCGTGATTCCGCTTTCTGCCGGTGGCGATCATTCCATTACCTACCCGATTCTGAAGGGGCTGAAAAAAGATGAGCCCTTCGCTTTAATCCATGTGGATGCGCATACCGATACCTGGACAGAATTCTATGGATCGAAATTTCACCATGGCGCACCTTTTCGGCTCGCAACCGATGAAGGGATTATAGATCCGACCAAAACCATTCAGATTGGAATTCGCGGCGGCCAGAACAACCTCGAAGGGCTGAATTACTCCTATGACTCGGGCATGCGGGTTGTAGAGATGGATGAATTTACCGACCTCGGCGTTGAAGCTGTGGTTGCCGAGGCGCGCAAGGTCGTTGGTGATGCTCCTACTTACATTACCTTCGATGTGGACGGTATTGATCCAGTGTTCACGCCAGGCACCGGGACACCGGAGGTTGGAGGCCTCACCACCGTCGAGGCTCTGCGTTTGCTGCGCGGACTACGTGGCTTAAATCTGATAGGTGGTGATGTGGTTGAAGTAGCGCCGCCGTTTGATCAAACCGGTAATACCGCGCTGGTGGGGGCTTCCATGATGTTCGAGATACTGTGTCTGCTCGCCGAATCTTTCAGTCAGCGTAAGGGGCCGACCCCAGCCAAAAGTGTCTAATGGAGGCGCTCAGACTACTGCGCTTTGCCCTGCCTTTGATTCTGGGGGGTTTTCTTTTTTCTGTGTCCGGTTCGCTATCAAGGAAGCTGGACGATTCCGATGTCGGTGCTTTCCGACGTGCTGGAGAACAGGCCTGGCGACAGTCTGTCTTATATTGGCTTTGCGCTGGTGCTTATCTCCGCGTTGCTTTCGGTCTATTACTCGCTGGTCAGGCAAGAGAATTCCCGTCACTCGCGGCTTGAACAATTGTTTACCGTAACTCCGCCGTGGCTGGCCCTGAGAGTTATCGGTGCGATTTTCGGCGGTATTATCATCTGGCAGGTGGGCCCCGAATTAGTCTGGTCGGAGACGACAGGGCAGATCGTGGTTTACGACTTGATGACCGCGATCGTGACGGTTTTTTTTGCGGCCTTTTTGCTCCCGCTGCTGACTGATTTCGGCTTAATGGAGCTGGTTGAAACCGCGCTTTCTCCCGTATTCCGCCGGCTGTTCTGCCTACCAGGCAGATCTGCCGTCGATGCGATCGCGACCTGAATGACGGCTGCCACAGTGGGTGTCCTGATTACTTCCCAGCAGTATGAAATGGGCTTCTACAGTCAGCGAGAGGCAGCGACTATTGCGAGCAATTTTTCTGTGGTGTCTTTGCCGTTCTGTGTCGTCATTGCTGAGTTTGTTCAGCTTGGTCATGTGTTTGTGCCGTTTTATCTCACGGTTTGCTGTGCAGGTTTGATCACGGCGATCGTGATGCCTCGAATTCCACCGCTCTCAAAAATTCCGGATCAATACTTGGAGGCGGGCAAGCAACGCTCGGAGCGTGATAGATTATCCGGCGAAGAGCCTGCCGGATCCCTGACGCGGGGATTTCAGGCAGCACTGGAGCGGGCAGATCACGCGCCCCGTCCGCGCGCGTGCCTGCAGAGCGGCATGTATAACCTGTTCGACATTTGGTTCGGGCTGATGCCGCCGCTGATCGCGATAGCGGCCTTCGGACTGATCATAGCTGAGTACACCCCGGTGTTCGAAGTGCTTACCTATCCTCTCGCAGCGCTGTTGTCCTGGTTGCAGATCACTGATTCCGGAGCAGCGGCACCAGCCCTGCTGGTGGGGTTTGTCGAGATGTTTCTGCCGGGAGTCATTGCTCAGGGAATTGAAAGCGAACTGACCCGTTTCGTGATCATCTCAGTAGCCATCAAGCAACTGATTTATATGTCAGATGTTGGCGTACTGATTCTGCAGGCCCGCATTCCGCTGAATTTTATCAATCTGGTGACTCTGTTTATGCTGCGCACGATCATCGCGCTGCCGGTTATCGTCACCATAGCTCAGGGTCTGGTCGCCGCGGGAGCTCTTGCCTGATTCGCTCCGCTTTGATGCGGCGCAGCACTGCCTCAGGTTCAGGCTGAACGGGAGGCAAGCTGAGCTTCCGACCACTTCATCTCCGACAAAAAGGATGATTATTAGGCCTTTCTCTTAAAGCGATGTTGCTGCGTTATCGGGTCTGGAACTTCCAGTCTCCGTCGTGCTCTTTGAGGTATGCGTAGCCGCCGGTGAACCGGGGCGCCGAATTCTCTTCCATGGGCTGGCACCAGAAAATGCCAACGATCGCGTCCGGCACGCTCGATAGATTACTGGCCAGTCTTCGATGTTGTTCGTGTTTGTCATCGAACGGTTCCTGAAATAGGTATTTCACTCCCATGTCTTTCTGCGCGAGCTGACGGATGTTAGAGATGAATGCGTACATATCCAGATAGTTATCGCTGTCTGTAACGAGGGTCCTCAGCCAATCGTCGTCTGCCAGTGAGACGGCTGCGTAGGCGTCCCGGAAAAGAAGGAACTGTTCCTGAGAAAGGGGTGAAACGGTGTTTTGGTTCCAGTTGTGATAGCGAGCGCATGATGAGCCCTCCACCTGCGGCAGAGGCGTAAATATGGAGTCAAACTCGTCCTCGGGGCTGGCGAAGTCCTGGCCGAGAGTCGACGTCTTGTGGAAAAGCAAAACCGTGCTTAGGAGTAGCACGATCAGCCGATGGGAAGCAGCAGTCATGATTTTTCTTTCGCCCCTTAGGTCTGGCGAGGATAGTCAGACGGGAATCTATCACAAAAATCGGAGCAATTGCCCGATCGGCAATCGGAAGGAGAGGTCAGATCTGCCTTCGACTCTGATTTTTGCGCGACCCATGGCGCTGAAATACTCGCGTGCTGTCGCCGCTGGTCTTTGCCGCCAGATTCGCCGCCCTCATGCGTTTTTGTGCGGCACGATAAGCAGACAAATGATCGACAATCGGGGCGGGGTAATCGTGCTCAATGATGCAGCCTGACTGTTGCTGGATCGGTGCGGGCATGCGATGGGGTTCGGCGATAAAGTCATCCGGGACATGTATCAGTTCGGGTACCCACTGACGGATGAACATACCCCCTGGGTCCTGGTCCAGCACCTGCTTGATGGGAGAATAAATCCGCAGTGCGGAGATGCCTGTTGTGCCAGCCTGCATTTGAATTTGTGAATAGTGGATGCCGGGCTCATAGTCGGTGAACAGCCGCGCCAGGTGCAGGGCCGGCTGTCGCCAGTGTAACCACAAATGATAGGAGGCAAACGAAATCAACATGGCCCGCATGCGGAAGTTGATCCATCCCGTCTGTTGAAGCGCACGCATACAGGCATCGATCAGCGGGTAGCCTGTCTGGCCCGCGGCCCAGGCCTCGAAATATACGGGGTTGAACTCGTTTTCTCGCAGGCCGTTAAACGTAGGGTTCATATTATCGAATTCGATCGCCGGTTCATCTTCCAGTTTCTGTATGAAATGGCAGTGCCATGCCAGGCGCTCAACATAGTTCGACAGTGATTGGCTCCAGGGGTCCCGCTGGCCGCGCTGACGCTGTAGCTCACGTTTGCGTTGGGAGACACGCTGATAAACTGTGCGAAGTGAAATATTGCCGTAAGTCAGGTAAGGACTCAGCCGGCTGCAGCTGTCCCAGGCGGTCAACGGTGAGGAAAGGCCCTGCAGATAGTCACCTGAACGGTCTGACAGAAAGCTGTTCAGTAGCGTGATCGCCTCACTCTCCCCACCGGTTTGTCTGCTGATCAGGCCATCTTCCTTCAGCGCGAAACTTTCTGGAGACTGCACGCCAAGCCCGGCCAGTTCGGCCCCGCCGTCGACGATCTGCCTCGGGCGGCCAACCAGAGGTGAAGTCACGAACCCCTGCCATTGTCTGGCCCAGCCGTCTCTGCCGTTCATTGCCCGGACGACGCCCTGCTGGCGATACTCAATGAAATCTATCCCCGCTGACTGTGCCCATTTTTTGACTGCCCGATCGCGCTGGTAGCCGAGGGCGTTAGTGGTTTCCTGATGCGCGCGAATGCATCGAAAGCCGGTTTCTGCCTGCAGGCTGCTGATAACGTCGACGGCTTCTCCGCGCCGGATCAGCAGTCGACTGCCGAGCTTACGCAAATCGCGATCGAGCTCAGTCAGGGAGTCGTTTATGAAGAGTAGATGTCGCTTTGAGAAGTCGTCTGCGCTGATAAGGTCTGGCTCATAGATATAGAGGCAGATGACTTTTCCGCGTCTTGCGGCGGCGACCAACGGCGAGTGATCGGTGACGCGCAGATCCCGCTTGAACCAGACTAATTCAGCTGTCATCGGTCGGTTCCCTGACAGACAGGGCAATAATAGGTCGAGCGTGCCGTTTCTCCCTGTCGCTGCATCACAATAGGGCCTGAACATTCAAGGCAGGGCATTCCCCGACGCCGATAAACCCAGAGCCTGTCCCCGAGAGTCGACCCGCGAAACTTGCGGCGCAGGCCTTCAAGGTTTCGTCTCATGTAGTGTCTGGCACTGCGCAGGCACACTCGCAGTATTTCGTCATCCAGCGTCGACAGCGGTTCAAAGGGGTTGAGCCGATTCATGAACAGGATTTCCGACTTGTAGACATTACCGATACCGGCCACGAGCTGCTGATTCATCAGCGCCTCTCCGAGTGGCAGATGGTCATGCATGCGCAATCTGGCGATGGCAGCGTCCTCGTCAAATGCGTCTGCCAATAAGTCCGGGCCCAGCCTGGTCAGCAGTGCACGGCCCCAAATCCGGATGCTGCTTTCTACCTCAATGAGTTTCGGGCTGAAGCAAATCAGATCATGGCTGAGAAAGCGCATGGCGAGCGCGGCACGGTAAGCGGGTTTTCGCCAGCGCTCTCCGCGGGGGTATATGTGCCAGGAGCCGGTCATGCCCAGGTGCGAATGAACAGTGAAGCCGTTATCCAGACCCAGCAGCAGATGCTTTCCTCTGGCTTGAGCGGTCTGCAGAATGCAGCCTGCCAGCTCCTGTGCCTTGGGTAATTCGGGTCTGCCTCTGGACGCTTCTATGCGTTTCCCGCAAAGCTGTTCAGTGATCTGCTGCGCCACCCGATGAAGCGTATCTCCTTCAGGCATGGTTCTGGGTAGCCTCAATGCTCCGGCAGGAATAGCCGCGATGAGCGTGCTGGAATCCTCCGCCCAGCAGAGCAGCATGAATGGACTCTTCAGCGCGCGGCTTACCGTCAATCGAGGCGAGGTAGACCAGTTTGCGTCCTCGAGCCGCCAGCTTAAGACCCGCAATCAACGCCTTGATGCCGCTGCTTCGCGTTGGCTCGTCCGGCGGCAGAAATGTGGTGATCTGGTCGCCCGTTTTGGCAATGTAGGCAATCAGATCGCCGTTCAGCAACAGGACGCGAGACCCGGCGACTCTGGCGCAGCGCTTGCCGCCGTCAGCTGCGGACGGCCAGGGTAAAAGTGCGCCATAGGGATTGGCGGGGTCTGTTGCAGACAATAAGACAGGGTCAGTCGATTCGGCAGTATTGCGCAGGCGATCTTCAGCGCCGGGGACTGCAAACTGACTGGCACCGAGACCTTCCACAAAGTAACCCCGTCGAATCCGGCCGGCTTCTTCCATCGCTTTGAGCACAGGATATATGCCGGAGAATCCACCGGTGACCCCTTCCTTTGTCAGTGCTTCCTTCACCATGACACCATAGCGTTCGAGCAGTTGCTGGACCTGAGCTGTTCTTGCTTCTGTCGCTGAAGGTTGCTCCCAGCCGACCCGGTCAAACAGGGTCCATCGCCCTTCGCTGCCCGGAAGGCGCGAGCCTCTTCGTGGTCTCATTCGCTGTTGCGCCCGTCGGGTTCTAGGTTTTCTGTCTTTTACCCCCAAACGTGCACGCAGCGGTGCGAAGCTGTCGTTCCCCGCATTGCCGCTCCACACCAGCTCCCACAGCGCCTCAAGCACGTCGTTCTGAAAGCCCCCGACAGCTTCGACGATATCGTCAAAGAATGGCGCACCCCGCGAGCCGATAAACTCATGAATACGCTGGGCCAGTTCGTTGTCAATGGGGTTTGGCTCAGGGGCCAGCAGGGGATAATTTTCGGCGAGGTAGATGGCAATCCGCCCATCGCTGCTGCCAACGGGTTCGATCCCCCGCCACAGCACTTCTCCTGAGACGAACAGCTCATCAATCTGTCCCACCCGATATCCGGTGATGCGCGCCGGCAGGATTTCGGTCTCCAGAACTGAGGCTGGCAGTGGCGCCCCCTGCAGTTGCTCGATGGTGTCATAGAGCGCGTCCAGTCCACGCCTCGGTTTGGTAATAAATTGCCAATCCGCGATAAATGAAGCGAACTTATTGTGATCTACTGCTTCAATTTGGTGTCGCCACCCTGCCAGCGAGCGCCGCTTGATTTGTTTTAGCACATCGTGATCAATCCATTCGCGGCGCGTGCTGCCTGGTGTAAATCCTCCCTCAAGGACTCGACCTGTGGCAGAGAGTTCATTCAGGGCCTTGCGCATAACATCGATGCCGAGACCGAAATGCTGGGCAATCTCAGCTGGCTCAAAAGGTCCGTGGGTCCGGAGATAGCGGGAGACCAGGTCTTGCATAGGTGACTGGCAAGGTTCGAGCAGAGCTGCGGGCAGGCCCATTGGCAGGACTGTACCCAGGGCATCCCGATATCGGGCTGCATCCTCCGCAGCTATATAGCGGGGATTTCCGGCCACCCTGATTTCGATGATTCGTCGCGCTCTGGTCAGTTCGCTGAGCATTGACTGAAGGACGGCCTGTTGGCCTGAATCGGTGCGGTCAAAAATGTCGGTGGCGCTCAGATCACCGAGTGCCAGCAGCAGGTCATGGACATCATCCGGGTCTTTTACATACGGATGCTCCATCAATTGACGCTTGAGCGTGATGGCGGCGATGGCTTCCGGATCGAGGAGTTCGCGATAGTCGGCGCTGCCCAGCAGTTCCTTGAGTTGGGCGTGGTCCAGAGAGAGGACCTGTGCGCGACGCTCGGCAAGCGGAGCATCAGCGTCGTAGATAAAACTGGCGGTGAAATCGAACAGCACGGTTTGCGCAAAAGGCGATGCAGAATCGCTGTTCACGGAATGTACTCTGATCCGGCGACTGTGTATGTCCTCGAGCAGCTGATTCAGTCCGTCGATATCAAAAACGTCCCGCAGGCATTCCCGGTAGGTCTCCAGAATCATCGGGAATCTGGGGTACTGGCTGGCCGCTTGCATCAAATCTGCTGACTTTCTGCGCTGCAACCACAAAGGTGTGCGCTGACCTGGAAAGCGTCGGGGTAGCAACAGGGCTCGTGCTGCGTTTTCCCGAAAGCGAGCCGCGAACAGAGATGTGTCGCTGAGCGCGCGGACCACGTCTTCCTCGAGCGACTCCGGATCAGGAATAAACCACTCGGCCTCCGGAGGAGAGTCGGATTCGGGTACCCGAAAGACGATGCCGTCATCACACCAGACCACGTCAATTTCGGAAAAACGCTGGCGAAGTTGTGCGGCGACCGTCATCGCCCACGGGGCATGAACCCGAGCGCCGAACGGCGACTGCAGGACAACGCGCCAATCGCCCACTTCATCGATAAAATTCTCGACAATGATACATTCATCAGAGGGGACGTCACCGGCTGCTTCGAACTGACCAGCTACGTAATCATAGAGGATGTCCGCTGCCTCGGCTTCGAGAGCATGATCACGGGTCAGCAGCTTTTGAGCGTCCGCTCTCGAGGCTCGCGAGAGTATCCGTGTCAGCGCGCCGATTGCCCTGCCAAATTCAAGCGGTCGACCGACTCCGTCGCCGCGCCAAAATGGCATCTTGCCCTGTTCTCCCGGTGCCGGCTCGACCAGGACTTGGTCTTTGGTAATTTCCAGTGTGCGCCACATTGAGGCGCCGAGCCGGAATACTTCACCAATCTGCAGTTCGAAGACCATTTCTTCGTCCAGTTCCCCGACGCGGCTTTTGGTGTCGCCGCCGCCAAGCAGAAATACCCCGTAGAGCCCGCGGTCCGGAATCGTGCCTGCGTTGAGGATGGCAGTTCGCTGTGCGCCGCGTCTGGGAGTCAGGTGATTGTTTATCCGGTCCCAGGTAATGCGGGCTTTAAGACCGGAAAAATCATCGCTGGGGTAGCGTCCTGAAAGTAAATTCAGCACTTCTTCAAAAGACGCTCTCGGCAGTTCGGCAAACGGCGCAGCGCAGCGCAGTGTCTGATACAGCGCCTCAACATCCCACTCATCCATGGCCACCATGGCGACAATTTGCTGTGCCAGAACATCCAGCGGATTTCGCAGATAGGCCGAGCTTTCAACCTGTCCGTTCAGCATCTGCCGCGCAGCGGCTGCCGCCGAAAGCAGATCGCCTCGATATTTGGGGAAAACGATGCCTTTTGAAACCGCCCCCACGCTGTGTCCGGCGCGGCCGATGCGCTGGAGCCCTGAGGAAATTGAGGGTGGCGCTTCCACCTGAATGACTAGATCTACCGCGCCCATGTCGATGCCAAGCTCCATGGAAGACGTTGCAACAATCGCGCGCAGATCCCCTCGCTTCAGTCTGTCTTCCACTTCTGCGCGGGTATCTTTGGACATCGAACCGTGGTGTGCCCGCGCCAGATCCTGCTCCGCCGTTTCATTGATACTGGCGGCGAGCCGTTCAGCCAGACGACGGCTGTTAACAAAAATCATGGTGGACCGATGGTCACCGATCAGGGCCACAAGGCGCGGATAAATGGCAGGCCAGATGGATGCAGGAACCGGAGACGTGGCGGCGTTGCCGACGACATTGAACTCATCGGCGGGCTGATCGACCTGATCACCCAGGGGCATACAAATCGTCAGTTCAAAAGGGCGCTTTTCTGAGGCGTCAATGATCTGCACCGTCCGCGGTTGCGACTGGCTGTTTCCCTTGTGTTCAAACCCACCCATAAGCCACGCAACTTCCTCAAGCGGTCGCTGCGTCGCTGACAGACCAATTCTCTGCATCGGCCTGATGCCGGGTAGTTGCTGGCGGCGCAGTTGTTCGAGGCGCTCCAGAGAGAGGAACAGGTGTGTGCCACGCTTGGTGGGCACCATGGTGTGGATTTCATCGAGGATGATTGTCTCTACGCCCTGCAGAATGTCACGTGCACGTGAGGTGAGCATCAGATAGAGCGACTCCGGTGTTGTGATCAGCACGTCAGGGGGCTCTTTCAGCATGCGAGCGCGCTCGCGTGACTCCGTGTCCCCTGAGCGGATCGCGACAGTGACAGTGTGGTGGGCCGTACCCTCTCTGGCAGCAACGGCAGAGATTCCTGCCAACGGGGCTCTTAAATTTCGATCGACATCAACTCCCAGCGCTTTCAGTGGAGAGATATAGATGACCTTGACGCCTGGCTCAGATTTTTTCTCTCCGAAGAGCAGTCCATCAAGGGCAGCGAGAAAAGCCGCGAGCGTTTTGCCTGAACCCGTCGGTGCAAGCATGAGGGAGCTTTCGCCCCTGCGCAAAAACGGCCAGCTTTCTGACTGCACCCGAGTGGGGTTGGCAAAAGCTTCGGTAAACCATGCCTGTGTGCAGGGGTGGAATAACGCCAATGCGTTCGAATCTGCGGCGACTCGGGTCGCCGCAGAGTCAGCTTGCGCTGTGCTCGTTTTTGCCATGTCTTGTATTACGGCACCAGGCAGGGGCTGGACTTATGGATTTGCCCTGTCAGGGGGGAGCCGCTACTCTACTCCCTCAGCCGACTACAGGTTGTAATTCAAGCGCTTACGCGTCACCTGCTGAAAGCACTGTCTTCAGCAGAGAGCTTCGAAGGGTAGACAACAGGGGAAACGCCATGAACAAGTTATTGACGCCAGCCTACCGTAATCTGGAACTGGTTGTTGTCTCATTATGGCTGGCAGCGTCAGCGGTGCATGCGGCAGACGACAGCGTTGTCGTGGTGGGGGGAACCGGCGCCGACTGCATCGAGGACCCTGGCTGCGTCAACAGATTGCATCCGGATATTCCAATGGCGGTGAGCGCCGAGCCTGGTCAGACCATTTTATTCCACACCCGGGATGCCCGGGATGCGCTCGGAACCTCTGTGCAACAAACCCGTGAGCCTGAACGCTTCAGCAGCGATTTTGGCCGGGTACACCCGATCACCGGCCCGGTGGATATCAGCGGGGCGAGTGCCGGAGATGTCCTCAAGGTGACCATTTTGCGGATCGAGCCGGGACCCTACGCCTGGTCGACAGGAGGCAGCTCGGGGTTTGTTCCCGACCTCGTTGATGGGCAGAGTCAGGTAATCTGGCGACTGAACGGGGACTATGCTGAAACAGACGACATCCCCGGGGTGCGAATCCCCAACGCCAGTTTTCCGGGCATCGTCACCACCCTGCCGGGTCGCAACGAGCACCGCCGCATGCTGGAGCGGGAGCAAGCTCTGGCCGCAGTCGGCGGCAAGGTATCACTGCCACTGACTGACTACGCAGACCCTGAGGCACTGTGCGGACCCGGGGGCGCTGCAGCGGAAGCCTGCCTGCGAACGATTCCGCCCAGAGAACATGGCGGCAACATGGATATACGCTATTTGCAGGCGGGTGTTTCGGTCTATCTTCCCTGTTTCGTGGATGGCTGCGGTCTGGCGATTGGTGACCTGCACTATGCGCAAGGTGATGGGGAAGTGTCCGGTACCGCAATCGAAATGTCTGCTGATGTCTGGGTGAGCACAGAGCTTCTCAAGGACGGTCCCGATTTGTCTCTGGGCCCGCACTATGAGGGTCCCTCCACACTGCTGGACATTCCTTCGCGTCGCTTTTATGCCGTCACCGGAATCCCCGTCAAGAGTGAAGGCGAGGTTCCACCCGACATGCAGTACCTTCAGTCGGATGTGACAGCCGGGCTTGCGAATCTTTCTAATGACATCAATCTTGCTGCACGCAATGCAGTGTCGGGAATCGTTGACTATATCGTTACTACTTATCGCTATAACCGGCAGCAGGCCTATATCATCGCCAGCGTCGCCGTTGACCTGCGAATTGCGCAGCTGGTTGATGCGCCCAATGTTGGCGTCACTGCGATTCTGCCACTTGATATCTTCAATCAGAATTAGGCTCTGTATGCGCATGCTCAGGGTGCCGTTCAACGCAGGGGCATAATCCGCTTGTCAACAATTCTTGCCGGTATCGATCTCGCTTGGGTGAGTACGCGCAATCCAACCGCGATTGCAGTGGGCACTCTGAGCGGGCACACATTGGTCCTGCAAGCACTGCTGACTGAGCTTTATGGTGTGGAACAAATTGTCTCCGGACTGTCGGAAATCAGGCAGCTGCATGGTGTGACGGTTGATGGGCCCACGGTGGTCACTAATGCGACGGGCCGGCGGTCCTGTGAAAATCAGCTTACGCGGGAATACGGTGGACGCAAGGCTGGCTGTCACGCAACAAATCTGTCGCGTTATCCTGATTCAGATGGGGTGGCTCTCGGAAACTGGCTGCAGTCTCAAGGCTTCAGGCATCTCGGCGACAGGGCAGGGCGCTGGCAGCTTGAGTGCTATCCGCATCCCGCGCTGATCGAAATTTTCCGGCTTGAAGAGCGGCATCTTTACAAGAAAGGAAGCGTTGCTCAGAAACGCGACGGACAGATCCGCTTGGCGAACATGCTGCTAAGCCTCGAATCCTCACCGGTGCTGGCGTTGCAGATCCCAGAGCAATTCCGCGTCCACTTTAGTCAGAGCAGAATTTCCGAACTGCGGGGAGGTGCGCTGAAGCATAACGAGGATGTCCTCGATGCTATTGTGTGTTTGACCATTGCCGGTCTGTACCAGGCAGGTTATGACAGCAAAGTTTTTGGCGCAGCCAGTGAGGGATATATCTATGTTCCTCAGGTCCAATGCATCGAATCAACGGGTATTTCATAAAGCGCAGAAGACGCTAGCAAGACACTGTTCCCAATGTCTGCTCGTGCCAACCTTTACGAATTTGTCCAAAGCGGAATCGGTGGACTTCATGAGGGGGCAGTCTGCACGGCAATTCGTTTACTGTCTCCACAGAGCGGCGCATGTAGTAGTTATGAATTGGGCCGTGCTGAGGCAAAAGCACCGCGAGAGGCCAGAGAGGGAGAAAAGAAAAAAGAGGAGAGAAAAGGAAAAAGCAAGGCAGGGGCGGAAAGAAAGGCAGGGGAGAAACGGACAGGAAGTGTGACTTGGTGGTGTTTGAAAAACAGGCAAATTGTAACTGTGTCACTGACCTTGCGCGCGGTGTTGATAGAATGTTGACAAAACGGTCGTTCAAAAATGGTATTGCACGCCAGCAGGTTCGATTTATTGGGAAAAAATACCGGCATGATATTGGCCTGAATTATTGTTTATGTATAATCACACCTAAGGTTGTCGCGACTTTCCCAGTCGGTCTCGTTACCGCCTAGAGTCGCGCGGCAACTGCTCGGCGCAATCTGCAAGCCGGAAACTCCACTGAAATGCGCTGTCGTGGCGGGCATGCCCGAAGCGACTGAAAGCAAACTGGGGAAGAATTGAGAGATGCAACGACTTATGGCGTTGGATGTTTTGATTCGGAACCGCGCGAGCCGCACATCACTGGCCCGGAGTCCTTGTAGGTTGATGGAAGGTCGACGCGAGTGCTTGTCCATAGCCTCTAAAACGCAAGAGATTTTGTCTAGCTAACAAACTTGAGCGGGTCTTGCCAAGGACTAAAAACCTGGGATTTATTTCCCAGCGGCACCCGGAGTCACAGTTAGACCTGCGTCAGCGCGCAGGCGACGACGACTGAGACGCAATAACGCAGCGGCAGAGAGTGAGAAATCACTTGAATCGAGGCGGCGTCACAGGGGTTTCGGGGAGGGTTGGAAGCAGAATACCAGTACCTTTTGCCTCACCGCTCAGATACTGATACTCCACTGATGATCCTGCAGCGGGAATTCCGGTAACGGGATTCCCGCTCAAATTTTATAGCGACCGTTCGGCTGCGTTATTTACCCTTTTCTTTTGTCCGCCCTTGAACCTGCCGATGCAGTGGTCATGGCGTCCTCGATTGTTCAGGCAGACGGAAACTTATAATTTTCAAAGGTCTGCCTCAGGCCCAGCTTGTTGATTTTGCCAGTGGCGGTATGGGGCAGTTCATCGATAAATTCGACAGCATCTGGTATGGCCATCTTGTGCAGTTTGTCTTTCAGAAATTCGAGCACTTCCTCACTGCTCAAAGACTTCCCTGCCTGTAAGACGCAGATCAGCAAGGGTCGTTCCGTCCACTTCGGATGATAACGGCCAATGACGGCGGCCTCCGCAATATCTTCGTGATTCACAGCCGCATTCTCGATCTCAATCGAGCTGATCCATTCGCCTCCGGACTTAATCACATCCTTGGTTCTGTCGGTGATTTTCAGGAAGCCGTCCGCACTGATGCTGGCAACATCACCGGTATCGAACCAGCCGTTCTCATCAACGGGGCATCCCTCGTCACCGGGCACGTCGGAGAGCCCGTAGTAGCCTTTGGCCACCCAGGGGCCTCGGACTTTCAGTGCGCCGGACGCTTCCCCATCCCAGGGAAGTTCCCGGCCGCTGTGATCAAAAATGCACATCTCAATGCCGAATACTCCACGACCTTGCAAAAGCTGCATTTCTGTCAGCTGCTCTTCGCTGTAATCCTCCATACCTTTCTTCAGGCTGAAAATTGTGCCGAGCGGACTCGTTTCAGTCATTCCCCAGCCTTGCACGACAGTGCAGTCATGCTGACGTCGAAAGCGTTCGACAATGATCCGGGGGCATGCTGCGCCACCCACGCTTACTCTGGCGAGGCTCGGCACTTTCAGGTTGTTGCTTTCCAGATAATCTAGTAGAGCGAGCCATATGGTCGGGACACCTGAGCTGAAAGTCACCTGTTCGCTGTTCATTAAGTCCGTGAGTGCTTCACCATCGGCCATTTTGGGTCCGGGCAGGACAAGCTTCATGCCGACCATTAATGCGGCATAGGGAGCCCCCCAGGCGTTAACGTGAAACATGGGCACAACGGGCAGGCTGGTTTCCATGTTTGACGCGCCAGTCACATCAGGCAAGGAACCTGCGAGAGCATGAAGCAGTGTTGAACGATGGCTGTAGACAACGCCCTTCGGGTTGCCGGTTGTCCCTGAGGTGTAACACATCCCGCTGGCTGTGTTCTCGTCGAATTCAGGCCAGTCAAAATCATCTGATTGCCCGGCGAGCAGATCTTCATAGCATAGAACATTGGGCAGGGTAGACTCAGGCATATGGGCTGAGTCAGTCATCACCACGATGGCTTCAACCTTTCCCAAATGTGCCTTTAGCGCTTCCAGCAGCGGCATGACCAGGACATCTGCGAAGAGGATTTTGTCCTCTGCATGATTGATGATGTAAGCAACCTGCTCAGGAAACAGCTTTGGATTAATGGTGTGGCATACCATGCCGCTCCCGGAAATGCCGTAATAGAGCTCCATGTGGCGATAGTCGTTCCAGGCGAGCGTGCCAATCCGATCGCCAAATTCGGCGCCAAGAGAAGCGAGCACCTTAGCGAGCTGGCGACAGCGTTTGGCGAAGGTTTTGTAGTTCTGTCGATGGCGCGGGTTGTCGACTGTAACTGAAACCATCTCAACATCAGGAAAATTCTTTTCCGCGTGGGTCAGGATAGATGAGATCATGAGCTGGGACTGCATCATCAGAGCTTGCATAGTGATTCCTTGTTGTGCCCTTGTTCTTGGCGGGTTGGCAGATTGCCTGTCTGGCGCAGGTCACCCCGGGTTGGTGCCCTCGAGGTTCTTTGCAGTTAGCTTATACGTACCGGCAATCGGTTACAAATTACCCCAGGCTGAGCGTGCCCAGCCACACAAAGTGCCCCAAATTGCCTTTGCGCTCAGCCCTAAATCTCTTTAGTCTGGAATGACGGGTTGAATAATCTCGGATGAGGGCGGAGAGTAGTTGCCAGTTAGGCAGGGGCTTTCCGATTCTCGGGGCGTGTGATGTCAGCCCGGGGGGATTGATCGGTCAAACAGTATGAGTCAGGGGATGCAGTGTGAACAAACGGTCGTTTATAAAAAACGTGGGCATAATGAGTGCCGCGCTTTCTGGCGGATTCATGCGACTTCAACAGGCAGTGGCCTCAGTCGAACATGTCCCGGCCGCTGCCCTCGCGGCAGATGAGGAGTTCTGGCAGAAAGTGCGGGATGACTACCGGATCAAGCCGGATTACATCAACCTGGAAAATGGATACTACTGCTTTCTTCCGGAGCAGACTTTGGAGGACCTGATAGACCACATGCGGGCGGTCAATTATGAGGGCTCCTACTACATGCGCACTGTGCAGTTCGAGAATAAGAAGAAAGTGGCCGACGCGGTGGCCGCTATTGTTGGCTGCAGTGCTGAGGAAGTGGCTATCACGCGCAATACCACTGAATCACTGGATCTGGTAATTGGCGGCATCGACTGGCAGGCTGGCGACGAAGCCGTTATGGCCGAGCAGGACTATGGCGCTATGCTCAACCACTTCGAACTGATGGAACGCCGCTATGGCATCATTAACACGCGGGTTTCGGTGCCTAATCACCCGCGCGATGACAATGAGCTTGTTCGGCTCTACGCGTCAGCAATTACCGACAAAACCCGTTTGCTCATGGTCTCCCACATGATCAATATTACCGGTCAGGTGTTGCCTGTGCGAAAGATCGTCGATATGGCTCATGAGCGCGGAGTCGAGGTGATGGTAGATGGTGCTCATGCCTATTCTCATGTGCCTTTCCAGATGTCTGCCCTCGATTGTGATTACTATGGCACTAGTCTGCATAAGTGGCTGAGTGCACCACTCGGGTCCGGTATGCTGTATGTGAAAAAGGAAAAAATTGATCAGATCTGGCCCCTTTTTGCCGAGCGTGATCTTGAGCCGAATGATATGCGCAGATTGAATCATATTGGAACGCACCCGGTGCATACTGATCTGGCTATTCTGAATGCCATCGAATATCAGAATACCCTCGGCCTTGAACGCAAAGCGGCCCGACTGCAGTATTTGCAGCATTACTGGACGAGTCAGCTCAGAAATCTTCCCGGAATTGTCGTCAACACGCCCGCTGACATGAGCCGTCATGGCGGAATCGGAAACGTGGGTATTGTCTCCATGGATCCCTCTGAGCTGGCGGACCGGCTGATGGCTGAGCATGGGATCTACACTGCGGCAATTAACCGACCCGGTGTCCAAGGGGTCCGGGTCACGCCTAATGTGTACACCACTCTGGGCGATCTCGATGCTCTGGTGAGCGCGGTTAAATTGCTCAGCGGCTGAGACCGGCGGTTTACCAGGCGCTCAGCGTTATGCAGCCTAAACCTCCGGATTGGGGGATTGCCCCCGGGGCGGACCCTTTTTGCAGGCCGATTGTTTTGCGTGGGTTGACTTAATGTCCGGTTTTGATGGATCATCCCTATGCACCGATTTGATCCAGATTGCGGGGTGCTATACAAATACCAGCTAAAACGGAAGAGTTTTCAAACCCGATTTAGCGCTGCTGGATCGGGTTTTTTGCTTTGGCCGTTCGAAAAGTATCCATGTCACAGATTGACGAGCCGGTTCTTCAATGGCTTTCCGGTCTGAATGATCGGTACAGGCGATCGTCAGAAGTGAGACCCGGTTAATACACGCCATTCAACGCATGAGACCTTGTTCCAAGAGAGGAAGTGATGAAAAAAGATACGATTGCCATTCACGGAGGCTATGAAACCGACGCGACAACCAAGTCAGTTGCGGTTCCTATTTTCCAGACAGTCGCCTATGAGTTTGATGATGCCCAACACGGAGCGGATCTGTTCAACCTAGCAGTGCCCGGAAACATCTATACGCGGATTATGAATCCGACCAACGATGTGCTTGAACAGCGACTCGCCGCCATGGAAGGAGGAGTTGCAGCATTGGCCGTTGGCTCTGGTATGGCAGCGATTAACTATGCCATCCTGACCATCGCCAGAGCGGGGGACAATATTGTCTCTACTCCGCAGCTCTATGGTGGAACCTACACGCTGTTTGCACATATGTTACCCAGCCAGGGCATCGAGGTCCGTTTTGCTGAGGATGATTCCCCAGAAGCCATCGAAAAGCTGATTGACGATAAGACCAAGGCCGTCTACTGCGAGACTATCGGCAATCCTGCCGGGAATATTGCTGATCTTGAACCTATTTGTCATGCGGCTCACAAACACGGTGTAGCTGTCGTTGTGGACAACACTGTGGCGACTCCTGCTTTATGCAATCCGATCGAGTTTGGCGCCGATGTTGTCGTCCATTCACTCACCAAATATATCGGAGGACATGGCACCTCCATCGGGGGCGTGATCGTGGACTCAGGCAAATTTCCCTGGGCAGAGCATGCGGCAAGATATCCGGAACTGAATGAGCCTGAGCCTTCCTATCACGGTGTGGTGTATACAGAAGCGCTGGGGGAAGCAGCATTTATCGGTAGGGCACGCACGGTGCCCTTGCGTAACACCGGTTCAGCACTGTCTCCGATCAATGCTTTCTTGCTTCTTCAGGGGCTGGAAACGCTCGGTATTCGCATGGAGCGCCATTGCGAGAATGCTCTTGCAGTGGCGAAGTTTCTCGAAGCGCATGCTAAGGTCGACTGGGTGAATTTTGGTGGCCTTGAATCGGACAATTACCATAGCTTGGCAAACAAGTACTGCGGCGGAACTCCATCCTCGCTGCTCACGTTTGGCATTCAGGGGGGCTTCGATGCCGGTGTGAAATTCTACGATGCGCTCGCGATGATCAAACGGCTGGTCAACATTGGTGATGCGAAGACTCTGGCCTGCCATCCTGCGTCTACGACTCACCGGCAGCTTACGGAACAGGAACAGCTCCAGGCTGGCGTGAAACCCGAAACCCTGCGAATCTGTGTCGGCATTGAGCACATTGAGGACATTCTGGCAGACCTTGATCAGGCACTCGCTGCGGCCTGATTCCTGACTCAACGATGCCCCTTAGCGCGGTAGGTCTGATAGTCAGGCCTACCGCAGTCGGTGCTGCTGCAGGCTGATTCTCTGCCTGCCGATCGGTCTTTCCCTTGCGGATCCGGGCTGACCCTGACACCGCTTCCCGGACTGCGATTTCCGACACCCTCTGACAAAGACTGTAACGTTCCTTCACGCCAGTTTTGACTATAATGGTTCCATTGCTCAGTCTGGGGTTCTGTGCATGCTGTTTTGGCAGCAATCGGGCAGGACTGGAACATCATACAAACCTGTCGTTGCCGTTCAGGAGATCACCCGTGAGGCATTACGGTCTGCAAACTACAGTTGCCCAGTCAGGGCGGTTGTCCTTAACCGCTTAGGCAGCACTCTGGAGGAAGAGTTCGATGAGAAGCCCGAGAAAATCCACGATTTTCTTTATTTCAGCCGCGCTGTTTAGTCTGCAGGCGGCACCCCTGTTTGCCCAGCTGCCGGAGCATCTCCGTGACTTCCCCACAGCCACTCGAGGGGCATCGGGTGAGTCGGTTGCGCCATTTTTCAACGGCTGGATCAGAAACGATGACGGTTCCGTAACCCTGATATTCGGGTTTGCCAATCAGAACCGCGATGCGGTGACACACATTCCCATTGGTCCGAACAATCGCCTCGAGCCCGCCCGGTATGATGGAGTACAGCCCACGCATTTCCCGGTCTACCAGCGCCGGGGATTTGTCGGTATCCAGGAGCGTGGCGCCTTCGCCGTTGTGCTGCCTGCGGAAGAGGCTGAAACCGAGGTTACCTGGACACTGACTTCTGGCGGTCAGACCTGGACAGTGCCGGGCCGCACGACCTCTAGCGCCTATGAAATGAGCAACGGAGAGCGAGCACAGGGCACGCTCAAACCTGCGATTCGCTTCAGCCTGGACGGGGCGGAATCCACCAGTGTACAGGGGATTTATGCGGCGCCGATGACGACGACTATCGGTGAGCCGGTGACTCTGAGCGCCTACGTGCAGGACCGCGGTAACCGGGAAGCCTATCCTGAAAACAAAATCATGCTCTATCAGGTCGGCACCGAGTGGCTATTGCATCAGGGTCCCGAGGGTGCCGTGCCTGAGTTCTCCAACCCAGTAATAACGGGCAGAGACCGGGCGCGCGAAGCGGGCGAAAGCGCTTCGGGTGACTGGACCGAGGTGACAACTCAGGCCACTTTTTCCGAAACCGGCGACTACGTGATTAGACTGCGGGTGGACAATTTTCTGGCTGCCGACAGCAAGTTCGACAATGTCTGCTGCTGGTCTAATGCTTACGTGCCGGTCACTGTGGCCCCTTGAGCGGACCACGCGCGGTCTCTGCCGATGCCCGACCTGCCCGTACCGGCGCAGGCAGGGCCTGCCCCGGGCAGTCTTGCTGGTCTGCCTTTTTCGAAATTTCCGCTGATCCACACGCTTGCTGACGCGGTCTGCCGCTTTGCCCAGGCCGGACCGGTATTAACTGACGGTTTTCTGGCCGGCGAGCCTCGCATGCCGGCCGGTGACGCGGAGGCCTCTGGTCGATAGGCACGGTACTTAAGCTCATTTAGGCATGGCTCCTTGAGTCGCCCAGCGGTTTTGGAGCAAAAAAAACCCCGCACTCACCGGGTGAGGCGGGATTTTTTATTATCTGGCAGGGGCCTTACCGGTCGTCGCGATAGGAGCTGACCGGTGGCAGTTGAGAGCCGGATAGATCTGCCGGGATACTGGCTTCGGCGCGGACTACGTGCGTCAGCGTACCGATCCCTTCGATGCTGGCCTGGATGGTTTCCCCGTCCTGCAGAAAGCCTGATCCGGTAGCCCGCTGGACGCGACCAGCGCCGGTGCCGCCAGAAGTTCCGCTCTGCATGACATCGCCCGGGAACACGGTGATCAGGGAAGATGCGTATTCGATCAGCTCCGGGATGTTGTGGATCATATCGCCGGCCTGAGCTTCCTGAACGGTCACCCCGTCGATCACGGTAATTTGGTGCAGGCGCTCCATGGGATCACCGTAAAATTCTTTTGGCACGATCCAGGGGCCGTGCGGTGCAAAGGTGTCATGACCCTTGCCTACGAACCAGTCGGAACGCACGCCATATCCACCCGGTGGGCGACCACCGCGGTCAGAGACGTCCATCGCCACCATGTAGCCAAAGACGTGATCGTACGCTCGGTTTGCCGAGATGTACTTACCCGCCTTGCCGAAAACGATGGCCATTTCCACTTCATACTCAATTTCATCCCGACCGTAAGGCATGATGATATCGTCGCCATCTCCCACGATTGCGCCACGGGTTGGCTTGAGGAACAGATAGGGTACGCCTCTGTTTTCCTGACGTTCCCGCGTACGCTGGGCCAACTGCTCGGCGGAGCAGCCTTCACAGGCATGCGTATAAAAGTTCACAGCCGCGTTCATTACCTTGCTGGGATATTGAATGGGCGCCATGATATCGACGTCAGCGACCGGATGGATGTAATCAGGCTGGTTTTCGGATTCCAGAAGGCCTTCTTCATTTAGCCAGTTTACGACTTCGTAAATACGGTACTTCAGGCCGTATTCATACTGCTCGATCAAGCCGAGCATATCGGCAGGCATAAGCATGCTGGCATACTGAGGTAGCAACTCCATTGCCCGATTCGCTGCGGTCAGCTCAACAATCAGCTGATCATCGCGCATCACGAGACCCACAGTAGGCACATCATCGATCGCGAAGGTACCTACCTTGAAGGGTTCGACTGATTCTGCATCTTGGGCGAAAACACTGCCGGCGCTGGCGAACAGAGCAAGAGCCGCGCTGAGTGTCAGGGAGACTAGGTTTCTTCTTATCATAATTCACTCCCGTGCCGAGGCACTAAAAAAATGAAATGTCATCCGATTAAGCCACAAGGCGTTGCCGGCGACAGCCAAAGGTATCTCTCCCTCGCGAGCTTGTCTAGGATAAAACCGGCACAGGACCCTCGAAACTGTAGCAAACTGTAGCAAAGCGGCCATTTAATCGGGTTCAACCTGCTGGGTCTGCTCTCAGACGCCCGCCGCTGGTCGGGGGATGGGCAAATGATTACTGGCAAAGTATTGCAGAGCACATATTCGCTGTGAAGCCGCACTCTAATCTGCGGTAGCCATCTGAATACCGGTAAGCCAGGGCAGGTCACCCGGCAGCGGCTGATTGCCGCTTGGCATGCCGTTGCTGTCAAGGATATGGGCGAGAAGGGCGGTTGTTTGCCCTGTGCCGAGGCTGCCGGGTTGGTCCATCGGCATGGTATTAGCGATACGCAGATACATTGCGGATGCCGGCGTGCCGGCCCACACCGCGTTGAAAGCTGGTCCGGTGAATTCCTGAATGCTGTGGCATCGCGCGCAGTGCTGGCCAAACAGCGCCGCGCCGCGGTCCGCTTGTGCCGCCGTAAAGATGCCGTCAGCCGAGGTCTGAGGGAGCTGCTCAGCGCAGTGCGACAGACCAGCCGCAATGGCTAGGGTGCCCAGGCGCTTCAGAATCGGGCGCACGACGCTAGGCTCGCGGTGGGTAGTCGAATTGCAATGCCGGCGGGCACTGGCTGCCGCTGGCATTGCCGGTTACCCAGTCTTCAAGCGCCACTCTTTCCGGGTCGTCTTTCGAAAACCATCTGCGACCGCCGTTATGCATGAGATCTCCCCCAGCGTTCGGATGCAGAGGCTTGTGTAAAAAGCGGCTGCTATCGGGCCTGCCCGGATCTATCAGATAGACAAGGTCGTCAAATGCTTGCCTTGATTGCGCCTCGGTCCAGTAGCTGTTCTCCGGCGGTTCGACGGCAAATTCTCCGCTGTGGCATTCAGCGCAGGGCATCGCGTTTTCGATCGGATTCACGAAGATCGGCTGTACGCAAGAGCGAAAAAACTCATAATCCATCTCCGGGACCACATCTTCTCCAGCGCTGTCGGAGCCGGTGGCAATCCATTCTGCAATGATCCGGTATTCACTGTGGTCCCTGCTGTCCCAGAAAATGCCGCCCGAATGTCGTTCGCCTCCGGCTGCCGGCGCAAGAGGGGCATTGAGCAGGCGGCTGCTGTCGGGGTCGCTGGGATCAACCAGCTTGGCAACGTTGACAAAGTTCTGCCGCGACTGTTCCTCAGTCCAGAAAACTCTGCCATCTGCCAGAGTGAGCGCTTGTAGTCCAAGTGGCGCATTCGCCTGACTGGTGTGGCAAGCAACGCAGCCCGCGTCGGAGCCGATGTAGCCTCCTCTCGGTCTCAAAAACAGGGGCTCAACTGCGGCCTTGTAGAAGGCATAGTCGAGCCCCTTGGGTGTGTCAGCTGCGTTTGGCGCGGCTGCAGTTTTTTCGTTGTTCTGTTCTGGGCTGCAAGCGAGTAAAAATAGCGAGAGGGCGCAGATAGAGGTAATGTTGATCAAGGATGGCTTCACTGTATCTCTCCCTCCCAGTCTTGCGGCATGATTGCGGTAAAAATACGTTTCGGTGCCTGACCTACCGGAAATCTTTTCACAACCTCCATGGCTTCGACATCGACCACCGCGGTCTCGTTGTGACTCGCTACGCCAACCCAGATATGCTTGCTGTCATTGCTTGCGGTAAGCCAGGCGGGATTGCCGATGTAGACCCGTCCCAGATAGTCGTAGTCCGGATAGGAAAAGCCATAAATGTGAGAAGTGGCTCTGCTTGAGTGCCAGACTTGGCTCTGGTCTGGCAGCACGACAACGCCGTGACTGGGAGCGCTCTGAATACCGTCAGCGGTCTGGTCTGTCCTGTTCCAAGCATCGGCCGGCGGGCTGATTTTGTTGGTAACCTGCTGGGTGTCCCAGTCAATCTCCCAAAATCCGTGCCATCCCCCGACGTTGACGAGCAGGGAGCGCGTTGAGCCGTCATCGTTGGTGGTGAAAGCGATTGGCCGGACTCCGCCGGTGAATGGCTTTTGCGTATACGGAATAGACATTTCCCACAAAACTTCGTCGGTTTCCGTATCGACCGCAATAATTTCGCTAGCCCCGATCATGCCGCCTACCGCATAACGGCCATCAGGTGTTACGAAGGTATTATGCACGCCGCCTCCGGTTTCAATATTGGCGATGACCTCATGACTGTCCATGTCAATGACCTGAATCAATGGTTCAGCAATAATAGCAACATAGACTTTTCGGGCTCGCATGCTTGCGGAAAGATTATGGGGGCCGTTGGCCAACTGAATGCGATGCTCAACCTCAAAGGTTCGGGTATTGACGACATCGACGGTTTGCTGGTGTTCGTTGGTAAAGTAGTAAAAAGTGCCGTCGGCGTGGACTGTGGCGCCGTGGTTGTGGGGCAGATTCGGGATGTAACCCACCTGTTCCATAGTATTAGGATCAAATACAAAAACGTCGGTGCCGGCGGAGTTCGTCTGGAGAATTCGCGAGGGCCGGTCGGTCATCGGGCCGGCAACAGTGTCCGCATAGTAGGTTTGTGCTAACGCAGAAAAACTGTTCAAGCAGGTGATTACACAGCAGGATAATATCAGGTGTCTCACGGCGGCCTCCTGAGTTTGTTCTTATTGTCGTTTCTGGAATCGCAGATACCCTAACTGACCTTATCACCACAATTTGTCGACCGCAATAAGGGTCGGGACTCGGCCCGAAGAACATACCGTCAGACCGGTCTCAGTAGAGTGACGGTTGTTGTGACATGCAGGGGGCAATTGCTGGTGTCAAGGCTAACTACTGCCGGGCTTGCCGGTCAGTAGGCGTTCTCTTCGATGTAGGCACTGCTGATAATGCCTGCCGCTCGCTCGAAATCCCGCCTGAGGGCAGAGCTGAATGCCCTTCGCACAATAAATCCGAACAGTCGGCTTGTGGCCCGGTAGGTGACCGCGACGTTTAACCGAGTTTGCCGTTCGTTTAATTCAGTCAGTTGATAGCGGCCCACTGAATATTGAAGCGGCGCCTCGAGCGTCGAGCGCTGCATATCGGTGTGGTAAGCGAACTCCCTCGGGGGTGCCATAAGCAGAAACCGCTGCACCAGGAGTTCTCCGTTCTGCATGGTAGCTGTTCTGACGCTTCCCTCACCTAGCTGGTCTGATCGAAGTGAGCCTGAATGATCGAATTTCAGAGCGGTGGCATCGGCCACATAGTCATGAAGTCGTGTAGTCAGAAATTTGAAGACATAGTCGGCGGGGGCATCGACTACGACTTCGGTGGCGCTGTCCGGTTTAGTCTGTGTCCGTTCCAATTCTTGAGCAATCAGGCTGTGAGGTATCGTCTGAGACCCTGCGGGCGATGCTGGCAGGACAGCCAAAATCGTAAGGAAAAACCTGATACGGATTATGTCGCGCATGCTCGGGGTTACGAAAAAATTCGACAGTCAGATTGCGAGAAGGATTTCTTCCCGCCTGGGCATCGAGCTCTGTGCTCCCGGTTTAGTGGTGGACATCGCGGCCACCTGGCAGGCAAAGACAACTGCTTCAGTCAACTCAGCGCCTGCCACAAGAGCTGTGGCGAGTGCGCTGCTGAAGCAATCCCCCGGCATCAGTCGTGTCGCGACTCTTCCGGCTGCGGTGTGAAAAATGACGGGGTTCATCAGTGGCCTCTATCCAAGGCACTGCGTCGGAAGCTGCAGCCTATCGCATGTCATCGACCAGAACACTATACTCTGATGCGTGAGCCGGACAGAGCCTATGTCTGCCCTGCACAGCCAGGCAGCAACAGAGCCATCTGACCTTCTTATTCGACTGGGTAATAGGCTTGGCTTCGAGTCGTTACAAACAATTACAAATATCGCAGAATCTGCTGACTGCAAGCAATTGATATGTAAGTGAGTTTTACCAAATCTACGGGGGTTTGTACTTGCTTGTCGTCAGGAGATTGCTTATTCTCCATTGACTCCAGTCTGCATGCCACTCAGATCAAACCTCGCGGAAAACGCGGGACTGAAAGTGCGTCAGAGGGAATTAAATTAAGATCGCCAAACCGGCTACTGACCTTACTGTACTGAGCATTAAGCCACTGTTCAGCCGGCGCGTTGACACAATACAAAGACTTACTACGAGAGAACCCAAAATGAGCACACCCAGAAGATTGATTTCTTCATTTCTAGTCGGCGCTGGTTCACTGGCCCTGGCGACAGCAGCATCAGGTCAGTCAGGCACGTCGGTGTATGACGGTGACTGGCCAGAATATCACGGTGATCATTTCGCCCAGCGTTATTCTCCGCTGGACCAGATCAACGCAGAAAACGTCGGTAACCTTGAGATTGCTTGGCAGTTTTCGACCCAGAATTTTGGGCCTTCGACAGATTTCAACAATCCCTCTACCCCGATCGAAATCAATGGCGTGCTTTACGCTAACATCGGCAGTACCCGAAATGTTGTCGCGCTTGACGCAACAACCGGTCAGGTCCTCTGGCTGTGGCGCCCGCGAGAGGGAGAACGCTTTGACGAAGCACCACGCAAGGGCGCTGGTCGTGGCGTCGCTTACTGGACGGACGGCGATAAAAAGCGAGTCATCGATGTGACTCCGGGCTATCACCTGGTGTCACTTGATGCGGAGACGGGTGTGCCGGATCCGGACTTTGGTCAGGGCGGTATAGTTGATCTGTTCGTCGGGTTACGCAATGCCGATGATCCGAGGTTTCCCTTCCCGGACATCGGACTGTCCGCTGCTCCTTTTGTTATGAATGATGTCATCGTCGTCGGCGCCGCGCATCGAGTGGGGATGCGCCCGCGGTCAAAGGCGAATGTAAAAGGAGATATCCGAGGTTTTGATGCGCGCACTGGTGAACTGCTCTGGACATTCCGCACCATTCCCGAGCGAGGGGATTACGGATACGAATCCTGGCTTGACGGTGGGATTGAATTTACCGGAAACACCGGTGTATGGGCGCCGATCTCAGGTGACCCTGAACTTGGTCATGTCTATCTGCCGATCGAATCTGCGACCGGAGACCGCTATGGAGGAGATCGTCCGGGAGATAACCTGTTCTCCGACTCCATAGTGGCGCTGGATATCGAGACCGGCGAGAGACAATGGCACTATCAGCTGACTCATCACGATATCTGGGATTGGGACATTCCGTCTGCACCGGTGATCTCAGATTTGCCCAACGGCGAGAAAGTGCTGATGTCTGTGACCAAGCAGTCCTGGATTTATACCTTTGACCGGGCCTCGGGCGAGCCGATCTGGCCCATTGAAGAGCGGCCGGTTCCCGCCGGAGATGTGCCGGGAGAATGGTACTCTCCAACTCAGCCATTTCCGACCAATCCGCCTCCTTTCGACCGTCAGGGTTTCATTGAAGAGGACCTGATTGACTGGACACCTGAAATCCGCGCGCTGGCGTTGGAGGCCACAGAAGGGTTCCGACTGGCGCCGAGCGTCTACTCGCCTCCATCGCTGGCTGACGCAGAAGATGGCACGCGAGGGACTTTGAGCCTGCCTTCTGCCACTGGCGGAGCCAATTGGGAAGGCGCCGCGATCGACCCCGAAACCGGCATGATTTATGTGCCTTCGCGCACTGCGCTGGCGGTGATGTCCCTGGGTAAAGACGAGGATTCTGATCTCGATCTCAGCGCCGCATTCGGTGTTCGCGTTCCGCGCGTGCAAGGTCTGGAGATCGTCAAACCCCCTTACGGCCGCATCACCGCCATTGACATGAACACCGGTGAACACCAGTGGATGATAGCCAATGCCGATACGCCTGATCGGATCAAGAACCACCGGTTGCTGGAAGGCGTCGAGATTGAACGCACCGGCATCCCGACACGCTCCGGCGTGCTGGTCACCAAGTCGCTGCTTTTTGTCGGTGAAGGTACCGGAGGCCCCGGCGCGAGTCCGATATTCCGCGCAGTCGATAAAGCGACCGGAGAGATACTTGCCGAGATTGATTTACCGAACAATCAGTCTGGCCTTCCATTTACCTATGAACACGATGGCAAGCAATATTTGGCGATGTTTGTCAGTGGTGGCGGTCAGGCAGCACAGCTGGTGGCCTACGCCTTGCCCTAATTTTTATAAGGAGCACTACTAATCATGCGAACTTTCATGCGCAGAGTTTCCCTTGGTGTTGCACTGCTTGGCCTCAGTGCGGCATCGCAAGCGGCAGAGTGGGTTCTTGAGCCGGGCTCTCAGGTCACTTTCGAATATTCCTACGGGACAGATCCCTACGAGGGACGCTTCACCAACGTACAGGCGAATTTTGACATCGATCCCATGCGGCCCACCAGCTGCAAGTTCAATGTCACTATCAACATCGAAGACATTGATGTGGACTCGCCGGAGGTGCTCGATTACCTGCTCGACTATGAACTTTTTGATGTAGACACCTGGCCTACTGCGACCTTTTCCGCCGAAAGCTGCCGCCTGACGGGCGTGAACACTTTTGAATCAGACGGCACTCTGACCATCCGCGACCAGACCAACCCCATCACTTTTCCTTTTGAGCTGAACATTGAGACTTGTGATGGGCAGGTATGCTTCCATTTGACCAGTGAAGTCGAAATTCTGCGTTTGGAGTATGGTGTTGGCCAGGGCTACTGGGCTAACACCGCAGAGGTGCCTAACGAGGTGAAAGTTAAAGTCGACGTCTATGCTCTGATGCAGTAAGCGTAATCGGACAAGAAATAAGGAATTCTGATGCTTAATCTTTTAAAACCCAAATCCGGCAAGCTCATTCTGCTGCTGGTAGGTGTGTCTTCTCTTGGCGCGTGCAGTCGTCTCGTCACTCCTGATCAGACGACCGAAATCACTGAAGTCCGAGCTGGTCAGTACGCGCTTGACCCTAATCATGCAGCATTGATGTTTAAGCTGAATCATCTTGGGTTTTCTACCTTCCTGGGTCGGTTCACAGAATTTGACGCTTCGTTGGATTTTGACCCCGAAAGCATTGAAAACGCCAATCTTGAGATGGTTATCGAGATGTCATCGATTAATGTCAATCTCGAAGAATTCGAGGAAGAGCTGCGAAGTGATAATTTTCTCGATGTGGCGCAATACCCACAGGCCGTTTATCGAACCACGTCGTTTGTCGAGGCCCTAGATGATGATACTTTCGTTTTTGCGGGTGACCTCAGTTTTCATGGTGTCACTGCGCCGGTCAACATCACGGTAAATTTCAACGGCGGCGGAAGAAATTTCCTTACTCGGAGCTACACCGTGGGTTTTTCCGGCAGCGCGCGATTTAATCGCTCCGATTTCGGTGTCGATCGCTTTACTTCTTTCGGTGTTGGCGACGAAATCGAGCTCGAGGTGCATGTTGAATTCATGGATGCCGGCGGCGAGAGCTGAGTGAGCTGGTCAAGAATGGCCCAGCCATCTCCGGTCGGCTGGGTTTTTTCTTGCCTGCTTTTTGGGAGGCTCGGCTTCCTGCGTTAAGCTACCAGAGAAGGATCTTTCATGCGTCGTGTCACAACTCCAGCGCTACTTCTGATCACGCTGCTGACCTTTGAGGTCGCAGATGAGGCGCTTCCGGAGCTTGAACTGTCAATCGTCAATCCGTCTATTGCGGTCAACGCTGATCACACCACCGACCGCCTTCTGAAGGCCGTTGTTCCCGGGGCAGACAGCTTTTCAGAAAAAAGCGGAGAGCCGCCGGTCTACAAAGCCTACCGAACAGATCCTGACAGTGGTGAGCAAAGGCTCATTGGCTACGCTTTCGTAACCCCCGACGTGCCGCCCGAACCCAACGGTTATAGCGGACCTATTGATACGTTAATAGGCATGGACCTAGAGGGCAAGATTGTCGGGCTGCGGGTCATTTATTACAAAGAATCCCATCGCTACACCATCGGTGATTTCTTTTCCTGGGGTTTTGAAGAGCAGTTTATCGGTCTCGATGCCCATAACCGATTTCGTGTCGGCAAAGAGATCGATGGAATTGCCAAGGCCACGATTTCTGCAAAAGCGGCCGCGCGTGGCATTCGGCAGACTGTGCGCGCTGTAACCTCCGCTTATATCGCCGAGTAGTCTGCGCGGCTGAAGTCTCGCTGTGCCCGGCGCCTGACTAACCCGGTGTGCTAGCGAATCGATTTTAATTCGCCGTCTGGGTTTCAATGAAACGCCGTGTATCCGCAAGCAGTTCCAATCTTGAGGGTTCATTGACATACATCATATGCCCGCCCTGATAGTAGGTGTATTGCATTTGGTTCGCCAGAATGCCATGACGATTCAGCGTGTACTCTGCATCAAAAAACGGCGTCACCATGTCATAGTAGCCGGAGGCAACCATCACCTTGAGAGCCGGATTGATACGCAGCGCGGTAGAGAGATCGTGGGCGGTGTTGACGTAGGCAGGCTCCCAAGATGCGCCATCTGGCACCCTTCGCCAGCGCCAGTTTCTGTTCAGATCCGGATCGGCCGGTGAAAGATACTGTCGGCTCCAGTTCACGCCAAGGTCGGTCCGCATGTAACTCATGAGAGATGCCTTGTATGCACCCGAAATTGCGTCGCTGGCGGCGTCCCGTGAAGCCTGCGCCGCCAGATCATCAATCTCATCCTCAGTATAACGGGAATCGAGTCTACCGACTGTGATGCCCTCGTCGCGAAGCAGCTCTTTGGTGAAACGACTGCCCTGCACCCTGAGGTTCGCCTGATCGATATAGTTTGTGCTCAAACCGGTGAAATAAGACAGTTGGTCACGGACTGCCAGATATTCCTCCTGCTCAATCGTGTTTCCCTTGAACAGCGCGGGCAGGTATTCATTGACGGCGAATTCACGGGCCTGCTGTAAAAACACTGCCTGGCTTTCTGGTTCCGGCTCTACCCGTCCGTGATATAGAGCAGTGGCGGCCATAGTAGGTACGTAAGTGATGAAAGAGATCAGATTGTCTCGGACATAGGGCGTAGAGCCCTGATAGTCCAATGCCTGCGAAATGAAAACGATACCATTCAGGTTGACTGAAAGATCCTCCTCCAGAATGCGTGCTACCGCTGCAGCCCGGGTCGTACCGAAGCTTTCACCGAGTAGAAACTTCGGAGAATTCCAGCGTCCCTGTTCAGTAATCCAGGTGGTAATAAAATCTGCCATGGATTGCGCGTCTTCATCCAGGCCCCAGAAATCCTTGCCCTCATAGTCGCCAAGAGCACGGGAAAACCCGGTGCCTACTGGGTCAATAAAGACGAGATCTGTGACATCGAGAATCGTTTCCGGTGCTTCTTCAATCGGGTAGGGCGGCAGCCCGGCATGCAGCGCATCCGATGGCACAACGATTCGCTTCGGCCCATAACTTCCCATGTGGAGCCAGGTTGACGCTGACCCGGGCCCGCCGTTCCAGACAAAGGTAACCGGACGGGTTTCATTCTCAGCCAGATTAGTTTTCGTGTAGGCAAAAGTAAAAAGGGTGGCTTTGGGTTCTCCCTTCAGGTCCCTGATATAGGTTTCTCCGGCTGTCGCGGTGTATTCGATCCGTTGCCCGTTGAATCGCGTGCTGTGCTCGCTGATGAATCTGGTGGGCTCCGGGATTGGGCTGATTCCGTCCGCGACGGTTTCATCGGCGCCATGAAGGGCCGGGCTCAACATCATGGCCAGAATGGAGATTAAGACACTCTTTGTTTGCATGGACACTCAACCTTTGTACGAATTAGTGGGCAGTGGACAGCGCTCGACGAATCGCCTCGGCCGTGTATCGTGCTCTGAACTGAATCATTTTCTGGCCGAGCTGAATGGTGTCAGCCAGTGGGGTAATGGCAACGCCGTTTATGGTAGCGAGTCCGGCCTCAACCCGCTGTTGATAGCGGACCTGTTCGGGATCTGTCACCATCATCATTGCTGTCACCCAGATATCATCGTGATAGCCATCATCGGCGGATTGTGCGACGCCGAGTTCTCGCTCGGTGTACTGTTCGGTTTCTAACCACCCCGGGTCATAGAATTCTCTGATGAAATGTATCCTGGTTACCTCGCCCTGCCAGCTCAGGCCAAGCTTGTTGGCTACATTGGCCATCCCCCTCTGATTGCCGCCGCTGTCTCCGATCATGACGATATCCGAAAAGCCTGCCTTTCGGAGACTGCTGGCAATGTCGGTAAGCAGCGCCTCATAGGTCCCGGCGCTTAAGCTTATTGAGCCGGGATATTTCATGGCACCAGACGGCGGGTCAATATTGCCCTCAGGGACAAATTTTACTATCGGGGCGCATAGAGCGTTGCCGAGTGCTTCGGCGATCGCGGGGCAGGCCGCCTGCAGAATCAGGTTGTGTTTCCCGGTCGACAGATAAGGTCCGTTTTCCTCGATGCCACCGGTTGCGATGATCACCGTGCTTGTGCCTGATGCGATGGCGTCCCGGATCTCCATGGAAGTGAGTTCTTCGAGCCAGTAAGATTGGCCGGCAGCGATTGGACGCTCCGTGCTTAACCATGAGGCGAGCTCTGTGTCTTGACCGAATGCCTGTGCATTGATCAGCGCAGTGGCTGCGATCAGCGTGTGCAGTACTTGACGGTAGGCAAAAGCATTTTTCACCGGTATCCCTCTTCGAATTTTCATTTATGCAGATTGTCGTCTGCCCGCGAATGTCGAGCCTCATCCTACCTCAAAAGTACCGTGACCGCCTGCCCCTGAAACAACTCCTTTCGCTGATCGCAAGTGGTTTCAATGAGTCGGTTAATAAGGTATTTTTCGGAGTTGGCAAGTTTAAAGCAGTCGCCCGCTGAAAGCAGTATCGCAGTGAGCAGGCGCCATCTTAACGTCGCAGCACGTCCGCGCAGGGGCCACTTGGCAAGCGCTGGGCGGTGAGTTCCAGACTTGATTCTCAATATTCGAAACATTGCCCTCGCTTTACTCCTTGTGCTTCTGGTCAGTGCCAGCGTTATCCTGTGGCGCGTGCCGGTAATCGAGGCCGGGGCAATAGTTCACTCTGAGGATCTTTCGCCGGGCGAGCTGGTCGCGCGCGGCGAGTATCTGGTCACGGCTGGAAACTGCGCCAGTTGCCATACAACTCAAGACGGTGCCTTCATGAGCGGTGGATTGCCGTTCAGAACGCCTTTCGGCACGATCTATTCCACGAATATCACGCCAGACCCGCTAACCGGAATTGGCAACTGGAGCGATATCGATTTCCTGAACTCACTGCGCCACGGCGTGCGCCCTGACGGTGATCATCTGTATCCGGCCTTTCCTTACACTGCTTACACCAAAGCCAGCGACGATGACATACTGGCCATGTTCGCTTATTTGAAGTCGATCAAACCGGTGCGTATCAGCCCGCCGCAAAATGATCTGATTTTTCCCTTTAACTACCGGCCGCTGATGGCATTCTGGAAGTTGCTGTATTTTCAGCCAGGGGTTTATGAAGTCCGCGAAGACCAATCGGAGCAGTGGAACAGGGGCGCTTATCTGGTCGAGGCGCTTGCTCACTGCAGCGCTTGTCACTCGCCGCGCAACAGTCTGGGCGCAGAGCGGGCCGCAGCGCACATGGGTGGTGGAGAATTTCTCGATCTGGTCGCCCGACACCACTATCGACCCTGGTCAGCTCCCAATCTTAGTGCAACGGAACGTGGCCTCGCGCTGTGGTCAGAGCAGGATCTGGCGGATTACTTAAAAACTGCACGAAATGACATGCTCGAATCGTTCGGGCCAATGAATGAAGTCATCATTAACAGCACGCGCTATCTCGAAGCGCAAGACATTGGGGCTATGGTGACTTACTTAAAGAGCCTTGAGGCTGTGCCTGAGCGTGAGGCAACTGCGCCGGGCCCTGAGATCATGGGTAGGGGCAGAACTATCTATAATCTTCACTGTGGTACCTGCCACCTTCCCACCGGTGAAGGAGACCCTGATATGGCTCCTCGTTTGGATCGCGGCAGTCTGGTTGTGCAGGATGAAAATCCTGCTTCGATGATCAATGCGATTCTGTATGGACCGCATCTGCCGAGCCCGCCATTGCAGCCAAAGTGGCGTGAGCCCATGGAGGATTTCCAGTATTTACTTGACGACGAAGAAGTGGCCGCGGCGGCGACTTTTATCCGCCACTCCTGGGGTAATGCGTCTGGCATGGTCACGGCAGATCAGGTAGCCAGGCAGCGTTAGCTAGCTTCGGCGTATAATGCAGCAAATTAGTCTTGACCAGTCTAGTGAGATGGGTAGTTTTAGAAGTCTGGCCTCCCAGAGGCACAGAAGTCCGCTCGCACTGACACAGCGCAGGTATAAGCCAATGTACAGTTTTCGATATGACTGTCGATTCTCCGCGGGATCAGCCCGCCGGCAAGTCGTCATTCTTGTTCTGGCGCTCGGCGTTCTCTCCGGATGCAGAGATCCACAGAATGCTGAACCCGCAGAGCAGTATGATGCCGGCTCGCCGCTGCGCACCCGTTTGCTGACAGCTGATCAATACACCAACTCAATCGCCCAAGTTTTCGGTGAGGACATTGCTGACAGTATCCTGCCGCCGATACCGCCGATGGCGCGGACGGATGGGCTACTGGCTTCGGGCAGTGCATTCGTCGGAGTTACCTCGGATCAGGTCTCGCAGATCCAGCAGACAGCCACGTCAATCGCGGCTCAGGTGGTCGATCAAGAGCATCGCGATTTTCTGATCCCCTGTACGCCGGAAGCAACGGAAGCGGCTGATTCCAGCTGCGCGGCACTGTTTCTGGAAGAGACCGGCCGACTGCTGTTCCGTCGCCCCTTGAGTGACAGTCGGCTCTTGGATCTGGTGCAGATTGCGGATTACGCTGCGCAGCAAACCGGTGACTTTTATGACGGACTGTCACTGGCTCTTGAAGCCATGCTTATCAGCCCAGACTTTATTTTCATTGCTGACCGCGCTGAGGCTGATCCTGATGCTCCGGGTCGGCAGCGCCTTGACGCCTATTCTCTGGCTTCAAGATTGAGCTTTTTACTGTGGAATGCCCCGCCCGATGACGTCCTGTTACAAGAAGCCGGAACAGGCATTCTCCATACTCCGCAAGGTCTGGCAAGGGCAGTGGATCGAATGCTCGGCAGCGCGCGTCTTGAATCAGGCGTCAGGGCGTTCTTTGATGATCTGATGGCCTTTGACGAATTTAACAGTCTCGCTAAGGACCCCCTTGTGTATCCCATGGTTACGGGAACTACTCTTGAACATGCCCGTGAGCAAACCCTGCGCACGATCGTTGACCATCTAGTAGCCCGGCAGGCGGACTACCGAGACCTTTTCACCACGCGGAAAACCTTTATGTCCATGCAGCTTGCTGCGGTTTATGACACTCCGGCCGGTGAGGGCTGGATGCCTTTCGAGTTCGAAGAAGGGGGCCCTCGGCTAGGCTTACTGACTCATGTCAGTTTCCTGGCCGCGAATTCTCATTCGGTTCGGAGCTCGCCGACTCTCAGGGGCAAGGCTCTGCGTGAAACCTTTCTGTGTCAGCGAGTGCCTGATCCTCCGCCGGACGTTGACTTCTCTTCGTTAGAAGAAGCAGAGGACGCTGCGACAGCGAAAGAACGCTTGGCGGTTCATAACACCAATCCGTCCTGTGCCGGTTGTCACCTGATCACCGACCCGATGGGCCTCTCACTGGAAAATTTTGACGGTGCAGGTCGCTACCGTGAAACCGAGAATGGCGCGCCACTGGACATAGCCGGCGAGCTGGATGGCATTTTCTATGAGGACATTGCCGGTCTGGCACAAGCGACCCGTAATCATCCCAAATTGTCCGCCTGTCTGATCAATCGGCTGTATGCTTACGGAACGGGTGGGCCTGTTTCTCTGAGAGAGGACAGGGATACGCTCGCGGGATTTGAAGCGCGTTTTGCGGAAAATGAGTACCGATTACCCGAATTATTGCGCGATATAGCGCTGTCTGATGCGTTTTCGCGCGTGAGGTCTGAAGAATCTGAGGATAGAATGCATGATTCACTACGAATGAAAGCGCCTGCCGAGAGAGCCGAATCTGCCATGGTTCTGGCAAGCATGGAGAACGAGTGATGAAAAGGCTTAAGCAGACTCTGAGCAGACGTCGGTTCCTTAGGGGTACCCTGAAGGGTGGGGCAGTCTCCGTCGGGCTGCCACTTTTGAATGTCTTTTTGAATGACAACGGGACGGCCTATGCAGACGGCATGCCGATTCCCCTGCGTTTTGGTACCTGGTCCTGGGGGCTTGGTATGAGCGAATCGATTTTTGTTCCGAAGAAAACCGGTGCAAATTTCGATCTGCCTGAAGAAATTGCTGCGCTGGCGCCAGTCCAAGAACATCTGAATCTGTACACCAATTTTCATGTTTTTAAAGATGATGCCCCCAATTTGTGTCATCACTCTGGCTGGGTGGTACTGCGTTCTGGCATTGCGCCGACTGCGCGGGACAATCTGCCCGGCGAGACCATTGATGTGTCGATCGCGCGACAGATTGGCAACGCCACCCGGTTCAGAAGCCTGAGCGCAACCGCTACCGGCGATGCGCGAGACAGCTTCAGCTATGAAGGCGGAAATTCGGTCAACACACCAGAGTGGTCACCGCTGAGATTCTATCAGCGTCTTTTCGGGGAGGGTTTTCAGGATCCCAATGCCTCCACGTTTTCTCCTGACCCCAAAGTGATGGTGCGGCAGAGCGCCCTCAGCGCTGTTCAGGAGGAAGCCCGCAAGCTGGAGAAATCCCTTGGCGCTGAGGATCGGGCTCGTCTGGATCAGTATTTTACGGGATTGCGGGATCTTGAGCGGCGGTTTGATCTGCAGCTCACCAAACCCGATCCCCGTGAAGCCTGTGTGGTATTGGAAGAGCCGATGGATCTGCCAACGGGGCTGGATGCGGATCTTGTGGCAACGAGACATCGCATGATGACGGACCTGATGCTGATGGCGGTGGCCTGCGATCAGACCCGTGTGTTCAATATGTTCTATGCGTCTGCGTTCTCAGCAACTACGCAGCCGGGATATGACAAGCCGCATCACACGGCGACTCATGAAGAAGCGGTGGATCCGGAGTTGGGCTATCAGCCCTATACCTCCTGGTATACGCGTCGCGCCATGGAGGAATGGGCCTACTACGTGCAGGCCCTCGACAAATTTAGGGAGGGGGACGGTTCTCTGCTGGACAATTCGTTCATTTATGCTACGACAGATCAGTCCTTTGCCAAGCTGCACGCGATAGATGGTATCCCCATGTTTTCCGCAGGCACTGCCGGCGGCCTCGTCAAGACCGGTCTGCACATCGACGGTGGCGGCTCACCCGGTTGCCGGCTCGGGTTCACCGCTCAGCGGCTGATGGGACTCGAGATCGATACCTGGGGAGACAAAAGCAACACCACCTCAAGCGAAATAAGTGACATTCTGATTACTTGATAAATCTCGGATTTTGAATTGTGAGCAGCCTTAAAAAAGTCGCTTTGAGCCTCTATTCGATCCGCTTTATCGCCTGTTGCGCAGCTGCTGTCGGCGCTGATCAAGGATCCTACACTGAAGCTTACCGCGACGTTCCCATGCCCGTGGGTTTCAGGGTGGAGGCCACTCAGGAAGGACCGGTATTCGCTGACGCATCCGGCATGACGCTATACAAATGGCCTCAGCACAAGTTGCGTAATGGATACAGCGGTGAGTCTCCCGGCTCGCCCGCCTGCTACGAGGATGTCTTGACGGTTACGGCAGGCTTGATGAGTCCCTATCCTCCGGGGATCCGCTTACCGGAACTGGATGAGCGCAAGAGTTGCACCGACCTGTGGAAACCTGTCACCGCGGACGAGGGTGCACAAGAAGTCGGGGACTGGACCGTTGTTGAGCGCCGCGATGGCGCGCTGCAGTGGGCCTATCAGGAACAGCCGCTGTACACTTCAGTCAAAGACAAACGGCCCGGTGATGTGCTGGGCGGCACACGCCGGCGTTTCGGCGGTGATGCGCCGGCTAAACGGGTACCGGTCGGCCCTCCTTCGCTTCACCCCCCGGGTTTCTCAATCCGAAGCTCCTTCAATGGACGAATGCTGGCAACAGACCGCAGTGAATCGGTTTACAGCTATGAGGGGGATACAGCTGACAGCAGCAGCTGCCGTGCAGACTGTCTGGCAAAATGGCAGCCGGTATTGGCGCCATCTCTGGCCAGAGCGCAGGGTGAATGGTCGTTGCTGGAGCGTTCTCCCGGCGAGCGCCAGTGGGTTTTTAGAGGCAAGCCGCTGTATACCTATATTTTGGATTCCGGCACCTGGTCGCAGCAGGGCAGTGACGAGCCCGGCTGGGACAATGTGTTTACTCAGGTCGCGGATTCCTACCCTACCAGTTTTAGGCCGCAGCACACCATGGTCGGAGACGTGCTGGCTGATTCGGAAGGCAAAACCATTTATATCTACCATTGCGGCGAAGATTCACAGGATCAGTTAGGCTGCGATCATCCCACCGAAACGCAAGTTTATCGGCTGGCCATGTGCGGTGCGGGAGATCCCGAGCGCTGCCTTGAATACTGGCCATATGTTCTGGCCAGTGACCATGAGCAAGCTACCAATCGCATCTGGTCTATTGTATGGATTTACCCCCGCACAGGTCGTTTCGCTGCGCCGCAGCAGGAAGGGGCTCTTCGCGTCTGGGCCTACCGTGATCGACCGGTGTACACCTTCGCCGGTGATTCATCGCCCGGCGATGTCCATGGTGGTGGCACCGGAGAATGGCGGGGCCAGCGAAATGGCCTCAAGGCGATTATGCTGCGGGACGATTTTTTTCGGGGGACTTTGTGATGGGAACTTATCAAACGCGCAGATGGCTAGCCTGTGTCCTGGTGCTGAGCGGCTTGTTGATAATCTCCGCTGTTCAGGCCGAGGAGTCGAGAATCAGAAACCGAACTATCAGCTATGTGATGACAGATTTATTCTGGTCGGTGTATCAGACCGAAGATGCGCAGGCCGAGTGTCCCAAGGGATTCAATGACGGCCCGCGAGAGCAATTTGAGAAGCTCTTTCCTGACCACGAATCTCTGAGCGTCGAAGAGACGCAGCTTGCACAGGAAATACAGACCTGGCATCCGAGTACGGAACCTGATGGTTTCGAATTTTTCGAAGTAGAAGGAACATTATCCTGGGGTTTGAATCTTGATGGAGAAGTGAGCGCCAATGACTTTACGCATCCGGATGGCACTCCCGGAATAGATAACGAGGTATACCGGGCAGTGGGTTGCATCATCGGGTTTCGCGGGCCAGACGGGGTGGAATACATATTCCAGAACAAGGCAATACTTGATGAAGTTTACAATCGCATGATGATTGAACTCACCGAGGTAGACAGTCTTGATAATGACGATTCCGTGATTGTCAATCTGTACCGAGGGATGGACCGCCTGCTGACGGACGCCACCGGCCAGAAGGTCATGGCAGGTGGCACGCAGCGCATTGACTATCGGTGGGGAGAAAGTCTGATTCGACAGTTTGCCGGTCAGATTGTCGATGGCGTTCTCATTACCGAGCCGATCGCGGAAATGATCATGCCCTGGCAAAACCTCAGTGTGCCGTCGATTCATGTCTTCAAAGATGCGCGCTTCCAGCTCGATCTAAGTTCAGAGCAAGCAACAGGAGTGCTTGCCGGCTATGCTGACGTTGACACCTGGTATTACCAACTGATCCGCAACGATTCGACTCACCATCTCAGCAATGGTCAGATTTCCGGCATCTCTCTGTACAAGGCGCTCAGACGTCTTGCTGAGGCCTATCCAGATCCGGTGACCGGTGAAAATACCGCCATTTCAACTTCGCTGGATGTCAAAATGGCGCAAGTCTATATCGTCCCGCCAGACAGCCGGGCGGAAAGTAAGCGCTAGCCGGTGCGGCTGGCGAGCAAGCGATCCAGCTGATCTGCGAACTGCTTCTTGTCGGCATTGCTGAAAGGTGCAGGACCTCCCGTATGTTCACCGCTGCCGCGCATGGTTTCCAGAAAGTCGCGCATGTTCAAGCGAGCGCCGATGTTGTTTTTGGAGAACAGTTCTCCGCGTGGACTCAGTGCGAGTGCTTGCCGATTAATGACTTCAGCCGCCAGTGGAATGTCGCTGGTAATGACGAGATCTCCGGGATTGGTGCGGCGCACAATTTCATTGTCGGCGACGTCAAATCCTCCCGGCACTTGAACGGTGCTGATCAGTCTTGATGGCGGTGTGCGCAGAGCTTTGTTGGCCACTAGAGTCACAGAGGTTTGTGTCCGCTCAGCGGCCCGGAACAGTATTTCTTTGATGACGCCCGGACAGGCATCAGCATCCACCCAGATTTTCATGTCTGGCCTGAAGCCGATTACAGGCTGATTCGCTCTCTGGCTGCAGCGTATTCCGATTTAAGGCGACCCACCAGAGCGCTGGTAGGCAACACTTCTTTGATGGCGTTAATGCCCTGCCCCGAGCCCCAAATGTCCTTCCAGGCCTTCTTCTTTGCGCTGCCGCCGGAACCGAAGTTCATATTAGAAGGGTCGCTCTGTGGTAAATCATCAGGGTCTAGCCCTGCCGCTTCGATGGATGGTCGCAGATAATTGCCATGCACACCGGTGAAGAGATTGGTATAAACGATGTCGCTCGAGCCATTGTCTACGATTCCCTGCTTGTAGCCCTCCACTGCATTGGCCTCCTCGGTGGCGATAAACGCGGACCCAAGGTAGGCAAGATCTGCGCCCATCGCTTGCGCAGCCAGTACGGCATCACCCGTTCCGATGGCACCGGAAAGCAGTATTGGCCCATCGAACCATTCTCTGACCTCTTGTATGAACGCCATAGGTGACAAGGTGCCGGCGTGTCCTCCGGCTCCTGCGGCAACGCAGATAAGACCGTCGGCGCCTTTTTCAATCGCTTTTTTGGCGAATCGATTATTGATAACGTCGTGCAGGCAGATGCCGCCGTAAGAGTGTATGGCATCGAATACTTCCGGCCTGGCACCCAGAGAAGTAATGACCACGGGAACTTCATGCTTAACGCACATCTCCACATCATGCATCAGCCGGTCGTTAGAGCCGTGAACAATCTGATTTACGGCGAACGGCGCAGAGGGTTGATTGGGATTGGCGGCATCATACTCGGCCAATTCTGTCTTGATGCGAGTGAGCCACTTGTCGAGTTCTTCCGCAGGCCGCGCGTTCAGGGCGGGAAATGATCCCACTACCCCAGCCTTGCACTGTGCAATCACCAGATCAGGGTTGGATATTATAAATAGGGGGGCGCCGACAACCGGGACTGACAGTCGGCCCTGCATGCATTCTGGAATTGCCATAGAAAAACTTTCCCTGTGAGTTTGTCATTGAATTTTTCGAACCGTTAGCGTAACGATTTTCTACGAAATAACAAGCCGGATCTGAGCCCCTGCCGGGGCTGGTCCCACAGCGATCCGCTTTAACCGATATACAGCTTTGCACTGTACTCCGTCATAACTTTTGCGACTGCCTGTGGCAAAGACATAGCCAACTGTAGGCAAGCCAGAGTTTTTTCGTTAATTTTGAGGCTGAGCGTGAATTGTTGATCAGCGTGATGGGAAATGAAGCTTCCCTTGTGAGGAATGAATGACTAAACCCGTTTGTCTTATTATCGGCGCCGGCGCCGGGATTGGCGGCCATGTCGCCAAGCGATTTGCCCGGGGCGGCTACCACGCGGCGCTGTGCCGCCGAACCGGACAAGAAGGCCTGGATCAGCTAACGGCAGATATTCAGGCAGAGGGAGGGTCGGCCAGTGGATATCTGCTGAATGCGGTTGAACCCGAGACGCTTGAGAATCAGGTTCGGCTCGTTGAGCAAGAGTTAGGTCCGATCGAAGTGCTTATCTACAACCTTGGCGCTCAGATTGGTGATCGGCGTCTTGAGGAGACACCTGAAAAGGTCTTTGAGTTGGGATGGCGGATGGGGGTTTTGGGTCTTTTCCGTCTCGCGCAGGTGCTTTGTCCCTTAATGCAGTTACGAGGAAAAGGAACGCTGCTCGTTACTTCTTCAACTGCTGCGGTGCGGGGTAATGCCGGTCAGCATTCCCACGCCGCAGCCATGGGCGGGCGAAGAATGCTCTGTCAGTCCCTGAATGCGCAGTATGGTCCTGAGAACATCCACGTCTCTCACATCATCATCGATGGTCCTGTTGATGCGCCTGACACGCTCGGCAAAATGGTGGGGGCTGAGGCTTTTCAAAAGATGCGCGAGACCAAAGGTGCCGAGGACGGTCTGCTAAAACCTGATGAAGTGGCAGAAACCTACTGGCACCTGTCTCAGCAACACCGTTCTGCGTGGACTCATGAACTGGATCTTAGACCTTTTTCCTGCATGCCCTGGTGGAATCATTAGTTGGAATTGGTGCGCTCAAAGAAGCGGCCGGAAAATCTGGCCACTGATGGGCCTTCCGGCAATACCGCGAATCAGGGGTGGTTGTTAGAATCGCATTGAGAGGCGACTAGCTATAGAGACTTATTTTTTAAGCCTGCTTGAGGAGAACCAGCGCGGCGCTGCCCTGCTTGTGCCTTTGCTGGCCTTTGCGGAAGCCTGTGTTGGAATTGGTCTGTTTATCTCTGGCGCTTTTCTGGTGATTGTTTCCTCGATCCTGTTCTTCACCGAGATGGCATCGCTTCCGATCATCTGTGCTCTGGCCATGGTGGGTGCTGCTGCTGGGGATCATGTCGGGTTTTATTTGGGTTATTTTCTGGGTCCCCGTCTGACCCGATCCAGGTTCGCAGAGCGGCACCAGACAGCGATAGCTAGAGCCAACGCATTGATCACTAAATACGGCCCATTGACTATTTTCATTGGTCGATTTGTGCCGGCCATTCGCAGCCTACTGCCTGCGATGATCGGAGTCAGCGGCTTCAGTCGTCGGGTTTATTCACTGCTTGATGTCTTGGCCTGTAGTCTGTGGGCGGTGACACTTGGTGCGATCGTGTATTTCATCGGGGATGCTTTCCAGGGCTGAGGCTCGGGCCGCCATGCCAACCGGCCGGCCAGGATTTTCCTGACATGGACTCCTGCACCATGAGTCGATATTCTAACCAAATATTTAGTTATCCAGTGGTCCTAATATCTCAGCACGGGCTGCCTGCCTGTGCCAATCCAGAGGGTGTCCAGAAATGAAGAAGCGATCTGCCCGGCCTGAGTTGCCTGAGTCCGAAACCCGAAGGGGTTTTATCAAAAGCGCCGGTGCGGCGACGGCATTCATGATTGTGCCAAGAGCTGTGCTCGGAGGGGAGAACTATATTGCCCCCAGTGATCGCTTGAATATTGCAGCCGTCGGCGCGGCCGGGAAGGGCAGTTCGGACATTCAGAGTGTGGCCCATGAAAATATCTATGCGATTTGCGACATCGATGATCGACGGCTCGCGGACACGTTGCAGCGGGATTTTGCAGCTCCGTTTCGGGATAAGACAAGAATCTATCGAGATTATCGTGAGATGCTCGACAGTGAGCCTGAAATTGATGCGGTCCTGATCAGTACGCCTGACCACATGCACGCACCCATCGCGATGCACGCGATGGGGTTGGGAAAACATGTTTATGTGCAAAAGCCGCTCTGCCATACCGTGAATGAATGTCGCGTGTTGGCCGGGGCCGCTGAGGCGAATAACATCGTTACCCAAATGGGCAATCAGGGGCATGCGGGTGAAGGGGCTCGCCTGATCAATGAGTGGGTAGCTTCCGGGGCACTGGGTGAGATCAGGGAAGTGCACTGCTGGACCAATCGGCCCGTCTGGCCTCAGGGTATCGGTCGGCCTGAGGATGAAACACCTGTCCCTGACTCTCTGGCTTGGGATCTCTGGCTGGGAGCCGCATCCTACCGACCTTACGCAGAGCGTGCTTATCATCCGTTTAACTGGCGCGGCTGGCTGGATTTTGGTACGGGGGTCGTGGGGGATATGGGTGCTCATATCATTGATCATCCGTACTGGGCCTTGAACCTGGACCTCCCGAGCAGAATTTCAGCCAGTTCTTCCCGTTTTGGTCGAGGTATGGAAACATTTCCGATTGCCTCTAAAATTCACTTCGAATTTCCTGCCAATGAGACTCGTCCCGCGGTCAAGATGACCTGGTACGACGGCGGCCTGATGCCTGAGCGGCCGTCGGGGCTGGAAGACGGACGGCAGATGGGTGATAACGATGGAGGCGTGCTGATTGTGGGTGAGCGCAACACTCTGATGCACGGTGTTTATGGCCGTGACCCGCAGTTGATTCCCGCCTCAGTTCACAACTCAGTTCAGGCTCCGGAACGAACCTTGCCGCGGTCGACGGGTATTTATCAGGAATGGATAGACGCCATCAAAGACCGAAGCAAACGCACAACCTCCGGTTTTGAGTATTCCGGAAGGCTGACCGAGACCATGCTGCTTGGCAATATCGCCACCATCAGGGCTGCTGATCACAAGGTGCTCGAGTACGACGCCCGGAGCATGCGGTTTGCAAATGATGAAGAAGCAAACGGCTATCTGGATAAATCCTATCGTCCTGGCTTTGGCCTGGTCTGATCATGCTGATGGCTGCCCAGAGTCGGTGTGCAAGAGGTTCAGAGGGATGAGGATATTCGTGATTGCAATGTGCGCTATTCTGGCACACGTTGGATTGTATGCTCAGAGTGCGGGCTCGGATGACTGGATCCAATTGTTCAATGGGAAAGATCTTGAGGGTTGGACTCCGAAATTTACCGGCTATCCCCTGGGGGTAAATCATCTAAACACTTTTCGGGTCGAAGACGGCTTGTTCAAAGTTTCCTACGACAGTTGGAATGACTTTAGCAACGAGTTCGGACATATCTTTTACGAACAGCCTTTTTCGCATTACCGGCTGCGGGTCGAATATCGATTTACCGGAGAGCAGGTGACCAACGGACCTGGTTGGGCGTTTCGGAATAATGGCATTATGCTCCACAGCCAGTCTCCTGAGTCCATGACTCTTGAGCAGGAATTTCCAGCGTCAATTGAAGCACAGATGCTCGGGGGTAACGGCAGCGATACCCGGCCTACCGCCAATGTCTGCTCGCCGGGCACGCATTTTGTGATGAATGATGAACTGATTACGGTGCACTGTACCAATTCGGTCTCAGAGACATACCACGGTGATCAGTGGGTGGTCATGGAGTTGGAAGTCAGAGGCAGTGAATCCATCCGACACCTTGTCAATGGGCATACTGTTTTTGAGTATTCCCAGGTGCAGCTGGATCCGAGTGACCCGGATGCGCAGCGACTTATTGAGGCAGGTGCATCAGTATCGGTCGACAGTGGATATATCTCTGTGCAGGCTGAGAGTCACCCGCTTGAGATCAGAACCTTTGAGCTTTTGCCGCTTGATCAATGAGCGTTTATCCAAAAAAGGCGCCGACTGGCGCCTTTTTTGGATAACGGCTAGAAGGTCAAATGACGTCTTCGGATATCAGGTCTGCGGCGTAGTTCGCTGCTCTGGCGCTGAAAGCCATGTAGGTCAGCGAGGGATTCTGGCAGGCGGACGAGGTCATGAATGCGCCGTCAGTAATGAAAAGGTTTGGCACATCGTGAGCCTGAGCCCAGCCGTTAAGCACTGAAGTTGCCGGGTCCCGGCCCATGCGTGCGGTACCCATTTCATGGATCCTGTTCCCCGGCTTGGACAGATTGGCATTGCTCGTCGTGATGTTGATACACCCGGCTGCCTCCATCATGGCCTGCGCGTCCTTGACCGCTTCCTGCTGCATGATGCGCTCATTTTCGCCATAGGACACATTGAAAACAGGAACAGGATTGCCCCATCGATCTCTGCGAGAGGCATGCAGCGTCACGCGGTTCTCCGGATTTGGCAGCTGTTCGCCAAAGGCTAAAACACTGAAGCGCCACGGCCCCGGCCGCTTATGGGCCTCTTTGAAATCTCTGCCAATACCGGCAATCTGGCCGCCCGAATTGCCAAGCGGGCGTGCACCGCCCTGAAAGCCGAAGCCGCGCTTGTAGGGTTTGTCGTTTTCGGTAACGTTGGCGTAGCGCGGAATATAAATGCCGCCGCTGGGTCGCCTGCCAAAAACCGTCTTATCCTCAAACCCTGTCATGATTCCGGCGACCCCCGCACTGCTGACATGATCCATCAGATTGCGCCCGACCTGATCAGAACGGTTTGCCAGTCCCGTAGGAAAACTTTCCGACTTCGACTGCAGCAGGATCATTGCGGAAGCGATCGCCGATGCGTTTAGGAAAACCACCCTGGAACTGTAGGTGCGTGCTTCATTGGTTTCAGCGTCTACAACCCGAACGCCGCTGATCCGGTTGTTCGCTGGGTCATAGTCCAAGCCCTGGACGATAGCATTATGCACCATGGTCAGATTGCCGGTACGTTCGGCAGCCGGCAGGGTCGCATTGAGGGACGAAAAGTACGCCTTGAAGCTGCAGCCGTGATGACAACGATTGCGGGCCTGACAATTGCTTCGGCCCAGCGCGCGCTGTTCTTCGGTGGCGTCTGTCAGGTGGGCAATCCGCGCCGGTATCACATTCCTGCCATTGAATGTTGTTTCCACCTTCTGCTTGAATGACTTCTCGGCGTCAGTCAGTTCAAAGGCCGGCTGAAAGACGCTGTCAGGCAGCTGATCAAGACCCTCTTCACTGCCAGAAACGCCAACGAAGGTTTCTACCTTTTCATACCACGGGACAATATCTTCATAGCGAACCGGCCAGTCTACGCCAACGCCTTCTTCAAGATTTGCCGTGAAATCTTGTGGTCCCAGACGATAGGTCTGTCGGCTCCACATGATGGAGCGACCCGCGGTGTGATAGCCCCGCAACCAGTCATAGCTGGTTCCTTCGGCTTCTTCATAGGGATGTTCGTCATCTTTTACCCAGAAATGTTTCGTCGATTCCTTGATTGCATAGGCAACGCCACCGTACTGTTTATAATAGTGTTGATTTATTTCATCTTGCGCCACGTTATCCAGATGATCGCTTTCCCACGGGGCCAGCTGATCCGTGTAATCTCGCTCCGGGACTATTTCCGGTCCGCGCTCCAGCACCAGCACCTTCAGGCCCCGCTCACACAGTTCTTTCGCGGACATGCCGCCGCTCATCCCTGAACCTACTACGATCGCATCAAACTCTGCCTCAGCCATGTCGATTCTCCCTAGTCGCCAGTTGCAATATCAACGCTGGGATCCCAGCGGCCCGGTATGGCAACCCATTTTAACTCTTCGGTCGCGCCCGCCTCAGTCGCGAAATAAGACTGAGTAATGTAGCCTTTCAGGGAGCGATATCCTCCCAGGCTGCTGTCGCCGTTAAAGGCGTCACTGTCCAGTTCAGAAAGAGCCGCAGCAGCCTCCGTCTCGCTGGCAGCCTTGAAGTCTCCGCTCAGACTGTCCAGGCGCTGCGAGATGAGCTGAAGAGCCGCTCGATGGCCATTTTGGGTCTCAGCACTGGCCCAGTCAGACATCAGGGCATCGAGATAGCCGGGTACGTTGGCATCGAGCGCACCGGGGGTTTCGGTACGTGGAATGACCAGATCGCTGATACGACTGATGAGGGCCATTTCATCTTGCGTATAGAACCGCCCCCTCTCTCCAGCAGTTGTCGCGACCACATTCGCGGCATCACCGCAGGCGCTGAGTGCTGAGGCACCACCGACAGAGATGATGAGTCCCTGCAAGAATTCCCGTCTAGTTTTCATTTGTCTTGTCTCCAGATGTGCGGACAGTTTAAAACTGTAAATTGCGCACGGTGTAAATGCTACGGGCAATTGATGCAAATCCATCGCCAGGGTTGTCGTGCTCGATAAAGAAGTGCTTGAAGCCTGCTGTGTCAGCCTGCGAAAAGATCTCCGCAAAATTGATGGTGCCGCTACCAACGGAGGTCATGCGACCGAACTGATCCCGGTCCTTGACGTGAAGCATGCTGAATCGCCCTGGGTGGCCGTCCAGATACAGCATCGGGTCGACACCGGCATTGGCGATCCAGAATAAATCCAGCTCAAAGTCGACCAGCTCAGGTGCAGTCTCCTCCAACAGGGTATCGTAATGTGCCCGATTGCCTGCGCGTTCAAATTCGAAGCTGTGGTTATGATAGGCCATCTTGATCCCCGCAGCTTGTGTCATCTCGCCCGCCCGATTCAGAGTCTCGGCGTGACGCTTATAGTCGTCGGTGCCGCGCTCAGATGCAGCGATACTTGGTACAACGATATAGCGCTGGCCGATCTCTGCAGCGAAATCGATTTCCCGCTGCAGATCGGACCGTACTGCCGTCATTTGAATATGGGCCGCAGGGCTGCTCAGGCCATTGTCATCCAGAGCTCTTTTGATCTCTGCCGCGCTGCGGTCGTAGTATCCGGCGAATTCCATCTCCCGATAACCGAGTGCTGCCACCCGGGCCAGGGTGCCATCAAAGTCCCGAGAAAGCTCCTCCCGAAGCGTGTATAGCTGCAGGCCGATGCGCTCAACTTGCCGGGTCTGAGCCGCGAGCAGAGGCGGGAGGCCGCAGCCTGCGGTCAGCAGTATGCTCCGCTGTAGAAAATGACGGCGACTGTTCTGATGCCTGTATTGGGTCATTGAAACGCTCCGATTTTGGAACCTCAGATTATCGCAATTCTGAGTTGCCCAAAAGCCTTCTTTGACAGCCGGATCTCAGGAATCCATGCTCAGCCAGATGCCACCGCTTTCCGAAGACGCAACGGCTTTTTCAACAAACAGCACGCCTTTCACGCCTTCAGATACGGCGGGAACCAGAAGTTCGCTGTCATTCATGGTATTCCGTGCAGGAAAAGCTTCTACCTGGTCAGCGAAATCACGATAGAGGTTGGCGAAGGCCTCCAGGAACCCTTCAGGATGACCGCCGGGTATCCGAGTGACGGCATTCGCCGCATCACCGGCAGTATTGCCGCCACGGGCTACATACTGGGGGGCCTCGCCGAGCCGGCAAAATTTGAGCTGGTTCGGTTGTTCCTGAAACCATTCAAGGCTCGCCTGATCGCCATAAACCCGGATACGCAATCCATTTTCATGCCCCACTGCGACCTGGCTGGCCCAAAGAGAGCCTCTGGCCCCGTTGGCGAAGCGCAGCATGACCTGCGCGTTGTCATCCAGTGACCTGCCGTGGACGAAGGCGCTTAGATCAGCCAGCAGGCTGTTGACTTCCAGTCCTGTGATGAACTCGGTGAGGTGGAATGCATGTGTCCCGATATCTCCCAGGGAGCCGCCCGCCCCAGCCCGGGCCGGATCTGTTCTCCAAGCCGCCTGTTTTTGCCCGGTAGATTCCAGATCAGTGCTCAGCCACTCCTGAGGATACTCGACCTGAACGACGCGGAGATTCCCCAGATCGCCGTTCCGTATCATCTCTCTGGCCTGTCTGACCATTGGATAGCCGGAATAATTATAGGTCACTGCAAACAGCAATCCGGTCTCTTCGACCAGGCGTTCCAGATCCATGGCATCTTCTAAAGAGGCAGATAGCGGTTTGTCACAAATCACATGAATGCCGGCTTCGAGGAAGCACTTTGCCGGAGCGTGGTGCAGATGGTTGGGCGTCACTATGGCGACAACATCGATGCCGTCTTCCCGCGTACCTTCTTTCTCGGCCATTTCTGAGAAATCGTCATAGGCCCGTTCGGGCGCAATGCCCAATGCTGCCGCCGACTGCTTTGCCCTTTCCGAATCGCTGCTGAACGCGCCTGCAACCAGTTCGTATCTGTTGTCCAGTCGGGCCGCAATGCGGTGCACCTCACCGATGAATGCGCCGGTGCCACCGCCCACCATGCCAAGCCTAATTTTCATGAGAGTCCCAGGATATTTCGATTAGTTTGGTCATCAGTGCCGGCGTCAGCAAAGTCATCAAACGCTTTGTCGGTAACGCGAATGATGTGATCACGGATGAAGATCGCGCCTTCCTGGGCGCCATCTTCAGGATGTTTCAGACAGCACTCCCATTCGAGCACCGCCCAGCCGTCAAAGTCGTTTGCGGCCAGTTTGGAGAAAATTCCGTTAAAGTCTACCTGTCCATCGCCCAGAGATCGGAACCTGCCCGCACGGTCAATCCAGGATTGATAGCCGCCATAGACACCCTGCTTCGCAGTCGGATTGAATTCTGCATCCTTGATATGTGCGAGCTTGATACGGTCTTTGTAAGCATCCATGAACCCAAGGTAATCCAGCTGCTGCAGAATCAGATGGCTGGGGTCGAACAGGATGTTGCAGCGCGGGTGGTTATTCACGCGTTCTAGAAACATCTCAAAGGTGACACCATCATGCAGATCTTCTCCGGGGTGAATCTCGAAGCCGATATCCACTCCTGCATCATCAAACGCGTTGAGAATGGGCAGCCACCGTTTGGCCAGTTCGTCAAAAGCGGCCTCCACCAGGCCCGCTGGTCGCTGCGGCCAGGGGTAAAGATATGGCCAGGCGAGAGCTCCCGGAAAGCTCGCATGAGCGGTCAGCCCCAGGTTTTGCGATGCCTTTGCCGCCAGCAACAGCTGGTCGACGGCCCAGGCCTGTCTCGCTGCGGGATTTCCCTGCACTTCCGGGGCGGCAAAACCGTCAAACATCTGATCATAGGCTGGGTGCACGGCTACCAGTTGTCCCTGCAGATGCGTCGACAGTTCCGTGATTTTAATATTACGCTCTGCCAGCATGCCCTTGAGATCATCGCAGTAGCCGGGGCTTTCAGCAGCCGTTCGAAGATCGAACAGTCTGGATTCCCAGCTTGGAATCTGGATTCCTTTAAAGCCGAGCTCTGCCGCCCAGCTGGCTATGTCTTCCAGGCAGTTAAAAGGGGCTTGTTCGCCAACAAACTGGGCAAGGAAAATTGCGGGTCCTTTGATGGTCTTCATAGGCTACTGAATCTCAGGTCATGTCGGTAATCGGGCCGGTGCCAGTATAAACCCTTATGGTTTGCAATCGACCCCCTGTTCGACTACTTTCGTTGAGAAAGTGCAGTGCTGCGCAGCCAGCCGGGAAATAACAACAAGCAGGAGACCACGCATTGTGGATACGATAAAGAGCCGCCTGAGCTTGATGATGTTCCTGCAGTACGCTGTTTGGGGTGTCTGGCTGCCGGTGCTTGCCACTTATTTACAGTCATCCGTCGCCGATGGTGGCATGGGTTTCACGTCCGGCCAGGTCGGCCTGATCATCGGGGTAGCCGGTTCGGTTGGCGCGGTGAGTGCCCCTTTTATTGCTGGCCAGTTTGCTGATCGCTACTTTGCGACTGAAAAATTTCTGGCAGCGCTCCTTGTGTTGGGCGGCATCGTTAAGATAAGTCTCTCTTATCAGGATAGTTTCACAGCCTGGCTAGTGCTGGCGACGCTTTACAGTGTGCTGTACATGCCAACGCTTTCTCTGACCAATTCCATGGCCTTCGCTCACCTAGACAAGGCAGAAAGTGACTTTCCCCGGGTTCGGGTCTGGGGAACGATTGGCTGGATTGCTGCAAGCTGGCTGTTTCCGATGATCTGGCTGCAGAGCAATCTTGAGTTTCAAGTGCTGCCCCCATTTTTTGTCGGGAATGAAGTGCCCGATGCGACTGCTAGACTGGCAGATACCCTCAAAGTTTCAGGTGTGGTGGCGTTTTTGTACGCCGGATTCTGCTTTCTCCTGCCTCACACACCGCCTAAGAAAGACGGGGTAGAAAAAATGGCCTTCAAAAAGGCGTTCAGTTTACTGACCCGCAAATCGTTTGCTGTGCTGGTGGCTGCCAGCTTGCCGGTCGCGGTGATCCACCAGATTTACTTTATGCAGGCAGGACCTTTCTTTGAAAATCAACTGGGCATGCTGGTTACTTACATAGCGCCGGCCATGACAGTGGGGCAATTCGCAGAGATTGGTTTTCTGGCTCTGCTGGGCACATTGCTCATGCGATTGGGTGTCAAGTGGACAATCACTCTGGGCGCTCTGGCCTACTTTGCCCGCTACACGATCTGGGGATTGATCAGTCTGCAGGACTCTGCCGGACCGTCTGTGGATGCAGCGGGCCAATTCGTCTGGACTGCGCCACTGATGATAGGGGTATTCAGCCAGATTTTGCATGGCCTGTGCTATGCCTGTTTTTTTGCCTCGGCTTTTATGTATGTTGACCGGGTCGCTGATGAAGACATTCGCAATTCCGCGCAGACGGTGTTCGGCATCATCATTCTGGGGGTCGGGCCGATGATTGCGGGCCCGGTGCTGGGTATCCTGGGCAATATCTTTGGGGAAACGGGTGTGGTCACCAATTTCGCTGGCATGTGGTTTACGCTTGCGGGCATCGCGTTGCTCACGGCAGCGCTTGTTGCATTCGCGTTTCGGGATGAAACGCAATAGCTATATCCGGACAGCGCGAAGCGCCACTGCTATTGGCGGTTCCACATCTGGGGCAACACCGCCGGCTTCAGTTCATCTCGGGCGTTTTGCAGGTGTGTTCTCATTCGCTGCAAAACCTCAGGATATTCCCGAGTAAAGCTGTAGGTTTCAGCGGGATCATTTCTCAGGTCGAACAGTAACCCATCGGGCCCGTAATAGCTCGAATGTTCGAAACTGTTCAGCGTTGCGCGGTAGCGGGTTTCAACCACTAGCTTCCATTGCCCGCTTCGCACGCCGGCGATCCTGTCACGATTGAAAAGGAACAGCGCCTCATGGGGGGATCTGTTGCTTCCGGTTATTAGTGGAAAGATGTCCTTACCATCAATCGGTCGATCGTCCGGAAGTTGACCGCCCGCCAGTGAAATCAGCGTTGGATAGAGGTCGATATTCATGGCAGGTTCGCTGCTCACTGTGCCTGCCGGAATTTTGCCCGGCCAATGCGCCAGGAATGGAACGCGCTGCCCGCCTTCCCAGGATGAGCCTTTGCGGTTGCGATAAATGCCCGAACTGCCTTCAAACCAGGGCCCGTTGTCCGAGGTGAAAATAACCAGCGTATTCTCACTCAGGCCATACTCATCAAGAGCGGCGAGTATTTCACCTGTGCTCCAGTCGATAGTTTCTACCACATCGCCATAGAGGCCTGCATCTGAGCGACCATCGAAGCGGGGAGAGACGAACAGCGGAACATGGGGAAAGGAATGGGGAAGATAGAGGAAAAACGGATTGTCCCTGTTTTCTGCTATAAATCGAACGGCCTCCCGGGTGTAACGTTCGGTCAGAGTCGTCTGATCGACCGGGTTCTCGATTATTTGCGTACCCCGATAGAGTTCCAGGGGCGTCATGTCATTGCTGTGCAGAACGCCAAAGAATTCATCAAATCCCTGGTCCATCGGCGACCATTCTAAACGACTGCCCAGATGCCATTTGCCGAACAGCGCGCTGCGATAGCCCATAGGTTTCAGGCCTTCAGCGATCGTGATTTCTTCAAATGCGAGGTGGATATCGTTGGTGGGCCTCGCCACATCCGCCACCAGATCCAGCCTGATCGGGTAACGTCCGGTGAGCAGGCCACCGCGGGCAGCGGTACAGACATTAGCGCTTGAATAAAAACTGTCCAGTCGTGCGCCGTCAAGTGCCAGGCGATCAAGGTTAGGCGTCTTGATCAAGGTGGAGCCATATACGCCCAGGTCACCGTAGCCGAGGTCATCCGCCATGATGACGATAAAATTAGGGGGAGTCTCCTGGGCCGAAGTCGGGTAAGCGGTAAGACTCAGACAAAGTGCGAAAAAAAGTCGGGACAAGGTCATAAGATTTTCCGGTGCTTAGGCTTGTTCGAGCGGAACCACTAGTTTACGTGTGGGTACTGCGGAATATGCAAGTTTGTTGTGGTCATGCAGACTCCATCTGATTCTAGCAATATCAGCCGTTGCGACAGCAAGGCCTTGCTAAGCGATGCCCGCTATCTCACTATACATGGCATGATGCAAAGAATCTCGAGTCTCAGCTTTTGCGGCAGCCGCATCGGTCTGTTTATATCCGCCTATCTGCTCTGTGGTGCTGTGGCCTCTGAGGAATTGCTGATTGCCGTAGCGTACAATTTCTCTGGGCCGATGGCGGAACTGGCCAAGCGCTTTGAAGCGCAGACCGGTCATAACATTCAGGTCGCTTACGGTTCCTCGGGCAGGTTGTTTGCTCAGATTCGTAGCGGTGCACCTTTTCAGGTTTTCCTTTCGGCGGATCAGGATAAACCGGCGCGCTTGGCGGAGCTAGGTCTGGCAGATTCCGCCTCGCGATTTACCTACGCCAGCGGTGAACTGGTGCTTTGGAGTGCGGACAGCAGCCGCGAGGTGAGGGATTCGAACGCATTGCTGTCCTCTGACGTGCACAGGATAGCGCTCGCCAACCCCCGATTCGCGCCATACGGAACGGCGGCTGCTGAAGCGCTCGATGAACTGGGTCTATCGGCCCAGCTATCCGGAAAAATCGTTCAGGGTGAAAATATCGCTCAGACCTTTCAATTCGTAGAATCAAGGAATGCCCAGCTGGGATTAGTGGCCAGATCTCAGGTGTTGAACCTTACCGAAACCCGTGCGGGTGCGTTCTGGGTTGTTCCCGATCACCTCTACCGGCCGATCAGGCAGGACGCAGTGCTGCTGAATCGGGCAATTGGGTGTCAGGCCTGTTCTGAATTTCTGAGATTTTTGCGTGAAGACGCCCAGCGCGCTTTGATATCGGCATCAGGATATCGGGTCGATTAGTCCGTGATCGAACTAGCTCGCCGCTCTTCCGAGATAGCGCTGAAAGGTTTGCTCAACGAAGTCATCTACTCCCGGAGCGAACAACACGGCCAGCACCGTCAGCAATACGGCGGCAGCGCAAGCTCTGTAAAATAGTTTCATGACTTTTTATCCTGCTGTTGTGTTAAGTCCGACTACGGCTAGCGGGCTCTAGCTTCAAATACCCACACGTCACCGCGCTCAATGACCGCTCGCGTCAGAGGGGTAGGCCGCGAGGGATACTTTGCAGAGATGGCGGCTGCAATACCTTCAAGCTCCTCTCCGGTCTGAATTCGTTCCAGATGTCGCAGATAGCGGGTGCCTTCGATGCGAAAGATGGCGTTGCCGTTTCGCTCCGCCTGAACTGGCCACTGTTTCCAGAGTCTGCCGACAGCTGACCTCATGTAGCCAGACCAGACATAGAGCCTTCCATCGTGTTCCACAGTCCATATACGGCGGGAGGTCGAGGGTTCCTCAAGCTGCATTTCGATGGTTGGAATGGCATTAACGAATTGCCAGTCTGGTTCGGGACCCCGGTGCAGTTCGCCGCTGACTAGAGGGCCGCCGGAGAATACCCGGTTGGGGCCGTCTGCGAAACGCTGTTTTATCGCGGCAGTCGCAATCGCGCTCACCGGGATCATGGTCAGGCAGAGGAGTATCGTTATCGCGCGAAAGAGGTGTTTCATCGATTATAGGTCAGCTTATGTGTTTGATAGGAAGGCTTTCTGCTTCCCAGCGTAACATGCCGCCACTGATGTTGGCGACTTTGTCTCGACCTGCCGCCTGCAGGATGCTGAACGCCAGAACAGAACGTTTACCGCTGCGACAGACTGTCATGATCGGCCTGTCATTCGGGACTTCGCCGACGCGATTCCGTAATTCTTCGATGGGAATAAGCTGGGCGCCGGCGATACCGGTATTTTCTTCTTCGGTTTCTCTTTGTGTTCTTACGTCCAGCACATGGACGCGCTCGAGGTTCGCCGCAACCCATTCCGGTGCGACTTCGTGGATACCGCTGAAATTCGTTGTTACAGGAGCCCAGTCTGGTGTATTGAGCATTTCATCATCGTCAGGCCTTCCAGCTTTCAGGTTTGCAGGTACCGCAATGTCCAGTTGCTTCGGGTGGGGCAGCTGCATATTTTCCAGATAGCCGACAAAATCACCTTCGTTGGCCTGACCGCCAATTCGGGGATTGTGCTCTTTTTCTTCGCCGATTGAGCTGACCGTTCTTCCTGCGTAGTCATGTGCGGGGTACACGAGACAATCGTCCGGCAACGTGAACAACTGGTCTTTGATGGAGTAATACAGCTTCCGGGCAGATCCCTGCTGGAAGTCAGTCCGGCCGCAGCTTCTAATCAGCAAGGCATCTCCGGTGAAAACCATTGATTCATCATTCACAAGAAGGCTAATACAGCCGTCGGTATGACCTGGCGTCGGAATAACGCGAAGGGAAAAGTCCCCGAATGTGATTTGGTCTCCCTCAGAGAGGGCCTGGTCGACAGGCTCAATACCCGACCCGGCCGATGCCAGAATCTGGCAGCCGGTACGATGTTTCAGTAACCACGCTCCGGTGACATGATCAGCGTGACAGTGAGTTTCGAGGCAGGCAGTAAGGGTAAGGGCGAGTTCCTGCACTAACGCAAAGTCTCGCTTATGCTGCTCGTAGACTGCATCGATCAGCACGGCCTCAGCCGTACTTTTGTCGGCAAGCAGGTAAGTGTAGGTGCCGGAGGTCTGATCGAAGAGTTGTTTGAACAGCAGGTTCTTGTGCATAAATTGGCATCTCCCCGAGTAAGTCGAAAGCAATGGGCGGCGTCAGGTGCAGCGGTTGAACCGGACTCTGACAGACAATGCAGCAAATATGTTAACCCGGCATTCCGCTGAGTTTTTTGGTCGATTATACATGCTGCTTGCTGTGGGGTGTGCGAATGAGGGTGGGAAGCAAAAGCGCGCGGCCCGGCGACAGCTTGAGAAGACGGAGGCTGCCGCGATTTCCTTCAGTACGGTCAGGTCAGCAGTGCCTTAAAATGCCGGCGGCACAGGGACACGTAGCGATCATTACCGCCAATTTCTACCTGTGAGCCTTCCTTAACCGGATTGCCCGATTCATCCAGGCGAATAACCATGGTTGCTTTGGCACCACAATGGCATATCGCCTTCAGCTCTCTCAGATTGTCTGACCAGGCCAGAAGATATTTGCTGCCCTCAAAAGGCTCGCCTCTGAAGTCGGTGCGCAGTCCATATGCCAGCACCGGTATGTCGAGGCTGTCAGTCACTTCACAAAGCTGATAAACCTGAGCGCGAGTCAGGAACTGCGCCTCATCGACCAGCACGCAATGCAGTGTTTTATTGGCATGCGCTGTCGAGATCAAGTTCAGCAGATCATGCTCAGGAGTGAATGATTGGGCGTCGGCCTCCAGCCCGATGCGCGAAGTTACCTTGCCAACCCCATAACGATTGTCCAGCTCGGGTGCCAGAACCAGGGTATTCATACCCCGCTCCTGATAGTTGTAGCTGGACTGCAGCAGGGAGGTCGATTTGCCCGCATTCATCGATGAATAATAAAAATAGAGCTTTGCCATAGGTCAGCATAAGATTGACGGCAATTCGGAGCCGGAGCAGTCGAACTGTCGCAGGGTCGGTGAATTAAAAAGAGCCTCATTGTTTACCGGACGCGCCTGCAGCTGCAAGTGGGCAAAAATTCGACGATTGTTGTAGGGCTCCGGTTCAAACAGTCCGTTCTCATTGAATTGGCCCGGCAGGATCTTCAGTCTTACCCAGCTTCGTACGTTGCCGCCGATGAGCAAAATTCGCCGTTTTTGCTCTTCAATCGCGACAACGATGTCACAGTGACTGCGTGCGCCCATGCCCAGTTGTTCTCTGCGCTCAGCGATACTGCGATAGGAGGGGCGACTGCCCCGGCAGAGCAGATCGCCGGGTAGGATAGTCTGCTTGCCGGGATTAAAGGCCCGGTAAGCGGATTCAGACTCAGCTTGCGTGCTGGCCAGAATCGCCTGATCGATGTAGCTGTGGTGGGCAATCGCCCGCTGAAAGCGCTTGTTGTCGCCTAACCCGCTTTCACACATGACCCAGGAAATGAATGCCGCAGACCAAGGGTTGCGCCAGCGGCTGCCGGGTCCGTTCGATTGCCATGATTCGTTCTGTATTTCCAAAATCCAGGCGCTGTCCGGCGTCGATGACCAGTAGCCGGCAATGCTTGATGCCACGCGCTGAGCCTCATCGGGGGCAATCAGGGTTCGGCGCCAGGGCTGTGTCCTGAAATCCGCATTGGAGACCCGGGTGTGGGTCAGATCCAGAACGCTCATGCCAAAGAAACCCCATTCTTGAGCTGCAACATTGACAATCCGGGAACGCAAGCTGTCGGTGTCTCTGGGACTGCAAGCCCGATGCGTATAGATCATATTGCCGGGCTCTCCGGTGACTCTCGCAGATGGCGCGTGCACATCAAGGGAAGAGCTTGGCAGTCGTCCGACCGGGTCTGCGTAACTGACGGAGTGCAAGACTGACAGAAGGAGGCTGCAGAGAATGGCGGACAGCGCGCAGAGTTGAGGCAAGGTCTTGGTCAAAACAGAGCGGGGCTTCGGATCAAATTGACTGGTTGATAGAGGTAATACCTTCGAAAGCTTACTACAGTTCAGCCCGCAGACGTGCCAGAGTGCCAGCGAGGCGCTAATTTCCACTATCTTGTGGTTATTCATGTCACGATTCTTTACACTGGTTCATACGTGACCAGCGTCCTGGATAAAATCAATAACGAATTGGAGACTTGAATGGCTAGTGTAAGAAATATCAGTGTTGCTGTCGGTATCTTGATAATACTGATTCTGTTCGGCTGGATCTTCACCGCGCCGTATTTGAGCAATCAGGGGCTAGGTCGGACGCCCGGCCTGATCATTGGAGGCACACTGACTGACGCTCCTGCAGATTTCACCATCCATAACGAC
>CACJWK010000002.1 GCA_902597095.1 uncultured Pseudohongiella sp.
CGCGGAGCAAATTGGAGTTGAGGCGGTTGGCGACTCGCAAGGTGTAGCGAAATATTCATTCTCTGCCAGCTATTGAAATGGTGGCGATTAGCATGCCGGTAGCTGAAGCGCAATAATCAGGAACTTCAACACCGGGAAGGCTCATGCGAATAACGGCTGTCAAAAACGCTCGATTTGCCTATACTTAGGTGAAGCCTGAACCACTGACTGGTCCAAAATCTCTCGAGAAATAGCACTACGGAGAGAGCCTATGGGAAGCCAGGCTTTACAGCCCTGCAAAAGGCACTAAAAATACCGATAACAGAATAACAACAAGGGCCACCCATGAAGCCTACGGATATCGCCAATCCTGAATATTTCCACAAAGTGGTGGATTGCCAGTGGGCTTGCCCCGCTCATACCCCCGTTCCGGAATATATTAGACTGATCGCCGAAAAGCGCTATACCGATGCGTATATGGTAAATTGGCACAGCAACGTTTTCCCCGGAATACTCGGGCGCACCTGCGACAGACCTTGCGAACCCGCCTGCCGGCGCGGCCGAGTTGAAGAGCAGCCAGTGGCCATCTGCCGCTTGAAGCGGGTTGCCGCAGATTTTAAAGAAGACATCAAGAATCGATTGCCTGTTGTCCCTGCCGATAATAATGGAAAGAATATTGCACTGATCGGGGCCGGTCCGGCTTCTTTGACTGTCGCCCGTGACCTCCTTCCCCTGGGCTATGCAATCACCCTATTTGAGCGCGATGCAGTGTGCGGTGGCGCAATGCGCACACAAATCCCCCGCTTCAGATTGCCGGTAGAGGTACTCGAAGAAGAACTCAATTACATCCTCGACATGGGTGTCAATTCGCGCTTTGGTGAGGAAATCACCAGCATGAAAAGCCTGCTCAACGAAAACTACGATGCAATCTTTGTTGGGACCGGTGCCCCTCTTGGTAAACATCTTGATCTCCCCGGCTATTCTGAGGTGCAGGATAGAATTCACACGGGGATCGAATGGCTGGCGAACGTGGCATTCGAACATATCCAGGCTATTGGCAAGCGCGTCATTGTGCTGGGAGGCGGCAATACCGCCATGGACTGCTGCAGAACTTCCAAGCGACTGGGGGGAGAGACAGTCACTGTTGCTGTACGCAGCGGCTTCGATGAAATGAAGGCGTCTCCCTGGGAAATTGAAGACGCAATTGCCGAAGACATCCCCATCCTTAATTTCCACGTCCCCAAGCGTTACCTTGTCGAAGAAGGTCGCCTGGTAGGCATGGAATTCGAGAAGGTACGTAAGGAACTCGATGAGAATGGCCGCCGCATGCTGGTCCCGACCGGTGAAGAACCGGTGATTATTCCCTGCGATGATGTGATTTGCGCCATTGGCCAGGAAAACAGTTTCCCCTGGATTGAACGGGATATCGGCATTGAATTCGACCGCTGGGGACTTCCGGTTCTTGACGAAAATACCTTTCAGTCGACCCATGAAAAAGTATTCTTTGGCGGAGATGCTGCTCTCGGGCCGGACAATATCATCACGGCAGTCGCGCATGGGCACGACGCGGCTCTCTCCATTCATCTGTTCTGCCAGAATCAGGAGGTCACCGAACGTATCACGCCGCTGACCTCATTGGTGAGTCAGAAAATGGGGATCCATCAGTGGTCCTACGACAACGATATCAGTAACGATGTGCGTTACGCCGTGCCTCACGCTGCCAAGGAAAAAACCCTCAAAGACATCAACATGGAAGTTGAGCTTGGTTTTGACCCGGAGCTTGCATTCGGTGAAACAATGAGATGTCTGAACTGCGATGTCCAGACCGTATTCACCGATCAACTCTGCATCGAATGTGATGCCTGTGTAGACATCTGTCCGACTGATTGTATTAGTTTCTCAGACAACGGCACAGAAGCAGAACTGAGAAGCAGGCTGACTGCTCCGGCTCACAATGAGTCACAGGCCCTCTACATTTCCGGAGCGCTTCAGACGACGCGAATCATGGCAAAGAATGAAGACCTGTGCCTTCATTGCGGGCTTTGCGCGGAACGTTGCCCGACCAACGCCTGGGACATGCGCAAATTTCTTTACAATACAGCAAAAGCGGTGAACGCATGAACAGCCCAGCCGGTGCCAAAATTGAAACCCTAACCAAGGTGAATGACTTTGTCGTGAAGTTCGCAAATGTGAATGGCTCGGGTTCCGCAAGCGCAAACACGCTTTTTGCTAAAGCGATTTTCCGCATGGGTATACCGGTCAGCCCTCACAATATTTTCCCATCAAATATCCAGGGGCTGCCGACCTGGTACGAAGTCCGCATCAGTGAAAAAGGATATCTCGGGCGACGTGAAGGTGTAGACCTGATGATCGCCATGAATGAGCAGACTATCCAGAGAGATATTGATTCGGTCGTGTCCGGAGGATATGTACTGTATGACTCTACCAAGTCTCTTCCCGAACAGATGGCTCGTGAAGATGTGCAGTTTCTGCCGATCCCGCTGACAGAAATATGTATCCGCGAATTTGAGAAGCCCTCACAGCGGCAGCTGTTCAAAAACATTATATATGTCGGCGCTCTGGCAGCACTGATCAACATTGATTTTGATGTCCTCACGAACCTCATCTCAGACCAGTTCCGCGGCAAGGAAAAGCTGATCCCCCCCAATATTAATGCCCTGCAGCTTGGCCATCAGTTTGCTTCGGAACACTTTCAATGCCCGCTGAGACTGAAATTGAAGTCTTCCGACAAGACAGACAGCAAAATCCTCATGGACGGCAATACTGCCGTAGGACTGGGCTGTGTTTATGGGGGCGCCACCGTCGCTTCCTGGTACCCATTGACCCCCTCGACCTCGGTGGTTGATGCTTTTGGACGGTATTGCCAGCGTCTGCGGATAGACAAGCAGACTGGCCAGCAAAAATTCAGCGTTGTGCAGGCTGAAGATGAACTCGCCGCCATTGGTATCGCGATTGGTGCAGGCTGGAATGGCGCGAGGGCTTTCACTGCCACCAGCGGGCCCGGCATTTCCCTGATGCAGGAATTTCTCGGGCTGGCGTACTTTTCCGAAATTCCGGTAGTTCTGTTCAACATCCAGAGGGTAGGCCCGTCAACGGGCATGCCAACTCGTACCCAACAGGGAGATCTGCTGAGCTGTGCATACGCCTCTCACGGCGATACAAAGCACATCCTGCTCTTCCCATCAACGCCCAAGGAATGCTTCGATTTCGCCGCAAGTGCCTTTGACATCGCCGATCAGATACAAACACCGGTAATTGTTATGAGTGACCTCGAACTCGGCATGAATGAACAGATCAGCGAACCGCTGGACTGGCAGGAAGGCAGAGCCTATGACCGAGGTAAAGTTCTGAACCAAGAGCGACTGGAGGGACTGGAACATTTTGGTCGGTATCAGGACAGCGATGGCGACGGCATTCCCTACCGAACCTATCCGGGTACTCACCCCGATAAGGGAAGCTATTTCACCCGCGGCAGTTCCCACGATGCCAATGCAGCATACACGGAAGACGGCGATATCTACGCTGAAGTCATGGACAGGATTGCGAAGAAATTTGACACAGCCCTTAACTACTTACCAGAACCGGAAATTCGCGAAAATGGCGCAGCCATGGGACTGCTATTTATGGGAACCACCACCAGTGCAATAACAGAGGCACAGGATCTGCTGACTAAGCATGGCGTGGCCACGGACACTCTGAGGGTTAAGTCCTTTCCCTTTCATCAGTCAGTCAGGACCTTTATTGACCGCCATGAGAAAGTGTACGTAATTGATCAGAATCGAGACGCGCAGCTAAAAAGCCTGCTGAAAATTGAACTCAACGTCAATGAATCACAAGTGCAGTCGATTCGCAGCTATAACGGGGTGCTTATTACCGCGGAACATATTTCTCGTTCCGTTCTTGATTCGCAGGAAAACACGGGCGAATAATCTTCACATCGACCCCGACGCGCTGCATCACCAGACAGGAAAATCGAATGACGTATATCCGCAAACCCAGATTCCAGCATCCCCAACTCGAAACCAATGAGTTGGGTCTCACACGAAGAGACTACGAAGGAACCCTCACCACGCTTTGTGGCGGTTGCGGGCATGATTCTATCAGCGCGGCGATCATCCAGGCTGCAGCAGAAATGTCCCTGGAGCCTCACCGAATCGCCAAGCTATCCGGAATCGGATGTTCGTCCAAAATCCCTTCTTACTTTCTCGGCAAAGCGCATGCCTTCAATGCCGTTCATGGCAGGATGCCCTCTGTTGCCACCGGCGCCAATCTGGCGAACAAGGAGCTGTATTATCTCGGCATCTCCGGAGACGGGGACAGCGCTTCAATCGGGCTTGGACAGTTTTGTCACATCGTGCGGCGTCGCATCAATATGTTATACATCGTGGCGAACAATGGCACCTATGGTTTAACCAAAGGCCAGCTGTCTGCTACGGCCGACCTTGGCTCTAAAACCAAGTCCGGTGAGGAGAGCCTCTATGATAATATTGACCTGGCTTCTCTTGCGATCGAATTGGGTGCAAGCTTTGTTGCCAGGAGTTTTTCTGGTGACAAAAAACAGCTGGTACCCCTGATTCAGGCAGGTTTGAGCCATAAGGGCTTTGCATTCATCGATGTAGTCTCACCGTGCGTGACATTCAATAATACGGATCTTTCAACACACGGATACAAGAACACCTGGGAAAACAACGCTGCACTGAGTCAGGTAGATTTTGTGCCGATGCGCGATGAAATCACCACAAGCTATGCCGAGGGTGAGGAGAAAGATATCACTCTGCACGACGGCTCAGTAATACATCTCCACAAGATCGGAAATAATTACGACCCCTTCGATAAAGAAAAGGCAGTGATGCATATCAGTCAATACAAAGCCGAAGGAAGAATTGCGACCGGCTTGCTGTATATCAATCAAAAAACATCAGACCTGCATGATCTGACCAACACTGTTGATCGCCCATTTAACGTGCTGAGCGAACAGGAGCTGTGCCCGGGCAATCCAATATTAATGGAAATCAACGAGGCATTCCGTTAGAGACGCAAGAACATCAGGACCTGTGCTTTTTGATCAGCTCGTAAGCCGCCTTGATGTCCTGAGTCTTTTGAGTCGCAATATCGATCATTTCTTCAGGCAAACCTTTCGCAACCAATTTATCTGGATGATGCTGATTCATCAGGCGACGGTAAGATTTCTTCAGCTCCTGATCAGTGATGGACTCCTGCACCCCTAACAGCTCATAGGCTGCATCCAGCTTTTTAGACTCTGCCCGGATATCACCGAATTGCGCCTGACCTGAGACCATGCGCAGCAGGCGGAAGAACTCCTCTGGCCGCCAGTTTAATTGCGCCGCAATGTGTTGAAGCGTTCTCTCTTCATCGCCGTGCAGACTGCCATCGGCCAGAGCCGTCGAAATGAGAATTTCTAGAAACATTTGAACAAGATTCCGGCGCCGGAAAGTCTCGCGTTTAAACTGCGCCAGCACGTCGTCGAGCGGAAAGCTTTCTTTCTTACCTTCATTAAACAGGTTGATCGCGAGGACTCTCTGCTCGGATGTCAGGTGCATCCGCTGCATGACCTGCTCAGCGAGCTCTATTTCATCTCGAGTTACCTTACCATCCGACTTCGCGATATAGCCCATAACAGCAAATGTGGTCGTAAAAAAAGCGGACTGCACCCTCTCCGTAGCGCCAATCCCTAAACTGTCATCCAGTGCTATGCCCTCGAGGCCACCATCAAAGTAATTCCCTAGTGCTGCCCCCATGACGGCGCCAAGCGGCCCACCCATCATAAAGCCGAATGTGCCGCCAACAATCTTTCCCCACCAACTCAAGACACACTCCTCGTAGCTGCTTTCCAGTCAATTTGACCGCCGGCTGAACTGAGCAATTTTTCAAACCAGCTCTTTTCGAATTCTGCCCAACACCCATCTAACTGCCGATCAAATTTCTCCGAGTTCTGCTGCACCTGATCGGCCGCCTGAATTAACCAGCGCTTCCGCAGATGCCTACCACGCTGGAAGCCGTCGTTACCTTCATGATAGGCAAAATAAAGCGACCGGGCATCAGTGGCCTCAATCCCGCTGATTCGACGGGAATTCGCGTTGTACCAGGCAACGAAGTCCACCGCATCGGCAAAATCGGACCGAGAAGCAGAATCGTTTCCAGACCTCAACTGATATTCCTGCCAGGTTGATTCAAGCGCCTGAGCGTAACCAAAAGCACTTGACGGCCTGGCGCCGGGGAATACCCACAGAGAACGTTCCCGTGCAGGTCGGGCCCGGGAGCGAAAGCTGGATTCCTGATAAATGATGGCCATGTTAAGCGCGATAGGGGTTTGCCACCGCTCCTCCGCAGCTTTTGCAGCACGATACCAGCTGGTACGTTCAGTGAAGATCGAACATACATCGCCGGGATTTGCTAATGGTGAACTGTTGCAGCCACCCAATACTATTAACGCCCCACAGCATGCATCACGTAACCTGCACGACAGCGCAAGAGAACTGATTGGCAAAGAATCGGACCTGCGGGACGAACCCGCTGATGCAGAAGTCTTCCGCATATCGGACCTGACGCCCTGCCGGCCTGCAGGACTGAACCGAAGCAAACCTGCGCGATTGCGTTTTCCATTGATCGGCTGTTTGCCGTTCACGTCAGTTTTCCTCGTGGCTTTTCCCGTGGCTTCTCGCAGTCTCGGCGCGACAAGTGTTGCCGTGCAAAGCCGTGTGCGCACGATCGGACCGCTTTTCCCCGGATTAATGATTTAGACTCTCGATTAGCGCTATAAATTCCCCTTCATCAATGATTTTTATCCCCAAGGCTTCCGCCTTGGCACGCTTTGACCCAGCGCCCGGACCAGCCACGACGACACTGGTGTTTTTAGACACACTGCCGGCAACTTTTGCGCCCAGTGCCTGCAGCCTGGCTTTTACTTCCTTGCGCGGTATTTGCACCAGTGAGCCTGTCAGCACAAAGGTTTGACCCGCCAGAGAATTGGAATATTCATCGGAAGTTCTCTGCTCAAGTACAAACCCGCACCGGAGCAATTGGTTAATTACCGAAAGATTGTGTTCCTGACGGAAAAATGTCTCGATGTGCGAAGCCACAACCGGTCCGATATCGGGAATCTGTTCATGATCAGCTGCGCTGGCATCAATGACGTTTTGCAGGGCTTGATAATGATTCGCCAGGGCCTGCGCGGTCGCCTCACCTACCTCGCGAATTCCGAGGGCGTATAAAAACCGGGCCAGCGTCACCTGTTTGCTTTTCTCGATCGCTGCAACCAGTTTTTGTGCGGATTTAGGCCCCATCCGCTCGAGCGCGCTGATTTGGGACACTTCCAACCGATAGAGATCAGCAACCGTAGAGATCAGATCCCGATTAACCATAATCTCAACCAGCTTGTCACCTAGACCCTCAATGTCCAGAGCTGAACGGGACGCAAAATGCTTAACCGCCTCTTTGCGCTGCGCGGGACAAATCAGTCCGCCACTGCATTTATAAAGGACTTCTCCTTCTTTCAGAACCGGAGAGTGACAGGCGGGGCAACGGCTTGGCATGACAATGGTGCCGGGCGCCGGATTTTTCTCCGGCGCCATTACCCGGATGATTTTTGGTATGACATCACCTGCCCGTCGCACAATCACCGAATCGCCGACGCGTAATCCGAGCCGTTCAACTTCGTCCATATTATGCAGGGTGGTATTACTCACCGTGACGCCCCCGACAAATACCGGTTTGAGCCTCGCCACTGGTGTTATGGCCCCTGTTCTGCCCACCTGAAATTCGACACCAAGGACCTGTGTCGACTTTTCCTCTGCGGGAAATTTGTAGGCCATTGCCCATCTCGGTGTGCGGGCGTTCTGGCCGAGTTCACGCTGAATACTCAAATCGTTGACTTTAATCACTGCCCCGTCGATCTCATAATTCAGCGCGTTGCGTTTATTCAGAAGATCAAGACAATAATCAAGGCAGTCATCAATCCCAGTCCGGGCACTGCGATCGGGATTGACCGGCAGCCCCCAGGCTTCGAGCAACTCAAAAACATCGCCCAGCCGACCAGGCATCTCCACTCCGTCGACGAGGCCGATGCTGTAGCAAAACATTTGCAGAGGAATTCTGGCTGCCTTCCGGGGATCCAGCTGTCTGACAGCACCAGCGGCGGTATTGCGCGGATTGACAAATACCTTACCCCCTTCACGTTCGGCACGATTATTCAGTTTTTCAAATCCCGCCTTTCCGAGGTAAATCTCACCGCGAACTTCAATCCGCCCCGTCACCCCCTGAGCGTCCAGACGCAGCGGAATGGAATGGATCGTGCGAACATTGTGAGTGATGTCTTCACCAGTTAGCCCATCACCGCGAGTCGCTGCACGCGTCAGCACACCATCAACATAAAGCAGGCTTACTGCAATCCCATCTACTTTGGGCTCGCAGCTATATTCGAGATCCGCCTCAGAACCCAAACGCTTTTTGATTCTGGATTCGAAATCCTGAAGGTCCTGCTCATTAAAAACCTTGTCCAGCGAGAGCATTGGCCGCTCATGGGTGATCTGGGTGAACTGCACAAGGGGCTCTGATCCGACCCGCCGAGTCGGAGATTCGGGAGTAACAAGATCATATACTTGCTCAAGTTCGGTCAGACGGTCGAACAGAGCATCGTAGTCTGCATCCGGGATTTCGGGACTGTCGAGCGTGTAATAGAGACGGTTGTGATAATTAATTTCACGGCGTAACGCGGCCACCTCTTGCAGGATCTTGTCGGGAGCAGTCATATGAGGTCTGTCTGGAGTGAAGCGGAGTTAGGAGCTGTTGCCAGCCGCCCGTAATTGACGCAATTCAAAGTCTCTGATTCTCTGGCGATAATGCTCAATCGTCTGAGCGGTCATTACATTACGATGATCGTCTTTCAACTCACCGTCAAGCGATTCCTTCAGGTGGATGGCCACATCAAGCATCTGTTCAAATGCTTCCAGATTGTTGATCGGAGAAGGCAGGGCTAAAAACAAACTGACGCCGATCGTTCTGAATTCAGCCATGGCATTCAAATCAAAAGTCCCCGGATTCAAAATGTTGGCAACACTGAAGATCACCGGGCCGTTGGTTGTGCCGCGAAACCTCTTGTGGAATATATTCATTTCACCAAACTTCAACCCACTGGTGATCAAAGCCTCCAGCAGATTATCCCCATGCAGCTCGGAGCCCTCGCGAGCCATCACATTACACACCAGCACTTCCGCGGGCTGTGCTAATGGCGCCTGCTGTCGGACTTCTGACGGCCTGTTGCTCGGGGCTTTTTGCTGGGCCTCAACTGATGCACTGCCTGCCCAGTCCAACTGCTCCCCAGCGGCGGCTGTCTGCTCCTCACTGACTGCCTCGTCAACCCCATCGAACTCGAAGTCCTCATCGCCCTCATCAAGCTCTGTCTCGCGAGACGAAGCCAGTTCAGCCTCAGCGGTATCAGCACCGAGCCCATCGGTCGGGTTTTCGACGGTCGCAGCGTCGGATTCCTCGACTCCCTGCCTGATTACTGCCTCCTCTTCGTCTTCAAACACGAAGCTGTCTTGCTGTTCTTCCACCGGAGCAGATACCGCCACTGCGGTCTTTTCGCTATGCCGCTTGCGCCAGGAACCGAGCAAGGCTGCAGCCCGAGATAACAGTGTCTCTGCGCCTGTAGTACGCTTCGCGGAATGACTATCGCCCTCATCAAAAAGTGCATTATGGGCGGGTGCGGACGGGTTGCCACCAATACGCTCACCGGCGGTCATGGAAAATTCATTCAGGTCATCATCAACTTCAGTTTCTTGGGATGATTCATCAGAATAACCTTCAGGTTCCTGAGTCTGATCTGCCTCATCCGACTCATCAATGTCGTCCGGCTGTTCAGAGGAGCCACCCTGGTCAGTCTGAGCGGCGGGGTCAGCCGTGATAAAAACGGAATCAGACAGCGCGTCATCGCTTTCCTCATAATCCAGCAGAACCTCATCAGGATGTTCAACATCCCCGTCAACAGCACCATAATCCATGACCACGTCCTGACCGCCTGAATTCTCAAGTGGATCAGGATCGGCCTGCTGAGCAGCAGGACGTGCTTCGGATATTGGAGATTCATCGCCATGCGCTTCCGGGTCGCCGTCAGAATCATCCCGCGCCCAGCGGCCCGCGTCATCCGGCTCATGCTCAGACAGTTCACCAGTCACTTCATCTAGCGGGCCCTCCGCCATGAAATCGCCCAGGGCCGGTTCCCTGTCGTCAATCTGACTGAACTCCTTGACTGCATCGTCAGTCGGCTCACAGGCCTGCTGCGGGACGACTTCATCTGAAACGCGCAGCGCGTCAGGAGTGCTATGCTGGCTACTCGCCGGTGTCTCTGGGGTTTGGGGGTCGTTGTTTTCCGCGATCTTTTCCTTTTCTGAGAGGCCTGCCGGCTCATCAGAATGTCCGACGGCTACCGAATCCATCAACACCGGAACCGCCTCGCTCCCTTCCCCCAGATCAAGTGCCTCTGCCCGCAGCGCCGCTCTCTCGAGCTTTCTGGACATGCCTTCCTGCATTGCTCCATCCCGCTGCACCACGCGAGCGCCTCCGCTGGGCAATTCGGCGAGTTCCAGAGCATCCAAATCGACGTCTGCGGGAATATTCTTGTCGATCGCCATGCGCAATTGGCCGCGGCGCGCCTGGAGCGCCACGAATAGGCCACGCAGAATAAAGCCAATAATGGCCAGACCGAGCAGAAGGATGATCAGTTCACGTAAACTCATGAGGTAATGAGTGTACCGGTCGGAAAATTGCTGATTAAAATTAGTAGTATTATCTGACGGTTAAGGACATTTCTTTAGTACAAACCGCCTCAGAAAGAGACAGATCACATGGCTGCCAGCTCAGCGGCCTCATCAATGTCGACAGCAACAATGCGTGAAACCCCCGCCTCGTGCATGGTGACACCCAGCAACTGGTTGGCGACTTCCATAGTGATTTTGTTGTGAGTGATAAAAATGAACTGCACGTTCGCCGACATTTCCGCCACCAGATTGGCATAACGGCCAACATTGGCATCATCCAGCGGCGCGTCCACCTCATCCAGCATACAAAAAGGCGAAGGGTTGAGGTGAAAAATCGAAAAAACCAGAGCAATCGCGGTCATCGCTTTCTCACCGCCGGAGAGGAGCTGAATGGTGCTATTTCGCTTACCCGGGGGACGCGCCATGATCGCCACACCGGTATCCAGCAGATCTTCCCCTGTCATGTCCAGATAGGCATGTCCGCCTCCGAAGATTCTGGGAAACAGACTATGCAGACCGCCGTTGATTTTGTCAAAGGTCTCCTTGAACCGGGTTCGGGTTTCCTTATCTATTTTGCGAATCGCATTTTGCAGAGTCGCCAGAGCCCGCTCCAAATCTTCATTCTGTTTGTCCAGATAGACTTTCCGTTCGGATTGCGTCTGGTATTCATCAATCGCAGCCAGATTTATCGGGCCCAAGCGCTGTATGCGATTGCCCAGTTTTTCCAAGGCTTGCTCGCACTCTGCCTCAGTCAGCGAGTCGGGTAACTGGCTGATGATAGCCTCAAGCTCAAAGTTCGCCTCGGTGAGTTGCGCGACCAAAGCCTCTCTCTTGACGGTGGCACCCTCAGACTTCAGCCGGTTCTGCATCAGGGTTTCGCGCAAAGCATTCTGCCGCGCCTGCTTCTCATTGCGTTCCTGCTCCAGTTTGCGCATGGCGTGCTCATTTTCGTCCACTCTGGACTTGGCTTCAGCCAGCTCTTTTTCGACCCCGAGCCGCTGCTCAAGCAGTGTTTCAAGGTCTGCACGCATTCCTTCCAGTGGCTCGTGGGACTCTTCGATCTGGGTAGTCAGGCTTTCAATACGCTCTTTCGAGCGCTGCACCTGGCTGGCCATGCGATCCATTGTCTCCCGGGTTGACTTAAACTGGGCAGCGACAGACTGTTGCCTGAGCGCCAGTTCATGCGCCATGTCTTTGTCCTTCCGGGATTTTTCTCTGGCAATCGACAGGGCAGCTCTTACTTCCTCACGCTTAGACTCCAGTTCTTCGCGCCCGCCCTTGTCCTGCGCCATGCTGTCAAGGGCCCGTTGCAGCCTGGCGCGCGCCTCGCCGATCTGAGACTCTTCAAGCTCGATCAACCGACCGAGCTCCTGCAACTCCTTTGCAAGCTGTTGCCGGCGTACCGATGCTTCTTCAGCCTTCGCGCGGTGTGCACTCAGACGGGATTTGACTTCACCCAGAAGCCGGGTCTTTTCCGCCACGGCAGCTTGACAGGATTCGCGATTTAACTCGGCAACTTTCAAGGACTCTCGCAAGGCCGAACGATTTTGCTCCATAACCTCGATATCTGCCCGCAGCCGTTTAAGCTGCACAAACAAGTCACCGATCAGGCCTCGCCGCTCTACGATGGAATCCTGAGCGCTGATGTTCTTTATTTGAATCCAGCCAGCGCCCAACCAGACGCCGTCGCGCGTCACAATCGACTCTGAAGGGCTCAGCTGATGTTGGTTAGCCAGCGCCTCTGAAAGACTTTCTGCTGCGTAAATGCCCTGCAACAAGTTACCCAACTGCCAGTCGCAGCCGACCTTGCTGCCGATCAGAGGCAGATTCAGATTATCAGGAGAATCAGCAGAATCGGCACTGACGTTAACGAATGACAACTTACCCAAAGGCAGATCCATCAGCACCTCGGCCAGGTTATCCAAGCCTTCGATACAGATTGCCTGCAGGGTTTCTCCCAGAACCGACTCAACAGCCAATTCCCACCCACTGTCAACGCGCAAGCCCTCTGCCAGGCGCAACTGATTGTCGAATCCTTTGGCCTGGAGCCACTGATTCAGCTTCGGATTGTCCTGGCCAAGCGCTGCCTGCTGCAGGGCCTCAAGAGATGCCAGCTTGCCCTGAGCGGTTTGCAGCTCACCACGGAGCTGATCCAGTTCAGACTGATTCTCTGCTATTGACTGTCTGCAGACCGCAACTTCGTTACTGGAGGACAGGTCGCTCTTTAGCTCGTCGACTTCCTTTTCCAGCGCTTCCAGTTGCTGCTGATCGGTGATCGCAGTGCTACTGGGCATCTCGGCCAGTCGATTCTGCTCTTCCAGTAAACGTTTTCGACGCTCTAATGCCCTGTCAATCGACTGCTCGAGCTGCTGGATCCGCGATTGTTCAACTTCTGCAGTCTGTCTGGGTTCTTCCGCCCGCTGGTTGAACTCATCCCATGCCTGCTGCCACTCCTGTAAAGCCGACTCCGCGGCTGACAGCTCACTGGCTGACCGCTGCTCCTCATCACGGGTAATTTGAAGTTCCGGCCCAACGGTTTTAAGCTCGGCATCAAGGTGGGTTATTTTCTTCAGATCAGTATCAAGCTCTTCTTTCGTTTGCTCCCAGCCCTCTTCAGTCTCGGACAAATCCAGCTTAAGCTGCTCCACTCTCTCCAGATGGTGCTCAATAGATTGTTCAATACGGGCAATGTCATTGCCCAGGCTGTAAAAACGAGCCTGCACTTCGCCTAGCGCATCGGCTAGCTCCGCATTATCCGCTAGATGCTGCTCGACGCTCGCATCGAGCGCTCGCTGCTCCGCAATCGTCGCTTCGATTTGAATTTCCAGTTGACTGATTTTCCCCTGATTTTGTCTCAGCTCAGCGTCCAGGCTCTGCCAGCGCAGCGCATTGAGATTCGCGCTCGTCTGACGCTCTTCCGCCTTAAGCTCACCGTACTTTTCTGCTGCGATCGACTGTCGCTTAAGATGCTGTAGCTGACGCTTGAGCTCCTCTCTGATGTCTTCCAACCTCTCAAGGTTTTCCTTGGTCCGCTTAATTCGACTTGCAGTTTCCTTCCGCCGTTCCTTGTATTTGGAAATGCCCGCAGCTTCTTCGATATAGACGCGCAACTCCTCAGGTTTCGATTCGATCAGTCGAGAAACCATACCTTGCTCAATGATTGAATAGCTGCGAGCACCAAGACCCGTTCCTAGAAAAATATCGGTTATGTCTTTGCGCCGACACCTGGTCCCGTTGAGGAAATAAGCCGACTGCGCCTCACGGTCAACTCTGCGCTTGATTGAAACTTCGGTGTAGTTGGCATATTCACCTGTCAATTTATGATCGTGATTATCGAATACCAGTTCGACGCTGGCTTGTCCTACCGGCTTGCGGGCGCTGGAGCCGTTGAAGATCACATCAGTCATGTATTCGCCGCGAAGGTTTTTGGCGGAGCTCTCGCCCATTACCCACCGGACTGCATCGATCACATTCGATTTGCCGCAGCCGTTCGGACCGACCACTGAGCAGAGATTGGAGGGAAAATTGATCGTGGTGGGATCCACGAAAGATTTGAAACCGGCTAATTTAATACACTTAAGACGCATTAAACGAAAGCTCGAGCGATCCCGATACCATTTATTGGCTGATTGTTTGAGTATTGGATGTACTTAGTATTCATGATGCGTGTGAAAAACACTGATCACGGCGACCGAGGTTAGAGACGAACTAACCTTCGTTCTTGCCAAGTGTAGCGCATGCACGGGCGTAAAAACACCATATATTGGGTTTTGGTGCCAAAATATTGACCCGTCCGGGGCTCTTGACTGAACAGACCAGTCGCTTGTGCGAGTCCCGCACGATCGACAAGCAGGCCTACGATGCAGAATCGCACCGACTCACCAGAGTGGCGAAGCAGGACAGCCCGTCTCGTTCTGTCAGCCTAATGACATGAATCATGCCGGATACTCTGAACGATAGTGAATAACCGCAGGGTCAGCTGATCCGAATACAGGAACGCATTCAAATGCTATTTCTTCATGATTCTCCATTATGTGTACACCGAACAGCACGCTAAGGTAAGCCCTTGGAGAGGCACTACATGTTGAAATTAAAACTCCCGAATGACAAATGAACTCGCCTGAAATCACACTAGTTTGCCACCGGCAGATCGATCCACTTTGTTGCCCTTGAGGCGATCCTTGAATACCTTGATGACATTTAGAGCAGGCATCAGGCACGCAGTGAAGGTCATGGACAATCGGGCATGGGAGTTGCTCATGGCGCGCTTGAACCACAAGGACACGTTCGGAAAGCAAAAAAGGCCCACGCCTGAAAGGCAGACGCTACTACCTGATCGAAAAAGTAAAGGCAGGTACAGTTGCATGCCGGTTCAGAGGGTTATCAGGTAACTAATGAGACCCACTTCTTAAGCATTCAAATTTCTGTCTAGCACCTAGCTACTCTCGGGGAAATTGTGTTATTCAGCTCCCCAGCATGTCAGTTCTTGGCAATGCTTGAGCGCTACACTGAACTCCTCTCGTTTGTTGTAAGGCGAGAGATTCGTCACAAAATAAATCTACCCTAGGGGATACAAAATGGAACTGAGAGCTGAATCTGAAATGAAAATTACGTTGGTAATTCCAATCCCTGGCGGCTCTACATTAGTTTCCGAAGGAAATGCCGGAAAGCATGGAAAAGTTTTTGCGAGCCACAACATTTACTCAAACAGCGCAACAAAGAATGCAGGAAATTTTGATGGCGGAGCTCGAACATTGATGGAAGATGGTTCCGCTATTGGCGCAACATTGCAGGGTGTTTGGAAGCGAAAAGGAAACATTATTACGATTAATAGTTTGGATGATGACACTAAAGGCGACCAAAACTATGCAATCACAGAAGCCGATATGCTCGAGATGAAGACTAAGGTTTACCCAACACATTCAGCTTCAGAAAACCGACCTACATGGAAAAGACCAGTCTCTGAATCACTATAGGTTTCTAGGTACGTGAAAAGGGTTTCGTCATCATTGAAGTAGACATTACAGACAACGGTCCCAGGCTCTTCGTTGGCATTCTGCGCAACCATCTTTTCTGCTTATTCCCGCAGCTCAGCAGCTTTACCTGGCAATACTTTCAATTCGTAAAAGACTTGGGGTTGTTTCGCTGAACCCACTAATACATGACGCATCATGAGTAAAACACCCACCAAAAGTGGTAAGGCAGCAGGGATGCAGGCTAGAAGTCGCTGTTATCAGTTTCAAAGCCACCTGGGGTGGCTGTGTCATGTGGTGATTGACGAGTGAGAATCGAGTATGTTTCTAGTTCACGAATTGTGAAGCACTTTCTTTCAGTCCTTTGGAATCTCCCGTTAATAAATCCTCTGGAGGGGCCAAAGCATAGAACCTGTTCAGGTGGCGGTTGGAGCAGATTGTAGCGAGTAAGCTCATACTCAGTCAGATCTTCAAATCGGATTTCTTCAGTCGATGAGCAAGACTGAATGATCAACAGATAGAGCAATGCACAAATAATCATTGCGCTTTTTTTCATATATCAAATACTCCCTCAGCTCCAGTATACGGCTGCCAAAGCGAAGACGGGCATTTATACGAACGCTATCAGCAGCGACTCAAATGATTTTCAACGGCCAATGCAGACTTTCCGAAACATCCTGATTCTTTATATGCATTAGCGTTCCAGGCGTGACCAAATATCTGCCGGTTTATTACCAGAAGTATGATGCCCTTTCTCTGCTCTGGTAAACGAAACTACTACCTTTTCGAGCGCTCGTAGTCCAGTTGCTGAAATTCCAGGTTAAAGGAAATCGGAACAGAAACTGGAAGATAACAGATTGCATCGTCACAGGCTTGATAATCCAGAGTACCGGATAGTGTGATGGCATCAACATCTTCCAATTGCTTTTCTATTTCTGCCGATGCATTAATGACAGCTTCTTGTAGAAGCGTAAACGGCGCTTGATATGCAGGCACAAATTCATTCAGCGGTTCGAAGTGGTAAACTTCAGATTCCGGAAAGTCAATAGGCTCGTAATCAACAAACTCAGAAACTGCCATATTGAAACCTACAACTCGATATCCCATTTCTTCAGCACCTGGCGCGTATACATGCATATCTGGGCCAGGTACCACTTCTACTACTAGAGAAAAACGCTTACCGTTGGTTACAATGTTGTCACTTGGATAGGCCGTGAATTTTAATTGTGCAGTTGAGCCTTGAATAGCTTCGATAGGGGAAAGCCCAATGCCGCTTTTCAACATAACTGTCGCAGTAGAAGCACGCTCACGATAAAACTCTTCGAAGAAGCGGGAAGTGACCCGGCCATTTCCATCCAACACAAAAGTACCAGGAAATGGAGTACCATTGATCATGCGCCGAAGTTGTGGTGAATCGAATACCTCTGCAGCTACATAACGATGAATATCAGCTACTACTTCGGGGTCATCAGCATTAGGCCCAAGGCCCTCGGCCACAACGGTATTTAGGATACCGTATTCTTTTATTACAGCGGACTCATCATCTGAAAGAAGCGGAAATGTGATTCCGCGGCGCTCAGCGAATGCGGCTAAAGTTTTCTCTGAATCATAGCTAATGGCTGCAACGCCAACACCAGCTTCTGTCAGTTCTTTTAATCTGTCCTGCAACTCCACGAGTTGCGCTTTGCAATAGGGTCACCAATCAGCCGAACGATGAAATAGCAAAATGGCACCGTTTGGCCCCATGGTAGATTGCAGAGTCTGAATTCGACCATTCTGATCTGGCAGACTAAATCCCGGCACTCGCTCTCCAACTTGAGGCCCGAGCGAGTGCACGTCGATTGCGGTTCTACTTTGAGCGGTCGCCAGCCCGGAGATAGCATAGAGGAGCAAGGAGATAGTAGTGTGTCTCAATCTGGCAGGAGATAAGGTCATAACGTAATTGGTCCAGGTGACTTCGCTCATCTTGATTGGTGAAGCTTGCAAAATCTTAAATCAAGCCTGTACCAAGAACAAGAGTAACTTCAGAATACAACTACGGTCAGACTAACTTGCTCCAAATTAGGTCAAACCCATAACACAATCTGAGTCTTCGCTTATAACTTATTGATCTAGCGATGAAATCGGCATAACCATCCGGCAGTTGTCATGGGGCAATGGAGAGCTTGAATGAATAAGCAATTCGCTCCCAAGGACCGTGTAAGCGAAGTAAATTTCCAAGTCTACTGACGTTACTCATCACAGTTCCATGATAATCTCGTCAAGTATCCTGAGATCTTAGGTCCCGTAAAATGCGCAAGTTACTCATAAGGATTTGGTATCTGCCAAGCAGTCTAGTAGAAAACCTAGATGAGAAGGCTTCTAAATTGAGAGCGAAGCTTGGCATCAAAGATGAATGGGATGACGACACATCATTTGTTGTATTTCTGATAGTGTTTTTCAGCTTAGTACTGTATCGCCTATTTACCTAGCTATGTTCAATATGACTGGCCACTTGCTACGCCAATTAGCAGCCGCTAAACCTGATTCTTTTTGGCAGCCTTCGAGGGCGCTATCTACTCATACAACAAAACTCTCTGTTACTATGTCCACCTTAGTTGGTTCCAAATTTAGATCGACGATAGAATCTGACGCCATGACGAAAAAGCAAAAAATTCAATGCCGAATGTACCGTAGAATCCTCTGCCTTGTAGTGATCTCCTTCTCGTCTTGTAGTGATCTAACTCAAAACTCGGTATCAGAAGCGAGCAGGAGTAGTGGTAGTTTCACTTATAAAATAACGCAAGCACCGCGTTTAGTCGAAGCTACGATCGCAGAATTACAAGAATCACTAAGGTCCGGTGATTTTACCTGTCGGGATGTTGTGCGTGGCTATCTAGATAGAATAGCAGCATATGACCAGCCCAACGGTATCAACGCAATTACTGAGATAAATCCCAACGCTCTGCGTCGTGCAGATGAAATCGATTCCGCTTTAGCGAAAGGTATCGAGATGCCTCCCCTATTTTGTGCCCCGCTGCTAGTAAAAGATAATTTTGACACTGCTGACATGGTAACCACTGGGGGATCTATCGCACTGCGGAACAGTGTGCCGGAAGACGACGCCTTCATGATTCGAAAGCTTAGAGATGCAGGTGCGATTGTGCTTGCAAAAACAAATATGGCGGAGTGGGCATTCAGCCCGAGAGAAAGCATCTCCTCCTCATATGGTCGTACTGCTAATGCGTACGATCTGAACTATGTACCAGCAGGTTCATCGGGTGGCACTGCTTCTGGAGTAGCTGCAAGCTTTGGAGTCGCTGGCATGGGCTCCGACACAGGTAACTCGATCCGAGGGCCATCCTCTCATCTTTCTTTATTTGGATTACGCTCGACTTTGGGCCTGACCAGTCGAGATGGCGTAATTCCACTTAATTTTGATCGTGACATCGCTGGCCCAATGGCAAGAACGGTGGAAGATGGCGTAAAACTGTTTGACGTAATCGCAGACTATGACCCCAGCGACCCTCTAGCAGAACCAAATCGGCGTGAAGAATCCTATCTAAAATTTCTTAATGTTTATGGTCTTCAAGGTAAACGGCTTGGCGTACTTCGAAGTCTCGTGGATCAGGATGGAGCGGACCCCGAGATTAAACTTATATTTGAAGATGCCATAGCGAAATTAAGTGAAGCCGGAGCAGAAATAGTTGATCCATTCTCGATCCCGGACTTCAAATCCCTCAGCGATGCTATTCCATTCTGCCCAAGATTTCGCTATGACATTGCTCAATATTTGCGTACGTTACGCAGCCAACCAGTCATGGATGTGAACCTTTTGCTTGATAGCGATCAAGTTTCTGATGAGGCGCGTAGTCGTCTGACTTTTTACTCGGAGTATCCGTTGGACGTTCCACCTGATGAATGGGCAGAGCCTTGTATTACTTGGCCAAACAACCCTCTGCGTAATCAGCTTCTTCAAAATGTCATTGCAGCAATGGATACAAAGCAGATCGACGGCATTATCTTTCCAACCTGGTCAAATCCACCTGCGCGTATTGATCGTGGGGTTGAAGAATATGCAGGAGACAATAGCCAGTTATTGGCACCAGATGCTGGACTCCCAGCTCTAACCGTTCCGATGGGCTTCTGGCGTAATCATTTACCAGTGGGCTTACAATTCGTGGGGAGGCCATATTCGGAAGGCACTCTAATAGAAATGGCTTACTCGTTTGAACAGGCAACTCGCCATCGTCGACCGCCAGCTGACTACCCGGAGTTGAATTGAGAAAAGATCAGCTGCATAAAATATGTTACTAGTTTAATAAAATCTCGCTTTTAGGTGGTGACGAACGGTCTTATGAGTTGGGAAAAAGAAATCCAAGAAATAGAGAAGCGCAAGCAACTTGCCCTGTTACAAGGTGGCGAATCTGCAATAGAAAAACAACATCTCAAAGGGCGGCTCACAGTCCGAGAGCGAATTACTGAACTCGTCGACCCTGGTAGCTTTGAGGAAATCGGCCTTGCAGCTGGGTCAGCGAGTAGGGATGAATCAGGCGAGTTGACAAACTTTGAGCCGGCCAATTTCCTCGTTGGCTTCGGCAGAGTTAATGGTAGAAGGATCGTTGTCGGGGGTGAAGATTTCACAATGAAAGGTGGGTCTCCGTCTGCGGCGGGCTTGCGAAAAAGTATTTATGCCGAAGACCTCGCACTTCAATTTAAAGTACCGCTAATCCGGCTTCATGAAGGAGCTGGAGGCAGTGTGGGAGGCAGCGGCGAGAAGCCTGCAAGTTTACCAGATCCAGTTTACGCACCACCAAGATTCCAATCTGTAGCAAAAGCAATGGCGACGGTCCCGGTTGCCACCGCTGCGCTAGGGTCAGTCGCAGGACTCCCTGCGGGCAGGCTCGTTGCAGCACACTTTTCTGTAATGTCGAAGGCAACTGCGCAAATATTGACGGCAGGGCCTGCGGTAGTCGCACGCGCGATGGGCGAGCAGAAAAGCAAAGAGGAGCTTGGAGGCTGGAAGGTTCATACGAAAAATGGCACCGTGGATAACGGAGCTAATGATGAGATAGCATGCTTGGAGGAGATAAGAAAATTTCTTTCCTACATGCCGAACAACATTTATGAACTTGCCCCAAGATTAACTTGTGAGGATCCTGTAGACCGTAAAGATCAAATACTCACTTCGATAGTTCCCCGCGATCGAAGAAAGTCTTTCGATATGCGACTAGTAATTAATAGCATTGTGGATCGCGCAAGTTTTTTCGAAATAGGGACTGACTACGGCCGATCCCAAATAACGGGTCTCGCGAGGCTCAACGGACAACCAGTCGGCATTTGGGCAAACAACTGCAAGTTTCTCGCCGGCTCTATGACAGCAAATGGTGCAAACAAGGCGCGCCGATTCATGGAATTGTGCGATCTGTTCCGCCTACCAATAGTTGCGTTGGTTGATGAGCCGGGGTTTATGATTGGAAGTCAAGCGGAAAAAGAGGCCACGATAAGATATGGCACCGCAGCAGTTTTGACCGCAGCAATGACAACCGTTCCGTGGGCTTCCGTTATGATTCGTAGGTCTTTTGGTGTTGCACAAGCCGCACACTACGGACCAGGGGGATTTGTTCTCGCTTGGCCATCTGCCGAAAGCGGACCACTACCGGTGGAAGGCGGAGTGGCAGTGGCTTTTCAAAGAGACATCGCCGCGGCGCCAGACCCGGAAGCTAGACGTCGCGAATTGGAGACGCAATTCGCTGCTAAGCAGTCTCCCTTTCCAAGATCAGAAGCGTTCAATGTCCATGATCTCATTAATCCGGCAGAAACTAGATCTGAACTTTGTCGTTGGGTCGACAGGATTGTGCCGCTTCTGCCGGGGCTCTTAGGCTCAGCACAATTTCATATACGCCCCTAACATTGCATTGCGAGAAAGAAAATATGACCAAGGTGACTCTTGAAACTGCCGGCAGCGTATGGAAGGTTTTGATTAACGTTGGAGACTTTGTAGATATTGGAACAACCATGTTTATCTTAGAGGTAATGAAAATGGAAGTTTCTTACGAGGCAACCAAAAAGGGCGAAGTAGTAGCGATACATATCGAGGAAGGCGACATTGTTGAAGAAGACCAAATCGCGGTTGAAATAAGAGAAGATGAAAGTTGAGCCGATAAGCTGAGCAGCTTAAGACACGTCAATGCGTGTCGCCATATAGTCATTCTTGTGTCGCGAAATAAGATGAGGAAACAATGTCGGCTTGCACGGAATTGATCTCAACTCGATCAGCAATTGATTCCAGATATATGATGAAGTCTCTGGAGAGCCCGCCCTCGTGGTTTCTTAGCCATTTACGCATCCCCGGGAACCGAAACCACCAGCTAATTGAATCCTCTAACTCCTCCCATATCTTGCCATCAAATCGAGTTTCTAGCTGTTTCTTATAAACAACTTCCACACCAACCATCCAACTGAGGATATAAAATCCGAACCGTGCTTGCTCACACGATTTCATTTTTTGTTTATCGGACAAGCAGCACCATACTATCCTTGATAGATCGTCATCAGTTGCCATTAGTTTCAAAGCCTCAGCACGAAATAAGCTTACCTCCGTTGCCTCTTTTATATGGCTTTCCCTTGCGTTAGATTTCAACTCATAGATGAGAACTATTAGCGAAACCAGGACCCCAAAACCGGCTAGGATTTCACCAAGATCTGCAAAATCTGACAACGTCATGAATTCACTCCAACTCTAATAACGTATAGAGATATACAAGAGTATAGAAACATCCAAAAGTCAACTGCAAGCCGATTAATGTCGCACATGTCAGCAACACCGGCGCGTAATGTTGGCTTAAGGTCGGAAAGAATCGAAGGGGATCTTAATAGCGAATGTCTTTCACCAGATCAAATCCGCTTAACGCGCGCTACTTATACTATTTTGCAAGTTACCGGAGATATCAACTTACTTATCTCATCATTCCGTGCCCGGAGGCTTTGACGGCTTCGATTCTGGCGAACTGCTATGACGAGGCTATCTCAAAACCACCGCTTTCGTTTATGCAGCCGCATTTGGTCAGATCCCCCAAGGCACATAGAAAGATCATTAGAACCGTCTTTGATAACAACTGCAAAAATCAAGCAGTTTCCTGAAAAAGGTACCTATAAACAGGGTTCTTACCACAAGCATCTTTGTCAAAGAAGCTGACTCTCACGAAAGAGTCAATATAACTATTTCAATTATTCCGATAAAGGACGAAAAGTACTTAATGAGCTATTACTTAGGAGTCCGCGCATGTCCAAAAAAACACCCGTAGCAATATCATTTACCGGAGTGGCAAATTTTCTTGGTGTTGTTGGGATTATTGGTTCTCTTATCTTTGTAGGTCTAGAACTTAGACAGAATAAAAAACTTGCGATGACGAATGCATATCAAACACGCCTGAGTGAAATGCAGCAAGCGCAGCGGAATCTTGCAGAATCAGGTGACTTGGCCGAATTATTGGTGAAGAGAAACACACAAGGCGCTGATTCCTTGACAGAAACTGAGCTATTCCGGGTGAGGGCCTGGGCCAGAAGCGTCCAATGGCGTATGGAAAGCCAGTATTATCAGTATAAACAAGGGTTTCTTGACACAATTGCACTTGAAAGAACATTGGACGATATCGTTAGTCAGAGGATCTATGCAGAGTGGAAAGATTTGGATTTAATAGAACGACTTTACCCTCCCGAATGGAAAACCATGATCGAAGATAGGGTAAAAAACACAGGAAACAAGTAGATGTCTCCAAAGATACCCGTAGCAATATCATTCACTGGGATCGCCAATTTCCTTGGTGTGATCGGCGTAATTGGTTCATTAATTTTCGTCGGCTTGGAGCTGAGACAATCACAGATAATAGCATTAGCGTCACAACAGCAAGCGAGGACAGGCACCTTGGTGGATATCATCGGTACATTCTCCTACCCGGATAAGCCCGCTAATTGGGAAGATATGATTACAAACAAACTGAGTGAAGAGCAATTCAATCTTGGCGCGAATGCCGCCTATCAACTTTGGATGCTTTATGAAAACGACCATCTCCAGCACGAATTGGGGTTGATCGATGAAGGGGTTTGGACTTCCAAAGTCTCCGCTATGAGGAATCTTTATGGCATATGTGAATTTCGCTCCATCAGCGAACTCGCTCTCACCTTTTCGAATGCTGCTCTCTCTGAAATCGTTTTGGATTGGGATTATGAGGAATGTTGAAAACATTACGGGAACAGCGCCACATTGGACTAGACAGCAGGCAAAGTTGGTTGGCCATTCGTTTGTTGGACGTTAGTGGTTCCGCTAGCTTCAAGACTGCTAATTCTAGCCAGCTTGCAACTTTTTATGAATTAAAAAAATCAAGGGCTAAATTGTATGAAAAGTGGTAAAAGTAGACAATCGCAGCATTGCGATGGTGGAATTTCAGTGATAAAGAGCCAAAGCCCACGTAAATAATCTGATATTGACTCCTGCCAGGGACACCAACTTGCAGTATCCTTCCTAATCTCCACATTACATAAATGCAATGAATATCGGCATAACCCCTATGAGAATTTTTAGTAGCTTTGCTTTTAAACTATACCTTGCCGCCCTCTGTCTGAGCGCATTGAAAGCAACAGCGCAAACGACCTCCCTAAGCTTTTCGCGCATTCAGCCTGACACTTTTGGCGGGAGCATGTCGTTGTCCAATGCCTGGGGCGATTATGATATGGATGGCGATCTGGATTTGGTCGTGGTATTCAAAACCGGGGATGTCAGGCTTTATAACAATGAGTTTGGCGGATTCACTAATGTTGGGCCTGACCTGGGTCTACCCATTGGTGGCAAGGAAAGACGTGCTGTCGCCTGGGGAGACTATGACGGCGACGGCTATCTGGACTTATATATCGGCAGCAATCGCCAGGGGAACGAGTTGTTTCATAACGATAGATCTCAGGGATTCACGGAAGTTACTGCTGAATTTCAAGTCGGCGTTCCTGAAGTCAGCACTCGACAGATTAGCTGGGTTGATTACGACAATAACGGCACGCTTGATTTGTTTGTTGCGGATAGAGTCGGCGCCAACCTGCTATTCAGCAACAACGCAGGCAAATTTGTCGAAGTCGGCTCAGAACTGGGAATTGATGACTCGCGAGCCACAGTTGGCGCTTGCTGGTTTGATTATAATCAGGATGGTTTGCTCGATCTATTTTTAGCCAATCAGGGAACGGGCAAAGACGCCCTTTACCGTAATAATGGCAAGAACTTTACGGATGTTGCCGGGCAACTGGGCATGGAAGGCGGGACAAGAGAAAGCGGAGATGGCGGCGTAGATTGCAGTATCGCGGACTTCGACAACGATGGCAATTTAGATCTCTTCGTTGCTACCTACGGAATCAATAAGCTATATCGCAATACCGGCAACGGTGCTTTCACTGAAGTAAGCAACTCCATGGGTATCACAGGCGACGATCACATGGTCGGCGCTAGTTGGGGCGATTATGACAATGATGGCAGGGTTGATTTGTTTGTAGCAGGCTATCATGACAATGATGGTCTACGCACGCCGCATGATCGACTGTTCCAAAATTTGGGCGGATCCTTCAGAGAGTGGAATCTTGAAAAGACTGCCCTCAATGGCGCTGACCACGGTGTGCAATGGGCGGACTTTGACGCAGATGGCGACCTGGACCTTTCGCTGACTGAAGGCTATAACATTGCCGGACGTCACCCACTAGTAAGAAATGAATTGTCTGACGATTTACGCGGAGCATCTCTTTCGGTCAGCGTAAGCGATCATAATGGAGTAATGAATCGTGCCGGCGCTGAAGTTCGGATTTTCGATCAGCAAGGTCAGCTTCTCGGATTACGCTTAGTCACCACAGGCGATGGCTATAACAGCCATAGTAACTTGCCGGTACATCTGGGTTTACCGAATGTCGATACCGTTGATATCGAAGTAACTTTTTTGACGCCTTCCGGCAGGCAAGCGCAGCACTACCGGAATATCAGGATTGCCGATTATCTCGGCAGATCTTTTGTAGTAAACCAGCAATAATTCACTAGCTTATCGATATAATCACAGGGACAAAGTTATGTTGAGGAAAGGTTTACATCTCATCATCGCCGGCATGTACACGCTGCCCACGCTAACAGCAACCTTTACTTCAGCTGTGGCCACTGCTCAGCAACCTGATTCAGAACCACTGTTCGAATATAGTGCAATCAATCATCCGGTCATTGGCAGAAGAGGTATGGTCGCCAGCCATAACCAACTATCTAGTGAAATTGCGGCTGAAATTTTAGCCAAGGGTGGCAATGCCATTGACGCTGGTGCTGCGCTGGGCTTCGCTTTAGCGGTCACGCTGCCTCGTGCCGGCAACATCGGCGGCGGCGGTTTCATGCTGGTGCACGTGGCCGCATTAAATAGAACGATTGCTATCGATTTTCGTGAAACCGCGCCTGCTGCCGCAAGTCAAGATATGTTTTTTGATGCCAATGGCAACGTTGTGCTCGATCAAACCTACCGGTTCTCTCACAAATCTTCAGCTGTCCCGGGTTCAGTTGCAGGTTTAGCGCACATCGTTGAAAACTACGGCTCCATGACGCTCGCAGAAGTGCTTGAGCCTGCCATAAAATTGGCCAGGGACGGCATCGAAGTCACGTATGACCTTGCCGCTGATCTGGCCCGTAGCCAGCGCCTAAAAAACAATCCCGCCAGCTTGCGTAAATTTTATAAGCCCGATGGTTCCAACTACGAAGTCGGCGAGCGGTGGACACAACCCGACCTAGCGTGGACACTCTCAGAAATCGCTGAGCATGGCGTCGAAGCGTTCTACAGTGGCAGTGTCGCAAAGAAAATCGTCGCCGATATGGAAGCGCATAACGGTCTGATCACGATGCAGGACCTGGCTGACTATGAAATCGTTGAACGCGAGCCAGTTCGAGGTTCGTTTCGAGGTTACGAAATCGCAGCCATGCCTGCACCTAGTTCTGGCGGGACGCACGTCATCCAAATGCTGAACATCCTGGAGAACTTCCCACTGGCAAAAATGGGCCCAGAAAGCGCCGATTCGCTGCACATCATGGCGGAAGCGATGAAGTTCTCCTACGCGGACCGCAGCAAATATCTCGGTGATCCTGACTTCGTAGAATTGCCTACCGAAATCCTAACAAGTAAAGAATATGCCAGTGACATCGCCGCTCAAATCTCGATGGAGCGCGCTTTAACATCTGACGAAATAGCGCCGGGCAAGCTGTCCTTCTATGAAAGTGATGAAACCACTCACTATTCTGTGGTGGACGATGAGGGCAACATGGTTGGCAATACGTATACCCTTATGTTTTCCTTTGGTTCAGGTGTTGTGATTGAAGGCACGGGGATACTCATGAACAACAACATGGGTAACTTTACGCTGCGCTCCGATATCCCCGATGCTTTTGGCTTGATGGGCAGCGAGGATAATTTGATTCGCCCGAATCGACGCCCAGTCAGTTCCATGTCACCGATATTGGTTTCCAGAAACGGCCAACCGATCATGATGACAGGGAGCCCAGGAGGATCCAAAATCATAAGTGCAAATATGCAGATGGTTCTAAATGTTGTTGAGTTTGGGATGAATATCGCTGATGCAGCGGTAGCACCTCGAATCCATCATCAATGGAAGCCTGATGTATTAGAAATTGAAAGTGGTATCAGCCCAGACACTGTCTCTCGATTAATTGACCGGGGGCAGAATATTAATTTCAGTCAGCGCAGCGCCGGTATGGGAAGCTTGCAGACGGTCATGTGGTCAGACGGCGTATTCTATGGATACTCAGACCCAAGACGCCCAGGAGCTGGAGCTGTCGGAGTGGATTGAAAAATGCTCATAACAAACTGTTTTAATTAATTTTTTATATCTTATGAGATGTCACGATTAGATGTCATAAGCCTAGGAAATGGTCGGGACGACAGGATTTGAACCTGTGACCACCACACCCCCAGTGTGGTGCGCTACCAGACTGCGCTACGCCCCGAAAAAGGATTGAGAGAAGAAAGGACTCAGTCACGCACTATAACGACTTGATCACCTCTTCAAGTTCTCTGATCAGAATCTTGATTTCGCCTGAGCTTACGCGGGACGCAGCGACCTCATCAGGACTGTCGGTCATCTTCTGCCGCGCACCACCGATCGTGTAGCCCTGCTCATAAAGCAAGCTTTTGATTTGCCGTATCAGAATGACGTCCTGCCTCTGATAGTATCGTCGGTTGCCTCGCCGCTTAACAGGCTTTAGCTGAGGGAATTCTGCCTCCCAGTAGCGCAACACATGGGGTTTGACCGCACAGAGTTCGCCGACCTCGCCGATAGTGAAATAGCGCTTCGGAGGAATTGGAGGGAGTTCGTCGTTATTCTTCGCTTCCAGCATACCCTTCTACTCTTGCTTTCAGTTTTTGTCCCGGCCGAAAAGTCACTACCCGTCTTGCCTTGATTGGGATTTCCTCGCCAGTTTTTGGGTTACGGCCGGGACGTTGTTTTTTGTCTCTGAGATCAAAATTCCCGTACCCGGAGAGCTTGACCTGTTCATTACGTTCAAGCGAGAGGCGAATTTCCTCGAAAAACTGCTCTACAACCTCTTTCGCTTCTCGCTTATTGAGACCCAGTTCTTCAAACAGACGCTCGGCCATGTCAGCCTTTGTAAGCGCTCCATCTGCCATAATTCATCCCTACCTATTTCCGCAAATCAGCATTAAATTGTTCTTGTAGTGCGTTGACGCAATTACCAATTATTGCAGTTATCTCTTCATCGCTAAGAGTGCGGGAAGGATGTTGCCACGTCAAGCCCAAAGCCACACTTTTTTGGCCTTTAGCGATTGCATCCCCTTGATAAACATCAAATATTCGCAAGTCTGTCAGAAATTCGCCCGCGCTGGCCCTGACCAGATTAATGATAGAGTCTGCAGAGACAGCCTCGTCAATCACGATCGCCATGTCGCGCTGCACCTCAGGGTATTTGGACAATGCGCTGACCTGAGGCATACGCGCCTCAAGCAGGGCAACAAGACGCAGCTCAAAAACAAATATCGATTGATCTAAATCCAACTTGCGCTGAATTGCGGGGTGCAGCGCGCCGAGGACTCCGACTCGCTCACCCTCTGAGTTTCTGATCTCGGCACACTGCCCGGGGTGATAGCCACACTCGGCTACTGGGAAGAAACTCAGCTGGCCTGTCTTACCACCAAGGCCCAGCAATACCTCTACATCACCTTTCAGATCATAGAAGTCTGACTGGTCACGACCATTGGACCAGCTTTTTGGCAACTGGCTTCCGGCGATCAGTCCACCTACCCGGGCCTCCTGCTGTATCTCTTCTCCATTACGCTGAAAAACCAGACCTGTCTCGAAAAACCTGAGTCGCTCGTGCTGACGATTGGCATTGTGCTGGTAGCTCGACAGCAAACCGGGAAGCAAACTGCAACGCATCACCCCCATTTCTTCAGAGATCGGATTTTGCAGGGGAATTGCCTGTTGCGAGCCAGTGATCAATTCGGAAAGAGCGGGATCAATAAAACTGTAGGAGATAATCTCCTGATAGCCAAGCGCCACCAGATGTTCCCGCAAGCGGTTTGTCTCGATGGTTGTCTCTGAGCTCTTCGGGAAGCGCTGAGCGCTGAGACCGGCTGTCCGTGGAATGTTGTCATAGCCGAAAATCCTTGCCAACTCTTCGATCAGATCGGCCTCTATACTGACGTCAAACCGATAGCTCGGCACCTCAACCTCAATGGATTGATTGTCTTGGGCCGTTATGACGAACCCGAGACGCGACAGAATCTCTGCCACCTCCTGAGCACTGATGGTGACGCCGAGATCCTTTTTGATGCTCGCAAACCGTAACCTTACCGTGTTGCGTTCAGGTAATGTACCGAAGGCCTCGGTAATCGGCCCCGGCTCTCCACCAACGATTTCAAGCAGCAACGCAGTGGCCCGCTCCATGGCTCTCCGCTGCAATTCAAAATCAACGCCCCTCTCATAGCGGTGAGCCGCGTCAGTGTGCAGACCATATGCGCGTGCCCTTCCGGCAATCGATAAAGGTGCAAAGAAAGCGCATTCCAGAAAGACGTGTTTCGTTGCGTCACTCACGGCCGTGGCAAGCCCCCCCATCACGCCTGCCATGGCCACCGGTTTTTCCGCGTCAGCTATCACTAAAGTATCGGCGCTCAGCGCTATTTCCTTGCCGTCAAGCAAGGTGATCACCTCACCATCATCGGCCATCCTCACGCAAATCTTTCCGGAAAGCTTCTCGAAGTCGAAGGCATGCATCGGCTGACCCATTTCCATCAGCACAAAATTGGTCACATCAACGATTGGATCAATGCTGCGCAGCCCCGAGCGCCTGAGCTTTTCCTGCATCCACAGCGGCGAACGGGCATTCAGCTTTACGTTCCGGATCACCCGCCCCAGATAGCGGGGGCAAGCCTCGGTTGCGCTGATGGTGACGGGAAATTCTTCGGCGTGAACAGGCTCCACAGCATTGACGGCGGGCTCGCACACTTCTTTTCGGCTGAGTACCCCCACTTCGCGCGCAATTCCCCGCATCCCAAGGCAATCACCCCGGTTCGGCGTCAGATCTAACTCAATCATGGAATCAGAGAGCTGCAGGTAAGCACGAAAATTCTGACCTACTGGTGCATCAGACGGAAGCTCCATCAGCCCTTCAGAACTTTCTTCCAGACCCAACTCTTCGGCCGAACAAAGCATCCCGTGGGATTCCACGCCACGCAATTTCGCTTTGGTAATCTTCAGCGGTTTGCTTTGCCCCGTTTCAATGGTAGCGCCGACCGTGGCAAAGGGCGCTTTCATCCCCGGCACGACGTTGGGAGCACCGCATACAACCTGTTGCTTATGCTCTCCGTCAAAGACGGAACATACGCGGAGCTTGTCAGCATCAGGGTGCTGCGTTACCTGCCTGACCTCAGCAACAATAATCCCGCTAAACTCTCGGGCAACTGGGGCAATTCCATCTACTTCAAGTCCCGCCATGGTTAAACTCGCGGCAAGCTCGTCAGTTGTCAGCCCGGAATCGACCCATTCGCGCAGCCAGCTTTCACTAATAATCATTGTTTACCCTAGTTGAATTGCCTGAGGAAACGAATGTCATTTTCAAAGTAGAGTCTGAGGTCACCCACGCCGTAACGCAGCATCGCCAATCGCTCCACCCCCATACCAAAAGCGAACCCCGAATAGATCTCAGTATCTACACCAGACATTTCAAGAACTTTAGGGTGGACCATTCCGCAACCCATCACCTCGAGCCAGCCAGTATGGCCACAAATTCTGCACCCTTTCCCTTCGCAACTTACGCAGCCCATATCGACTTCAGCAGAAGGCTCAGTGAAAGGAAAATAGGACGGGCGGAATCTTACCGGCATTTCTACCTCAAAGTAGGCCTGCAGAAATTCAACCACAGTTCCTTTAAGGTCAGCCATGCTCACTGATTCGTCCACCAGCAAACCCTCTACCTGATGAAACATTGGCGTGTGGGTCAGGTCGGAGTCACAGCGGTAAACCCGACCCGGACAGATCATTCGAAATGGAGGCTGCCCAGTTTCCATGACGTGAACCTGGACCGGAGAGGTGTGCGTTCGGAGAACGTTGCCAGGACTGACATAAAACGTATCATGCATAGCCCGGGCAGGATGATGCGCCGGAATGTTGAGCGCTTCAAAGTTGTGATAGTCATCTTCGATTTCCGGCCCTTCAGCGACATCATAACCGGCGCCGGCGAAGATCGATTTTATCCGCTCTATTGACATTGTGATCGGATGCAGCCCGCCCGGGCTCTGCCTTCTGCCCGGCAAGGTCACATCAAGCCGACCCGCCTCAAGCTGCTCATTCAAGGCATGAGCTATCAGATCGTTTCGCTTGAGTTCGAGAGCTTGCTGGAGATTTTTCTTGGCAAGATTAATCTGCTCCCCGGCCACCGGCCGCTGCTCAGCAGGGAGTTTGCCCAGCCTCTTTAGAAGATCAGTAAAACTGCCTTTTTTTCCTAAATACTGCACACGCAACGCATCCAGTGACTTCTCATCACTGGCACGCTCTATGTCCAACAGAGCTTCGGCAAGAAGAGCTTCAGAATCGACCATTGGCGGCAGCCAGAATCGGCAGACTTAGGCTGCCAGACTCGCTTTGGCCTGATCGACAATGGCGGTAAAAGCAGGCTTATCGTGAACGGCCAAGTCAGCGAGGACACGACGATCGATTTCAATGTTCGCTTTCTTTAACCCTGCGATAAGCTGGCTGTAGCTTAAGCCATTCTCTCTGGCCTGGGCGTTGATTCGCGTGATCCAAAGGGCGCGGAATACCCGCTTCTTCGCGCGACGATCTCGAAAGGCGTACTGGCCGGCCTTGGTGACCGCCTGCTTGGCGACTCGAAAGACGCGACTGCGCGACCCATAGTAACCCTTGGCCTGCTTAAGGACTTTTTTGTGGCGCCGACTGGCAACCACACCGCGTTTTACTCGGGACATTATTTATCTCCTGACTTTGCTGTAGGGTTCAGACTAGGTTTCTTTCAGCATGCGCTTCACTGCTGGCACATCGGCCGCATGGACCTCAGTAGTGCCGCGCAGGTGTCGCTTACGCTTAGTCGTCTTCTTGGTCAGGATGTGGTTCTTATTCATGCGCTTTCGCTTGAATCCGGAACCGGTTTTCTTGAACCGCTTTGCGGCCCCGCTGTGGGTCTTCAACTTTGACATAGTTTCCTACTCCGCATTTAACGCCAGGGGCGATGCACATCGGTGTGCGCAGTATTGAAAGCCTCTGACGTCTCATCGCCTGAGCGATGGCTCATTGAATTCTGCCGGATCCAAGCTGTCAGCCTGGCGAAAGTCGGCACTAGCCGCTGGTGTCGCCCGTGTGGCTGGACAATTTGCAATCTGTCAGCGTTTTTTGACCGGCGCCAGAACCATAACTATTTGCCGGCCTTCCATCTTGGGCTCCTGCTCAACAGTGCCGTAGTCTGCCAGATCCTCTCGAATCCTTGACACAAGCTCCTGTCCAAGATGTTGATGGGCAAGTTCACGGCCTCGGAATCGTAACGAGACCTTGGCCTTATCCCCATCCTCAAGGAAACGAACCAGGTTGCGTAGTTTTACCTGATAGTCTCCTTCTTCCGTCCCTGGTCGAAATTTGACTTCTTTTACCTGAGTACGGCGCTGTTTCTTCTTATTAGCCGCTTTCTGCTTCTTCAGGTCAAAAATATGTTTGCCATAATCCATGATCTTGCAGACCTTAGGGTCTGCATCCGGTGCGATCATCACCAGATCTAGTTTGGCTTCTTCCGCCGCAGCACGAGCGTCGGCAATTGGAACAATCCCAACTTGCTGGCCGTCTGCTCCAACGAGCCGAACCTCTTCGGCTTCAATAAATTCGTTAATCAGTGGCTTCTTAGCGCTGCTTCTCATCATACGCGCTGACGCTCTGACCCTGTTACTGTGCTAATAGTCACACTCCTTAAACACACAAAATTCCCTACTGGGTAGCCCGGTTCGCTTCGCTGCGTCCGTAGCTGAACACGTCCTGCTGCAAGTGGTCACAGAATGCCTGCAGCGCCATCGTGCCAAGGTCTGCCCCCTCACGTGTTCGGACAGTCACAGTACGGCTCTCCACTTCTTTATCACCCACAATCAGCAAATAAGGAACCTTCTGCAGCGTGAGCTCGCGGATTTTAAAGCCGATTTTCTCATTTCTCAAGTCCGAAATCGCCCTAAAGCCCTTGTTTTTCAAGGATTCTTCAACTTGTTTGCAATATTCGCCCTGCTTATCTGTGATGTTGAGAACTGCAACTTGCTGTGGCGCCAGCCACGCCGGCATAGCACCGGCATAATGCTCGATCAACACGCCAATAAACCGCTCAAACGAACCCAGAATGGCTCTGTGCAGCATTACGGGCGTCTTCCGGCTACTGTCTTCGGCAACATAGCTCGCACCAAGCCGTTCCGGCAGGAAAAAATCCACCTGAATCGTGCCGCACTGCTGTACCCTGCCCATGCAGTCCTTGAGGGAGTATTCGATCTTCGGACCGTAAAAGGCTCCCTCACCCGGCTGCAACTGCCAGGCAAGTCCGGTAGCCTCAAGTGCATCCTTTAACGCCTGCTCAGCATTATCCCAAAGATCGTCAGAACCAACCCGCTTTTCAGGACGCGTCGACAGACGTAGAATGACTTCATCAAAACCGAAGTCCCGGTAGACAGCAAACAGCAACTGCATGAAGTCCGCCACCTCAGACTGGATCTGACCCTCGGTGCAGAAAATATGACCATCATCCTGCACAAAACTGCGAACTCTCATTAAGCCGTGCATGCTGCCTGAAGGCTCATAGCGGTGGCACGATCCAAATTCTGCCAGCCTCAGAGGCAGATCCCGATAGCTTTTCAGTCCCTGATTGAACACCTGAATATGGCAGGGGCAGTTCATCGGTTTGATCGCATACATGCGATTGTCAGATTCGACGCTAAACATCTCATCAGAAAATTTGGAGGCGTGGCCGCTTTTCTCCCACAGAGAATAGTCAACAAGTTGCGGCGTTTTGATTTCTTTATAGTCATTGGCAGCCTGAACGGACTGCATGTAATCCTGAATGACCTGGTAAATAGTCCAACCGTCAGGATGCCAAAAAGGCATACCTGGCGCTTCTTCTTGAAAATGAAAAAGCCCGAGCTGCTTGCCCAATTTTCTATGATCGCGCTTCTCTGCCTCTTCAAGACGCTGCAAATAGAGCTTCAGGTCCTGCTTAGACCCCCAAGCTGTGCCGTATATACGCTGCAGCATCTCATTGTCAGAGTCTCCCCTCCAGTAAGCGCCGGCAACACTGGTGAGCTTAAAGGCTTTAAATTTGCCGGTGTCTGGTACGTGGGGCCCCCGACAGAGGTCGATGAAATCGCCCTGCCGATAGAATGATAGATCCTCATCACCTGGGATGCTCTCGATGATCTCTACCTTGTAGTCTTCCCCCATTTCTCTGAACAGCGAAATTGCTTCGTCGCGCGAAAGCACCGAACGCTCAACAGGTAGATTTTCCTTGACTATCTTCTGCATGGCTTTTTCAATCGCCGCCAGATCATCCGGCGTAAACGCCCGCTCGAACGAAAAGTCGTAGAAAAACCCATCCTCAATGACAGGGCCGATTGTTACCTGAGCGCTCGGAAAGAGTCTCTGAACAGCCTGAGCCATCAAGTGTGCGCAGGAATGACGGAGAATCTCAATACCGTCATCGTCCCGCTCAGTCACGATCGCTAAGTCCGCATCATCATCGATGAGAAAGGAGGTATCGACCAATTGTCCGTCGACACGCCCGGCTAGAGCTGCCTTGGCTAATCCGGGTCCAATAGACGCAGCAACGTCGGCAACGGTTACCGACTGATTAAATTGCCTGGTGCTACCATCAGGTAGAGTGATTAAAGGCATGACTCTCGTCCGATCTTTGACGGCTGGATCATGCAGGCACGCTGACCCAGCATCTGTGTTTCCGATCAGGAGGGGTTAACGAACCGTACGGCCACTCCGGGACAACATCATGTAACGAAGTGGTAGGCACGACCAGATTCGAACTGGTGACCTCTACCATGTCAAGGTAGCGCTCTAACCAACTGAGCTACGCGCCTGTTACCTGATCAACTAACAAGCCGAGGAAGCAGAACCGGTTTCTCGAAGCCGTGGGCTCCCGGGCGAAGCGGGCGAATTATACGGAATTACCCCCACCTGTGTCGACGAATTTATCGGAAGAAATGCCATCTCGTCATTGTCTTAGCATACGTTGTTTAAGCTTCGCGATGCGATCCCGAGTGGCGGCCGCTTCTTCAAAAGCCAGATTCTTAGCCTGCTCATACATCAGGGATTCCTGTTGGGTAATTTCCAAGCGGATTTCTTCCGGATCTGAAAAATCCATTTTGCCATACGCATTCGCCGTCTCGGCCACCGAGCGACTCGAATGCAGCGAATCTGAGCCCTTGCTGGCATAGGCGCCTTCCATGACATCCAGAATGCGCTTGGTCACCCCTTTCGGGGTAATGTTATGTTCACGATTATAAGCGAGTTGCGTATCACGCCGGCGATTGGACTCATCCATCGCTCTTTGCATGGACCCGGTGACGGTATCCGCATATAGAATCGCCTTGCCGTTCAGATTTCTGGCCGCCCTGCCAATCGTCTGAATCAATGAACGCTCAGACCGAAGAAATCCTTCTTTGTCTGCGTCAAACACAGCAACCAGCGAAACTTCCGGTATATCGAGCCCTTCCCGCAGCAGATTTATTCCCACCAACACATCAAAGCTCCCTAACCTGAGGTCCCGGAGGATTTCAGACCTCTCTACTGTATCAATGTCTGAATGCAGATAACGAACCCGGATGCCGTGTTCGGCGAGATAATCGGTCAGATCTTCAGCCATCCGCTTGGTCAGAACCGTAACAAGCACGCGCTCCTGATTTGCCACAACCCTGTTAACTTCAGACAGCAAATCATCAACCTGAGATGAAGCGGAACGCACTTCCAATTCCGGGTCAACCAGCCCGGTTGGACGAACCACTTGCTGCACCTGCTGTCCTTCATGCTCAGTCTCATATGGACCGGGGGTGGCAGATACGTAGATTATTTGCGGGGTTAGCGACTCCCACTCTTCAAATCGCAACGGTCGATTATCCAACGCTGATGGCAAGCGAAAACCGAACTCCACCAACGTTTCCTTACGCGACCGGTCTCCCTTATACATCGCCCCTAACTGCGGTATCGAAACGTGGGACTCGTCGGCGACGACCAAGGCGTTTTCCGGCAGATAGTCGTAAAGCGTGGGTGGAGCTTCCCCCGCCGCTCTGCCCGACAGATAGCGCGAATAATTCTCTATGCCGTTGCAGTAGCCCAATTCCTGGATCATCTCCAAATCAAATTTGGTTCTCTGCTCAAGTCGCTGCGCTTCAACCAGTCGATTATTTCCCTGCAACTGCGAAAGTCGCTCCTTGAGTTCATGCCGAATATCGTCCAGCGTACTTAACAGTTTTTCTCGCGGGGTCACATAATGGGACTTCGGAAAGACGGTGAGCCTCGGGACCTCCTTGATCAGCGCGCCGGTCAGAGGGTCAAAATAAGACAGTTTTTCGATCTCATCATCAAACAGCTCGATTCGGATTGCATTGCGCTCCGATTCAGCGGGATAAATGTCTATGACATCCCCCCGCACACGATAAGTCGCCCGCCTTAGCTCCATATCATTGCGGGTGTACTGAAGATCCGTGAGCCGCCTCAGCAATTTCCGCTGATCCATCCGGTCACCACGATCGAGGTGCACTACCATCTGCAAATAAGAGCCCGGATCCCCAAGACCATAGATGGCAGACACAGTGGCGACAACAATAACATCCTGACGCTCGAGCAGTGCTTTCGTTGCCGACAGCCTCATTTGCTCTATGTGATCATTGATGGAAGCGTCTTTCTCGATGTAAAGATCGGAAGACGGCACATACGCCTCGGGCTGGTAGTAATCATAGTAGGAGACAAAATATTCCACCGCATTGTTGGGGAAAAACTCCTTGAATTCACCATACAGCTGTGCGGCAAGCGTTTTATTCGGCGCCATGACAAGCGTTGGACGCTGCACCGTCTCGATGACGTTGGCAATGGTGAAAGTCTTCCCCGAACCGGTAACACCGAGCAAGGTCTGGGCGTGAAGCCCATCGACCAATCCCTCTACCAGCCTGGCAATCGCGTGTGGCTGATCGCCAGCAGGCTTGAACTTGGATTCCAGGGTAAATAATTTCGGCATCGTTCTTCTGTTACTCATTCAGCGGAAAAACAGCCTGCCCGAGCTCCGCAGCCAGTGAAAGCTCCAGCAACGGGCAGGATACTACCATTTAGGAAGACATAAACCGCTTAGGTTGACCGTGTTCTATTTTCTCATTAGACTACGCGCCTTTTCTGGGATTCGGTCACTGTTCCGGCCAAACGAACTGAGAATAGCGTTCTGATCGCACAGAAAAGATAACTCTGCTGCCCAATAGCTCAATGGTAGAGTAGGTGACTGTTAATCACTTGGTTCCTGGTTCGAGTCCAGGTTGGGCAGCCACTTTCTAACGTCTTCTTCTCTCTGACCTCTTGGTTCTGACCCCTCAGTTCTTTCCTTGTCAAAAGATCTCTGTTTACGTCGGCCAGCGGGTTGATTTCTACTCCGAGGCGTCTGCTTCACTTACGCTCCCTCCGCTCCGGCCTCTGGATTCCGCATTGCCCGCGCCCGATATCAGTAGTTCCGTTCCTGAGATTTAGGGTATAGTGACTGCCTGCCCATGACACTTCGGAGACCGCTCTATGATTCGTTCACTGTTAACAGCACTGGTACTGAGCATTAGCACAGCAGCACTCGCTCAGGACAACCCCGTTGTGGTGATGGAGACAAGCAAAGGCACGATCCGAATCGAACTATGGGCGGATAAAGCACCGATCAGTGTCGAGAACTTTCTCCGATATACGGATAACGAACTTTATGACGGCTTAATCTTCCATAGAGTAATCAATGGCTTCATGATTCAGGGGGGAGGCTTCAACGCCGACATGGTGCAGCTATCGACTTACGAGCCCATTAAAAATGAGGCCTCGTCAAACGTACCCAATAACCGGGGCACTTTGTCCATGGCACGAACCAACGTCGTGGACAGTGCAACCAGCCAATTTTTCATCAATCTGGTAGACAATGATTTTCTGAATCACACTGACGACACCACTCGCGGTTTCGGTTACGCGGTGTTCGGCGAGGTGATTGAAGGAATGGAAGTTGTTGACGAAATAGCCGGTGTGGCTACCGGTCGAAGCGGGACCTACAGGGACGTTCCAACTGAGCCAGTTGTTATTATTTCAGCGAGAAGAGAGATTTAGCGCGGGGCTTATTGCCGACGGCATAGGCGGATCTTATTGGCCTACTCTCTTATTCTCTGAAAAGTCGGGTTACTGTTGCTGACTCGCCTTCCTCTATAGATGCTGCGCCGCTGTCATTAGCACCAGTGGCATACTCCTTGGACTGGATATCCCAGAGCGGGTCGCTGATCTCTTCCTTCGGCTCGAATCCATCCACAGCCTCCAGCAAAATCTCTCGGATCTCAGCCAGATTCATTTCCCGGCAGGCCAGTTGCAGTCGGTTCAGCAAATCCTGCAACTCTTCCCAGACCAAAAAGTCCTCTTCGGCCCGCATGATCTTCGGATGCTCGGTACCGGTTACCGATTCACCTATCAGCAGTTCTTCGTAAAGCTTTTCCCCCGGACGCAAACCGGTGTACTCGATAGCGATATCACCGCGATAGGCGTTCTCGTCTTTGACGTCATAGCCCATCAAATGCACCATTTTTTTAGCCAAATCGACGATGCGGATAGGCTCGTTCATATCCAGTACGAAGACATCACCGCCTTTCGCCATAGATCCCGCCTGAATCACGAGTTGAGCTGCCTCCTGGACTGTCATGAAGTAGCGGGTAACTTCCGGATGCGTCACCGTTATTGGGCCACCCGTGCTGATTTGCCGCCGGAACAGCGGCACGACCGATCCGGAGGAGCCAAGCACATTACCGAAGCGCACCATACTGAACCGGGTCCTGCTGGCCCGCTGGGCCATTGCCTGAAGTACCTGCTCAGCGAATCGCTTTGTTGCCCCCATGAAATTAGTAGGCCTGACCGCCTTGTCAGTGGAGATCAGCACAAAGTTTTTTACGCCGAAGTCCTCTGACGCACGGGCAGAAGTCAGCGTTCCAAAAATGTTATTTTGCGCCCCTTCAATAATGTTTTTCTCCACCATAGGCACTTGCTTATAGGCTGCCACATGATAGACGGTTTCCACTTTGAAGGTTTTGATGGCATTTTCCATTAGCGCTCGATTACAAACCGACCCAAGCAAGGCAACAACCGAAATGTTCTCACCGCCTTCGATTGATTTAAGCTTTTCACGCACCTCAGCTTCGATGGCGTAGAGCCCGTATTCGAAAGCATCCAGGATGATCAGCCGAGACGGGTTGATGGTCACAATCTGACGACACAGCTCGGAGCCGATAGAACCACCGGCACCGGTCACCATTACCGCCTGACCGGTTATGCAGGCACCAAGTAATTGTGGGTCAGGTGGCACGATATCTCTCCCGAGAAGGTCTTCGATGTCGATATCTCTGATTTCATCAACCCCAACCTTCCCAGAAACCATATCGAACAGATCTGGTACCGTTTTCACATGCACCGGCAGATGTTCCAGGCGGTTCAGAATTTCCTTTCGCTCAGCGTGAGTTGCGGACGGAATGGCCAACAGGATTTGCCTGACGGAATAGGTTTCTATGAGCTCATAGAGCGAGTTGGGCGAGTAGACTCTGATGCCATGCACCGAGCTACCGATCATACGATGTCCATCATCCACAAAGGCCACCGGTAAATACTGATCCCCGTTCTGTAGCGCCACAACCAGCTGCATGCCTGAACTGCCGGCACCGTAGATAATAATGGGTTCCTTTGGCCGGAAATTCTGAATGAGGCCCTGGAGGAGTACTTTGACAAAAAACCGGCTCCCACCGATGAGCAGCAGAGAGATCATCCAGAAAATGAGCAATACCGAAAAATCAGCGGCAGCCGCTGTAGAAGTAAAGAAATAGGTCGCGGCCAGGAGCGCAGTAGCAAAGGTCACTGCCTGAAGAATCAGAAAGCCGGCCTGCAACCCCATATACAGCAGTACGATCCGGTATAGGCCAAGACGGGCAAAAAACACGATGCTCAGCGCCGTTGCCAGGGTGAAATAGCCGTAAAACCGCTGCCCTTGTCCGAAGACGTCACCGTCCAGCAGGCCGAATGAAAACGCCAGGGCCATAAAGAGCATCAGCGCATCAGCAGACATCATGAGTGCCTGCTTTAATGACCGAGAAAGAGGTATGGTAGGAATCCGCATGTTGTCTCCTCACCCGTCAGGGCCTGCCCGCGCCCAAGACCACGGTCAGCATAGCCAAGGGGGCTACAGCAATCAAACTGAAAAAACCTCCTGAGCTTGGGTAGAGCACGCTGGCTATCGCCAGCGGGGTCAACCAGCAGAGGTTAACCAGTGTAGTGGCTATCGTCACTTTACGGTGACTCTGGAATTTTCTGGCGGCATGTTGGTACGCATGGGTATTGTGCCCTTCGAACCAGCGATCACCGCGCCAGAACCGGCAAGCCAGCGTCAAGGTCGCATCTACCGCAAAAGTCGCCAGTAAAATCAGCCACGTCCAATAGGTCATGACGCCGGCCTGCACAGTGAATAAGGCCATCAGACCGATGAAAAAGCCAGCAAAACTGCTCCCTACATCACCCATGAAAATCCGCGCCGGATGCCAATTCCAGACAAGAAACCCCGCCGCTGAGGCGCATGCTACAGTGAACAGTACTGATCCACCGCTTTGTATCCCGGTGATGCCTGTTACAAGCGAAAAGCCGGTCACAAACAACAGCTCTGCGCCGGCCAGGCCGTCAATACCGTCCATGAAATTGAACAGATTGGTCAGCCAGACCATGGCCACAAGGGCGAGGACAAACAGTACAGACTGGTTAAGAATTGTGAAGAAGCCAAAATCGAGCGCTGGGACTTCACCGAGCCAGAATAGCGACCAGAGCGCAGCGCCAAAATGCAGAGGAATCCGCCACATGGCATGCATATTTTTCAGGTCATCGATCAGGCCCACTATGGCGACGGCATAGGCGCCGAAAAGCGACAGGAAAAGCCCCTTTTCAAGCTGACCCGTGTAAAAAACAGTCGTAGAGGCGATGAACACAGGCACTACGACCGCCAGTCCACCGCCGATGGGTATCGGTATGGAATGCGACGATCGAGCCACCGGCTTATCAAGGAAACCGATGTGTAGTGCAGCTGTTCTCAGCAGACCAGTCAGCATGACCGCGGTCCCAAAGCTCACTAGCAGCAAAACCAGGGTATTCATAACAGCTGACCTTGAAGCCAACACGATTGAGTGTTCGATTATAGCGTGAATCTCGCGGTAAATTTTTAATATTTCGGTCGCCGAGGTGATATCCAGAGCGCCCGAGGCAACTAATTTCAGTCGTCAGTGATAAGAACCCTGCCGCTGTTTTTCTCCAAGGTCGCCCTCCCGATGCAGGGAACTGCCAGTACTTCCTCTAGTGCGCTAAAGCTCCAAAAAATTTGCCGGTAAACCCAAATTTCCATGGCTTTATCCGGCCCGATGCCGGTCAGGGCTGCCGCAACAGTCGCAGTATCTGCCGTATTTATGTCAAGCTGCATTACTTGCTCGGTGGTTTGCTGAGGTCCTTCCGCTGCAGTCGACAACGAGGGCAACAGCAGTGTACCAAGCAAGCAAAATGCGATCAGGCTCAATGCCCTAATATCTGTCAGACTTTTGATACCAATGTCCTTATCAGTCATTAGAATTCCAACCGGAGGCACCTACCTCCTTTGTCAAGCGTAGTCGGAATTTCAGCAATCGCCAGCAGCGGCTGAGTTAAATTCCCGAAGAGCCTGCGAGGGAGACGCGGCCTGGGTAATCGGCCTTCCCACCACCAGGTAAGTGCTGCCCATGGCCACTGCTTCAGCCGGACCAACCACTCTTTTTTGATCTCCTCTGGCGTCTTCAGTTCGCCGGATACCCGGTGTAATCAAGGCGAATCTGTCGCCGAACCGCTCCCGCAGCAAGGGCGTCTCGGCGGCAGAGCAAACCACCCCATCCAGCCCCGCTTCTGATGTCATTTCCGCCAGTCGAATCACCTGCTCTGCCGGACTGCACGAAATCCCCTGCCTGGTGAGATCGTCACCGGCCAGACTGGTCAGGATGGTCACCGCAATCAGCAACGGTCGGGTGCCGGAAACGCCTTCGAGCGCCGCCCGGGCCTCGCTCATCATAGCCACTCCACCGGATGCATGAACGTTTATCATCCAAACGCCTAGTTCAGCAGCGACCCTGACAGCCCCGGCTACGGTATTCGGGATGTCATGGAATTTGAGATCGAGAAATACATCAAATCCCATATCGACCACGTGCCTGACAAAATCCGGCCCCGCAGCTATGAAGAGTTCTTTGCCAATTTTTACCCTGCAGCTTGCGGGATCTAGTCCGGACAAGAATTTCTCAGCCGCAGCAGCGGTCGGGAAATCCAGAGCAAGTATTATTCTCTTTTCAGTCAAGTGAACCACCTATATGTGTAACATGTGACGCTCATTAAACGGACAAATGCCTGCAGTAAAATAGGGCAAGCGGCAAGATCCAACGGCGCTGTGTGCGATCTCAAACTCCGGTAGCCGTCAGCGCCCCTTCTCAAGTTTTGGCTGGATACTATCCCACCTGTGACACCCTGGACAAAGCCAGTACAGCTGCCTCGCTTCGTAGCCGCAGTAGCCACACTGGAAACCGAGTTGCTTAGCCAGATGAGCCAGCAGAACCTCACGAATCTTTTCAATATCGCTGATCATTGCGGGGTCGAATTGATTGGTTTCCACCTCAAATTCCAGCAACTTAGCGACTGCTGCAAACGAAGGCTGTGCGGCAAGATGACGGCGGACATATTGAATCGCCCTGTCAGCGCCCTCAGTTTCAGCAATCAGTCGGGAGATAAGCTGAAGCGCAACCGGGTTCGCCTGCTTATCAAGGAAACCATCGAGAAACTTAATCAACTCACCTTCACGGCCAAGCTCAGAATAGCTGGCCGCCATCACATCAACCACCTGTGTGAGAAACGCTGGGCTGTGTTCCGCGATGCGCCTGCATTCGCGAATAGCACCATTGCAATCACCGGATTCATGCTCAAGCCTCGCCGTTAATAAACTCGCCCGGAGATGGTGGCGTTGAAATCCGCCCCCTCTTCGCAGCTGCTGACGAGCTTCACCCAACTGCCCCTCGACAAGCAGCTCTTCCGCTATTTCACAGTGATAGTGCACCATCCGGGCATTCCATTCTGAGCTGCGTCGGTACGCTGAATGTGAGAGCAATTCTTTTGTACAGGTGATCGCACGGTGCCACTCTTTTTCCAGCTGGTAAATACTGACAAGAAGCGGAAGGGCTTCCCATTTTCCTTCAGGCTTTCCCTGCGCGAGCTCTTTAAGTAGGCGCTCCGCTCTGTCGAGAAGCCCCCCAGAAATATAGTCCTTTGCAAGCTGAAGGCGCGCTGCATCTGCCAGTGACGCCTCCAATCCTGAACGAGCCAACACCGCCTGATGCACTTTGATGGCTTTATCGACCTTCCCTCGCCGCCTAAGCAGCGCACCAAGCGCGAGATGGGTCTCCACTGTTTCTCCGTTGACTTCCAACGCCTTAATGAAGGTATCAATCGCCTCATCGGGCTCGTCGTTTAGCAAGTAATTCAGACCGGCGAAATATTCCTGAAAAATATCCCTCGTTTGTCGTGGCGGGAATTTTATGGAACGTGAACCAGAGCGTCCGAGCAACCAGCCTGTACAGATCGCGATCAGCAGCAACGCGTAGAGAGCAAGTCCCTCCATCTAGTCGAGATCCCGCAAGGACAAATTACGCAGTTGCTTGACCTCCCGACGAGCGTTTTCAAGGTCTTTAGTCATCCGCTTTAGCTTGGCTCTTGATTTGAGCTGAGAGAAGAAATTCAGCCCCAGGAGCAAACCTAACGCTCCCCCTAGTACAAACGCTCCGATTATCCAGGCCGAAACCGGCCGCGGCGCGAAGACGAGAGTACCGAAGGTGATAGTGACTGAATCAGTGTTGAAGTAGGTGAATGTGGTTGCAGCGACAAAAACTGACAGCAGAACAAATCCAAACAGCAAGTTGCTTAAGTTTCGCATGGCTTGAAGGCTTACGCACTAATCACAGAGCAGGGAGCGCATGGAACGGACATACTTGGCTTGGGTTGAAACGTGCTTTGACGGTTGCCCGTTGATCAGCCAGAGCTGTAAGCTCTGGCGAACCTGAGAGAAATCGAACCAGGGTGCTGCCGTCGTCAGAAAAAGCTCTCTCTCGGCGTGCTCTCACTGAGCATGCTTTCATTCACCCTGTCTCGGAGTTCCTTACCGGGTTTGAAATGGGGTACGTACTTTCCACTCAGAGCAACGGGGGTACCGGTCTTCGGATTCCGCCCGATCCGCGGTACCCGATAATGCAGTGAGAAACTGCCGAAACCTCGAATCTCAATCCGGCCACCGTCAGACAATACCTGAGACATATATTCAAGTACTGCTTTTACCGCCAACTCAACGTCCTTGGAGGATAACTGAGTTTGTTTTTCCGCAATGCGTTCGATCAGCTCAGACTTCGTCACTGTTATACTCCTGCCCCGGTCGCCGGCTCTGCAGTTAGGGCCGGCTTTTCAGTCTAGACTATCAGAACGTAAACCCTTGTAACAACTAGTTTTTATCCATTTCAGCTTTGATTAAATCACCGATGGTTCCCGGTGAGACGTCAGCGGCATCGGAGTTCTTATGCTCCTGAATCGCTGCTTTTTCATCGTCAATCTCGATCGCTTTGATAGACAGGCTGAGCGCTCGGTTTTTCCGGTCAACACTGACGACCTTAACCCCGACTTCTTCACCTTCTTTCAAGGCATTGCGGGCATCCTCGACCTTGTCTCGACTGATTTCTGACGCACGCAGGATACCTTCAACGCCATCAGCCAAGGTCAGAACTGCTGTCTTGGCGTCTACCGACACCACAGTACCCTTGACGATACTGCCTTTTTCGAACTGACCGACGTAGTCTGTGAAGGGATCTTCTTCCAGCTGCTTAATACCCAGTGAGATTCTCTCACGTTCCGGGTCTATCGACAGGATGACCGTTTCGATCTCATCGCCCTTGGTGTAGTTGCGAACAGCGTCTTCCCCCGTCTCATCCCACGAAATGTCAGACAGGTGAACGAGTCCATCTATATTGCCGTCAAGACCAATGAAAATACCAAAGTCGGTGATTGACTTGATGCTACCGGAAATCTTGTCACCCTTTTGAAATCTTTCGGCAAAACCGTCCCAAGGATTCTGGAAACACTGCTTGATACCGAGCGATATCCTGCGACGCTCTTCATCAATGTCCAGCACCATGACGTCAATCTCATCGCCTAACTGAACTACCTTGGAGGGATGGATGTTTTTGTTTGTCCAGTCCATTTCTGACACGTGGACCAGGCCCTCAACCCCTTCTTCCAATTCGGCAAAACAGCCGTAATCGGTCAGATTGGTCACCACTGCCTTGACCCTTGAATGCTCCGGATAGCGGGCCTTGATAGCAACCCAGGGATCCTCTCCCAGTTGCTTGAGACCGAGGGAGACGCGATTGCGCTCACGGTCGTACTTGAGCACTTTTACGTCGATCTCGTCACCGACGTTGACGATTTCACTAGGGTGCTTGATCCGCTTCCACGACATATCCGTGATATGCAACAAACCGTCCACGCCTCCGAGATCAACAAATGCACCATAGTCGGTGAGGTTCTTGACGATGCCCTTAACCGACATACCTTCCTGCAGCTTTTCGAGCAGAGCATCACGTTCTTCGCTGCTGACAGACTCCAGCACTGCTCTGCGCGATACCACCACGTTGTTACGCTTTCGATCCAGTTTGATCAGGCGGAACTCCAGTTCCTGCCCCTCGAGATGCAGCGTATCGCGAACCGGTCTTACATCAACCAAGGACCCGGGCAAGAATGCCCTGATGTTGTTGAGGTCGACCGTGAATCCGCCTTTGACTTTGCCGTTAATCACGCCGGTGACAATATCATTTTTCTCATGCGCAGCTTCCAACTCCATCCAAGATTCGGCGCGTTTCGCCTTCTCTCGCGATAGGCGAGTTTCACCGAAGCCATCTTCCACTGTTTCTAGCGCGACTTTGACTTCATCACCGACTGCCAGACCGAGATTTCCCTGTTCATCTAGGAACTGATTGCGGGGTATGACCCCCTCCGATTTCAACCCTGCATGGACCGTGACCCAGTCACTGTCTATGTCAATCACGGTGCCGGTGACGATGGCACCGGGCGTCATGTCGACTTGTTTCAGGCTTTGTTCAAATAGTTCAGCAAAATTCTCGCTCATTAATATTTTCCGTTAAATCAGGTGGTTGCAATTGTTATCTAGAACGTTTTAAACGCTTGCTAACCTCTCCCGTGGTCCAGTCACCAAGGGGTTATTACAAAAACATCGCCGCACACCAGACTGGGATATGTAATGCGGGGATACCAAATACACTTTTGCGAAACTCGGCTAGGATTCGCGCGAGAGCGCTACCGTAACCAATCTGAGAACCTGCTCCATGACTTCTGAGCGGTCCAGCTCTGTGGTGTCAATCACGATTGCATCGCCAGCAGGCTGCATCGGAGAAACTGAGCGACTGCAATCGCGCTTATCGCGTACGTCGAGCTCCCGAAAAAGCGCGGGGAATATAGCATCAATTCCCTTATCTAACAACTGCTTATAGCGCCTTTGCGCGCGCGCCTCGGTACTGGCAGTCAGAAAGAACTTCGCACATGCGTCGGGAAACACCACGGTACCCATGTCCCTGCCGTCTGCAACCAAACCGGGGCTTTGCCGAAAAGCCAATTGTCGGTCGAGCAGCGCTTCTCGCGCGGCCGGAATGGCGCCTATTTTTGAAGCCATATCACTGCCAAGGTCGGTTCGAATCAGAATGGAGACATCTTCTCCATCCAGCGCAACGCTGCCGGCACCATGCAGACCAAATTGAATGTCCAGATTCCGAGCAAATTGCGCGATCACTTCGGGCTCATCGAGACTCAAACCGGCTCTGGCAACTGCCACACCCAGAATCCGATAGAGCGATCCACTGTCAAGCAGATGAAATTCGAGGTGAGACGCTAGCGAGGCCGCCAGTGTTCCTTTGCCAGTCGCTGAAGGTCCGTCGATTGTAATGACCGGAATATTTATATTATTCAATCATTTATCTCTTCTATATTAAGTCCAGCTTGAGCTGCTATAGCCACAAAACCGGGAAATGATGTCGCCACGTTTTGACACTGCTTGATAGTGATTTCGGATTCCGCTCGCAGTGATGCCACCGCGAATGCCATCGCGATTCGGTGATCTCCGTAACTGTCAATTGTCGCTCCACCCAGTACTGACTTACCGTCAATGGCAATGCCGTCTTCAAAGGTCTCCACGCTGATCCCCAGTTGACGTAATCCGGTTGCCATGACCTCAATACGGTCGCTCTCTTTGACCCTCAGCTCTTCAGCGCCCCGAAGCACTGTTCGTCCATCAGCGCAGGCCGCAGCCACGAACAGCGCCGGAAACTCATCTATTGCGAGAGGCACCAGGGCGGGATCGATCTCGATACCCGCCAGGGGGGCATAGCGTATGCTGATGTCAGCTACCGGCTCACCGCCCACCTCACATTCATTGTCGAGACTCAGATCAGCGCCCATTTGCCTAAGAATCTCAAGCACGCCCGTTCGCGTCGGATTGACGCCTACATGGTGAAGGGTCAGCCACGCACCGGGCGTAATGGCCGCTGCCACCAGAAAGAAGGCGGCAGAGGAAATATCCGCCGGCACATCGATGCTTGTGGCTCGCAGCGAGCCACCACCGTAGAGCGAGACGTCCGGTTCCGGATACCCCCCCTCAAGCTCATAGCCAAAACCGCGTAGCATCCGCTCAGTATGGTCCCGGCAGATCGCCGGTTCAGTCACCCGGGTTGTCCCCTCAGCAAAGAGTCCAGCCAAAAGCAAACTGGACTTAACCTGGGCACTGGCGACCGGCATATCATAGTCAATCCCTTTCAAATCAGCGCCGCTGATCTGCAAAGGCGGAGTACCGGCGGCAGTCATCTCGATAGTCGCCCCCATGTCTGTCAGCGGCTTCACAATCCGGTTCATAGGTCGCGCGCTCAGGGATCCATCCCCGGTCAGACGCGACTCAAATGGCTGAGCTGCCAGAAGCCCCGCCAATAACCGCAGGGCCGTCCCGCTGTTTCCCATGTAAAGGGGAGCCCGCGGCGCTTTCAATCCCTGCATGCCAACCCCGTATATCGTCAGTTTTCCGGAGTCTGGTCCGACGATCGTGACACCCATCTCTCTGAAGGCTGCCACGGTATTCATGGCGTCCTCGCCTTCAAGGAAACCTTCTACCCGGGTCACGCCCCTGGCGAGCGAGCCAAAGATTACCGCTCTGTGTGACATTGATTTATCCCCCGGAACCCTGAGGGCTCCAGAGATTGAGCCACCGGGCCTGAGCCGATAGCTTTTCGAGTCATTAGTCATTGCCGTTGCTCGTGATAAGTCCTGCTGATGAACGATGAAATTGTCCCTTGTGTCTTTTGCCCGCTGGAAGAGCAATTTTAAGTCCTGCCCATGTCGGCGCACGACAAGTTGCTTTAAGCCTTCGAGATATTCGATGTACTGTGTCAGGATCGCCGCTGTTGCGTCTGCGTTCGCCACAGCAATATCCGACCACATCTGTGCATTGCTTGAAGCAATTCGGCTGAAATCGGCAAACCCCCCTGCCGCATATTGAAACACCTCTTCGCTGGCATCCTGATGAAGTAGCAGATCAACGATTGAATAGGCCAGCAGGTGAGGAAGATGACTCGTTGCCGCTAGCACTTCATCATGTCTCTCAGGCCCCATTCCCAAGACCTCTGCGCCCAGTGCCCGCCACATCAGATGAATTTCCGCCACTGCTGATGCTGTGTTGTCTGCGTGCGGGGTCAAAATGACGCGGCGCCCTTCAAACAGCCCGGATTTTGCCGACACATAGCCACTTTTTTCCGAACCTGCTATCGGATGCCCGGGGACGAACCGGGCTGTAAGGCTGGCTTCGTGGTCAGCGAGGCTGGCCAGGACATGAGATTTGACGCTACCAACATCGGTAAATACCGCGTCGGGCTTACCATGCTTCTGCAACAGAGTCAGGGACTCCGGAATCGCCAGCGGAGGCATGGCGAGGACAACAAGGTCAGCAGCAGCAATAACCTCTTCGGCACTGCCTGCGCCGGTCAGAGTCCCCTCATTTCTCGCGCGCTTCAGGGCCTGCTTGTCGGGATCTGCCGCACGGATATCGAGCTCCGGAAATTTCCTACGAAGACCCATCGCGATGCTGCCACCGATCATCCCGAGCCCGATAATAGCAACTGTTTGGCTCTTCAGCGGAGCGGGCTGAGTCCCCTCCGGCCCGTTCTGACTGATCCTAGGCGGCACCTCTGAGAGGTTGTTTGTGCTATCCGGTGTCGCCTGGTTAAAGGCTGGATAAGACCCAAGAACTTTGATCTCTTCCGTACAGGTTTTCAGTCTGTCAAACAGCAACGCGATTTTCTGGTCGTTCACATGCCCTTCAAAATCGATAAAGAAGACATAGGCCCAGGCCTTCCTCTTCGACGGGCGCGAATCAATTTTAGACAGACTGATCTGCAGCTGCTGGAAAGGCTCGAGCAACCGAAACAGCGCCCCCGGCTCGTTGCGGGTAGACACCAGAATACTGGTCTTATCGACCCCTGAAGGAGCCGCTTTCTCCTGCTGCAATACAACAAATCGTGTTCTGTTATCTTGATTGTCCTGAATACCGCGAGCCCGAATATGGAGATTATAGGCTTCTGCTGCCAGATTCCCGGCAATGGCCGCTATGCCGCCATCTTCGCTAACACGGCTCGCGGCCTCTGCATTGCTCGCGCACTCGAGCAGTTCAGCCTCAGGGCAATTGCTCCGAATCCAGTTCCGGCATTGCGCCAATGACTGCTTGTGAGAGGCAATGACCTTCACGGTCATTTGCTCAGCCTGCTTTGGCACGAGCAGGTTATGCTCAATATTGATTACTTCTTCACCGACAATCGAAAGCTCAGTTTCGATCAGGCAGTCCTGCGTGATATTAACTGGGCCCTCAGTTGAGTTTTCAATCGGAACCAGACCACAGTCGGCCTGGCCCTGCGCCACGGCGGCAAAGACATCGTCGATAGTACTGCAGGCAAGCTGCTCGCACTCAGCCCCAAAGCGGCCGATCACAGCAGCCTGCGAAAAAGTCCCTGGCGGGCCGAGGTAAGCAATTTTTTGAGGCTTGTAAGTCATACTGGCCGGAGAATGGTTAGAATCTTAGGAGTCCCTATAAGTAAGCGGGAAAGAATCTACTTCTGAGCTGGCAGCTAATGACTCTCGCGCGAATTTTATCGAGCCAGCACTTCGGTAGAAGCCGAGGTCAGCTTACCCTTGAGCGTCCCCGGCATCGTCCGATTCACGAATTTCCACTGCGGGCTGCGAGCCTGCCGACTCATTGACTTCCGACAGCCCTTCCTCGGGATCCTGAACGGCTTCCAGGCCGACCAGTTTCTCACCGTCTTTCAGCCTTATCAGACGCACCCCTTGGGTATTTCTTCCCTGAACTGAAACTTCATCAACTCTCGTGCGCACCAGCGTACCCTTATCTGAGATAAGCATGATCTCATCGCCGTCAGCAACTTGGGCAGCACCAACAATCGGCCCGTTTCTATCACTCGCCTGCATCGCAATGACCCCCTGACCACCGCGGCCATATACGGGAAATTCATCGCTTCTGGTGCGCTTGCCATACCCATTTTCACTCACCGACAGAATGCACTGATCTGAATCGGGAATAATCAGCGCAATCATACGGAAACCGTCGCTCATTTTGATCCCGCGTACGCCTCTCGCAGTTCGGCCCATCGGCCTGACATCGGCCTCAGAAAATCGAATGGCTTTCCCGCTGCTGCTGACCAACATCACGTCTTGTTCACCGTCGGTGATGGCAGTCCCCACCAGTTCATCACCCTCGTCCAACTCAATCGCTCGCAGACCCACACTTCGCTGGCGCGCAAAGTTGGTCAGCACGGTCTTTTTCACTGTTCCATTAGACGTTGCCATGAATACGAAGTGCTCATTGGAGTACTCGCTCACCGGCAACATACTGGTAATACGTTCATCGTCCTCTAAGGGCAACAGATTGACCAGAGGCTTTCCCCTTGAAGTCCGACTTGCTACCGGTATTTGATAAACCTTAATCCAGTACACCTTACCAACGCTGCTAAAGCAAAGCAGCGTGTCGTGCGTATTGGCTATCAGCAAGTGCTCAACAAAGTCTTCATCTTTTACACTCGCCGCCGCTTTCCCCATCCCCCCTCTGCGCTGTGCAGTATAGTCTGCCAGGGGCTGTGTCTTGGCATATCCGGCTTGGGATATAGTCACGACGCGGTCTTCTTCCGAAATCAGGTCCTCAACCGTAAGATCCTGCTGAGAACCGATAATCTCTGTGCGCCGGTCATCGCCATATTCTGAACCGACCGCTTCCAGCTCTTCCCTGACCACAGAGAGCAGGCGCGGTTGATGCTCGAGGATATCGAGATAATCGGCAATTTGCTTGAGCAGCTCTTTATAGTCATTGATCAGCTTCTCATGCTCAAGACCTGTCAGCCGGTGCAGTCGTAAATCCAAGATCGCCTGTGCCTGCTCAGGAGAGAGCATATAGTCTCTCCCGTTGAGCCCATAGCACGCATCCAAGCCGTCCGGCCTGCAGGCATCCGGACCGGCTTCGCCGAGCATTTCGAGTACGCTAGCAGAATTCCAGGCTCGCGCTACCAGCTTTTCTTTGGCTTCTGAGGCGGAAGGGGAGGTTTTGATCAATTCGATCACTGCATCAATGTTAGCTAACGCCACAGCAAGACCTTCCAGTACGTGACCCCGCTCCCGGGCCTTACGCAACAGGTAGGTCGTTCTGCGAGAGACCACCTCGCGCCGATGCCTTAGAAACGACTCAAGGACTTCCTTGAGATTCAGCAGGCGCGGCTGTCCATCAACAAGAGCCACCATATTAATGCCGAACACAGATTGCATCTGAGTCTGAGCGTAGAGATTGTTGAGCACAACATCGCCGATTTCTCCGCGCCGTAATTCGATTACAATGCGCAGACCGTCCTTGTCTGATTCGTCTCGGAGTTCAGTAATGCCTTCGAGCTTTTTCTCTTTAACCAACTCTGCAATTCGCTCGATCAGCTTTGACTTATTTAGCTGATAGGGAATCTCAGTGACTACGATGGTCTGCTTACCGCTTTTCTCATCCTCAAGAATCTCTGCCTTGGCACGAACGTAAATGCGTCCCCGGCCGGTCCGATAGGCCTGTATGATTCCCGCTTTACCATTGATAATCCCGGCAGTTGGAAAATCCGGGCCCGCGATATGCTCCATCAATGCATCTATTTCGCAGTCAGGATAATCAAGCAGGGCAATCGCTCCGCTGATAACTTCACGCAAATTGTGCGGAGGAATATTGGTTGCCATCCCAACCGCAATACCGGACGAACCGTTAACCAGAAGGTTGGGAATCTGGGTCGGCAGCACATCGGGAATGTCTTCAGTGCCGTCATAATTCGGAGAAAAATCAACGGTCTCTTTATCAAGATCCGCCAGCAGGTCATGAGCAACCCTTGCCATACGAATCTCGGTATATCGCATGGCTGCAGCAGCATCCCCATCGATAGAACCAAAATTGCCCTGCCCGTCTACCAAGGGGTAGCGTAACGAGAAATCCTGCGCCATTCGCACAATCGTGTCATAGACTGCGCTATCACCATGAGGATGATATTTACCAATCACATCGCCGACTACGCGAGCGGACTTTTTATAGGGCTTGTTAAAGTCGTTCGACAACACATTCATCGCAAACAGCACCCGGCGATGTACGGGCTTCAATCCGTCCCTGACATCCGGCAAAGCCCGCCCTACGATTACGCTCATGGCATAGGCGAGATAGGATTCCCGCATCTCACTTTCAAGTGCGACCGGAGACACCTGTTTGGCAAATTCAGACATGCTTTAGAGATTCCCTAGCAATTTACGCATTGAACGCGTCTGTTAACACAAGGAGGCGGCTGACTCAGTTTCGGCGGCTTGCACCGTTCAATGAACACTGAGACATCATTTGCGGCCGACAGATCGGCACGGTACAAACGGTTTTTTCAACACCCTGGTAGGCCATTTTTATTGTCGGGACTTTGACGCCGTATAGCCTGATGTGAGAGGTCCCAGGGACCGCTTTCATGCGTCGATATGCTACCACATCCGCATACGTGATTGACACTGTTTAGCCGGTTTTTTGACAATAATTACACTATAGTTTTCAGTGGCTTATCGCTTAGCTAAATGCGGAATCCGAAGCGCGCGTTTTTCGTTGCAAAGCGCTATACTCTCGACGTTGATTCCGCTGCATGAATTCCTCAACCAGGCTCAAAAAACAGGGAGGTTTGAGCATTGAACCCGAACAACCAAGCCGAAGCCGACCTCATCATCGAGGCCGCTTACGTCATACCCGTTACTCCCCGCGGACAGATTCTCAGTGATCACGCCCTTGTTGTGAACAACAAACGCATCACCGGTATCGTCCCATCTTGCGACATCAGTGACTGCCGCGCCAAAAAGACCATCAGCCTGCCCAATCATGTCCTGATGCCGGGCTTCGTCAATGCGCATGGTCACATATCAATGTCTCTGTTTCGCGGACTGGCTGATGACATTCCGCTTCAGGAGTGGCTGGAGACCCGAATCTGGCCTTTGGAAAGCAAGTACGTGGACAGAGAATTCGTTCGGGACGGTGCCATGCTGGCTTTGGCTGAAATGATTTCGACCGGCACAACCTGTTTCGCGGATATGTATTTTTATGCAGACGAGGTTGCCGGGGTCGCACATGAATCGGACATGAGGGCGCAATTAGCCAGCCCGGTGCTCGATTTCCCGACCGCGTGGGCTCAGAATGCAGATGAGTACATCAATAAAGCCACACAAATCCATGACGACTATCGATCAAACGAGCTGATCAGCACTGCCTTTGGCCCGCACGCACCCTATACCGTGTCGGATGAACCGCTCACACGGATCGCCGCGCTAGCCGAGGAAATGGACGTGCCGATCCATATGCATCTTCATGAAAATGCGCAGGAGGTTACTGACGCAGAAGCCACCGATGGACGGCGTCCCCTGCAAAGACTGCGGGATCTTGGCATTGTCAGCCCGAGGCTACTCTGTGTGCATGCAACGCAACTACTGCCAGAAGAAATCACGTTGCTTGCCACGCACGGCGCCAGTGTTATCCACTGCCCTTCCTCAAACATGAAACTGGCCAGCGGTTTTTGTAAGGTCGATCAACTCGTGAGACAGGGAGTGAATGTGGCTCTGGGGACGGATGGCGCAGCAAGCAACAACGATCTGGATATGTTTGGCGAAATGCATCTGATGGCAATGATCGCCAAAGCGGTCGCCCAGGACGCGGCTGCGGTGAACGCGCAACAGGCACTGGAAATTGCTACCTTAAATGGGGCCAAGGCACTCGGGCTTGATAACGAGATTGGCAGCCTAGAAATAGGCAAGTACGCAGATGTCTGCGCGGTTTCACTCGCCCCGCTCGGCATGACGCCGCTCAATAATCCGCTTTCGCATCTTGTTTATGCAAGTAATGGCAGTTACGTGAGCCACGTTTGGGTAGGCGGAACGCCCCTGCTGACGGATGGTGAACTGCAAACCCTTGATCTGGCGTTAATCAGGGACCGGGCACAATATTGGCGGGGCCAATTTTCGTCTCAGTAAGCCACAGGTTGTAGTCAATGAAAAACGTCGACGATCTTGAAATCCGCAAGTTTGAGGCTCTCGCTTCTCGCTGGTGGGATCCAGACAGCGAATTCAAACCGCTGCACGATATCAACCCTCTCAGGGTGAATTACATCAGTCAGCACATCAATCTGGCGGAGAAGCGGGTCCTGGACATCGGTTGCGGTGGAGGCATCCTGGCCGAGGCACTGGCCCACCATGGCGCGGCAGTCACCGCGATCGATAAAGCGGAAGCCTCGCTGTCAGTCGCGAAACTGCATTTGCTTGAGAGCCAGCTGGACATATCCTATCTGGACAGCACAGCAGAAGAATTTGCAGAAGCTCAACCGGCACAGTTTGATGTGGTTACCTGCCTTGAGATGCTCGAGCACGTGCCGGACCCCTCATCGGTCGTTGCTGCCTGCCAGCGGCTCGTCAAACCGGGCGGCTTGGTCTTTTTTTCTACCATTAATCGAAACCCGAAATCCTATTTGTTTGCCATTATCGGCGCAGAGTATCTGTTGAATTTGTTGCCCCGGGGAACGCACGACTACGCCAAACTGATCAAGCCCTCAGAACTGGCCACCTGGTCCCGACAAGCCCATCTCACCCTCAAAGATCAAATCGGTATGGGCTACAACCCTGTGACCAAGAAATATTTTCTGCAAAACAGCCTGGATGTTAATTATCTGGCCTGCTACGGAAACCCCGCGGCTTAGTCATGGAATTAGATACCTCCATCGAATGCGTGCTGTTCGACCTTGACGGCACACTCATTGACACCGCACCGGATTTTGTTAAAACCTTAAGCCGACTTACCGCAGAGAACAATCAGCCGCCAGTGACTGACTTGCGGGTTCAGCAGACCGTCTCAGACGGCGCTCGCGCTCTGGTTAAACTCGGGTTCGGCATTGAAGAACATGACGACCGCTTTGCCCCTCTGAATCAGCGTCTGCTGGATTTGTATCTCGAACAATTGTCTGATACCGACGCAACTCTTTACCCAGGACTCTCCTGCCTGCTCGCAAAGATGGAAGCGGCCGGCATTCCTTGGGGGATCGTCACCAACAAACCCGAGATATATTCACTTAAACTGCTGGACAAGTTAGATCTGATCTCACGCTGCGGCGTTCTGATCTGCCCTGACCACGTAACCGAGCGGAAACCCCACCCCGAACCCATCTTTTTAGCCTGCGACCGTCTGTCCTGCAGCACCGAACGCACTGTCTATCTGGGTGACCACATTCGCGACATACAAGCCGCCAAGAATGCGGACGTGATTGCCGTCGCAGCCGCATATGGCTACCTGTCTGCTGAGGCAAAAGTTGAAGAATGGCCCGCGGACTTTATATTAAGGTCTTCCGAACAAGCCCTATCTTTGCTGAATACCCTAAAATTCGCCTGATAGAAGTCAAAAAGGGCCTCTTATATGTTCGAGTATCACCCTTCTTCCCAGCATCTGGCCGGCAAAAAAATTCTGATTACCGGAGCCAGCGATGGTATTGGCCGGGCTAATGCCATCTGCTTTGCTGAACACGGTGCAGAGTTGCTTCTATTGGGGCGCAACCAGGAAAAACTGGAACACCTGTTTGACGAACTTGAAGAAAAATCCCCGGGCAAGGTTACGATTCATCCGATGGATTTCGCCAAGGCAAGAGCCGAGGACTACTCAGGCCTCGCTGCCTCTTTAAACGAACACTTCCCGGTGATTGACGGTCTGATCCATAACGCTGCACAGCTCGGGACGCTGTGTCCGGTCGAATACTACCCGGATCACGACTGGGAAACGTTGATCAACATCAACCTAAACGCAGTTTTTCATCTGACAAAAGCAGCAATGCCTTCGCTGAAGCGTTCTGAGGATGCCCGCTTGCTGTTCATTTCTTCCAGTGTTGGACGAAAGGGTCGCGCTTACTGGGGTGGCTACGGGGTCTCCAAGTTCGCGTTGGAAGGTCTCATGCAAACACTTGCTGATGAACTGACCTCAACCTCGAATATCCGGGTTAACAGCCTGAATCCGGGTGGCACAAGAACCGCGATGCGACAGGCAGCCTATCCTGCTGAAGACCCCCACTCTCAGCCCGCAGCAGAGAGTTTGATGCCCGTCTACCTCTATCTGCTCGGACCTGAGGCCGCCCATATTCATGGGCAGGCATTGGATGCCAGAGATTTCGACCCCAGCACATTAAACACAGTAGAGGGCACCTAGGTCAGTTCAACCAGCAAAAACACCAAGAGGAGGCTCCCGGAAGGCTGACATCACACAGAAGCTTACGGATAAATAAACAGCGGCAGGTTTCATGTGACCATTTTCACGAGCTTATCGATTTCCGGCTTAGCCAACTCCTGAAACCGCCCGCGCTTGACTGAACTGGGTATGAAAATCGGACCGAACCGCACCCGTTTCAGGCGGCTCACCTTCAGCCCTTGCGACTCCCACAGCTTCCTGATCTCCCGATTGCGACCTTCCATCAGCACAACGTGATACCACTGATTGATCCCTTCCCCGCCATAGTGCTGGATGTCGGTAAATCTGCACAGGTGGTCATCGATCATCACCCCGGCATGCATCGCCTGCACCATTTCCGGCGACACTTCACCCATGACTCGAACCGCATACTCACGCTCTATTTGTGAGCGGGGGTGAGTCAGTCGATTGGCCAGTTCCCCATCAGTCGTAAAGAGCAACAGACCACTGGTATTGATATCCAGGCGACCTATCGATACCCAGCGACCGTGCTTGAGCGGTGGCAGTTTGTCGAATACCGTCGGCCGACCCTCCGGATCTTTCCGAGTGCTGATTTCATCTTCTGGTTTGTTGTAGAGAATAACCCGGCGGGAATCCCGTGTTTTTTGCTGAGGAGCAAGGCGTTTGCCGTCGACAGTCACTTTGTCTGAATCGTTTACCCGATCACCAACGGTCGCGATCTGGCCGTTAACCTTGACCCTGCCTGCCGCAATCCAACGCTCCAACTCGCGCCTTGAGCCAAAGCCAGCGCGCGCGAGCACCTTTTGTAGTTTTTCACTCATGGGTAACCAAACCGTGTTGTTATGTCCTCAGAACCCGAGTGGAACTGGCCCTCTCCCAGCGACTACTGCCCCGCAACTGGCTCTTCAGAGTCTGACCCTGCTACTGGCTCATCGCTGTCTTCAGACATCGCCTCAGCTGCAGAGGGCGCGGGGTTTGCCTCGACCCCCGTGACCGCCTGCGGATCTCCGGAGAGATCATTATCATCATGCGGGCCAAATCTTTCAGATTCCTGAAGGTCTTCTCTACTCGGTGAGGCACCGAGGATATCGCCGTCGGCCACATCGTCTGCTGGCGCAAAAGATGCTCCTTCGGCGGTCTGGTCTGAATCGGCAGGCCGTTCGGCGCGCTGCGTCGCTGGCTCCGGAACCACCCCGTCCTCTGAATCGGAATCTGCTTCTTCGCCAAGAAGGCTCTCCGGCATTCCCATCCTGAGAATTTCATCAAGCGGTTTTTTTGACAACTCGAGCGCTTCCTCCTCTGCCAGAAGTTGTACGCGCTCCGCGTCGCTCTGCTCGAAACTCGCTTCGTCAGTGACTTCCTCCGGCAGGTCTATCACTCGTTGCTGCGCCAGTTCATCTGCAAGATCCAACTCCTGCTCAGATTGAGACAACTCTTTGATCTCAGACAGCGGTGGTAATTCTTGCAGGCTTTTAAGATTGAAATAATCCAAAAACTGTTTGGTTGTCGCAAACATCGCGGGTCTACCCGGAACGTCTCTGTAACCGACCACCCGAATCCATTCCCTGTCCAAAAGCGTGCGTATGATATTCGCACTTACTGCGACACCCCGTATCTCTTCGATGTCACCACGGGTGATAGGCTGACGATAGGTAACAAGTGCCAGCGTTTCCAGAAGCGCGCGGGTGTAACGGGGAGGACGCTCCTCCCACAGCTTTGCGACCCACTCACTGAGAGCTTGTTTGACCTGAAACCGGTAGCCTGAAGCAACCTGTTTCAGCTCAAATCCCCGATCATTACAGTCCTCAGAAATTGCCTGCATCACCTGCTTCAGCTCATCCCGGTCGGGTTGCTCACTTTTCTCGAACACTGCAATGATATTGTCCAGAGTCAGCGGTCTCCCGGCGGCAAGAAGGCAACCTTCAACGATCATCTTAACTTTGTTATCTACGTCACTCATGCGAAGTCTAGTTAAAAATCACAAACCTCGAGATTTAATATGGATCGGGCCGAAGGGGTCTGACTGCACGATCTCCACCAACGAATCTTTCAACAATTCCATGACGGCGAGAAATGTCACAACGACGCCCAGTCTGCCCTCCGCTTTGACCAGTAGCGCAACCAGCGGCACAAATTTATGCTCGGAGACCTTGTCCAGAATTTCCGACATCTTTTCCCGGGTCGACAGAGTTTCGAATTGAATGCGGTGGTGCTCAAACATGTCTGCCCGAGTCAGGACGCTCGACAGGCACAGAAGAATTGCCTCTAGTCTGACTTCCGGGTCCGGCGTGACTCTCTCAATCTCAGGTGGTGTTGCGCTCGCCAACATGATCTCCCTGTCTAATCTGGGCATTGCGTCGATGTCTTCCGCCGCTTGTTTGAAGCGCTCATATTCCTGCAACCGCCTGATCAACTGCATCCGCGGGTCGTCTTCTTCTTTCTCCTCTGCTTCCTGGCGAGGCAACAGAATCCGGGACTTGATCTCAGCCAGCATAGCGGCCATGACCATATACTCCGCTGCCAGCTCGAACTGGCTGGATTGCATAAGATCTACGTAGGACATGTATTGGTCAGTAATGTCCGAAACATTGATTTCGAGAATATCGAGGTTTTGCCGCTTGATAAGATAAAGAAGCAGGTCCAGAGGCCCTTCAAACGCTTCCAGAAAAATTTCCAGCGCATCAGGTGGAATATAGAGGTCTTTGGGTACTTCAGTGATGGCCTCACCGCCAACGATGGCGAGCGGAAGCTCTTTTTGCTCCGGACTCGACCCGGACAAACGGTCATCGGCCCCAACCGCAGCTGGTACAGATTCTAAAGGTGATGAAGACTGCCGCTCAGGTGCTGAGGACTCTGATTTCGCTTCCGGTTCGGTCGTGGTCAATCTGTTAATCTGCCGCCAATCAGGTTTGACCTATGGTACTCCACTTGCGAAGCAATGCCTACACCATCAAGCTTACTGCCAGGCACTGAGACCCATTGCTGAGCGAACTTCTGCAAGCGTTTCACGGGCCGATTCTCGCGCCTTCTCGCCGCCCTCCAGAAGAATTGAGCGAACCAGGTCACGATCGTTTTCGAATTGCTCTGCTTCTTTCTGAATCGGTTCCAATTCTGCCGTGATGGCATCGATGACTGGCTTCTTACATTCAAGACAACCAATACCAGCATTTTGGCAGCCTTGGGTCACCCACTCTTTGGTGTCCTGATCGGAATAAGTCAGATGAAGTTGCCATACCGGACATTTTGCCGGATCACCCGGATCAGTAAGCCGAACACGCGCAGGGTCTGTCGGCATTGTGCTGATTTTTTTGCTTATCTGCTCCAAGGGCTCTCGCAGACTGATCGTATTATCGTAAGACTTTGACATCTTCTGACCATCGAGTCCGGGCATCTTCGATGACTCCGTGAGCAGCGACTTAGGCTCGGGCAGGATCACCTTTCCGCCGCCTTCAAGATAACCAAACAGCCGCTCACGGTCCCCGATGGAAATATTTTGCTGTTCTTGAAGCAAAGCCCGGGCTTTCTCAAGCGCTTCGTGATCCCCTTGCTCCTGATAGGCCGTTCGAAGCTGTGTATAAAGCCGCCCCGCTTTCTTTCCCATCTTTTTAATTGCCGCCTCAGCGTTTTCCTCAAACCCGGGCTCGCGCCCATACACGTGATTAAAACGCCGGGCAACTTCCCGGGTGAGCTCAACGTGTGCTACCTGGTCAGCGCCCACAGGCACATAACCCGCCCGGTACATGAGAATATCTGCAGCCTGAAGCAGCGGATACCCGAGAAATCCGTAGGTATCGAGCTCTTTTTCCTGAAGTTTTTGCTGCTGATCCTTATAGCTGGGAACACGCTCCAGCCAACCCATGGGTGTGATCATGGAAAGGAGCAGATGCAGCTCAGCGTGCTCAGGCACTTTGGACTGGACAAAAAGCGCCGCGGACCCGGGATTGACGCCTACGGCCAACCAGTCGATCACCATTTCAATGACGTTATCCTCGAACAGCGTCGCATCACCATAGTGGGTTGTCAGAGCATGCCAATCAGCAACGAAGAAAAAGCACTCATACTCATGCTGAAGCTTAATCCAGTTTTGCAGCACTCCGTGGTAATGCCCCAAATGCAGACGACCCGTAGGTCGCATTCCCGATAGGACACGCTGCTGCGAATTAACTGTCGACAAGTTAGACTCCTCTTAATTCTGGCACCCAGAGATCTCTGCAAGCGTTTCCGGCCAGATGCCTGTCGGTTTCACGTCCGTAGTATAAATTGAATCGCTGCCTCGTGGCGCGTCACTATTGAAATGGCTTGGGATCTCCATTGCCGATGCGCAGCACCTCAGGCACGCCATTAACTAAGTCAACAAGTGTCGTCGGCTGCACGGAGCAAGCCCCGCCGTCAACGATCATGTCAACTGTCTTGCCCAGCTTCATTCTCATTTCGTAGGGGTCGGTCAATTGCTCGGACTGATCCGGCAAGATGAGACTGGTACTCATGATCGCCCCCCCAGTTTGCGCCAGAATAGCCTGGGCGACAGCATTGTCAGGCACTCGAAGCCCTATGGTTTTGCGCTTGGTCTGTTTCAAACGCCGAGGCACCTCTGGAGAGGCTTTGAGGACAAACGTGTAGGGCCCGGGCGTATACGCCTTGAGAATTCTGTACGCGCTATTATGCACCTGCGAGTAGATCGACAATTCCGACAAGTCACGACAGACCAGGGTGAAGTGATGTTTGGTGTCCAGGCGGCGTATCTGCCGGATGCGATCCAGCGCTGATTTATTGCCTATATGGCACCCCAGCGCATAGGTTGAATCCGTTGGGTAAACCACCACGCCGCCCTGCAATAGACATTTCGCTACCCTCTGAACAATGCGAGGCTCCGGGTTCGTCGCGTGTACCTGAAGAAATTCACCCATTTAGAAACAGTCGTAAGAGAGCAGTGGCTTGAGCCATTAACCCGAAAAGTCGCGATTCTAGTATATTGATGCTCAAAAGCAGACACCTTTTTGCAAATCAACTATGATTAAGATCACGAGGGTGAGACAACAATCCGCATGAAACAATTTATCGATTACATCCCGCTGTTTGTCTTCTTCTCCGTCTGGGCGATGGATGAGAGGACCATTACTCTGGCAGATTATCAGCACAGCATTGGTGGCATATTCAGTGCAGCAGAGTTTTTACTCGCTAGTTCCGTCCTGGTCTACGGAGGCCTGTATGTGGCACAGCGAAGACTGGACAAATTTCAGTGGATTACCCTCGCGGCTGTAGTCCTGTTTACCATTCCCACGATTATTTTTCGTGATACAAACTTTCTGAAGTGGAAAGCCCCCATCGTAAATTGGATTTTTGCCCTGATCTTCATGCTGTCTCGCTTCTTCGGAGAAAAACCGGCTATTGAACACATGATGGGCCACACAGTGGCAGCGCCTCGGGATTTATGGATAAAGCTCAATTCCCTGTGGGTGTGCTACTTCGTGGCACTTGGCGCAATCAATCTGGCCGTCGCGTTTGGCCTGAGTGAAGCTTTATGGATTCAATTTAAAGTGTTCGGCAATTTTGTTCTGACATTTCTCTTTGTTGTCGGTCAGATGCCTCTGCTTGCAAAGTATATTGAAACCGACGATATCGAAAAGGATAGAGCCCGCGAAGACAAGGCAGCAGAGTCTACCTCAGCACCATAGGCGCCGACCCATAAGCATTTTTACAACAAGACTGTGGCCCGGAAAATCCCTGTCTCGGCGTGCGTTTTCTTTCGGCGCCTATTGACGGTGTCTACTGAGGCAGAAATACCGATCTAAGGTCAGGAAACTGCTGATCAAGCACTGCGTTCCACTCGGAAAGTTGGCGCTCACGACGCCTGAACAGCTCGCTCGGATCCCCTTCAATAGTGATCTTCAGAATTTTATCCCGGCGCCGGATTTGAAGAACAACCGGCAAGCCTTCAGTGACTCGCCCGAAGACCGAGTGCTTGCCGTCAAGATGCGGGGTCGCCAGGTGCGTGATGAAAAACTGGCTGCCATCGGTGCCGGGACCCGAATTCGCCATGGACAGCACGCCCTGTCGGTTGTGCTTCAGCAACAACTCACCCGAAAATTGGTAACCCGGACCTCCGGTTCCGTCCGCCCTCGGATCCCCACCCTGCGCCATGAAATTTCGTTCTACTCGATGAAAACTCAAGCCGTCATAAAAGCCTCGCAGGGCGAGGTTCACGAAATTTGCTACAGTGGTGGGAGCGGCCCGGTCATTCAACTCTGCTTTCATCATACCCCGCTCGGTCTCAATGACTGCAACCAGTGGTTGCGCATCAGCAAGGGTGAACATAAACAACAGACAGGCAAATGCAATCTTTTTCATATCTTGATTACCGGGCTATCAGTATGGAAGGTCTGCATAATCGATAATTACCGGAGCGTGATCGGAGAAATTTTGTGCTGTATAAATTTCAGCACCCAAGACAGATGAACGCAAGCCCGGAGTGATCAGCTGATAATCCAGACGCCAGCCAACATTTTTGGCCCGGGATTGGCCGCGGTTTGACCACCAGGAGTATTGATCCGCTTCCTGATTCACCAACCTAAACGCATCGCTCCAGCCGACTTCATCATACAGTGTGTCCAGCCAGGCTCGCTCCTCAGGGAGAAATCCCGAATTTTTCTGATTCGAGCGCCAATTTTTGAGATCAATTTGTTTGTGACAAATGTTCCAGTCAGCGCAAATAATGGTTTCTCGTCGTTTTCGTCGCAAACCACGCATGTGCGCTTCAAAATGCGCCATAAAAGCCAATTTCCGCTCCTGCCGTTCGGGGCCTGAAGAGCCTGAAGGCAGATAAAGCGACGAGATGCTAAGGCCGGGAAAGTCCGCCTGAAGGTATCGACCCTCTGTATCTGCGATGGGGAAACCCGTCCCTCTGCGTATCTTCAGCGGCTTTTGCCGGGTGAATAGCGCCGTGCCAGCATACCCTTTCTTCTCCGCATCAAAGTAGAAACAGTGGTAACCCTGGGGCCGGAAAATTGGATCTTCCAGCTGGTATTCCTGTGCCTTGGTCTCCTGCAGGCAAACGACATCCGCGTTCGATTGCGCGAGCCATTCGAAAAAACCCTTTCTCGCCGCAGCCCGGACGCCGTTGCAATTGAATGTGATGACCCTCATGTCCTTATTTTAAGCTTGCCCCGGAGCTAAATGACGAACGCATTGTACGCCGCGCTCAGTTCCGAGCAAGCCAGGACAGCCTTTCGTGCCCCAAAGGCAGCCATTGCAGTCGTCCGACTGCCTGGTGTCAGGGCACCCCCCTAACAAGATTCTTGTTGTTACATTAAGTAACATTTATTCAAGCAATCAACCCACTATTTACAGCGCCCCGACCATCATTTTTGATAACTTTTCTAGAAAATGCTCTGGTAAATTAGGAGACAAGAGGTTTAAAACATCACTGTAACTAACTGTAGAGAAGCATAATAAACGTGTTTCCCTCGACAAAACCATTACTCTTCCCCAGAGTCAGAAGACTTTGTGTATTTATTACACATTTTTGTTACGCTTTGGAAAACTATGTGTTACGATACGCCCCGTACTGGAGAAGGGGCGGCCAGTGACACAACACCAACGCTCCTAAGGAGGAAACTATGAGTAAGATGCTTAAGGAAGCACGGCCGGCAGCAGAAGCAGCCGTGATTAGTGTGGCGATCGTCATCGCCGCGCTGGCCGTACCAGCTGCAATTCTTTACGCCGCTGTCTAAACCGGAAAACTACAAGGAGGCTCTATGCAAGGCCTTACTAGTCAATGCCGCGACAGCTGAACACCGACTTGAGATAACCTGCTCGAGTCGGTGTTTTTATATTGCCTCTGGCAAAGTGAGAAACTACTCAGCTTGTCCGCTACCCCGGCTCACTGGACGATGCATCTGATCAGTCTGACCTGAAATTTTTAGTCTACCGGACAATGATCCGACGACTCCGACAAGCCTAACCAAGACGCCCGTGAAGCACCCCGTTCACTCTGCGACTAGCTTGTCCACGAAGTTACAAGGCCGATGCGTGCTATCCAGCTGGTATTGAATAATGCTTTCCCATCCCGTACGACAAGCTCTCGGAGACCCAGGCAGACAAAATACGATTGTTTGGTTTGACAGACCTGCAAATACACGGGACTGAATCGTCGAAGTGCCGATTTCCTCATATGACAACTGACGAAACAATTCGCCAAACCCTTCAATTTGCTGCTCCAGTAAAGGCTGGATTGCTTTCAGGGTATTGTCCCTGTCGGTAAAGCCTGTACCGCCAGTCATCAGGACCCCCTTCACCCCAGGATCCGCAATAAGGCGCGAAACTTCGGCACGCAATTGATAGACATCATCTATGACAATTTGCTTACTGTGAAGCTTGTGCCCTGCTTCCTCTAAGCAGCCCACAAGAACTCCGCCTGATCTATCCGATTCTTCAGTTCGGGTATCAGAGACCGTTACCACGGCAAGGGGAAGGGCTATTTTGGAATCGCTCACATTAACCTCCGGTCATATTCATAAGCCTAACCGGCTGCGCATGATCTTTGTCGTAGAAGTGGTGCCGTTCGGGCTTAATTTCCATGGCTGCCACCAAAGCTCTCTTCAGATCATCCATGTCTTTCGACCCATCCCGCAATATAGTTCGCAGATCAACTGAATGCTCGTTACCCAGACACAACAGCAGCCTGCCCTCAACGGTGATGCGAACACGATTGCAATCTTCACAAAAATTATGGGTCACCGGCGATATAAAGCCAATGCGGCTGCGATAACCCGCCACCTGTGAATATCTGGAAGGCCCGGCTGTCCGCGCCGAACTGTCTATCAGTTGATATTTCTTCTCTATCTGCGCACGAACCCAGGCATTACTGCAGGTTGTATCTTCTCTGGCGTGATCTGACGCTTCACCAAGCGGCATTTCTTCGATAAACGCAATATCCACATGTCGATCCAAGGCATAGTCAGTGAGTGCCAGCACTTCGTCTTCGTTATACCCCTTCATGACCACTGAGTTCAGCCTGATGCGATCATAGCCCTGCGCAACCGCCGCATCTATTCCGGCCAAAACCTTGTCAAGCTTGCCGACCCGGGAGATACGCTGGAAACGATCGGCTTGCAAACTGTCAATGCTTATGTTGATCCGATTTACTCCTGCTTTTTTCAAAGGCTCAGCATAGGTTGTCAATTGAGATCCATTGGTGGTAAGCAGGAGTTCCTGCAGACCCGAAAGCGCGCCCAATTTTTGAATCAATGTCATGACATCCTTACGCACGAGCGGCTCACCGCCGGTAAGGCGGATTTTTTTTACACCCAGTTCCGTGAATGCCGTGGCAATCTGACAAAGCTCCTCCAGCGACAGTATTTCTCTTCGGGGTATAAAGGTCATGTCTTCGGTCATGCAGTAAACACATCGAAAATCACAACGATCGGTAACCGACAGGCGAATGTAGTCCACATGACGCCCGAATTTGTCGACTAATTTTTCAGGAAAACCACTTTCACTCATGGACAGTACTATACCGCAGACAGACGAAGTTGGGTAAGCCCGGAACGCAAGCAAGGTATGTCAGGCATTGATCAGCATGATCTGTACCGCCAGAAGCAGCAAGATGACGCCCATGGCGCGCTCAAACCATGGGCCAAATTGAAGAATAAATTGGCGAACTTGTACTTGTCCGATCAAGCTTGAAAGAATCGCAAACCAGATAAACGTGGCCGCTGACATATACAGGCCATAGTAGAGCTGAATTCTCAATGGAGTTTCACTATCAATGACTCCGGCAAATAACGCCAGAAAGAAAAGAGTTGCTTTGGGGTTAAACCCGTTGGTCAGAAACCCCAACCTGAACGCCCTCACAGACGACACCCGACCGCCGCTACTCTCAGCTGACGGCCGATAGTGGCTTGAAGCCTTGATTGTCTGCACGCCCAGATAAGCCAGATACGACGCTGCCAGATATTTCATGGCAGTGAGTAACATGTCGGATTGCGAAAACAATATCGACGTTCCCAGTAGACAGTAACTGACATGAATAAGTACTCCCGCACCTACGCCGAGACTGGTCAGGATGCCCTGCCGAGTTCCATTTGTCACACTCTGCTTCAGCACCACAGCAAAATCAGGTCCAGGTGAAGCTACCGCCAGAAGATGAGCAAAGGCGATCGTAATGAATTCCGACCAGTACATTGGAACAAACCAGCCTGTTGGCTATCAGCGCAGGCGCTCGGACAACACCAACTCAAGCGCCACCTCCGCGTCAGCGTTGAGTGTAAGCGTCGGAGATTCAGCACGGTAATCGCCGGGAGAAGGTGTGGCAACCCCGCTGAATGACACCAGGGCAGTAACGTAGACCGACTCAGCTGAAGACAGATTATAAGGCCCTACCGCTGAAGTATTGTCGAGCTGGAAGGATGCCGGTAATGCGCTGACGGTTGTGTCGAGAGCAGCCACCGGTGGCAGGCCCTCCTGCTCCGCGTTACGAACAGCCACAAAGACTCGGAGGTCCGGAGCTAGATCGACTTCCGGTGACAGGCGGAGTGAGATGTTGATTCGCGGGCCAGCAGCCTCCCCGTCGCGCCCCGCGAGAATTTCCTGTGCCGCTGCGATTCTGAATCTCAACTCTTGAGCGAACTCGCCGTTTGGATTGACCTGAATCATTAACCGCCAGTAATCGATCGCATCCGAATAATCTTCCCTCTGCTCTGCGTCGGCTGCCAACAGCTGCAGCACAGACATCTCATTCGGATTAATCGCCCTGGCCTCCTCTATAACTGCCCTGATTTGAGAGCTGAACACAAATTCTGTATTGATATACATGGCCATGGCGATTCGCCCGAGAACCAGCGCTTTTTCCGGTGTCGCATCAAGTAAATCCGCTGTCCTCTGGTAAGCAATCTGCGCTTCCTCGAACAGTCCGACCGCCGCAAAATTTTCGGCGAGAAAGTAAAATGCCCACGGCATGTCCGGATTAGTTTGTGCTAGCTCGCCAAGCGCAACTATCAGTTCGCGGGTTTCATCGCTGTCCCCCTGGTTATCGACCGTGCGCTGAAACAAATGCATAACCTGCACATCATCGATATAACCCCAGTGGCCATAAAGCCCGTACGCCAAGACTGGTAAAGCCAGTACGAATGTAAGAGGCATCAGGAAGGTCAGCGTTGTCAGAGATTTCAGCATCCCCAGGTTATTGCCCGCTTTTCCTGGCCGTGCATTTGCAGCAGATGCGATTTTATCTTCCAGCTCGACATCAGCCAGCAATCCCAGCTGCAGTTCAGACAGCAAAAGATCGAATTGCTGCTGGTTGAGGTTACCGGCAGACAATTCAGCCTCAAGCTCGTCGCTTCGCTCCTGAAAAAGCGCAATATTGGCCTTCTTGCGCAGTTCATCAGAGTCGGCGGGCTGAGAATTTGCACGCAGCCAAAGCGGTCCTAAAACAAACAGTGCAGCGAGTAAAAACAGTCCTGCGGTGGCTATCCAAAACACCATGAGATCCCCGAGCCGAGCCGCTTAGCCCTTAGCCTTCAGTATCGCCTGCAGTTTCTCGCGCTGCGCATTATCCAGTTCCGGGCTTTTTTGTGCCGTCCGGCCGGCTTTGCGTGAGACAGCGATGGCAGCAGCGCCACCAATCAGCAGAAAGATAAGCGGCCCAAACCAGAGGAACAGAGTCTCCATACGCAAACGCGGTTTGTAGAAAATAAAATCGCCATATCGTTCAAACATGAACTGCTCAATCTCTGAGTTCGTCATGCCTTCCAGAATCATGCGGTGAATTTCGCGCCTCAGATCCTCGGCAACCCCACCGCTGGACCCTGTGAGGTTTGTGTTTTGGCACATGGGGCAACGCAATTCATCAGACAATTGTCTGAATCTCTGCTGCTGCTCCACAGTTTGAAATTCGAAGGTATCGACCTGAGCATGCACTGCAGGTTCGGCTGAAACAAAAGCTGCAAGCATCAGAATCCAGAGAGCCAGAGTCCTAGGCGAATTGAAACTCGTAGTCAATGACATCAGCGGCTTTCCGCTTGCAGTTCAGCAATCGCGGGTAGAAACTCCTCAGCCCAGACGGTCTCATCCAATACACTGACATGCCGGTACCGGATGACTCCTTCAGCATCAACCAGATAGGTCTCGGGGGCTCCATACACGCCGAGATCTATGCCAAACCTGCCGTTGGCGTCCTCAATACTGAATGCAAAAGGATTACCGTTAGTTTCCAGCCAGCTCTTGGCGAGCTCCGACTGATCCTTGTAATTCACACCAACCACGGGTATCGAACCGTCCTCAGAAAGACGCATAAAAGTAGGATGCTCCACAAGGCATGGCAGACAGTAGCTGCCCCAGACGTTGAGGAGAAAAATTTGCTCGGGCAGGTTGGCATTGGTTACAGCCTCTCCGTCCACGGTGCGAAGCTGAAATTGTGGCATCGGCTTGTCAATGAGCATCGAAGGCAGCTCTTTAGGGTCCAGAAAGAGACCTCGCCAGAGCAGTAATGCCAAAGCCAGGAAACCAGCGACCGGCAAGTAAAACGTTAGTCTGCCCATTTCAGCCTTCCCTCACATGCAAGCATGTATAATCTTTTACTTTTCCCCTCGACTGATATGAGCATTACGCTGGCTGCAACTCCGCTGCGGTTTGTGTTCTAGACCCCCTGCCGGAATTCTCTGCCGCTTTTATCCGAAGCCGGCGGTAGCGTTTGTCTCCCGCAGCCAGCGTACCACCGAACGCCATAAATATGGCACCCAGCCAGATCCAGCGCACAAAAGGTTTAACATACAGCGTCATTGACCAGGCGCCAGCGCCTTTCTCTTCACCCAGTGTGACAAATAGGTCACGGAAAAAGCCGGCATCAATGGCCATCTCGGTCGACGGTGTTCCGCTGGCCACGTACAGGCGGCGCTGAGGATGCAATACCGTGAGCAGTTCGCCGTCGTTGACTACAGTGAGCTCAGCCTCATCGCCTATGTAGTTAGGTCCTTCAATACGCCCGCTTCCTTCCAGCGTGAACAGGTAACTGCCTAGCTCAACGGATTCACCGGGCGACAGCAGTACACTCCGCTCCTGGGAGAAGAAACTGGTCAGAGCAGCGCCGATAAGCATGACAGCAATCCCGATGTGGGCCAGCACCATGCCGTAGTAGCTCAAACTCAAAGATTTAAGACCACGAAGAGTCGACCGTTTATTTGCGACTTTATTACTGATGTCTTTGCCAATGGCAAAGACAATCCAACTGGCGAGAATTAGTGTTATGGTCGCCGCTACAGAGAATTTGCTCAGCACTATTAAGGGAAAGATCAGCCCAACCAGCAGACTGGCAAATAATACCTTACCAAGTTGCGCCGCCAGATAGGTCCAAGATGTCTGTTTCCAGCGACTTAACGGACCGATACCAACAAATACAAACAGCAGCATCATCAGGGGCACAAAGATAGTATTAAAGTAAGGCGGCCCGATGCTGATCAGATCGTCAGTGACGGCCTGATAGACCATTGGAAACAGAGTCCCTAAAAAGATCGACGCCGCCGACACCACCAGAATCACGTTATTTACCAACAAAAAGAATTCGCGCGAGGTGTATTCAAAACCGAAGCTGCCCTTCATCAAGGGCGCACGCAGCGCAAAAAGCAGAAGAGAGCCGCCGATCGAGATGCCCAAGATGCCAAGAATAAAGAATCCCCTTGAAGGATCACTGGCAAATGCGTGTACCGAGGTAAGCAGACCGGAGCGCGTAATGAAAGTACCCAACAGACTGCCGGAAAAAGCGAGAATGGCCAGAAGCACAGTCCAGCTCTTAAACATTCCGCGTTTCTCGGTCACCGCCAGAGAGTGGATCAGCGCTGTACCAAACAGCCAGGTAATCATGGGGGGATTTTCTACTGGATCCCAGGCCCACCATCCGCCCCAGCCCAACTCATAATATGCCCACCAACTGCCAAGGGCTATTCCCACAGTCAATACCGCCCACGCCACATTCGCCCACGGGCGAGACCAACGTGCCCAGGCGGCATCCATCCGTCCACTCAGAAGCGCGGCAATGGCAAAGGCAAAGACGACAGAAAATCCGACGTAGCCCATATACAGCGTCGGCGGGTGCAGTATGAAACCGATATCCTGGAGAGCTGAATTGAGATCAGCACCATCGGCCGGCGGCAGAGGCACTATACGATCGAACGGGTTAGAAGTCGCCAGCATAAATAGGATATAGCCAAAGATCAGGATGCCCAGCACCCCAAGAACTCGCGCCACAAATTCCTCCGGCATGCTTTTGCTGAAGACGCCCACTGACAGCATCCATCCAGCTAACATAAAGGTCCACAGCAAGAATGAGCCTTCGTGACCACCCCACACCGCAGTAAACTTGTACCGCATGGGCAACAGAGTATTCGAATGTTGGGCGACGAACGACACGGAGAAATCATCAGTGATAAAGGCGTAAGCCAGCGCCGAAATCGCCAGACCCAAGAAAACAAATACGCCCGCGGTCAACGGACGAGCCATGCTTATCCAGACCGGATTATTGTAGTGAGCCCCCGCAATGGGAAGGCTGCCTAGTAAAGCGCTTAAACACAGCGCAAGAATAAGGGAGAAAGAGCCCAGTTCAGGTATCATGGAATCGGTCCTTTAAGTGCCCGGTCGCGTAGCGGCACCTTCGGGAGCGGTGCCGACGGCATCCAGGGCCGCTTTGACTTCTGGTGACATGTAATTTTCATCATGCTTGGCCAACACACGCGAAGCCTGAAAGACGCCGGCATTGTCCAGACTCCCTTCGACCACAATTCCCTGACCTTCGCGAAACAGGTCGGGCAAAATGCCCTCGTGATAAATTGGAACATCATTGGCGTAATCGGTAGCCACGAAACGTACCGCAAGGCTGTCCGCGGCAGATTGCACCGAGCCTTCACGCACCATGCCGCCTATGCGAATGCGCTGTCCCGCATTCACTTCACCTTGAGCAACCTGAGTTGGCGTGTAGAACAGGTCGATATTCTGGCTCAACGCATACAAGGTCAGGCCTACGGCAACACTGAGACCTGCAGCAACAAACAGAATGACACTCAAGCGCTTTCGGCGATGAGCTTTCATGCCCTTTCCTCCACTGTGGTTTCCAATCCCGGTGAGGACTGCGAGCCCGCACGAGCAGGCATTGGCGGGACCTGAGCATTAAGCGCATAACGGCGCTTGAGGTCTCGAATAATTTGCCTGTTTTTACGCAGGGGCCCGTACAAGTTGATCGTCAGAAAGATCAAAAACATGCCATACACAGACCACACATTAAAGGCATAGCCGCCCATCTCGATGAATTCTTGAAAATTTGAAAACTGCATGCTTCAGAAGCCCTTGGTAGACCTAGCTTTTCGCAACCAGGTCCCTAACCCACTGCGCCCTTTTCTCTCTCTGTAAGATTTCATTCCTGGTCGACAGAATGAGGCTTATCGCAAAGAACAGATAGACGGCTACGATCATGAAAATCAGCGGCACCCAGATTTCAGGGCCGTTCGCCTGATCGGTCGCCAGGGTGAAGTTGGTCGAGGGCTGATGAAGCGTATTCCACCAATCGACAGAGTATTTGATGACTACAACATTGATGCAACCGACGATGCTGAGCAATGCGCAAGCCCGTGCCGCTCCCTCCGAATCTTCCAGTGCAGTCCTGAGCGACACAACACCCAGCAACAGGAAAAACTGCAGGAGCAGAGAAGTCAGTCGTCCGTCCCATACCCACCAAGTTCCCCAGGTGTCCACTCCCCAGATGGACCCTGACGCCAGCGCCAGCGCGGTGAACCAAGCACCGAGCGGTGCGGCCACCTTAACAACAACATCGGCAAGCTTCATCCGCCAAACCAGGAAAATGGTCCCGGCCATCGCCATCAGCGGAAAGAAAGCCAGAGAAATGCTCGCGACAGGCACGTGTACATAGAAGATACGGTTTGTCAGTCCCTGCTGATAATCCTGGGGCACGAACAGCAGCGCCCAGGTCACCCCGATCAACAGGCAGGTGACCATTGCGCCGACGAGCCATGGCAGCCACTTCCCAGACAACTCATAAAACCACTTGGGGGAGCCCCATTTATGAAACCAGGTCCAATCCATCTTAAGATACCGAAAATTTCAGGAGAAGCACTATACCACGGCTTCTATGGTCCAATCAGCGCACCATTGTAACCTATTGTTATTACGCGGATAAACGCAAAATGGACTACAAGCTGTCAGTTTACACTGATACGCAAGGCGGCAGCGGAAGCCAGCGGCGCTAGTGTCAGTGCCGCAACCAGCATTGCCCCCATGATCGCCAGATATCCCGACAGCGAGGCGCCTTCGAGGGTTTGTGAGACGGTTAAGGTTCCTGCGATCAGCACAGGAACACTCATGGGAAGGGTTATGACCGCCAAAATCAGCCCCCGACTCCCCAGGCCGACGGTCAAAGCTACGCCGATGGAGCCCAGCAAGCTGAGCACCGGCGTACCGAGCAGTAAGGTCAGCACCAACGTCGAATACGCACCTTCAGGAAAATTCAGCATATAGGCTATCAGCGGCGACACCAACACAATGGGTAACCCACTGACCAACCAATGGGCGAAATTCTTCGCCAGCACCAGAAAATAAAGCGGGTGGGGACTCAGCATCAGCAATTCGAGGGAGCCATCTTCGAAGTCCGCACGGTACAGATTGTCCATCGCCAGCAGAGAAGCAAGCAACGCCGAAATCCACAGCACACCCGCCGAGATCTCTCCAAGCGCCTCAGGCTCCGGTGAAATCCCGATTGGGAACAAGGTTGCCACCAGAACAAAGAACATAAACGGGTTGAACAGATCATTCTTTCGTTTGTAGGCGATCAGTAAATCTCTTCGCAATGTCGCAACTACCGCCCCGGCAAGCGTTGAGCGCGCTGCACTCACGACAGCGAACCTCGCGGCATTTGGCCCACCCCGAGTGTCAGTTCAGTGACACCGTCAACAGCCAGAGCGTGGTGAGTCGTAACAAGAACCGAACCGCCCCGATCGCTGTGCTGCCCAATCAGATTTTCCAGAAATGCGACGCCCCGGACATCGAGTGTTGTGAAGGGTTCATCCAGCACCCAAAGACGCGCTTCTGATAACAATAGCCGAGCGAGGCTGACCCGCTGATGCTGTCCTGCAGACAGCGTGAAGCATTGCGAATCCTCGAAACCCTGAAGACCGACCTGCGCAAGAGCCGCATCCATCTCGTCCGCGCTGATCTGTCTGTGCAAATGACCTGACCACAGTAAATTTTCTCTTGGAGTGAGCACCTTGCTGACCCCCACTCGATGCCCAAGATAGAGCATTCCGTCGCGGAACTTTTCAACACAATTCGCGAGCAATTCTCCGCGCCAACGAATCAGGCCCTGATAGTTGTCGTTCAATCCACACAAAATCCGCAGCAAGGTCGTCTTTCCGGAGCCGTTACCGCCTTTGATTTGAAGCACCTGCCCTTCAGCCAGCCGAAAGCTGAGATTTTGAAATAACACGCGCTCATCACGTTCACAGAATAGATCATCGACCGCCAACAACGGAGTAAGCGTCTCCACCTGCTCCGTCCGTTCTGAAGGTTGCTTGTCCATAGGCTAAAGATTACCGCAGAAGAGGCTCCCGCACTAAAAGATAGAGCAGAATCGTGGGTTAGTTCGAGGAACGTAGTCAGGCTTCCTTGGTGACCGCACCCGAGGGACGAATCGATCGGCGCACTGTGGATCGCTGGCAAGCAGAAGCGCTTGAGGAATTAGCTCCAGTCAGACAAACGCGCTCTAAGCCGCATCGCCGCCTGGCTGTGTATTTGACTCACCCTGGATTCACTGACTCCGATCACCTCGCCTATCTCCTTGAGGTTCAACTCCTCGTCATAATACAAAGCAAGGACCAATCTTTCACGCTCGGGCAGGCCATCAATTGCCCGTGAAAGGTGCGCCTTGAACGTATCTCGTTGCAGCCCGTCGCAGGGTCCAATCAGCTCACCGGCCGCCATCTCAATGGCAGAGTCGTCACCCTCCATAATGTCGTCAAAGCTGAATAACCGGCTCCCGGAAGCATCCTGCAGAATCGCATAGTAGGCGTTGAGATCAATGTCCATTTCTTTGGCGACTTCAACGTCTTTGGCGTCCTTTCCGGTGCGCGCCTCAATCGCCTTGATCGCTTCGGCCACTTTACGCGATTTGCGGTGGACAGAGCGAGGCGCCCAATCGCCCTTCCTAACCTCATCCAGCATCGAACCGCGAATCCTGATGCCCGCGTAGGTTTCAAAACTTGCCCCTTTCGATACATCGTATTTTTTGGCTGCTTCCAGCAGGCCGATCATCCCCGACTGAATCAGGTCGTCAATCTGGACGCTGGCAGGCATACGCAACAGCAAATGGTGGGCGATTCGCTTCACAAGCGGTGAGTAACGATCGACAACCTCTTTCAGGTTTTCTTCTTGCGCTTCAGCACTCGCTTCGTTTTTATCAACAGCAGAAGCGCCAGTTGCTGCACTCATTTTGTTTTCCCATTCTCTGATACAAACAACCGGACTGCGTCACGCGGTTGAGCATCTTTTCTTATTGGTCGGACAGCACGCTTGGCAGTTCCAAGCCCCTGTGCAACGCCGGCACTCTGGAAGCTGTGCGCCGTGCTTCTTGGTGTTTCTCACCAAAACACTCCCGTACTAGAGTGCCTGACGCCACACCACGCCGGTTTGTTCCAGGCCTTTGCCGTTAAACAAAATCATCCATCTGTCGACACACTGGCTAGATGAGCAGCCGGTACAGAATCCTGGTCAGCGCTGATATTTACCCGCGGTCTTACCGAATGTAGTAGTGCAAAAAGTGTTCCATGAGCTTCAGAAATTGGGAGACCGAGTGGTAAGGCCCGTATGACGGAGCCTTCAGGACGATCGCAATCAGCGTGATGCGATCTCGCGTGGAGAATTCAGGAGATTTAGTGCCGTAAATTTGACGATTTTAGGTACGAACGCCAATATTCTGTCGCAACCTCCCATGCAAGACTGGTAGCGACCAAAGACAAAACTCATTGTGGAAAAAAGATGGTTGGACGCTTGCCGGGACGACCCGGTGCGTCATTCCCGGCCTTTGTTCGACCGGGCCTTCATCCAGCATTCAAGCCTTCGGGGTAGTGACTCCTGTCTGCCCCATATATTTGCCGCCCCGCTGTTTATAGGTCACTTCACACTGCTCATCAGATTGATAAAACAGCATCTGAGCTACTCCCTCATTTGCGTATATTTTGGCAGGCAATGGAGTCGTGTTTGAAAATTCCAGCGTGACATGTCCTTCCCATTCCGGCTCTAGAGGGGTCACGTTGACGATTATACCGCACCGCGCATAGGTAGATTTACCTAAACAGACAGTCAGTACATCTTTGGGAATCCGGAAATATTCTACCGTCCGGGCCAGCGCAAACGAATTCGGCGGTATGACGCAAACGGGTTCCTCGATACTGACGAAGCTGGTTTCGTCAAAATTCTTCGGGTCAACCACGTTGGTGGTGTGTACGTTGGTAAAAATCTTAAATTCACTGGCGCAGCGGACATCGTAGCCATAACTCGAAGTTCCATAAGAGATTACTTTCCGATTTCCGACAAACCTTACTTGCGCCGGCTCAAACGGATCAATCATGCCCTGCGCACTCGCCATCTCCTTTATCCACCGATCCGATTTGATTGTCATGCCAGGAATTCCTCCGGAAAAAGCGCCCGTGATTAGAAGCGCGCATGATAATGCGAATCCTGTTATTTCGCCATGACACCACGGGCGTTTGTTTGGAAATTTTACCGACCTAACGTATCATTGCGATGACAGCCATCACCTTACGCGACTGCATTCAGTCGCCAAGTCACTTAAGAATTCGCCTGAGCCAGCGAGCCATGCAGTACCGGCACATTGCCTGGACGGGCCCATGCGCATCAGGCATTTCCGCAGAGGAGTATTTAATGAAACAATGGCAGTGCATTGTTTGTGGTTTTATCTATGACGAAGAGTTAGGCCTGCCGGAAGACGGGATCGCACCGGGCACGCCCTGGGAAGACATCCCGGACGATTGGATGTGCCCTGACTGCGGCGTAGGCAAAGATGACTTCGAGATGGTTGAGTTGTAGAACATCAGCAACGTGATTACCATCTGACGACAGCAGCTGCCGTTCGGGCAGTCACTGATGGGCCTCAGCAATTTACGCGAGAGAAACAAGTGAATAAGCGCAAAATTCTTGTCACCAGCGCACTTCCCTACGCCAACGGAGACATCCACCTGGGTCACATGATGGAGGCGATTCAGACCGACATCTGGGTTCGCCTGCAAAAACTTCAGGGGCATGACTGCATCTGGGTTTGTGCCGATGACGCCCACGGGACTGCGATCATGCTGAGCGCCCAAACTCAGGGCATCACCCCAGAGGAGCTTATCGACCGGATTAACCTGCAACATCAGCAGGATTTTTCGGATTTTCTGATTGGATTCGATAACTTCTACACAACGCACTCTGAAGAAAATCGAATCTTTTCCGAATCGATGTACCAGGCCATGGAGAGCAACGGGCACATCCACCGTCGCTCGATCAAGCAACTGTTCGATCCGGATAAAAAGCTGTTTCTCGCCGACCGGTATATTATCGGGACATGCCCGAAATGCCACGCTGAGGAGCAGTATGGTGACAACTGCGAAGCTTGCGGTTCGACCTACAGCCCCTCCGAACTCATTTCACCGCGCAGCGCCATTTCAGGGGCTGTTCCGATAGAAAAGGAATCCGAACATTTCTTCTTCGACCTGCCAGCATTCAAGGACATGCTGAAAGTCTGGACGCGCTCGGGCACATTGCAGGATCAGGTCGCCAACAAGCTGAGCGAATGGCTCGATCAGGATCTGCAGCAGTGGGATATCAGTCGTGATGCGCCCTACTTTGGATTCGAAATCCCCGATGCACCGGGCAAGTATTTCTACGTCTGGGTCGACGCCCCGATCGGCTATATGGCCAGCTTTAAAAATTTCTGCGATCGCGAGGGCCTGGACTTCGACAGTTACTGGCTTCCCGACTCCGATGCAGAGCTCTATCATTTCATCGGTAAAGACATCATCAATTTTCATACTCTGTTCTGGCCTGCGGTGCTGACCAGTTCAGGTTACCGAACACCGACCGCTGTCTTCGTCCACGGTTTTCTGACGGTCGACGGCACAAAGATGTCTAAATCTCGCGGGACGTTTGTCAATGCGCGCACCTACCTCGATCATCTGAACCCGGAATATCTGAGATATTATCTGGCAGCAAAGCTCAGTTCCGGCATTGATGATCTGGACTTAAACCTGGAGGATTTTGCGCTCAGGGTGAATGCCGACCTGGTCGGGAAGGTTGTTAATATTGCCAGCCGCTGCGCCGGATTCATCCACAAGGGTTTCGACGGCATGCTGGCAGAAAATCTGGATAATCCTGAGCTGCTCGCCGGGATTCAGTCCATCAAAGCAGAAGTCACTGAACACTATGAAAGCCGCGAGTACGGAAAAGCGATTCGATTGATCATGGCGCAGGCCGACAAGGCCAATCAGTACATCAACGACAAAGAGCCCTGGGTACTGGCAAAGACAGACAAACAATCCGTCGAGCTGCGGGCGATTTGCAGTACAGGGATCAATGCTTTCCGGCTACTTCTTTGTTACCTGAAACCGGTTCTGCCCGGTCTTACGGAAAAAGCTGAGGCATTCCTCAACATTGACCCGTTGCTCTGGCGGGATGTCGATTCCCTGTTGACCAACCATCGTATAAACAAATTCCAAGCCCTGATCACTCGGGTTGAACCAGACAAAATTACCGCCATGATAGATGCATCCAAAGCACACAATGAAACGGCCGTTGCCACCGCAGGAGAGAATCACTTCGAGCCAGAGATTGCATTCGAGGACTTTGCAAAAATTGATCTACGTATTGCAAGAATTGTTGAAGCCGCGCACGTCGAAGGCGCTGACAAACTCCTCTGCTTGAAGCTTGATCTGGGCCCGGACAGCAAGGGCCAACCCATATTTAAGCAAGTTTTTTCCGGAATAAAGTCCGCTTATGATCCGGCGGACCTGTCAGGAAAACTCACTGTTGTGGTGGCAAATTTACAAGCACGCAAAATGAAATTTGGCGTCTCTGAAGGAATGATTCTTGCCGCCGGCCCGGGCGGCAAAGACGTCTGGCTGCTGGAGCCGGACTCCGGTGCGAGTCCTGGCCTGCGGGTTACTTGAGCATCATTGATTACCTGCAATCGGGCTGCTTGCGGGAGTCGTGAAGCTTGGTTGGGGATCGATTCTGAGTTTGCTGGCAGTTGGTGGAGCGTGGCTTACCACCCGCACGATCTCTGCGCCGGACTGCCAGAAGACATCGACGGACGGGCACTGCCCTGCCGCATACCGATCAAGAACCGTATTGTTTGCACGGTCGTTTAACGAAGAAACAGGCCCTTCCTGTGACAAGGGAATAACAGACCCGAAGCAACTCACCAAACTATGAGCGGTACCGTATGACCAACCCGACCTATCACTGGATATTGGAGACAATCCATGCGCTGCGCCCTCGCGCTAGGGTCTTCGCTTCGACGATCATGCTGTGCTTGCAGGCAGCCGCGACAACCCCGGCATTGGCTGACGGGGATAATATTGAAAACTCGGTCATCAAAATCTACACCACACAGGCCGAGCCCGATTACTTCACGCCATGGCGTCTACTCACTCCCCGACAATCCAGCGGCTCCGGTGCAGTTATCGAGAACAGCAGAATATTGACCAACGCACATGTGGTCGCAAATGCGAGTTACGTGCAAGCGCAAAAGCATAATGATCCACGTAGATATCAGGCCAGAGTGACGTTCATTTCGCATGAAGCAGATCTCGCACTGATCACCGTTGACGACCCTGAATTCTTTGCTGATCTCAAGACGCTGACCATCGGCGACCTGCCCGAACCGCTGCAGGAAGTCTCTGTTTATGGATATCCCATTGGTGGTAAAACTCTTAGCATCACGAAAGGCATACTCTCCAGGGTGGAGCAACAGGTCTATGCTCATGCCGGCACCTACCTGCTGGCTGGGCAAATTGACGCAGCGATAAACCCGGGTAACAGTGGTGGACCAGTCATCGTAGACCAGCAGATCGTCGGGGTAGTGATGCAGGCAAATGCCGGCGGGCGGGCGGAAAACCTGGGCTACTTTGTGCCACCGGACATCGTCAGACATGTACTGAAGGACAGCGAAGACGGAAGGCTCGATGGATTTCCGGATCTGGGCTTTCGCACACAAACTCTGGACAGCCCGTCAGCGAAAGCAGCCTATGGCCTTGATAGAGACGAAAATGGCGTGCTGGTGATCAAAGTTTTTGAAGGCTCCCCGTCAGATGGCATCCTTCAGGAGAATGACGTAATCCTGAAAATCGATGACTATGACATCGCTGATGATGGCACGATCCAGATCAGTCAGGACGTCCTGACTGATTATAAACACGCAATTGATATGCATCATTTGCATGATCAAATTGAACTAACGTTTGCCCGGGACGGCAATCTCATTCAAACATCACTACAGGCGATGCAAAGCCGAAAAGGCTTCAGCCTCGTCCGCGGCGAGAAGTTCGATGAAATACCCAAGTACTTCATATACGGTGGCATCGTATTCGTGCCGCTGAACATGAACTTGATCAAGCGTTGGGGCAATGACTGGGGCAGAACAGCACCTGTCAGTCTGCTTCAGGCACGCAATGAGTGGGCGACACCGGAAAGACGGGAATTGGTCGTCGCGCTGCAGGTACTCGCTGCTGACGTAAATCTGGGCTATCACGACTGGAGAAACTGGGTTGTCGACTCTGTAAACGGAGAGATCATCATCGACTTTGATCGCTTTGCCCGGAAATTGCGAGAAAACAACTCGGAAAATGTTGTTTTCAAAAATAAGAACGGCTACCAGATGGTGATTAATCACGAAGAAGCTGTTGCGTCGGAAAACAGCATCCTCAGCCAATATCGTATCCCTGCGGCCTATTCACAGGGTTTATTAGACTGATTCAGACGCCAGAGTAATAAACACGGGCGATCATGTTAAGCTCGCACTGTATTTATTGACAGAATAGCGCGGACAGCAACTTGGACTCACTTCTCGGCATTATCCTGACCGCCGCACTGGTGAATAATCTCGCTCTGGTGCAGCTACTGGGAACCTCCTCCCTCCTGACTTTCTCCACGAGTCTTCGCTCGGCAAGCGAACTTGGTTTAATCAGCTTTCTGATTCTTACGCTGAGCGGCATAGTCAACTTAAGCGCATACCACCTTGTGCTTGAGCCATTGCAACTCGAAGCGCTCAGCTTGCTGTGCTTTATCATGCTATCAACCGGCACTGTCAGCACGTTGATGCCCATCCTGAACCAACGCTATCCGCTGACTGCGAGACGACAACTTCTCGCAGTCGTCTTGCTCGGCAGCAACAGTGCGGTCATAGGACTGAGTCTGCGCAATACACAGAGCCTTGGCAGTGCGGGCGAGTTACTTGGCACTACCGTGGGCGCTGCTGCCGGCTTTGCGGTAACGCTGTTGGCATTCGCAGCATTGCGACAGCGCCTGGACAGCTGTGACGCACCGGCCTGTTTCAGACATGGGCCTCTGTACATGATCAGCGCCGGCATCGCCTCGATGGCCATGCTGGGTTTTTCGGGCCTTGTTTGAATGATGCTGCCTCTGAACGAACAGCTCCCTGTAACCTTGTTGGCTTGGTCAGCAATTCTGCTGACAGCGTTTTTTTTGGGCTTGAGGATTCACCGCACACTGGCTGCGGAGCAGCAAAAACAGAACTCTGTCGTCGAACTCGTTCACGCTGAACTTCCGCAAACCCAATGCGGACGATGCGGCTTTCCCGGTTGCCTGCCATATGCAGAAGCAATCAGTGGCGGAGAACCTATCAACCAGTGCCCGCCGGGAGGTGAGCACCTGATCCTCAGGCTCGCCAGACTTCTCAATGAACCGCCGGAACCATTAAACCCCCGTCATGGTACACCTCAAGCAGAGCCACTCGTTGCAGTTATCCGAGAACCTGAGTGCATCGGCTGCACCAAATGTATTCAAGCCTGTCCGGTTGATGCCATCTTAGGCAGTGCGAAGACAATGCACACAGTCCTTACCAGTGAATGTACTGGCTGCGATCTGTGTGTTGAACCCTGCCCAGTTGATTGCATCGACATCGTGCCAGCCGCGTCTCAATGGACCCAACGGCCACTGAACCGTTATGCCATTTCGCGAGGCTTGGTTTAGGTGTTGTCGCAGGCAGTCCGCTGGCTCACTGAAGGGCGATTGGCATCGTTCTCCGGTGGCATTCGCCCTCCCAAGCAAACGCAGCGAACGCTGCGTTCACGCGTTATGGCAACACCAATTCCAGAGCGGCTGATTATGCCACTTACAATCTACCGCAAGCAGGAACGCCTCACTCCAGCGGTTCGCATAGGAGAAGCTGTCCGGAAATATCAGTGTCTGGCAACCCATTTGCAAGATCCAGATTTGATCCTGCACGCGCCCACCTCAGGCATGATTACGGCCATCACTCGGGACGTCTTGGAGATTCAGAGCGACGGCCTGGATCAGGCTCTGATACTGTGCGGCAATACCACAGAAAAGATCACGCAAGCAGACATCCTTCAAAGCATCGGCCGGGCGGGTATCGTCGGGCAAGGAGGCGCCGGATATCCAACCGTAAAAAAAATCCGTCTCGCGGCCTCGGCTGGAGTAAAGGTTTTGATCGTCAATGCTGCTGAATGTGAGCCTTTTGTCTGCTGCGATGAAGCCCTGATCCGTGAGTTCGCCGACCAGGTCGTAAAAGGCGCTGAGTATCTCATGCAAGCCTCTGCTGCAGACGCCGGTGTTATCGCGATCGAATCAGATAAACACGAAGCGATCGCGGCCATTCAGGAACCACTGAAAGCGTCATCTCTTACGCTCAGACTGCTCGCTGCCAAGTACCCAGCAGGCGATGAGCGCATACTCATCAAGTCACTCACCGGGCAAGAAATCCCTGACAGCGCGAATCCTGCAGAGCGGGGCATTCTGGTTCAGAATGCCGGAACAGCAAAAGCCGTCTTTGATGCAGTCAAACTTGGACAACCCAGCATCAGCCGCATTGTGACTGTTGCCGGCGCGCCCTTGAAAACCCCCAAGAATTTTTCTGCACTTCTGGGCACACCAGTCTCTGATCTGCTGTCATGGTGCGGCTTCGAACATGAGGGCCACAGCGAGGAGCCATCAGCGCATCTTCAACATACTGATCACTTAAAGATTATAGTCGGCGGGCCGCTGACCGGGCGAAGAGCGGACATGTTTTGTGAGTCGGTACAGCAAACAACCACCTGCGTCATCGCAACTGATAAGATCAATTTTCCAGCGTCAGGCCCGGAACATGCCTGTATTCGATGCGGATTCTGCGCCGAAGCCTGCCCGGTGCGTCTGCTGCCTCAGCAGCTGCTGCTGCACAGCCGCAACTTCGATGAACACAATTTAAACTCCCACGGCTTGCACAGCTGCATAGAGTGCGGCGCCTGCGCCTATGTCTGTCCGAGCAAAATCCCGCTCGTACAGCACTTCCGCCAGAGCAAAGAAATACTTCGTGACTCAGCCGCAGAACGCAGCGAAAGCCAGCTACGGCAAGCCCGATATCGACATTGGCAGACAAGGCAGGGAAGAACCGCTCGCCGTCAAGTCAAGCAAGCAGCGGAGCCTGAACGCGAAACGCCTTTTTCCCGCGAAAATGCCAGATCAGAAATCGCCGAGGCGGTTGCCCGAGTGAAAGAAAAGAAATCCGGGAAACGCCAATGAACGAGCATCAGCCAAGCATACCTGCGCAGCTTGCCGCTCACCGAACGGCGGATCTCATGCGACAGGTCATTCTTGCTGCAGCGCCAGCGGCGCTGATTTCGACCTGGTATTTTGGATATGGTGTCGTTTTGAATCTTCTGGTGGCTATCTGCTTCGCCTATGCGCTTGAAGCCTCGGCTTTATATGTGCGACGACGGCCAATTCAACATCATCTGGCTGACAGCAGCGTATTGGTCACCGCGATGCTTTTCGCACTCTCTGTTCCTCCCGGTATACCCTGGTGGATGATCGCTCTGGGCACAGGATTCGCCGTATTGCTGGCCAAACAGGTGTTTGGCGGTCTCGGTCAAAATCCTTTCAATCCGGCCATGGCTGGCTATTTATTTTTGTTGCTGGCGTTTCCGCTGGAAATGACTGCCTGGCATGTTTCCGAGGCCGTGATTGATCCAGACTCCGGTCATTCGGTGCTTGGCCTGGCTTCGTTTTGTGGCCAGCTGGAACTGCTGTTCCCGGGGCTGATCTTCTCTAGTTTCGATATTGATGGTCTGGTGATGGCTACGCCGCTGATCGAATCGAAACTGGCTTCAAAAAGCGCGCTGATGTCTGCCTGGAGTGAAGGCCGGAGTCTGCTCGCACGTGGCTCAGAAACAGGCTGGGAGTGGATCAATGTCGCCTATCTGCTTGGCGGCCTCTACCTCATCATTAAGCGGATAATTACCTGGCATATTCCGATGTCAATCCTCACCACTGTGTTGGGCTGGTCGCTGTTTTTTTACTCCCCCGAGCAGTCAGCGATAGTCGGGACTCCCTATCTCCATTTATTTGGAAGCGCGACCATGATCGGCGCGTTTTTCATCGCAACGGATCCCGTCAGTGCTCCAACCAGCAACCCCGCAAGGGTGGTCTACGGCATAATTATCGGCTCTTGTATCTATGGCGTCAGGGTATGGGGAAGTTATCTTGACGCTATTGCTATTGCGGTGATTTTCGGAAATTTTCTGGCACCTCTGCTTGATCACATGCTACGTCCACGCATCTTCGGCCAGATTAGCCACAGCAGAGCCGCCCCGGCGCCTCTGGGGCAAGCTTCAACCGAGAATACGGCCCATGAGTAGGCTCTCGCGAATACAGGATGCACCCAGCGAGGTATGGGTGAACAACCCGACCATCATAGGGTTTTTAGGAATCAGCCCACTGTTGGCAATCAGTCAGAGCAGCATCGTCGGCATTGCTCTCGCATGCAGCACCGCGATGGTATGCCTTGCCTCTGCGGCGACCGTGTATGGGTTGCGGTCGGTTATTCGTCCCCAGCATGTTTTCTTCTGGGTCAGTGCCATCATGAGCTGTTACACCACAATACTGGCCCAACTGATGGAAGTCTGGTTCTATCCGCTGATGCGTGAACTCGGCATTTATCTGTATCTCATCGCCTGTAATTTCGCCCTGCTGGTCAAGCTACCGTCCTATCGTAAGAGCGCTAGCTTCATCGCTGCGGTCGCGGATGCCGCGCGACTGGCCGTCGCTTTCGGAGCAAGCCTCATAGGCTTTTCGATGCTCCGGGAACTCCTGATCAGCAGAACGCCGTTCGCCAATGTTCAGCTACTTGTGCCTCGGTCGTTCGAAGCAATCGTCACTCCAGATAGCACAGGAATTTCAACATTCGTCGCGTCCGCTCCCGGTGCTTTCATCCTGCTTGGCTTACTCATCGCCATATGCCAAGCATTAGGTATGCGCAGACCCGAAGCCTACTATCATCAGGACGAACAATCCGTAGAACGCGCCAGAGTCACTGGACGCCTCAAATCGGACCGCGATTGAGTCTGGAGAACCAATGAACAAAACGAAGAGAATCGAGATTTTTTCCCGCTGGCGCGACGCAAATCCGGAGCCAACCACTGAACTGGCTTATGCGAGCACTTTTGAACTCTTGATCGCTGTCATGCTCTCAGCGCAAGCCACCGACGTCAGCGTGAACAAGGCCACTGAAAAGCTTTTCCCGGTGGCAAACACACCGGAAGCCATTCATGCGCTGGGCTTGAAAAAACTGAGGGGATACATCAAAACGATCGGCCTTTTTAACAGCAAAGCCAAGAACATCATCAAAACCTGCCGAATACTAATCGACCAGTATCAGTCTGAAGTTCCCGACTCGCGTGAGGCGCTTGAATCGCTCCCGGGAGTCGGAAGAAAGACAGCCAACGTCGTCCTCAATACGGCATACCGACAGATTGCCATGGCGGTCGACACACATATTTTCAGAGTGTCGAACCGCACCGGGATCGCTCCAGGCAAAACGGTTCTGGAGGTTGAAAAGCGACTGGTGCGCCTCGTCCCGGAGGAATTCCTCCTAGACGCGCATCACTGGCTTATCCTGCACGGCAGATATACCTGTATCGCACGCAAACCTCGCTGCGGCACCTGTCTCATCGAAGATTTGTGTGAGTTTAAGCAAAAAACCGATCCTTAAGCGCTGAAGCGATGTGCAAGCCAGCAGTCATCTGCGCCCTTTCTGGGCTGCCAGCCTAAGTCGCAGGGCGTTCAACTTAATGAAGCCGGCTGCGTCTGCCTGGTCGTAGGCTCCGGCATCCTCTTCGAATGTCGCGATTTCTTCGTCAAAAAGCGAATCATCTGAACTCCGCCCGACCACGATCACATTGCCTTTATAAAGTTTCAGACTGACCATGCCATTCACATACTGCTGAGATTGATCAATCAGAGCCTGTAATGCCGCCCTTTCAGGCGACCACCAATACCCGTTGTAAACCAGGCTTGCGTAGCGAGGCATGAGCTCATCTTTCAGATGGGCCAGTTCACGGTCTAGGGTCAGAGATTCGATGGCGCGATGCGCCTTGAGCATAACAGTGCCACCTGGCGTCTCGTAGCAACCTCGGGATTTCATCCCGACATATCGATTCTCAACAATATCAGCGCGACCAATTCCGTGTTCTCCCGCGAGACGGTTCAGAGTCAACAATACCTCCGCCGGAGAAAGGGGTTCACCGTTTATGGCAACAATATCTCCCCGCTGATAAGTCAGATCTAGGTAAGCTGGCTGATCCGGCGCTGCTTCTGGTGAAACGCTCCAGAGCCACATACTTTCCTCAGGCTCCGTGGCAGGGTCTTCAAGAATGTCGCCCTCATAGGAAATGTGAAGCAGATTCGCATCCATTGAATACGGTGATTTACCGCCTCTTTTCTTTTCAACCGGGATCCCATGGCTTTCGCAGTAGGCCAGAAGTTTCTCGCGGGAGTTAAGATCCCACTCCCGCCAGGGGGCGATTATCTGGATACCGGGGCTCAGAGCGTACGCGCCGAGTTCGAAGCGGACCTGATCATTGCCTTTGCCGGTTGCGCCATGGGAAATCGCATCGGCCCCTGTTTCTCCTGCAATTTCCACCAGGCGCTTCGCAATCAGCGGACGCGCGATGGAGGTACCAAGCAGATACTCACCCTCGTATATTGCGTTGGCTCGGAACATCGGGAAGACATAATCAGACACAAACTCTTCCCGAAGGTCTTCGATATAAATCTCTTCGATACCCATCGCCATCGCCTTGGCTCGGGCCGGCTCGACTTCCTCGCCCTGACCGATGTCAGCGGTAAACGTCACGACTTCGCAGTGATAGGTGGTCTGAAGCCATTTTGCAATGACTGAAGTGTCAAGCCCACCCGAATAGGCGAGGACGACTTTATTGATATCGGACATAGCTACTTCCCGGCATACCTCGACAGGGCGCCGCTCCAAAAATTCCAGAAAAAGACACCGAAATACGTTGCGCCTGCAACCCGGACTTCGGATCGCAAATCGGCGCCTATTCTAGCATTCTCTCGCGGTGTACTGGCATCGTATACGGCGAATTTTGTGTTTAGCCGACAGAAAATCTGCTTGTCATAACACACAGATCAATTTCAGCACAGCGCGTTCAGGTCGCGGGCAGTTTTCGTTACAATAGGTATAAGAAAACCCTGCGCACTGCATCAATATGACGAACCGCTCTGCAATGACCCAAGACACTCTGACTCTGACCAAGCCCGATGACTGGCATCTGCATCTACGGGATGGTGAGGCGTTGCGCACAACGGTGCCTCATACGGCGCGATGTTTTGGGCGAGCCATCGTTATGCCAAATTTAAAACCACCGGTCACCAGCGTGTCACAGGCCCTCGCCTATAGAGAGCGAATCATGCAGTCCGTGCCTCAGGGAACTTCTTTCCGTCCGTTGATGGTGCTTTACCTGACTGACAATTTAGCCGCTGACGAATTGAAAAGACTGGCTGATGAACCTGATGTCGCCGCCGTAAAGTACTATCCTGCAGGCGCTACCACCAACTCAGACAGTGGCGTAACTTCGATAGAAAAGGTCATGCCAGCGCTCGAAAAAATGACTGATCTCGAAATTCCACTGCTAGTACATGGTGAAGTCACTACGCATGAGGTTGATATTTTTGACCGGGAAAAACGCTTCATTGATCAGATTCTTAGCCCACTGCGAGCGAAATTGCCAGAGCTGAAGATTGTGCTTGAGCATATTACGACCCAACAAGCCGTCGAGTTTGTCTGCTCTGAAGACGAACGGGTTGCCGCAACCATCACCGCGCATCATCTGCTTTTCAACCGAAATGACATGCTTGCCGGCGGAGTCCGGCCACATTTTTATTGCTTACCAATATTAAAAAGAAGCTCCCATCAAAGCGCGCTTATTGGGGCAGCAACGAGTGGCAATCCGAGTTTTTTCCTGGGAACTGATTCTGCGCCGCACGCGCGTGGTTATAAGGAAAGCGACTGTGGTTGCGCCGGAATCTACACAGCACCAGCAGCAATAGAACTCTATGCTGAAGTATTTGAGTACGCAGGAGCGTTGGATAAACTGGAAGGTTTTGCCAGTCAGTTTGGCCCCCGATTTTACGGCCTCGAACCCAATCAAGAAACGATTACCCTCGAGCGAAACGAGTGGCACATGCCCGTACACTTTGAATTTGGGAGCGAGACGGTTATTCCAGTCCGGGCAGGCGACTGTTTGTTCTGGCGTCTTAGACAAAAAGAGGCCTAGAGCCTAATGCAAGAATTCGACTCAGACAACCCGCCTCAGAATGCCCTGGCCGAGCGATTTCGCACCTACATGCCGGTTGTCGTGGACATAGAGACTGGCGGCTTTAATTCCCAGACCGACGCCATACTTGAAATCGCCGCTGTAGTCATAGCGATGAACGCCGAGGGGTATCTCGAGATAGAGCAGAGTCTCTTCCACCGCGTTATCCCGTTTGAAGGGGCTAATCTGGAAGAAGCGGCTCTGAAATTCACCGGCATCGATCCATTTCACCCACTTAGGATCGCACGTCCAGAGAAGGACGTCTTCCAGAATCTCTTTAAGATGATCAGAGACGCGATGAAGCCCAAGGCGTGTAAACGCGCCGTTCTTGTTGGTCACAATGCCCACTTCGATCACGGATTTGTGCGCGCGGCAAGCGCGAGGCACGGTCTCAAGCGCGACCCTTTCCACCCTTTTTCATGCTTCGATACCGCCACCCTCAGCGGCCTGGCCTTCGGTCAAACGGTACTGTCCAGAGCCTGCAAGGTTGCTGGCATAGACTTCGATGAAGCAGAAGCCCATTCCGCAAAATATGATGCCGACCGCACGGCGCAGCTTTTTTGCTTGATAGTCAATCGATACAAGGACCTCGGTGGCTGGCCTCCGACGTAGTGTAAAGCACAGATTCGGCCCGCAGAACAGAACAGCTTGCAGCTGACCGCGGCCCGAACCTGCTATCGGGTTGTGGAACTTGACTGCCTCAGGACTCTGCTTCGGCCTCGTCACCGCCCGCCTTATCGATCAAGGCTTGCAACTCACCCTGCTCATACATTTCAGTGACGATGTCACAACCGCCAATTAATTCGCCATCAACGAACAACTGAGGGAAAGTTGGCCAATTGGACACTTTAGGCAGGGTCGCTCGTATTTCTGGATTGCTGAGGATATCAACATAGGCGAAGCGTTTGCCGCAGGCCATCAAAACCTGCGTAGCCTGCGCTGAGAATCCGCACATTGGTTGTTCGGGATTACCTTTCATGTAGAGCAAAATACTGTTGCCATTGATTTGCTCTTGAATTGTTTCTTCTGTACTCATTACTTACCTCGAATGGACACGCCGACGTGGCGCGGCTGATTATAACTCAACTCAGCTCCGGCTTGAATTTAGAACTAGCCAGCAGACCAGGGTGGCTCCGGTGATCTGGATTACTGACCAAGACCCGCTAAGCGGGGTCTGAAGAATGCGTGGTAATCGATTTGAGCGCAGATAGTCAGCGCGTCGTAGCTGGCGGCAATTCAGGCTCTCTAGAGCGATATCAAACCGCTGTAGTCACGCCATTTATCTTCCGAAATTTACCGGGGCTCGTAAAGCCCCCAACCGCCTCCTCCGGGAGTACGAATTTCGAGACGATCACCTGCCTCGACTGATAAGGAGCACTTGCCCGGAAGACTATGACCGTTCAACAGATTCTCCCCCTTCGCGCCATCTTCTCCACCAGCCAGCCCCCAAGGCGCAAACCTGCGCCGCTCTGTCAACAACGTCAACTGTGCGGGCTCTAAAAATTCATACTCTTTGATCACTCCATTACCGCCACAAGATTTGCCCGCACCGCCGCTCCCCTGCCTTTCTGAATAACGGGTCACGCGCAGCGGGTAGGACATTTCAAGAACCTCAACCGGTGTGTTCAGCGTATTCGTCATGTGGCTTTGAGCACAACTCAGGCCATCGACGCGCGGACCGGCTCCCAGACCACCAGCTACCGTTTCATAGTAATCCCATCGCACCCCCGAGGTGGGATCTATCCGACCCAGCGCAATATTGTTCATCGTACCCTGACTCGCCGCCGGAATTTGCTCAGGTAGAATCTGGGCGAGAGCCCCGAATATTACATCCACCAGACGCGTTGATGTTTCCACATTACCCGCCGCAACAGCTGCCGGACGCTCGGCGTTCAGAATAGAGCGTGGTTTGGTTATTATTTTCAATCTTCGGAACAAGCCCGAACAAGAAGGAGACTCCTCCGGCAACAGACAGCGAAAGCAATAGTAAACGGCAGCAGCAACCACTGATTCCGGACAATTAAGGTTACCTGGCACCATGTCTGATGAGCCGGTAAAGTCCAGCTCAACGCTCTGCGCCTCAACAGTCAAACTCAGACAAAGCGGAATGGCTGAACTACCGAAACCGTCGTCGTCGAGAAAATCTTCAAAGCTGTAATTACCGGGGGTTAAAGCACCGATCAGCTTCGCCATGATCCGATCAGCATAGACGTCCAGCTCACGCATACCGGCATTGAATGAGGCACTGCTCAGCTCACCGACCAATTCGCAGAACCGCCGAACGCCAAGCTGATTCGCACCAACCTGTGCAGCCAGATCCCCCTCTAATGCGCCGACAGGCATCTGCAAAAGATCCAGGCAGGATTGTTGAAGTTGGCCTGAGGAGAACAACAAGGTCGGAGGAATTACGATCCCCTCTTCTTCAAGATGCTGAGACACCGGCATGGAACCCGGCGTTTCACAGCCGATGTTGGCATGATGCGCGCGGTTGGCGACAAAGCCGACGATGACATCACGAACAAAGACAGGCGCGATAACCGTCACATCCGGCAGATGGGTGCCACCGAGGTAGGGGTCATTAACCACCAGCATGTCTGCGGGGCGCCAGGCTCTCTGGCGGACCAAATCTCCCATAGCAAACGCCATACTCCCGAGATGCACGGGGATGTGCGCTGCCTGGCCGATCAGTTGGCCATCTTGAGCAAAGAGCGCGCAGGAGAAATCCAGCCGGTCTTTGATATTCGGAGAAAAAGCAGCCCGGCGCAGCACTACGCCCATCTCATCACAAATGGCGGCAATCCGGCTGGCGAAAAGCTTTAGCTCTACAGCATTCACGTCACGAATGTCTTAGTCTGTTTCAATGGTGGCTCACCAGCATGGCAGATTACTTAATGCGTCCTTGAGTGACAATTGCTGACGCGACAGAACTGGCTACTTCGACCCACTTCGCTATAATCTCCACTCCGGCGGTTCTGCAAACACCACCAGACAACATGACCGCAGCCAGCTGAATTTAAGATGCAGCCTCGGGGGCCGTGCCCTATCGGCTCGACATGACCAAGCCCCATGACTAAACAGCATTTTCTCACCTTAAAAGACGTTTCTCAGCATGAGCTCGAGACGATTGTTAAACGTGCCATGGTATTGAAGCAGGATCCTCAGCAAGCCGTGCGAGCTGAGCTCAAGACCTTGGGGCTGATCTTCTCTAAAGCGTCTACCCGGACCCGGGTCGCTTTCGAGGTCGCGATGAACCAACTTGGCGGCTCTGCTGTTTTCCTCACGGATAGCGACGCACAAACCGGTCGCGGAGAACCGGTTGCTGATACCGCGAGAGTGATCTCAAGCATGGTCGATCTGGTCGCTGTGCGCACGCATGCTCATAGCCAACTCGAAGAGTTCGCAGCCTATTCCCGTGTTCCTGTAATCAATGCGCTCAGCGATGACTTTCATCCCTGCCAGCTTCTGGCTGACGTTCAGACCTTCATGGAAGTCAGAGGGTCTATCAGAGATGCGCGTGTGGCCTGGATCGGTGATGGAAACAACATGTGCCAGTCCTACATCAATGCAGCGGCGGCTTTCGGATTCTCACTGTCAATTGCCTGCCCACCGGACTATGAACCAAATCATCAATTACTGAAAGATAACGAGCACTGCGTGCGTCTGGCAGATGATCCGGCCCAAGCCGCTCGAGGTGCCGATCTCGTGGTAACCGATGTTTGGGCTTCCATGGGCAGCGAAGCAGAGGCTCTCCAACGCAAACAGCAGTTTGGTGGTTTTCAGGTGACACCGGACCTGATGGCGCAAGCCGCCGCGGATGCGCTGTTCATGCACTGCTTGCCAGCGCATCGTGGAGAGGAAGTCACAGCAGACGTGATCGATTCCTCCGCCTCAGTGGTCTGGCAGGAGGCGGAGAATCGGATGCATTCCCAAAAGGCACTGATCGAATTTCTGCTCAGCTGAGCCAGCCTCACTCGCAACCACAACATCTAGTGGTGCCTACTGTCTGACGTCATTCTTCCGAAATAACACTGACAAGACCCGCCGGGCATTCAAAATTGGATAAATTTTAGCCAGATGGACAGCCAGTAGCACAAAACCGCCCGATCTTGCACCATCTCTGCGCAAAGCAGGTTTAATGCACATTTTTCCCACAGAAAACACACAGGAAAATCGCTTGCAAACTAGCAGAAACCTCATTATCTTGTGCTTATCGAAGACGACCATCCCAGATGTTGTATGTTAGCTCTACAGGCAAGGCAGCAAATCCCGTCATCTGCCAGCCGCCGAGCCCACTAGACCGGCTCATCGGGTAGTGTAGCGCGGGCGAGAAATCCGTCATGGATGCCGCCCCAAGGGGCCGACGAGTCTGGACCAGAGGCGGAAAACTGAGGCAAGGGAAAAAAACCCAAGCCGGACGTAAAAAACACTAAAGTCCAGCGCCAAAAACACAATATATAGTATAGGCCTTCACCCTGAAAACGCACAAAGCGGAACAGCAGAAGGGATTAAGTCAGTCGGGCGACCGGGCTAGTAGTGGTTATTTTGCAATCACAAGCAAAAGCCCGATGCCAGGAAGCAAAAAAGCTGGCAGCAAATAACCGCGAACAGTAATTACAGACAGGCAGAGCACTGCGAGTCACAGCTGGCCAGAAGTTACGGTCAGAGAGTACAGACAAGAGCTGAGGCCAAGTAGGGAAAAAGCAATAAGAGGCAGTGCGCCTCGCAGTAAAGATCGAATTCGGAGCACTTCATGCAAACAGATGTACAGGCCAGCAACGGCCCGACCGCGGGGGCGAATCCCGGCGTAAAAGAAGCCCAAAAGACCCCCTCAACAGCCCCAGGGCAACTACGGGTCATCAAACGCAATGGCGCTGTCGTCGCCTATGACGAATCAAAAATTTCTGTAGCCATTACCAAGGCTTATCTCGCCGTGGAAGGCGGAACAGCAGCTGCATCTTCCAGAATTCATGAATCTGTTGCTCGGCTGAGCAGTCAGATCACAGACATATTCAAAAGGCGCATGCCATCCGGCGGCACAATACATATAGAAGATATACAGGATCAGGTTGAACTGGCGCTGATGCGTACTGGCGAGCACAAAATTGCGCGCAGCTATGTCATCTACAGAGCGGATCGCACACGCATGCGCGAGCAGCAATCTGAACTCCAGCAACCGAAAGAAACTGTGATTAATGTCACCTTTGAGGATGGGCATCAGGGCCCGCTGGACACCGCTCGGCTTCGGACCGTCATTGACGAAGCCTGCGAAGGTCTAGAAGACGTCTCGGCCGACACGATCTATAGCGAAACACTGAAGAATCTCTATCCTGGCGTAAAAATGAAAGACGTCCGTACATCGTTGGTGATGACCGCCAGGACAATGGTAGAAAAGGATCCGAACTATTCTTACGTAACCGCTCGCCTGCTGATGGATACGCTGCGCTCTGAAGCGCTCAGCTTTCTCGGCATCAGCGAAGCGGCGACGCAGTCCGAGATGCACTACCGATATGCGGCCACACTGAAGCTGTACATTGAGAAAGGGGTGGAATTGGGATTGCTGTCCCCTCACCTGCTTGAATTTGATTTGGGGGTGCTGGGCGAGGCTCTCAAAGCGGAAAGAGACCAACAGTTTACCTATCTCGGTCTCCAGACTCTCTACGATCGCTACTTTATCCACAGTGAAGGCACCCGGTTTGAATTGCCACAGGTCTTTTATATGCGGGTGGCCATGGGTCTGGCATCGGAAGAGGACAATAAAGAACAGCGCGCGATTGAATTTTACAATCTGCTGTCGAGCTTCGATTACATGGTATCGACACCTCAGCTTTTTAATTCCGGCACGTTGCGGCCTCAGCTCTCATCCTGCTTTTTAACTACCGTGCCCGACGACCTTTTTGGCATCTACTCAGCAATCCGGGATAACGCGATGCTGTCAAAATGGGCCGGTGGGTTAGGCAATGACTGGACCCCAGTTCGGGCTCTGGGCGCACACATCACTGGAACCAATGGAAAAAGTCAGGGCGTGGTGCCGTTTCTGAAAGTGGTAAATGACACGGCGGTTGCGGTTAATCAGGGCGGCAAACGGAAAGGGGCTGTGTGCTCCTACCTGGAGAGCTGGCACCTGGACATCGAAGAATTTCTGGAATTGCGCAAAAACACCGGCGATGACAGGCGCCGGGCGCACGACATGAATACGGCAAACTGGATTCCAGATTTATTCATGAAGCGGGTATTCAATGAACAGGAATGGACCCTGTTTTCGCCAAACACCGTGCCAGAGCTGCACGATTTGCACGGCATCGAGTTCGAACGGAAATATGAAGAGTATGAGCGTCGGGCAGCGGCCGGAGAAATCAGGCCTTACAAGACCGTGAAAGCGGCCGATTTATGGCGCAAAATGCTGTCTATGCTCTTTGAAACGGGCCATCCCTGGATAACGTTCAAGGACACCTGCAACGTTCGTTCACCGCAGCAGCATGTAGGCACCATACATTCTTCAAACCTGTGCACAGAGATCACCCTGAACACCAGTCAGGACGAAATTGCTGTCTGTAACTTGGGGTCAGTGAATCTGGTCAACCATGTCGACGAGAACGGTCTCAATCAGGAAAAGCTGAAGAAGACGATTGCCACAGCCATACGAATGCTCGATAACGTCATCGATATCAACTATTACTCGGTGGATCAGGCCAAAAACTCCAATCTGAAACATCGCCCGGTCGGTATGGGCGTAATGGGATTCCAGGATGCGCTCTATAAACAACGCATCGCCTATGCGTCAGAGCAGGCAGTAGAGTTCGCGGATATCTCCATGGAGATGATCAGTTACTATGCTGTTAGCGCATCAAACATTCTTGCGGAAGAAAGGGGGCGCTATGAATCCTACGAGGGCTCGCTGTGGGATCAGGGCATTCTACCCATTGATTCACTGAAGAAGCTTCGGGAGATTCGAGGCAGCGATTACCTTGACGTGAACTTGGACCAACGCCTGGACTGGGACAGCCTGCGGGCTCGTATAAAAGCAGGAGGCATGCGCAATTCAAATGTCCTGGCGATTGCGCCGACTGCCACGATAGCCAATATCACCGGCGTCTCACAGTCCATTGAGCCCACATACCAGAATCTATACGTGAAATCGAATCTCTCCGGAGAATTCACCGTGGTCAACCCGTATCTAGTGAATGACCTGAAACGGCTCAATCTCTGGGACAACGTCATGGTCAATGACCTCAAATACTATGAAGGGAGCGTCCAAAACATTGATCGTGTGCCCACAGAGATCAAACAGATCTACGCCACAGCCTTTGAAGTTGAGCCACGCTGGCTGGTAGATGCAGCAAGCCGTCGTCAAAAGTGGATCGACCAGGCTCAGTCACTGAATCTTTACGTCGCCGGCGCCAGCGGCAAGAAACTGGACGTCACTTATCGAATGGCCTGGTTACGTGGATTAAAGACAACCTACTACTTAAGAGCATTGGCAGCGACGACTACCGAAAAATCGACAGTCTCTGACCACAGCCTGAACAAGGTGTCAGCGGAGCCAACCGCAGCAGCCATACCCAAAGCTTGCTCTCTGGATGACCCGGAATGCGAAGCTTGCCAATAATCAAACCAACAACATCGATTCATTGAGAAATTGTTAATACAAAGAGGTACTCACAATGTTGTCTTGGGACGACTTTAATCAAGAAAACACAGCAACAACTGGCGCGGCAGTGGCACCTCCGCTCCCGCCGCCAGTCGAAGCATCTGAAACACCCGCGCCAGGCCAGCACCCACTGGAGCCTGCCCCTGCGGTAAATGATACTTCAAGCTCGCAGGGTTTCGCACCACAGGCAGAAGCTCCTGAAAGCACCAGCAATGAGAACGCCCTGCAGAAAGCAATTGATGATTTGTCCAGTCTTGACGTCAGCGCGGGCGTGGAAGAGCTTGAGGGCACAGCAAACCGGGTCGCGGTTGATGATAAGGCCATGATTAACTGCCGAGCTGACCTCAACCAGCTTGTTCCATTCAAATACGACTGGGCCTGGCAAAAATACCTAGACGGCTGCGCCAACCACTGGATGCCGCAGGAAGTGAACATGAACGCTGACATAAGCCTCTGGAAAAGTCCGAATGGGCTGACGGAAGATGAACGCTTAATCGTCAAACGTAATCTCGGCTTTTTCTCGACAGCGGACTCTCTGGTTGCAAACAACCTGGTGCTGGCGATCTACAGGCTGATCACCAACCCGGAATGCCGTCAGTACATTCTGAGGCAAGCCTTCGAAGAAGCGATCCATACACACGCTTATCAGTACTGTATTGAATCGCTCGGAATGGACGAAGGCGAAATTTTCAACATGTATCACGAAATTCCTTCCGTCGCCAAAAAGGCATCCTGGGGACTGAAATACACGCAGTCACTGAGCAATCCTGAGTTCAAAACCGGCACCACTGAGGACGATCAGGACTTGCTCAAGAACCTCATTGCTTTCTATTGCTGCCTTGAGGGCATCTTCTTTTACTGCGGCTTTACACAAATTCTCTCCATGGGCCGGCGTAATAAGATGACGGGAACCTCCGAACAATTTCAGTATATTCTTCGGGACGAGTCCATGCACCTGAACTTCGGCATAGACATGATCAACCAGATCAAACTGGAAAACCCTCATCTGTGGACCGATCAAATGAAGGAAGAGGCCACCCAGATGATTCTTCAAGCGACGCAGCTTGAGATAGAGTATGCGCGAGACACCATGCCTCGAGGGGTACTGGGCATGAATGCCGCAATGATGGAAGAATATCTACAGTTCATCGCCAACCGAAGACTCGTTCAGATCGGCCTTCCAGAGCAGTTTCAGGGTGTCGAGAATCCATTCCCATGGATGTCTGAAATCATGGATCTGCGCAAGGAGAAAAATTTCTTCGAAACGCGGGTCATCGAATATCAGACGGGCGGAGCACTTACCTGGGACTAAGTTCAAGCGGACAAAGCAAACCCGTGGTCTCCTGAGAGAGGCTGCGGGACGGGATTTCATAAAAGGATGAGCGAAAAAGAAAAACAAGCTGACAATAATCCAGAGCGCACATTGATAACTCTGGATCAGCTCAGCCAAACGATTGAAGTGATGACCAGTGTTGTCAACAGGCTGCGCCAGCACCTCAGCGAGCAACTCAGAGAACAGGCCGTCCAAGCTCAGCAGGATGCCCCCGAGCCTCCTTCAGAAACGGAAGACAGCTCACGGGCCACGCCCCTTCAGCTTAACCGGAATATCAAGCGGTCCAGCGGCCCGGATTCCCAAAACTCCGCAGAACAGACTGAGCAAAAAACTGAGGCTGCTAGCGATAACCAGGAGCCATTTGTTGTTGAAATCCGGCAGAAGGAAGCCTCACCAACCCGCAAGTCCGACAAAACGCTGCACTGAGTTAAGAACAGGCTGCGCTCCCTCCGCAGCGGTGTTGGACTTGATTCCGGTCGACCCTAGTTCCGGTGACTTGCCCGGCACCTTGTGATTTTTTGTTAAAGGCGCCGCCATCAGAGACTACAGCATGCGTATTGGTGCTCTTCTACTCGCAGCAGGGTTCAGCAATCGCTTTGGCGGAATTAAGTTGCTGGCCAGATTGGATAACGGATCGACGGTCTTCGCGCAAACGCTTAATCGGCTGTCTGCCGCCGTTGAAGACGTCGTTATCATAACCCGACCCGATCTCGTCAGCGCACTCGAAGCGGATGAATCGCAAATCCAGTCCTTCGATCATGCGGATCAGGGCATGGGCGCATCACTGGCTTTTGGCATGAAATTCACAAGCCATTGGGATGCCTGTATTGTTTGTCTCAGCGACATGCCCTTTGTGCGCACAGCGACTTATTCTCTGCTCATCAATTTCGCAGATAAAGATCGCATCGTGGTACCAGAATTCGAGGGAACACAGGGCAACCCCGTGTTGTTCGGGTGCAAGCATTTCGAATCACTTGCCAGACTGCAGGGTGACTCGGGCGGCAAATCACTCCTGGCGCGTCATCCTCAGGATCTAATGTCCATCAAAGTCACCGATCCCGCTGTCCTGATGGACATCGACACGCCAGCAGATCTGGCAGAGCTCCAGTCAGTTTGACTCCCGATTTCTCGCGTGCCCCGTGCGGGTCAGCCAGAACTCAGCCCCAACGAACAAGGCCGCATCCGGGATATTGCCTTCGAAACCGAGTTACCTCTACAATGTCGCCGCGGACTTTGAGAGACAGGTTCTTTGTGAAGCAAGCAGCCGCTGACTGGCGGCACGGCCCTACTGGATTCCTCTGCATTTACTAAACTGACGCGCGCAAAATGGTTTCTATGTTCAAGCTCTTATTATTCGCGCTTGCCGTGATTGCGCATCTCGGGAGCCATGCGGATTACGCATCTGCCAGACTTGCCATGGAAGACAGTTCCAATCCGTTAATGCTGGTCTCCACTTCAGCGGGACCAATCTATATTGAAATGCTGCCTGCAGAAGCGCCAGATAATGTGGCACGCTTTATCGAATTTACCGTGGGCGAAGTACCGCTTACCGAAACTAATTCAACCCTCACGGCAAGTCCGCGCTACTACAACGGCAGCCAATTTCATCGGGTTATTCCCAACTTCATCATTCAAGCCGGTTCGCCAGAACATAATGCTCATGGCCGTCCACGAGACTATCTGGCTGATGAAATAAATGCGACCGCCCTCGGCCTCGACCGACTTCCGGTCATACTTCAAGCAGGGGAAATCAACCCTATCCTGAATGCAGACAGCCAGCAGGAGTTCGCCAGTAGAGTACTAGAGCCACTCTACCGACAACTCGGGATCGAGTCGCCGGAGCAGCTAGAAACTGAGGAAAGCGCCATAATCGATGCGCTGCAGTCATTGACGGTCATGCGGCTTTACGAATATGAAGGGTACCGCTACCAGAACAGATACCCCACCAGAGCCATTACCCGGGGCGTCGTGGCTCTCGCAAATGACGGGCCAAACAGAAACGGTCCAGAGTTTTTCATTTCACTGAGCGACGCCCCGTGGTTAGACGGGCGATATACGGTTATTGGAAGGGTTGTTGAGGGCATGGAGACAGCAGATGGCATAGGTGACAAACCGATTCAGCCTGTTAACCCCGATCCAGAGAGCACTCGCATTTACTCGATCAGAAAGCTCAACTGACGCTGCTTTGCTTACCTGCGTCGCGGTGAATCACAGCATAAGCAGACTCCGTCAAGCCCCGGGGTAGCGACCGTAATAGAACCCTAGAGTGCCGTTTCCAGAAGACAAAAGGATCCGGCTATGCATCCGGAATCTCGATTCTTTCCTGTCGATACGGGGGCAATGAAGCCAGAATTTGCTTACCGTATCGTTTGGTAAAAACCCGCTCATCGAACAGCGTGATGCGGCCAAAATCAGTTTCGCTTCGTAGCAGCCGGCCACTTGCTTGCACCAGTCGAAAGGCGGCGTCCGGCACTGCCAGCGTCATGAAAGGGTTCTGACCCTGCTGCTCGATCCAGGCTGACAGCGTCATTTCTATCGGATCGTCAGGCACTGCAAAAGGAATCTTGGCAATGAGCACATGCTCACAATAACGACCGGGAAGGTCTACCCCCTCAGCAAAGCTGGCAAGGCCAAATATCAAACTGTTCAGCCCCTGATCGACCCGTTGCCTGTGGTATTTCAAGATCTGGGCTTTCTGATAATCGTCCTGACACAGCACCATATTCTGAAAATCTTCAGGCAGGCGTTCTATCACATCAACCATCTGACGCCGGCTCGAGAACAACATCAGGGCAGCAACCGGTTCAGGTAACAGGTGCGGAAGCGCAGCCACGATAAATGCCGTATGACTCTCGGTATCAGAGGGCTCACAACCCATATTTGGCACCGTCAAACTAGCCGCCCCGCCAAAGTCGAACGGGCTGGGTATGCTGAGAAAAAACGTCGATTCCGGCAGCCCTGCCTTGAGTTTTAATAGATTGAAGTTCCCCAGAGAAGACAAGGTCGCAGAAGTCAGCACGGCACCCGCACATTGCTCCCACAATTTTTCGCTCAGGTTATCTGCCGCTAAAACTGGACTGGCAGAGAGAGTGGTCTCAATCTGCGTATCATCCTCCTGATAGGTCATCCATCTGGCAATAGGTGGTTTCGTAAGGTCATCCTCTTGGGAATATGCCAACCAGAGCGAAGCGCTTCCCTCCGCACGACGCTGCGCACCACCAATGACCGGATAAAACTGCTCAGCCAGCTCTTTCCTGCTGAGATCGCTGGTTTCTTCCAATTCGATCTTCAGTTCCTCAGCGATATTAGCAAACAAGCCTGCGAGTTGTGAAAAAGCGCTGAAGAGATTGCCTGCTGCGTCCCGAATCTCCGGCGGGAGAATACCGTGCGGAAAGGTATAACGACTGCGCTTATCGTGTATCTCTCCCTCGTTCAGAAAAATTGGCTGCAGCATCTGCCAGTACTCTTCGAGGCGTGGCTGCAAAATAGATTGCAGCTTATCAAAACTGCTTTGCGAATCAACGGGAATGAAATCTTCTGCAAGAAGCTGCGCAATCAGATCTCCGGTACGCTCCAGCCATGCGCGGGTACTACGAATACGTATGTTTGCCGCAAAATGATTGTTGCTTTTGATCGGTAAATGATGAGCCTCATCAAAGATATAGAGACACCTCGCGGGCTCTGGCAATATCACCCCTCCACCAAGGGCAATATCCGAGAGCACCAAATCATGATTGCTCACGATAACATCAGATTGATCCAATGATTCTCTGGCTTTAAAAAACACGCATTGTCGAAAGTTACTACAGCGCGCGCCCAAACAGGACGCATTATCAACCGTTAAAGGACGCCATTCCTGCTCAGCAATTGGCCTATTCCAGCTGTCTCTGTCGCCATCCCAACTACCCTCCGAAAGAGCATCCAGCATCCCCTGATAAAGGCGGGCATCGGATTCTCCCAAATCAACTGACTCCTCCCCGTAAAGGTCCAGCATTGCCTGAAGGCTGTCATTGGGTTCTAGCAGCGCATCCAATTTAGACAAACACACATACCGACCTCTCCCTTTGGCAAGCGCAACAGAAAAGTCGAGTTCGGAACCATTCAGCAACTCCGGAATATCCTTCAGGATCACCTGTTCCTGTAAGGCAACGGTCGCTGTGGCAATCACGACTTTCAGATTTAATGCCTGGGCAAGTGGAATTGTGGCCAGAAGATAAGCCAGCGTTTTACCGGTTCCTGTACCTGCTTCAATCACGCATACTGGCGCTTTGAGCGACTCAGCCGCCTGCACGACCTGACTGACTGGACCGTTTGCCGAAGCCTGTGCCGTAGGCTGCTCTTTCGTTGGAACCCGCGCTCCGCCAATTACTGCCAGTTGCTTCGCTATCTCAGCTATCATCAGGCGCTGCCCATAGCGGGGCGTTAGCCCCCGAGACTTCAGAAGTTGACGATAACTTTCTTGAATAAGGTCTTTGATGTCGTCCGCCAACATGCAGCTTGTCCGGGTGCCAGCGTTTCGGAGTCGGGTCATGATTATACCTCAGCAGCAGTTGGTTAGGCCCGCAGTCCTCGTTATTTACCCCCTTATTTTCCTACTTCCTCACTTAATTGAAGCCTCGCTGTCACTGTCGAGTGATGAGCGAGCGTAAAATTCTGGTAAAATCAGACCCGTGCCGTGTACACACAAGAAAGCATTAAACCTTTGATTAACTTTGGTGCCAATTCATGAGTTCAAAACCATCCATCGGCGACTCAAGCAGTTCTCAGCTCACAGAGCCAAACGCTGCTGAACACACCACCGCGAAACAGCCTCTGCCTGATACCGACGTGCCGCAATTTTCAACTGATACAGCAAGCCCCGATGCTCCCCTTACAGCACAAGCGCCCCTCCGGACAGCGCCCGCCGAAGACCCTGTATCCGCTCCGGATCAGAATTCAGAAAATCTCGTGAAAAAATCAGTAGACGACAATGTTCAGGAATTAGCCGCAACTGCGCCGCTCAGTGGAAGCGAGCGAAATGAATCTACTTCAGAACAAACAATCAACAGCACAGATGATTCAGACACTCTGAATTTCCCGGAAGAATTGAACACGCTGAAGCATGAGCTGAGCGCGATCAATATCGATGAGACCACCCGCCTGGTCACGGTAGAGAACAGGCTTAACCGGCTGCGTAAATTACTACCGCCAGACAGCCTTCAACTCACTGAAACGCTGGCTGCGTTCACAGAATCACTCCAGACCAAGCTGGCTCAGAACGCCGGTTATCAGCTAGAAATGGAAAGCGCCACAAAAAATCTTGTCTCTAAACTGGACGCGCTTATCAGCACCGAGACAATCGATTCACAAATATCTGCCGTGCTGGAAGACTGGCGCAGCATTCAGAACAATCTGAAAAACAGCAGCGGTGAGGTGCGGGCCCGCATCAAGGAAATGGCCAACCCGTTCAAGGAGAAAATTCAGGCATTAAGAGAGCAGGCACTTGCTCTGGCAGCAGTGAAGAAGAAATCATTGATACAGCAAATGGAAACGGTTAATCAGGCTGATCTCACAATGCGCGACAGAGCCCAGACCATCAATAAGCTCCATCAGCAGTGGAAGAGGCTCGGTCGCTCAAGTCTCAACGAAGAACTTTGGCAACAGTTCAAAACTGCGTCTGATAAAGCCTATGAGCCATGTAAGGCGCATTTTAAGGCGCGTAAGCAGGAAATGGCGACAAACCTTCAAACCAGAAAGGCGCTATGCGAATCGCTTGAAACAAGCATCGCTTCCTTTACCGAATCACCGCCGGACATTGCTGCGCTAAACAAGTTATTGCGCGAAGCTGATGCTGAATGGAAAAAGTCGGCCCCGGTCGAGCAGTCTAAGATCAAATCACTTCAAAAGCGCTACTATGGGCTGTTAGAAGCACTCCGCAAATTTCGTAAAAAGCTGAATCGTGATAGCGTTGCGACAAAGACTTCCTTGATATCACAGGCACAAGAACTGATTGATTTTGAAGACAATCGCGAGGCAATGGCGCGAGCCAAAGCACTGCAGCAAGCATGGAAAACCGCGGGACCAAGCTCCTATAAGGAAGACAGGCAGCTCTGGGAGCAGTTCAGAGAAGCCTGCGATAAAATTTTTGCCAAACCCGATTCCTCAAAACCCAGAAAACGAGCTGAAACAAACGTCGTAGATCAGGAAATTCAGAAAACACTGGATGCCTTGCAAACATTCAACGCGCTCAGCGACGAGGAATTACGAGCAGCCAGGGGGGATTTCAATGCTACCATCAGGGCTTTTACTAGCGCGCTGGATCACCGGACAAAAAAACAGCGAAGCCGGTTGATAGATCAATTCAATCACCTCAAGCGAAATCTGGATTTTCGGTTCAGAGCCCTTCCTGACAAAAAAAGCCAGATCTTATTAGAGCGGATCCGTGCACATACGCAATTACTGGATCAGGTTGAAAAACAACTACTATCCGGCGCTGAAGACTTTTCTGAGGTGAAAGCGAGATTTGAGGCTAATGCCTGGCAACAGCTGGACCCGACAGACGACCCTGAATTAGATTCCTTGCTGCAAGGCCGGGCGTCTGACGTGTTGAGCACGACCGACGCACTTGATTATCAGAAGTGTGCGACAGCGGCTGAATCTCGCCTCCGGGAATTGTGCATTCTACTGGAAATTAGGGCCGGCGCAGATACCCCGGAATCAGATCGGGCCCAGCGCATGTCACTGCAGCTGGCACAACTGCAGTCAGGGTTCGGGCACAATAAATCCAGCCAAAACGAAAACGTTCAGTTTGCACACCGCAGTCGTTTGCTGAGCCTGTGTTTGGGGCCAATCGAACCTCAAGCCCTTGCTTCACTGCAGGAGCGCCTGAATGAGAGCTTTCTTCGCCTGCTTCGCCGCTAGGGCACTCTCCGGCCAAGCCAACCTTTATTCGATAACCCCGAGTTTATTAAGAACCGGATTGGCGTAGCTGAACAGCCAGTGTTTCCGAAGTCTAACACCGACGGACTCGAGTCGCTTTTCGAACTTCAACCTGGCTGATGCGGAAATATCCTCTTCTTCAAGCAGCCCGCGAATTCGATGCTGCGGCAAAAGCCCGTCTTTCTTCAGGTGCTCGAGTGCCAGATAGTTTGTCTCGCTTAGCTGATAATTTTCAATAATTTGTTCATCAACTGTTGCAGCAATTTCATTAGGGTCATCGGTGCCCAGATTCAGTTCTTCTCCGAATGCCACATGAACATTGCCTTTGAATCCAATCATACCGGTCACGATACTGGTGATATCAGACTCATCGGTCTTGATAAAGCTGCCGTTCTTTTCAATTTCGTACAGTTCCTGTGCTTTCAGTACATCGCAAGCATCATACTCATAAGAGATAGTTACCGGGACAATATGCAGGGCGTTTAAGCTTTCTGACAATCTACGCTCACGCTTTGCCATGCCGAGCATCTTCAACAAAGCGGGGTCTGTTCGATCTATCCCGTCTTTTGCCCTGCCTTCCCGTTGTGCTATCCAGACATTTTCGCCGTTATCGATACAGTGATGGATATATTCAGACAGAGTTTTCAAAGACTGCAGTAACTCCCTCCCTTTTGCGGAACGCGCAACAATAAAGCTTTTATTCAGACGCATCAGATCGGTAACAAAAGGCTTTTTAAGCAGATTGTCCCCGATCGCGATCTGAAGGGTGTCTAAGCCGCCGTGGTAAAGCATATAGTTAACAAACGCCGGATCCATCGTAATGTCACGGTGATTGCAAATAAAGAGGTAGCTGCGACCCTCTTTTAGTCCTTCCATACCGGAGTGCGTCAAATTTGTCGTGGTATCAAGAATCATTTTATCCATGTAGGTTGCAATTACATCCTGCATGGATTTCACATCCGTAACCCCTCTTACCTGACGCTTCAGCTTGTGGCTGGCAGCCATCTTAATAAGCCCCGGAAACAGGCGCGTCAGTTTTGGAAAGTAAAAATTCGCAATACTCTCCAGGAACTCCGGTTCCCTAATCAACTGGTCGAGCACAGGGCGGATTTCACTGTCCTGATAGGGTCGGATGCTTTTGAACTTATCCAATTTTTTTCCTTATTTACAATAAATTACGGAATAATTCTCATCTGTCTTTTAACAACAAAAAGGACGCGCATTGTAGCGTTTTAAAAAGTGGATGGGTACGGCTGACGCGCATTCAAGCGCCGATTTCAATGTTTCGAACCGAGAACGAAAGGCGCACACGCCGCCGAGTGACACCGTCATCAACTGGCTCCTTTCTCAAGCCTTAACAAATGGCATAAAAGAGCTTTCGCTTGCGCAGCCTGGAAGACATACCTCGGCCTCACTGGCGTCACACTGAGCAATAGACACAAGCGATCGAGACAGGACTGGCCAGCACATCCGGAACGCAGCTAATCCAGCACCTCTGACAGATGCGGCGCCATCTCTGGGTTCAACGCTTGTGGAAAAAACCTAATTGCTCTGCTGTGGTTGACCCTGACTCAAAAAAGCGCATTGCTCTTCTGTCACTATCAGCCCCTTGCCAGCAACACCGGGGCCGATTGCCGCTTTCTAGGTGTCCTCCGAGCCGATAATCCCCTCCGTGAAATGCGAAAGCGAGGACATATATCCGTCAAGCGATCGCTTGCTTGCATGGTGAAGCCAGGTGACTGTGGGCTCCTCACCGCGACCGTGGTCAACCGTAATGACGGGCACGGTATTGTCTCGTTACTTCGGTATCGATTGCAGCGTATGCCAGCCTTCCTCAATAAAGCGATCGGTACGATTGCGAACAGATACTCGTCATATTTACCATTATGCGCAAAGTCATCTGTTTCACCGTGGCCGATAAACAGCAGCCTGGGCTATTCACGGCGCAGAAAGGACAAGGCGTAGCGATGAGTGAAGGCATCATTTCGAACTGTCGGCCACGGCGGCGGAATATCTTTGTGCAATCGGTTCAGCGTAATTTCTTCCATCCCCTCAGGCGCATTGGGAGGCTCAAAGGCATTGACATAAACGCCGCTGCGCTCAACGTTAAAGATTAATGGAAAGACGTCCCAGGAAGCGAATGCAGCCGTGCTGCCAACAAAGCCGCCAATTCCTTCGAGCCGTTCGTGAACAGTTCGCTCTGGGTTGTGAAGCTTGCTGTTTGAATTAATCGTCTCATTCACTACACCGGTGAGAATTTCAGAATAGCCGGGATAGGAAAAAACCCAAGGGTTGGCAACGGGCGCATGAACCGCGGTCTCGGTTTCCAATGACACTACCCTGCTCAAAAACAGTATCGTGCAGGAAAGGAAACAGCAGCCGCGCCCGCTCAGCCGGATCATCATCCCAAAACTGTCTCATAAATCTGATTGCTGCTCGCTGTAGCTATCATCCGAGGCCAGACGACGATCCAGTCCCCGAAAAAGCTCTTGCCAACGCAATCCGTCAAGGGTGATCAAAACCACGCTGCCGGCACCGATAACCACCTGCTGACCAGAGCGAAACCAGTCCCTAAGCAGCCACAGACTGATTTTGCGAAGAGCCGACAGTGATCCTGGCCACCGCCCTTGCATGGGGATCCGTGCCCGGAAAACCGCCAGGAAACGCGTCTTGTCAATCATAGAAGAACATCCGATCAGATCGGCAGCAGCCTCGGTTAAAGAATCAATAAAAATCCCATGAGCGCTGAACCGCCTTACGGCGATGGTCTGCGCTCTCGTTTCGAGAGCTGCGCATGGTTTTTCAGCCTGACTGTAGCTCAGACAACATCGACACATAGTGCTCCAACTGAGCGAGCGACTCAAGCTGCGAAGGGTCAGCCCGTGTTTTGGCTTTCTCCAGATCTTCCGCATGATTGACACGTGTTTCGGCACTGTAAATTCTCTGCAGACAAAACAGACGCCAGCGCTCGGTCTCCTCCTCTGTCAGGGTCCCGGGGAAATTTCGGGCCCTGTATCGGAAGAACATTTCCTGCAGACGACCGTCTTTAAAAGGCAGATCAAGACGGGCCAGTTCTGTCGCGTCTGTATTCCTGACCACCCTCATCAATTCTTTGTCACCGTCATTGAAGAAGCCGCCGCTGTAAATCATGAAATCAGGGTCATCAGGTTTAGGCAGGTCTTCTCGTCGCAGGGCATTTGATACCTTCTCAGCAAGATGCGGCATTTTCATCATCTTATCCCAATGGGCCCTGATGCGATCTTCACTGATACCGTATTGCAGCGCAAGTTCTGAGGAAAGAACCGTAGGCGCAGTCAGAATTGGGCACTTGTTGGTATGAACTGTCTTGAGTGGGATGCGACAAACTCCCTCCGTCAGCAGTTCATTCGAGGTGAAAAGTCGCGCCCTGATTTCCTCGTCAGAAAGATCAATCCAGTCGTCAGGGTCAAGTCGCAAATCGTATACGATTACGCCGTTACTGTCGGTGGGATGTCGGCACACCGGCGCAACCACGGCCAGACATCCCTGCGCCGCCGGATACGTTCCGGACACGTGCAGGAGCGGTTTACGGGAATTGAGGTCAAGTTGCCGGCGAACAGCTTGCTTGGTACGTGATCGATACACATAATCATACAGTCTCGGCTGCGCCTGCTTGATCAGTCGGGCCATTTCAATCGTGGCCAACACATCGGACAAGGCATCGTGGGCATCTGCGTGCTCTATACCATTTGCAGCGGTCAGCGCTTCAAGTCGAAAGCTGTTCGTCCCGTCCTCCCTTTTCGGCCAGACAATTCCCTCGGGGCGCGTGGCCGCAGCAAGGCGCGCCATGTCCAGAATATCCCATCGCGTATTGCCGTTCTTCCATTCACGCGCATAGGGATCGTAGAAATTCCTGTAAAGCAGCTGACGCGTCAGTTCATCGTCGAAGCGTATGCTATTATAGCCCGCGACACAGGTCCCCACTTGAGAGAACTCTGCGTGTATCAAACGGATAAATTCTGCTTCACACAGACCTTCAGACAGCGCTTTCTGGGGCGTGATGCCGGTGATCAGACAAGCCATGGGATTAGGCAGAAAGTCCGGAGAAGGCTGGCAGTAAAGCACCAGTGGATCACCGATAATATTCAGGTTTTCATCAGTACGGATGCCGGCAAACTGACTCGCGCGGTCTCGGCGGGGGTTGCTGCCAAAGGTCTCAAAGTCGTACCAATAGATGCTCGCTGAGGTCATTGCATACTGCTCAGGTCCATTTAGACAACAGCATAGCACGACCATAACTGAAAGATTCTCGCCTGCCCGGCTTCCGCTTTTCCCCATATTTTCTGGCTGCCCGACCCTGTCGTTCCCAGTCTGTAAATGTTGTAGACTGCGGGCACAGGCTCGCACTTAAGTGAAAAAGACCCTAGAACGGTGGACCAATGGATTTTCGCGGCGCCCACATCCTCACTGTTAACCAGTTCCAGAGAGACGATGTCGAATTGGTTTTCCAAGTGGCCGACACTATGGAGCCCTACGCGCACCGGCTACGGGTAACCAAAGCACTTGACGGCGCAATCCTCGGCAACATGTTTTTCGAACCCAGCACCCGAACCCGCGTAAGCTTCGGTTGCGCCTTCAACCTTCTCGGGGGCCATGTGCGGGAAACTACCGGCATGGAATCGTCCTCAATCACCAAAGGTGAATCACTTTACGATACCGCCAGGGTCATCTCGGGCTACAGCGACGTTATTGTTATGCGACACCCGGCGCCCGGCTCCGTCGCAGAATTTGCCAGAGCGTCCAGAGTCCCGGTCATCAATGGCGGCGATGGCGCCAATGAACACCCGTCACAAGCTCTGCTGGATCTGTATACCATCAAGAAAGAACTTCAGGCGAACGGACTTACTATTGATGGCATGCGCATTGCCATGGTTGGAGATCTTAAACACGGTCGTACAGTCCACTCTCTCTCCCAGCTCCTGAAGATGTACCAGAAGATTCATCTGACATTGATATCGCCGCAGGAATTAAGGATGCCAGCCAATATCGTCAGCGATCTCAAGGCAGCAGGCCACGAAGTCACTGAAACTGACGATATGGAAGCTGGACTTCAAGAAAACGATACCGTTTATCTTACCCGCATTCAGGAAGAGCGCTTCGATTCAAAGCTTGAGGCCGACATCTACCGAGGCCGTTTCCGGCTAAATCAGGCAATCTATACGAGACACTGCCAGCCCAACACAGTCATCATGCATCCTCTGCCACGTGATTCGCGAGCGGAAGCAAATGAACTCGACGCGGACCTCAATCAACATCGGAATCTCGCGATTTTCCGCCAGGCAGACAATGGCGTGCTCATACGGATGGCGCTGTTCGCTCTGATACTGGACATAAGCGACAAAATTAAAGATTCTATAAAGGAAATCGGTTGGTATACCGGAGGACGCTTTGGCACATAGGCCTTACAGAGACCAATCGATGCTGACACAGCAGGAATATCTGGCACTGGATGCCACCGCTATGTCCGGCGGGCTCAAAAATGGCGACTTTACGTCATCAGAACTTATCGCCTCGGCGATTGAACAGGCTCGCAAAGTCAACCCGTCCGTCAATGCCCTGACGGGCGAATGCTATGAACAGGCTCAGCGCCACGCCGTCGAACAGGATCAGACGAAAGAGAGTCACAGCGCTGTCGCAGGCCTGCCCTTTCTAATCAAGGACCTTAGTCCTCTAGCCGGCCTCCTCCAGAGTAACGGAAGTCGCCTCTACCAGGGATTTGTCGCGGCACAGAACGCTACCATTGTGCAGGAATATCTCGATGCCGGACTGATCGTTCTGGGCAAAACCAATACACCAGAGTTCGGCCTTACACTGACCACAGAGCCCGTTGCAAACGGCGCAACCCGCAATCCGTGGAATCCGAATTATTCGACGGGTGGCTCCAGCGGCGGCGCCGCTGCAGCAGTCGCCGCGGGCATTGTACCTGTAGCACACGCAACCGACGGCGGCGGGTCGATTCGTATTCCCGCTGCCTGCTGCGGCTTGTTTGGACTGAAACCGAGTCGCGGCTTGACTGCCATCGAAAATGGGCTTGGCGACTGCTGGAGCGGCATGAGTGTGGGCCATGTTGTCAGTCGCAGTGTGCGCGACAGCGCCTTGTTCCTCGATGTGATAAGGCTGGATACGGCCAAGCTATTTCCAAAACCTACCACGCCAGCGCAGTTTGCAACAGGCATTGATACCCCCCCGGGCAGACTGAATATTGCGCTGCAGACTCAACACCCTTTTGGCGAACCCATCGATTCTGAGTGCATACGGGCCCTAGAGGAGACCGCACAGCTTTGTGAATCGTTAGGCCATCATGTCGAACCAGCCGGGCATCCGGCTGACTACAAAGCAGCCTCCGGAGCAATGAACACTCTGGTTTGCATCCATACCTATCAAAACGTCAAAAAGCGGCTGGACGAGTTAGGCAAGGATCTTGAGACAGCAGACCTTGAAACCTCAACTCGTCAAATGGCACAGATGGGCGCGCGATTTGCGGCGACGGATTATTTGCGGGCCAGAGACATACTCAATGCGGCAGCAGCCGAAATGCAGATATTTCACGCACGTTATGACATCCTGCTTTCCCCGGTTCTCACGAAAACAACCGCCAGACTGGGGTGGCTCAACATGAATGCCAGCGACCTGAATGAGTACAGTAGCCGATATCGGAGCTACTCTGGCTTTACTGCTCTGTACAACGGCACCGGTCAACCAAGCGCCTCACTGCCAATGCACAGCGATGCGAACGGATTACCCGTAGGCGTGATGGCAACCGCTGCGTGGGGCGGCGATGCGCTGCTGCTGCAATTCGCCAGGCAACTGGAAGAGGCCCGTCCCTGGCCGCTGTTTGCCCCGATCGCAGTTTCAGGATGAGCCTGAAGCAGAATTCCCATGACTCAGAGTCGCCGGACCAATTACAATAAACACATGAACTAGGCGCCACACTGCGACGCCGCGGGAGAACGGATGAAAAACCTAATCAGTCAAGCTGACGGCAAATCCTCTCTGTCAGTGATACATGCCGCCTGCAGTTTGCTGTGGTTACTGCCCGGCGTGCTGAGCGCTCAGGAGTTCCAGACACCCACCACTGAATGGGGCGTTCCGGATCTGCAGGGCTATTGGAAAAATAATACAGTCATGCCGTTCGAAAGACCGCAGGAACTCGGCGACAAGCAGGCCTACACCGAACAGGAGGCACTGCAGCTGGAACGCGCTGCACAGCAGCGTGTCGAGCAGGACAATCAACCGCTTGACCCTGATCGGCCGGCGCCAGCGCTGGAAGCCCTGCCCCCGGTCGGTAACTACGACCTGTTCTGGACAGATCGCGGGATGTTTCTGCCAACCATCAACGGGGAATTCCGCACCTCAGCGATCATCGATCCCCCAAATGGTCGGATCCCTGAGCGGGTAGCCGGATTCACTGACCGAATGTAACAATTGAGAGCCAGGCTTCCTGACCGGAACGATGGCCCGGAAGGGCGCAGTTTAGGAGAGCGCTGTGTACTTGCATTTGGAAACAGCTCCGGGCCGGTTATGTCGCCAGTTATGTATAACTCACACATGCAGATTGTGCAGTCGCCCGGTTATGTATCCATTATGGTAGAGATGGTGCACGACACTCGAATCATACGAATTGCCGATTCCAGGGACGCAGTCGCGGCATCGCTCGACAAATGGATGGGCGATTCAATTGGCCGCTGGGAAGGCGATACTCTGATTATTGAGACCAAACACTACAATCCTGTGCAAACGTATCGAGGCGCGCCCACCGAAAATCTGACCGTGATAGAGACTTTCCGCCGCGAAGGACCAAACAAGATCATCTACGGTTTTACGGTGGATGACCCGAGCGTCTATACCGCGCAATGGTCCGGAGAGTATCCTCTCTCAAGAATGGAAGAGCCCGTGTATGAATACGCCTGCCACGAAGGAAACTACGGTATCATCGGCATCCTGGCGGGAGCGCGCAGACTTGAAGTCATGCAAGAAATCGGCATCGACCGGGCCATCGAACAGTAATCTCCGAATCAATGGAGGGCGAATCTACTTATGCCCTCTCGCTCCGTGGCCGGCGGCGTTTCCTAATCGGAGCAGTCAGGCAAGACAGTGGTCCCTCCGTGGCGAGAGCAGACCATCTGTGAACAGCTCACCCCCGGAGTCACGACCATGCTCACTCTCCACCATCTGGAATACTCTCAGTCTTTTCGCATTCTCTGGTTACTTGAGGAGCTGGGAGCCGACTATGAGCTCAAAATTTACGAACGAGACCCAAAGACCTATCAAGCACCGGCAGAACTTAAAAAGCTGTCGCCGCTGGGTTCAGCGCCGGTCATCACCGACGATGAGGTCACGCTTGCGGAAAGCACTGCCATCATTGATTATTTGTTGGATCAGCACCCTGACTCTGAATTGCGCGTGAGCCCGGACAGAGAGCATCGCGTACGCTATCTTTTCTGGATGCATGCCTCGCAGGGCTCCATGATGTCATTGATGCTGATGGAAGCAGTCTTTCAGATACTGATCTCCCGAGTGCCCTTTCTCATTCGCCCCATGATCAAGGCTGTTCTGGAACAAGCGAAACAAAGCTTAATCAAACCACGCATGGCGTCACTTCTGAACATTGCTGAAGCAGACCTGAAACTCGCTCCGTATTTTGGCGGAGACAGAGTCACAGCCGCAGATATTGCGATGATTTATCCAATGGCTGCCGCGAAAGACCGATTCTATCTGGATGTGGATTATCCCGAATGCAACGACTGGCTGAACAGGGTTCAGCGGTGTGAGGGCTTCAGATCAGCGGCAGCAAAAGACGGGCGCGATTCAATTATTCTGAGGGTGTGAATACCAAACCTGTTCACAGAATTTTCAACCCGGCAGACAAAACGCCCCGTGTCAGTGCGCTATTCTCTCTGATGGGGCTGCTGCAATCTTGAGGTTGCGCCTGGCACAGCTGACACACCAGTTTTCATGCAGGTCGGCGGGCACGATGCTTTTCTGCAGTCACCTCAGCCATGATCGAGATTGCAATTTCGGCTGGCGTCTTGCTCTCAATCTGGAAACCGATCGGCGCATGCAGGAGTTCAATCTCTTCCTGACTGAGCCCCAACTCCGGTAAACGTTCCCGCCGCGCCGCTGAGGTACGTTCAGAACCCATCGCTCCCACGTAAAAGGCATCGGTTTTTAAAGCTTCCATAAGCGCCATATCATCCACCCTTGGATCATGAGCGAGCGCAACGATTCCGCTATAGGGGTTACTGAAACGCTCACGAACGACGTCATCCGGCAGGCGCGATGTTTTCTCCACCCCTTCAACCTCCCAGTTATCGAGGTAATTGGGCCTCGGATCACAAAGCGTAACATCGTATTCAAGCGCCCTGGCCATTTCAGCAACGTATTTCGCCACATCGCCAGCGCCAAGCAGCAGCAAACGATACATAGGACTCAGGCTATGACTCATCTGGTTGCCCTGAATAACGACCGCGTCATCCCGGCTCTCGTCTGCTGTTGAAATTGCCCCGGATTCGAGGTTCACGATTCTGCTGATACTGGTGTGCTGCTCCAGTGCATTGAGGAGCCGGGCAAACATACCCTTATTCAGGTCGGTTGGTTCGATAAACTCCAGCAGCACATGGAGTTGGCCGCCGCAGGGCAGCTTGAGCCGCGCCTGCTCTTCTGCGGTGATTCCATATTTCACCACAAAAGGAACACTCCCCTCCTCATGAAACCGCTGCTTTAACTGGCCATTCCGCAGCTGGTCAAGGAAATCCTCTTCAATACATCCCCCAGAAATCGACCCTATCAGATCACCCTCAGGCGTACAGGCCATCATGGCGCCGACAGGACGCGGCGAAGAACCCCAGGTCTTGAGGATTGTGCATAACCACACTGACTGATCTGATCCAAGCCATTGCAGAGTTCGGCCAATAATTTGCTGCTGACTGCTGAGCATACTGAGTCTTTCCTAAAATGGTTTGGCCGCTTTCCCGCACACGCCACGACAATTCTACACAGATCAAGTTGACGCGTATTAGACGACCAGAGTTTTCCGCCGGCCTCGCCGGAAAGCGAGAACGCCCAAGACGCAGGTCAGATTATCTGCAACAAACGCCCAGAAAACCCCGGTCGGAGCCCAATCCAGGGGCAGTGCCAGGCCATACGCAAGTGGCACCTGAATTATCCAAAAGCAGAGCACATTGATAAAGGTTGGCGTTATTGTATCACCCCCCGGGAATGACTCGCTGAGGCAAAAATTGATTCAAACCGTTCAAGGGTAACCCCGGCAGCGGCCCGGCACTGCCACGGCGATGTCTTCGCAATCAAGTTCTACCGGAGGTATGACCCGGTTACCTCTCGAGCGTCGAGAGACCAAAATCAAGACCCGGCGCACGTCGTTTAGCTTCCAAGTTTAGCAAGAATGCCTTGGTTTCCAGACCCCCGCCAAAGCCCGTGAGCTTGCCATTACTGCCAATGACCCGATGACAGGGAATGATTACCGGAATCGGGTTGATGCCGTTGGCCGCACCCACCGCCCGGGAAGCTTTAGGGTTACCGACATACTTCGCCAACTCCCCATAACTCCAGGTTCCGCCATAGGGTATCTGCTGCAGCGCCTGCCAGACGCGGCGCTGAAATTCAGTACCCTGCGGCCTCAGGGGCAGATCAAAATCCTGACGGCTGCCATCAAAGTACTCATCAAGCTGTTTAATGACTGTCTTGAAAGGCTCATCATTCTTCTCCCAATCGCTGCCGTGACGCCTTTTCATGGCGCCTGTGGGAAATCCCAATAATTGCAGATACTCGCCATCGCTTGCCAGCAGCAGCGTGCCGATCGGAGTATGGTGATAACGATAGAAAGTCGCCATAGTCGTCCTCTGTAAATTCATAACAACGTTGGTGAATGCGGTAAAGCTTAGTGTTTTTTAGGCTTATTCAATTGTTCAAAAGCATAGTTTTTCCACAATAAAATGGCGCAGTAGGCGCGCCACGGCTGCCAGGACTCAGCGCGCTGTCGCAAGGCAGAGGGCGTCAGGGTGTCTCCGGGTTCCGCCATCGCGCGCCTGAGAATCAGATCAGAATGCGGAAAAGCATTGGGGTCACTGAGCGCTCGCATAGCTATGTACTGCGCGGTCCATTCACCGACTCCCTTGATTTTACAAATGGCAGGCACAAATGTTTCCGTGTCTATGCCGCCCCCGATGTCCAACTCGCCACGCTCGAGTTGTTCCGCGACCGCCCGGATAGCCGCAATGCGCGCCCCAACAATGCCCATACCACCAAGATCCGCCTCGACTAACCGCGCCGGTTCGGGGAACGTGTAGCTGAGTCCTTCCACGTCACACTGATAGGCCTCACCATAGCGCTCAGCAACACGTGCCACCAGAGTAGACGCTGCTTTCACGGTGACTTGCTGACCGAGAATCGCTCTCACTGCCACTTCATAACCACTCCAGCAACCGGGCACCCTGAGTCCGGGGAACCGCCGTACCATCGGCGCCAATTGCGAATCCTGAACCAAGAATTCGTCAATCTGTGCACTGTCTGCTCTGACATCGAACAGCGCACGAATGCGCTCAATGATCCGATGGAGATGACGGGTCTCGCCGTAGCTGACACGCACGCGGATGTTATGGCTGCGGGGCTCAAAAAATGCCTGAAAGTGCCCGGCCAGGCCTTCCAGGCGAAACGTTCTCGCATAACTGCGCTCGGTCACAGCCTCAACCCCGGGAATGGCGCGGTAAGCCAGGAAGCACAGCATCGCTTCGCAGTCAAACGGAGGCCGATAAGACAGAGTCAGCTCGATAGCACTGCCTTCCTTGAGCTGATTACGGTTCACGCTGCGCGCTTCCCGGAGCTGACGCGGTGAGCGGCTGTAGGTCTTACTGATCAGCGAATTGAACCGACGCACACTGCCGAAACCCGCTGCGAAGCAGATCTCTGAAAAATTCAGGCGGGTCTCATCAATGAGCTTTTTCGCGAAATGGAGCCGCCGGGTCTGGGCCACAGCTACAGGCGACGCACCGAGGTGATCCTTAAATAGACGGCTCAGCTGTCGGGGCCCTACTGCGAGCTGCTCAGCAAGCTCTTTCACTGAGTGGCCATCCAGAAAGCCCTGATCAATCAGCTGCAGCGCCCGGGACACATTCCAGGAAACACCGCTCCAGGCCGGTGTTCCCGGTGAGGACTCTGGGCGGCAACGCAAACAAGGACAGAAGCCCGCCTCCGCAGCTGCTGCGGCTGACTTGTAGAATTGGACATTTTCTTTCTTGGGGACCCGGATCGGACAAATCGGGCGACAGTAGATGCCAGTGGTGAGTACGCCAACAAAAAATCGCCCGTCAAAGCGCGGATCACGCATCTGTCGAGCATTCTCGAACTCATCGGTATTCATGAGCATGGGGCAACTAAAGCCGGTTGGTCTGAAATTAATGGCATCATATTGTAAATCGCTCCAATAATGGCCTTTTTCGGACTTGATATTGACAATCCTGCCACCAACGACAGACCCTGCGTTAGCTGACCCTTATGACTCTATTCTGACTACACTGGGCCATTTGCTTTGTCCCGACAACGAACCTTTCCAGAGAATTTTCCGAAACATTCCCGAAACATGCCTGGAGTCTTCGTAAAACCTCTCGGCGAGTTGGGCATTAATACAAAAGTGCCCGGTCACTTCGGGTCGCGCTCCGCCCGGTTCGCAACACAGCGTCAGGGGCTATTCGCGCTCAGGCGCGTTTGCGCCTGATCAGGTCTGGTGACTCGGATCTCGCGACTCAGATCTGGTAATGATGCCCCATAGCCCACAAACCGCGGGCTGGTGTATAGTATCGCCCTCCTCGCCTGCGCCACGATAAGACCCAATTCAAGTCATCCGGCCCGGCAATTACACTTAAAGCAGATTATTAAGAGATATTAAAAATCAGATGACTGACAGGGACTTACGTAAAAACTCTTCAATTGTTGTTGATGGCGTCGAGCAGGCACCAAGCCGTTCTATGTTGCGAGCAGTGGGTTTCGAAGATGGTGACTTCAAAAAACCCCAGATCGGCATCGCTTCGACCTGGAGCATGGTGACGCCGTGCAATATGCACATCAATAAGCTGGCAGAAGACGTCAACAAGGGGGCTAACGACGCGGGTGGTAAAGGCATCATCTACAACGTTCTGACCATTTCCGATGGGATTTCCATGGGCACAGAGGGCATGAAGTATTCTCTGGTTTCCCGGGAGGTCATCGCCGACAGCGTGGAGACCGTGTCCGGCTGTATGGGCCATGACGGCATAATCACCATTGGCGGATGTGACAAAAACATGCCGGGCCTGCTGATGGGCATGGCGCGCCTGGATCGTCCTTCGATATTCATCTATGGCGGCACCATCCAGCCCGGCCCCAACCATACGAACATCATTTCCGTGTTCGAAGCCGTTGGTGCCCATGCTACGGGCACGGTGTCTGACATTGAGCTTAAAAATATTGAGGAGACGGCTATCCCCGGCCCCGGCTCCTGCGGGGGCATGTACACCGCCAACACCATGGCCTCAGCCATTGAAGCCATGGGTATGAGTCTGCCCAACAGTTCGGCTCAGGATGCTATCTCCCAGGAGAAAGTGGAGGACTGTCTGAGCGCCGGGGAAGCGATCATGCATTTGCTTGAGCACGACATCAAGCCATCTGACATTATGACCCGTGCCGCTTTCGAGAACGCGATTAAAGTCACCATTGCACTGGGCGGCTCAACCAACGCCGTGCTGCACCTGCTGGCTATGGCGCACACGATTGGCGTGGAACTGGAACTGGATGACTTTACCCGGCTCGGCAAGGACGTTCCCATGCTGGCGGACCTCAAACCCAGCGGGAAATATCTGATGTCCGAACTGATTAAGATAGGTGGCATTCAGCCGCTGATGAAGACGATGCTGGAGGCGGGAATGCTCGACGGCTCCTGTATGACGGTCACCGGAAAGACTCTTGCGGAAAACCTGGCAGACGTAGCGCCCTACCCGGAAGGTCAGGACATAATTCGCCCGCTGGATAACCCCATCAAGAAAGACTCGCATCTTCGTATTCTGCGCGGCAATCTCGCGCCGGAGGGCTCAGTGGCAAAAATCACCGGCAAGGAGGGCCTGTCCTTCACCGGCAATGCCCGGGTGTTTGAATCGGAGGAAGACTGTCTGAAAGGCATTCTTGACGGCACTGTCGTCAAAGGCGATGTCCTGGTGATTCGTTACGAGGGCCCTAGAGGCGCACCAGGCATGCGAGAAATGCTTTCACCTACCTCCGCCATCATGGGTAAAGGACTGGGCGAGGATATCGCATTGATTACGGACGGACGCTTTTCAGGTGGCTCACATGGCTTCGTGGTGGGACACGTGACACCTGAAGCTGTCGAAGGCGGCCCCATCGCTGTGGTCGAGACAGGCGACCGGATTTCGATTGACGCTGAAGCCAACATCATCACCCTTGAAATTAGCGATAGAGAGATGCAGGCGCGACTGGCGAATTGGAAAAAACCGGCGCCCCGCTACACCCGGGGTGTGCTTGCTAAGTTCGCCGCCACTGCGGCTTCCGCGTCAGAAGGTGCTGTGACCGATAAATATCTCTAGACAGGTGGTCGCGAAGATTCTAAGTGCATCCTATGTCTTCATTTTTCGACGGTATCGGAAATAGCCTGACAGGCTCTTTTCTTCAGGATGGAGCCCTGTGGGCGCTACAGAATATTCCGGGATTTCCGCCGTTTATCCAGACGGTGCACATTCTCGGTATCGCCGTGGTCATGGGCAGTATTGTGCTTCTCAACCTGCGGATTCTGAAGCTCGCCATCCCGTCGCAGTCACTGCCTGAAATCACCCGGCGCGTCATGCCGTTCTTCTGGTTCGCACTGGCCAGCAACCTGGTCTCAGGGGCATTTTTTGTCTTTGCCCGGCCTATGCGGTATTTCAACAACCCGGTATTCCTGTGGAAAATGACCGCCCTGCTTCCCATCGTGATCCTGACGCTTGTGTATCATCGACTCAGCAAACGCGAGCCGGATTTCTGGCAACTCAATCCATCGCGAATACTGGTTTCACGCCTCATGGCTTTTCTGTCGCTCACTGCGGTGCTGCTGGTTTGCACGGGAGGGCGCTGGATTGCCTACACTGAGTACCTCGATTATCCCCTGTGGTATGTAGAACCCTATTTTGAAGGCACCGAGTATCCTTTCTGGGTTTCGGTTGAAAACTGGGGTATCTCCCAGATAATTGCTGCGACCAACTGGTTCCCGACTCTTGAAACGGCCCATGTCTTAGCCGCTTCTCTTCTGGTCGGGTCGATCCTGTGGGTCGACTTGCGCCTGATCGGGATAGCCGCAACGGCCTACCCTGTGAGCGTGCTGAACCGCGAACTGATTCCATGGGCCTGGGGCGCATTCACCCTCGCCACAATAACGGGACTGGCTATGTTCATCACCCGCGCCTCAGGGCATCTTCAGAATCCGGCGTTTCAAACAAAGGTCATACTGCTGGCCCTGGCCGGCGCTAACATGGCTTACTTCCATTTCGCTCTCAACAGAAACCGCGAACAATGGAACGAGGACACAGAACCACCTAGGCAAGCGAAGACAGCAGGCCTGATGTCACTCGTTCTGTGGGCACTGGTGATGCTCGCAGGTCGCTGGGTGGGCCACATTGTTTAACTGCAATGACCGGCCATGATCAGAACGAGTCATATCTCGCTTAGCCGACAAGGCGCTGATTCACCTGCAATTCGGACAAACCCATGTCAGACCCCGCCATTTTGCAACCAACACTCGTAGGACAGCAGATCATTGCCCGCCCGATCAAACCAGGAGATTTTGCTGAGCTGTATTCACTGGCGTGCGACCCGAGCGTCTGGGAACAACACCCCCGCAGAATCGCTATCTGGACCCTGAATTCAGAGCGTTCTTCGATAGCGCGCAACAAAGTGGCAGCGGATTCAGCCTCGTTGATAAAGCCACCAGCCTGCTGATGGGCTCTTCCCGATACGGCAATTTCAACTCTGATCGCCGTGAAACCGAAATTAGCTGGACCTTTCTTGGCAAGGACTACTGGGGCAAGTAGTTTAATGCCAAGAGTAAAACTCTGATGATCGGCCACGCCTTCGCGTTCGTGGATACGGTGTTATAGGTAGATGAAAACAACCAACGCTCACAACATGCTCTGGAAAAAATTCGGCGTATGGCGTAGGCCGAATTTTCACAACCGCACAGAAGCCGATTTGAAGGCGAGTTATAGGGAGGATGAGATCCATAACAACGCATTTTCCTGAGAGTGTAATCTACGCCATCAATCTGACAGGCAGACCGCAGCGTCATCGGGCTTAGAGATCGTTCCACGCTGCATTGCATCCCACTGTTTGGGTGTTACACTAAGTCTGTCATTACTCCAACGACAATAAAAAAAAGGGACTCAAATGATCATTCACCTGGGGCGTCTGAAACCCAACTTGCGATGGCTCGCGATATCTATGGTGGTACTCGGATTCTCCGACCACCCCTCGAGCCTGCTATTCCAATCCGCCCAGGCCGAAGATGCCGGCAACCTCTACAATACTGCCGTCGACATTCGGATGGGTAACCGGTATTTCGAACGACAATGCTCCCGCTGCCATGGCTTCGACGCTAAAGGCAATGATGAAACCGGCGCGCCGAATTTAACGGGCAGGCTTCGCCGCGCAAGTTCAGATGCCGGCATTTTCAACATCATCAGAGAAGGAGTGCCGGGCACCGCCATGCTGCCTGTGGCAGCAGATGTCCCCGACGCTACCGTATGGCAACTTGTTGCCTATATAAATTCACTACGATATGACCCGTTGTCTGTCGAACTTGCCGGAGACGCCGAAACAGGCGACAGGCTGTTCAACGGCAAAGCAGACTGCAGCGGATGTCATATGGTCAATGGCCGGGGAGGACGACTCGGACCGGATCTCTCGCGCATTGGTGAAAACAAGACGCCGGAAGATCTGCTGCTTTCCCTGATGGACCCCGACCAGGAGGTCGCTCCGCGATGGTGGACAGTACGCGCCGCCGGCGCCGACGGTGTAATCCGGGAAGGCTTCCGGATGAATGAAGACAGCTTTTCACTTCGTATCATGGATACCGACTCCAACCTCTGGTCTTTTCAAAAACGTGAGCTCGAAAACTATGAAAGACTGGAGAAATCCACCATGCCAAGTTATGCCGAATCGCTATCTGATGGCGAACTCGACGACCTAGTGGCTTACTTGTTTTCGCTTCGACGAGAGGTACTCCCCCAATGAAACATGCAACAGCCCTGCTTGTAAGCGTATTCATGGCTGCCACCGCGGGCGCGCAGGAAGATCAATTCTCTACGGTAATCACTCCCGCCTTTTCACCTATAACCTGGGAGAGACTGGTAGACGCCCGCAATGAGCCCAATAACTGGCTGATGTACTCCGGCACATTGGACAGTCAGCGCTACAGCCTGCTCGACAGCATTAACACCGACAACATTAGCCAACTGGAAATGAAATGGGCGTACCAGATTCCGGTTATTGACCGGGCGGAAACAGTTCCCCTGGTCGTTGACGGTATAATGTTTATCACCGAAGCCCCCTCGAACGTCGTCGCTGTCGACGCTCGCACGGGACGCGAGTATTGGCGTTATGATCATGAAATGCCTGACGATCTTCGAATCTGCTGTGGGCGAAATAATCGCGGCGTGGCCATCCTCGGAGAAACGCTTTTTATGTCGACCCTTGATGCCCATCTCGTTGCGATCGATGCGCGCACCGGCAACCTCCTCTGGGAAACCGAAGTGGCGCCTCATGACAGCGGCTACAGCAAAACCGCCGCTCCGCTCATTGTCAAAGACAAGGTGGTCACGGGAATCGCCGGAGGCGAGTTTGGCATTCGCGGCTTCATCGACGCTTACGATCCGGCTAGCGGTGAACGAGAATGGCGAACCTATGTCATTCCCGGACCTGGTGAGTTTGGCAACGACACCTGGTCCGACGACTCCTGGAAAACCGGGGGCGCTGCCACCTGGATAACCGGCTCCTATGATGCTGATCTGAATCAGATCTATTGGGGAACCGGCAACCCGGGACCGGACTGGAATGGTGACGTCAGGCTCGGGGACAATCTGTATTCAGACTCCGTGGTAGCTCTGGACGGGGACAGCGGCGAAATCGTTTGGCATTTCCAGTTCACCCCGCACGACGTGCATGACTATGATTCGATACAGGTTCCGATTCTGGCTGACATCGAATTTAAAGGTCGCCAGCGTCAGGTGATGATGTGGGCCAATCGTAACGGGTTCTACTACACGCTCGACAGAAGCAACGGAGAGTTTTTAATCGGCAAACCCTATGCCGCACAAACGTGGGCGCAGGGCTTAGATCCGGTAACGGGACGACCCATTCGGGTGCCCGGAATGGCGCCCACCTACGAAGGCATCATGGTGTCACCACCCATTGTTGGAGCCACTAACTGGTATTCTCCGGGCTACAGTCAGGACACCGGATTGTTTTACGTGACTTCGTTTGATGGCGAGCAGGAATTCTTCAAGCGCGATGAGGATTACGAGGAAGGTGAACGCTTTACCGGTGGCGGAGGCCGCTACACTTCACCAATGGATGCGTTTCACAGCTCAATCAGAGCCATCAATCCTGAAACCGCCGAAATCGAATGGGAGTTCCCGATTATGCCCCGCTCTTCAGCAGGTATCACGACGACAGCTGGAGGTCTGGTTTTTACTGGAAGTGCTGACGGTTATTTCTTCGCGTTGGATGCAAGCTCCGGTGAGGAATTGTGGAACATCTCTCTCGGCCGCAGAGTCCATGCCGCACCAATGACTTTTGCCGTGGACGGCGAGCAGTTCGTCAGCATCGCCTCAGGCAATGTGGTGTACACCTTCGGGTTACGCGACTGAATAAGTGTAATGGGCCAGCGTCGGCAGTGGCACTCTGTGTGCGCTGATCTGCCTGGGGGTCGCTGACAGCCACTCACAGATAGGGAGCGATCAGCTCTTCACTGACTGACCAGAGTTTCGCAGCCGCGTCATCAGTCGCAAACTCAGCGGTTCGGCGTCTTCGGCGGTCAAAAAAATAACTCCCTGCCGCGCTAAGTACAGCCTCATCGTCTGAACTGGCCAGCCAAATAAAGGTATCAGCACCTTTTTCAACAGGCCACATGAACGGATACATCACCAGGCCAAGCAATCTGGCCAACACACCCCCTTTGCTCCAGATCGGAGTCCGCACCGCGCCAGGATGAAATGAACTCGCTATCAGGTTCGAGTTGCCATGTCGCTTGTGGAGTTCTCTGGCAGTCAGGAGATTCATCAGCTTGCTGCGGCCATAGGCTTTCAGCGTACTGTAATTGCGCTCGAGCTCCAGATCATCAAAATCGAGAGGGCTGTTTCGGTGCCCCAGTGAGCTGGTAAAAACAACCCGCGCCGGGCCGGACTGACAGGCGAGCAAGCTCGGCATCAGTTTTCTGGTTAAGAGGAAACCGCTCAGGTGGTTGACCGCGAAGGTCAGCTCGAACCCCTCAGCCGTGAGTTGACGACTGGCGTTAGCGCCACCGGCGTTATTGCACAGGACGTGTATCTCCGAATACTGCATTGCGAGGCGATCAGCTAACGCAGAAACGCTTTGCATCGAGCTGAAGTCGGCAATCTCCAGGCGAACTCGATCGTGTCCGGCCGATGCGATGATTCGGGCCTGTGCTGCCCTACCTTTGTCAGGACAACGGCAAACCAGCACCACCTCCGCCCCTTGTTCAGCGAAGCGTTTAGCTGCATTGAATCCGATGCCAGAGTTTGCACCAGTGACGACATAAACTTTCTCTGCGAGCGCATTCATAAGCTTCTCCGCCTCTAAAAACTCTTGCCGGGTAAAAAATTGCACGGCTCCATTTAATCCGCCACGATGGAGCGATATCCTCAGTCTAAGCGACAAGAACATCCGGGCCAACCCACCTCAGCGCGGCTTGCCGGCGCCGATGTTGTCCGGGTCAGACTCTGTTAGACTTAGACCGTCGAGACGCTCGCCTGATCGATCCCGACAACCGACACCAAGCGGAAGCGAGCTTGCAGCCACCAGATCCCCCGCGCTCTCGAGAGAGTGGCCGGGAGGAAGACCAACAGACTATCTACTGGAAAATTCAATGAAGCCCAAGCACCCAATCGCGCTCTTTCCCGTTCCTGCCCTCGAAGACATGGAACCCGACATCCGGGAGCGAATTCTCAGAATACAGGAAAAAAGTGGCTTTATTCCCAATATCTTTCTGGCTCTGGCAGGCAGGCCTGCCGAGTTCAGAGCATTTTTCGACTATCACGATGCCCTGATGGACAGCGAAAGCAATCTGACGAAAGGCGAACGGGAAATGATCGTGGTGGCAACCTCCGGTCTAAATCAGTGTCTGTATTGTGTCGTTGCGCACGGTGCGATACTCAGAATCAGGGAGAAAAACCTTACCCTCTCTGATCAACTGGCCACGAATTATCGCAAGGCGGATATCACCCCTAAACAGCGGGCGATGCTCGATTATGCCGTGAAAGTTTCACGAGCCGCGCATGAAATCACCGAGCAAGATCACGCTCCACTGCGAGCTGAGGGCTTTTCTCAGGATGACATCTGGCAGATTGGTGCCATCTCGGCGTTCTTCGCCATGTCCAATCGCATAGCCAACATGGCTTCGCTGCAGCCGAACGACGAATTCTATCGAATGGCCAGATAGCTCAATTTAGGTCTGATAAAACCTGAACGCCAGCGAGCGGCGTCTCATTCCAGCACTCAGCCAGGATCAGAATCAACAAACAGCATGAACACGCCTCCAGCACCACTGCAAATTCTCGCTCTCAACGATGCAGAAGATTCTGAAAACCGAATCCACAGCGACGAAGTAGCCAGACGCTATGGCTTTTCCAGTGCTCTGGTTAGCGGCGTCAACCTCTTCGGATACCTGACCCAACCCCTTGTCAGGCAATACGGCGAACAATTTCTCCATCGAGGCATGATGGATGTCGTATTTCTGAAACCGGCGTATCAGAACGACCTGCTGACCCTCCGAAGCGAAAGCCTCGGACAAGAATCCAGCAGTCGGAGTCACGTTACCTGCGCCTACAACGAGCAGGGGGCACTTCTCGCCAAGCTGGAAAGCTGGTTGCCTGCTGAACTTCCTGCGATCCACACCCTCGCCGACAGCGAACCGGGGAAGGAGTCCGGTGTCCGTCCGGAAATCAGTGACCAGACGATTCAAGTAAACCGTCCTGGCCCACTGCTACACTGGAGACCGAAAGCTGAAGACAACGCAGCCCATGTAACAGGTCAGCGCGATCAGTCACCCATTTATCGGGGCGAAGACAGCCTTGTGCATCCTTACTATCTGCTGGAGATGTGTAATGCTGCGCTCAAGAACATGTACCTGATGCCGGCCTGGGTGCACACAGCGAGCAAGTTGACTCTGAGGCACTCCGTTCGCGTGGGACGGAGCTATCAAATCAAAGTCATACCAACAAGAAAATGGGTTCATAAAGGGCATCAGTTCATTTCCCTGTACATGGTCTTCCACTGCGATAACGCTGTAGTTCTTGAAGTCGAACACACCGCAATCTACAAACTGGCAGACTGATCGAGCGGCCGCTTTCTGACAAGCATTTTTTGCTCACCCTCCATCACCAGTTCCCCCTCTTGATTGTGAACAGTCGTTTTCAGACGAATTACTCCCGTCGTCTTTCCGGGGATAAGCTCAATGATCTCAAGCGAAGGGTAAACGGTATCTCCGCGATAAACCGGTTTTAAAAATTTGCTGCTTTGCTCTACGAGCCCAATGAGGCTGTCTTCGAGCACATGGGGCAGCATCCCGGCGCCGGGCGCGGTTTGCATCGCAATCTGAAAACCATGCGCGACCATTTCCCGATGCCCCTTGCGCCGACAGTACTCCACATCATAGTGGATCGGATGATTGTCACCGGAGGCCAGCTGAAAGGCTGCAAAATTGGCATCACCCAGAGTTCGTGATGGGTTATTGAAGCGCTGACCTAGAGTAAGGTCTTCAAAGTAGTGAGACTCCGAAAGAACATGCTGAGCAGGATCAAAACCTGACACAGAAGATTGGCTCATAAGATTTCCTCGCAGTAAACCACGCAGCCTGAGTGGCTGTTCTATTGTACGCAGTTCAGCGACCCGATGAACACAGCAACAAGTTCATGCCCGTCTGGCTGACAGCGGGTACAAAGTGTTAACCTGACAGCGGAATTTTCTCGGAGTCCCAGCTCATGCGAATCCTTACCTGCACGCCACCCTGGCTGGGTTTAGCACTCAGCCTGACTCTCAGCCTTGCCGCCCGCAGCGGATATGCCGATGAATTAAAAGATCGTATTCTTTCCCTCAGAGAACAAGCTGACATCACCAATCAAATTCTGGAGGAGAGACTTAACACCGTCGTGCCGCAAGTCATGCGTGCTACCGGGATAGACGCCTGGGTACTGATCGCTAGAGAGTACAATGAAGACCCGATCGTAAAAACCATGCTGCCGGCGACCTGGCTCAATGCAAGACGACGAACGGTACTGATGTTCATCGACCAGGGTCCCGAGCTTGGCGTTGCACGTATGGCTGTGGCCCGGTACCCGGTCGGCGATCTGTTCCCCGGCGTCTGGAACCCGGAACTGCAGCCTGACCAATATGGGAGGATTGCACAGATTCTCGATGAAGCAGATCCTGACCGCATAGCCCTGAACTACTCGGATGTTTATGCGTTAGCCGACGGCCTGACCTATTCAGAGCAGCGGGATTTCCTTCAGGCTCTGCCGTTGCGCTTACGCGACCGGATTGTCTCCAGCGAAGCGGTAGCCGTGGGCTGGCTGGAAACACGCACAGCCGCTGAGATGACCACCTATAAGACCGTCATGGAAATTGCCCACGGAATCATTGCAGAGGGATTCTCAAGCGACGTCATCACGCCGGGCGTGACCTCCACCGAAGACCTCGAATGGTGGTTTCGACAACGGGTCAATGACCTCGGATTGCAGACCTGGTTCCACACCAGCATTGAAGTCGAGCGCTCCGACCGATCGAAACAGGAGATCGCAGCAAACAATCTGGATCCCAGTCTGCTTCTGCGTGGCGATCATGTTCATATCGATTTTGGCATCAGCTATCTGAATCTGCAGACAGACACTCAGCAAAATGCCTATATCCTTCGAGACGGGGAGATGGATGTGCCGGCCTCGCTGCAACTGGCACTTCAAAAAGGCAATGAACTTCAGGATATTCTGACCAGCAATTTTCAGGTGGGCAGAACAGGAAATGACATTCTACGCCGCACGAGACAGCAGGCGCTGGAACGAGGCATCGGCCCCATCATTTATACCCACCCCATTGGTCTGCATGGGCACGCTGCCGGTACCACCATTGGCATGTGGGACAAGCAGGAAGGCGTTCCCGGAACCGGAGACTACGCCATGCAGCCGAATACAGCTTATTCCATCGAATTGACTGCACTGGTAGAAATACCGGAATGGAGCCGAGAACCCATGCGCATGAAACTGGAGGAAGACGGTTTCTTTGATGGCCGGCAGTTCAAGTATATCGCTCCGCGACAAACCGAGTATCACATCATACGGCCGGCCAATTGAGCGTTTATGGCGTTCGCGAAGCAATAGCAGACCGGTCAACTGGCTGACCGTTCAGATAGACAGAGTGAATATCCCTCGTATTTCGGATATCTGAAGTGGGATCCGAGTTCAGAATCAGCAGGCTCGCCTGCTTGCCCGGCTCCAGCAGACCCAAACCCCGCAAGCCCAGATGTTTGGCGGCAAGAGAAGTGGCCGAGCGCAGCGCGTCCATCGGACTCATGCCCAAGCGCACATAGATCTCCAGCTCGCGGTGACCTGTATACCCAAATGGGTGTCCCGGCACCGCTCCTGCATCAGTGCCAAGCACGAGATCCAGACCCCCAACCTCTATTCGTGCGAAGCCGGCGATGAGCTCGGATTCATTCGTTGCGTCGCGTTCAGGATGCACCTGACGTCTCTCTGAAGCCGACAAAGATTCCCTGAGACCCTGCGACAAAAACGGGGTCAGAAACTGGTCCTCGCCAATGGCTTCCCTACGCAGTTCACCCAACCCGAGATTGGGTATCACAAAAACATCGGACTGCACTGCCCGCTCGATCAGTTCATCCGTGAAATCACGGCCGATGCGTCCATGCAGAAACCCGTCTACGCCGGCACTGATGAGATCCTGCATGTCCGACGCACTCTGTTGATGCACAAACACTTTCAGGCCTGCTTCTCCGGCATGTTGGGCGACTGCCCTGTAGATTTCTGGCGCAAGCTTAGTCTGACTGCCACCTCTGTCATCCACCCAAATTTTGAGGAACTCAAACCCTTTTAGCGCCAAATCTGTAACTGTCTGTCGTGCCGACTCGGGGTCCGTAACACCGTAAAGTACCTGGTATCCAGTTCTTGCTTGAACCTGCGATGTCTGCTCGAGAAACTGATTGTTAGGTCCCTCGCCGGGTGGAGCCAACCCCGCAGCGTAAAGAAATTCAGGCAGATTCTTTCTCCTGCGCACTGTCGCCGCGAGCAACTGCGCTATTTCAGCAGGGTCACTGCCGGCTGAGAACACCGCGCCAAACCCGTAGTAGGCATATTGCTCAAGGTTGTCAGTCAGGTTTTCCAGTTCGTAATTATCAGCACCCCAGCTTTGCCGCGACTGGAAGCCAAGATGAGCATGGGCATCGATCAGAGCAGGCATGACCCATTTCCCCTGAAGGTCAACCACCAATCCTGTGTCCGGCGGCGGCAAGTTCTCGCCCAGACTGACGATCAGTCCGTCTTCTATCAACACATCATGGTTAGTGAGGACACTGCCATCCCCGATAATCAGGCTGGCGTCCTCCAACAGCATCTTGTTCTGCGCTTGCGCGCCACAAATCACGCCGGCTGCAATGCAAATGCCGAGAAACCAGGCATGGCTTCTGATCAATACACGGTAAGACATGGCACTCTCCCTGCCGGTGGTTCCAGAGGACGCTTTCCTGCCACGCTTGCCTGGTTGTCGTCGGTACAAGTGGCTTTGGGCTGTCGCAATTGTGTTTTTTGGGGCGAATCGGGTTCTCAACAGGTCGTTCACCCTGCTACTCTTTGGCTAGCATACACATAATAAGCAATTTTCTGTGGGAACTCAGCAGTGAGCATTAGTAGCGACTGGCTAAGCGAAAGCGAAGCAATAGCCCTCGCCGGCAATTCGAATACCTCGTCACTTGCCAAAATGGCCTCTCAGCTTCGGGACAGTCATCACGGCAATCTGATCACGTATTCGCGCAAAGTGTTTGTGCCACTCACCCAGCTGTGCCGGGATGTTTGCCACTACTGCACCTTCGCCCAGACCCCAAGGCACCTGAATCAGGCTTTTATGTCGCCGGAAGAAGTGCTCACCCTATGTCAGGCCGGTGCTGAAGTGGGCTGTCAGGAAGCACTTTTCACACTGGGCGAAAAACCTGAGCTGCGATATCGAGCCGCCCGAGAAGCCCTCGCTGATCTCGGCTTCGACAGCACGTTGGAATATGTGCGGGCCGTAGCTGAGAAGGTGTTAACAGAGACGGGACTGCTGCCTCACATCAACGCCGGCAATATGACTGCCCGCGAAATCGACATGCTGAGATCAGTAAGCGCGTCTATGGGGATCATGTTGGAATCCGCTTCGCCCCGGCTGTGTCAGAAAGGCATGCCGCATTACGGGTCGCCAGACAAAGACCCTGAGCTTCGCCTCCAAACGCTCGAACTCGCCGGTCAAGCCAGCGTGCCCTTCACCACAGGCATTCTGATCGGTATTGGCGAAACTCGACTTGAGCGCATTGAATCATTGCTCGCGATCCGTCGATTGCATGAGCAGTATGGTCACATTCAAGAAGTCATTATTCAAAATTTCAGAGCCAAGCCACACACAAAAATGGCGCAGGCACCTGAGCCTGATCTGGAAGAGTTGATTTGGACGCTCGCCGTAACGCGTTTGATCTTCGGCTCTCAAATGAATATCCAAGCGCCCCCAAATCTGAGCCCGGGCGTTCTGCCACAACTGATCTCCGGAGGAATCAACGACTGGGGCGGCGTTTCTCCGGTAACACCGGATCATGTGAATCCCGAGGCCCCCTGGCCTCATCTGGATAATCTGGCCCAGCAAACTCAAGCGGCGGGCAAGTTCCTGGAACAGCGTCTGACGGTGTATCCAGAATATCTCCGTGCCGGAGCGCAATGGCTCGATGGATCCGTGTTGCCGGCCGCAATGACTCACAGCGACAGCATCGGTTTGGCCAGGCGGGATCCCTGGAGGCCCGGCAGCAGCGCAGAGATACCCGCACTTGAACGCGGATTGTGCCGGGAACAGCCCGGACCGTCTGCCCCGATCGCGAGCATCATTGAACGCGCCCAGCAACAACAACCCCTGACAGAAGAAGACATTGAATCACTCTTTAAGGTTCGCGGTTCAGACTTCAGCGCGGTGATACGTGCCGCCGATGTGATCCGCGAAGAGCAATGTGGCGACACGGTCAGCTACGTCGTGAATCGCAACATCAACTACACCAACGTTTGCTACTTTCGCTGTCAGTTCTGCGCCTTCTCGAAAGGAAAAATGAGTGAAAATCTCAGAGGGAAACCCTACGACATCTCAGCAGAGGAAATCGCGCGCCGCGCCAGAGAAGCCTGGGACAGGGGCGCGACTGAAGTGTGCATGCAGGGAGGTATCCATCCTGACTACACCGGTCAGACCTACCTAGATATCGTGACTACGGTCAAGCATGCTGCACCTGACATTCATGTACACGCCTTTTCTCCGCTTGAAGTATGGCAGGGTGCGGCGACTCTCGAAGTCAACCTCAAGGAATTCCTATGCCGCCTTAAAATGGCAGGACTCAGCACCCTACCCGGCACTGCAGCAGAGATTCTGCACGACGAGATCCGCGAACAGATCTGTGCCGACAAACTCAACACAGCGCAGTGGCTGGAAGTCATGCGGACCGCGCACGAAGTCGGCTTCAAATCTACCGCGACCATCATGTTCGGGCATGTTGATCGACCCAAGCACTGGGCAGCCCACCTTCACGCCATCCGAGAGCTGCAGGATGCAAGCGGAGGCTTTACTGAATTTGTCCCGCTGCCCTATGTCGCAGCAGAGGCGCCCATGTACCGAAAAGGGAAATCAAGACTGGGGCCGACGCTACGTGAGGCTCTTCTCATGCATGCAGTGCCCCGGTTGGCATTGAATGGCGCTATTTCCAACATTCAGACCTCCTGGGTGAAAATGGGCCGAGAGGGCGCCATGCTCGCCCTGCGGTGTGGAGCTAATGACCTTGGCGGCAGTCTGATGAACGAAAGCATCACCCGCGCAGCGGGCGCTGAGCACGGCCAGGAATGGTCACCTGCAGAGATGGCCACCGCCATCAGCGATCTTGGGCGCCAAGCGAAGATGCGCACCACGCTGTATGCCGAGGCCCCTGCTGCGCAGCAGGAGCGAGCATTCAATGCGGGCGCACTCAGTCAGATTATCAACAGTGACGCTGGAAAATTTCAGACAAGCAAGTCTCTGAATGATGCGCAGACATCACACTGCCCCGCCGGCCAAGCCCGGTAGTTTGAATTCCGACCGCAGGTAAAAGATCGGCGCCTCTGTTTGTGGCGTAGCATCACTGATACAATGCCGCGCCTTGTCTGGCGATGGAGTTATCGACAGCATGGAGGCACGTCAATCTATGGCGTCAGCACAGGAAACATTCCGCATGAAAATAAGCATCACAGGAGCAAACAGCAGCGTCGGCATCAACCTGCTGTCCCACTTGAGTGAGAAAGAGGGCATAGAGACAGTCGCCGGAGTGCGCTCAGAGTCCGCGTTCGCCAGCCTCCCTAAATCCGCTTCAATCAGTCCCGCGATAATTGCTTATGATAATCCAGAGAGTCTCAAGCAGGCACTCGCCGGCGCTGACTGTCTCATTCATCTGGCCGGCATCCTTATTGAAAATAAACATTCCAACTATGCCAGCGCCAACGTTGCTGCGACCGCTGCTGTTGTCAAAGCTGCCCAGGATTGCAATGTGGGACATATTATTTTTATCAGCGTTGTCGGAGCCGGCGCCGACTCGCGCAATGCGTATTTTCGTTCCAAAGGTGTTGGCGAAGAGCTGGTTTTGAACTCTGGCATCCCCGCAACGGTTTTGCGCACGCCGATTCTGATGGGGCCTGGTACCGCCGGCGCGAACTCTCTTCTCAGCGCCGTCTCCAGCGGCCAAACCAAAGTGCTGGGTGGCGGAGACTACTGTATGCGCCCCCTCGATACGGATGACCTCAGTCAGGGGCTGTCGAAACTGGCCTGCAGCCCTGTGACGGACAGTCATGTGTATGAGCTGGTCGGCCCGGAACCGATTGCCTACCGCGACCTGATAAAGAAAGCAGGAAACTTAGTGGGTAAGGAGGTTCAAGTGGGCTCTGTACCGATCCTGATGGCCAAATTGGGAGCGGCGGTTACCAGCACGCTCAAGGGCGGCGGTATCACACCCACCGTCATCGATGTCATTACCATGAATGAAGTCGTCACAGAGAATGCCAATGGAAAAATTGGCATCAGCCTGACACCTCTTGAAGACACTCTCAGAAAAATACTGATAAGCGAGTCCTGATATGAGTGACCACGATACCGCCGAAGCAAACACAGGCGAAGTTGAAGAAGAAAATTCTGCCGCGAAAAAGAAGCAAAGCCCGCTGGGCAGAATCATTTTTCTGCTGATCACCGGTGCCTGTTTTGTCTATCTCTATTTTCGATTAAACGGCGCCGCAGCCAGAGAGGGCCTACCGTTGACCGAATACATGACACAGGTCTTTGCAAACGTTGCCTGGGGTCCGTGGCTGGCGCTCATGATGGCCTATTCACTGTTTTATTTTCTCATCGACACGCTTGTCGTAACACGGGCTCTGAACTGGCTGCTGGCAGATATCAAGTACAAGGACATCCTGCCCATCCGCGCGAGCGCCTACATCATATCGATATTCAATGAACAAATCGGTAAAGGCGCCATGGCTTACTATCTGAACAAGCGGGATCAGATTCCGGGCTGGGAAGTCGGTTCAGTCATGCTGTTCATCATGTTCTGCGAAATTTTCTATCTGCTGGTCTGGGCTACAGTGGGCTACATTTTTGGGGGTGGCGGACTCCCGGAAGTCTTCCAGATCATGCCAGTCATCAGTATCGGAGCCACCGTCTTTCTGATTCTCTGGCTTCTGTATTTCAACGGCACTCTGTTACCGAACAATCAGCTTCGGGAGAGACGAATTCTGCACGGCTTCCGCCGCGCAAAGCTGTGGCATTATGGCGCTTTCTTTTTACTCCGATCACCGGCCCTGCTCGCCGCGATCGTAGTCTATACAATAGCATTAAATCTGTTCGGCGTTGAAGCTTCTTTCCTGACTCTCTTACCCTACCTGCCAGTGATTTTCTTCGCCGCTGCTGTGCCAACCCCTATGAGAGCCGCAGCAATTACTTTTTGGGTGATTTTATTTCCCGAAAATGAGGGGCAGATGGCAGCCTTTGGATTTGTCCAGCACAACTTTTTTATCCTGTTCAACGCAATTATTGGCCTGATTTTCTGGCGCCGGGCACAGCGCGATCTGTTTGCCTGACACTACATGGCCAATCTGCTCACCTTCTCCCGCCTGCTGCTGGCGCTGCCAGTAGCCTGGGCGTTGGCCGACAGTGAATTCCTGCCAGCCTGGGCACTCGCGCTGTGTCTTTTTGCGGCAATTGTCAGTGATTATATAGACGGAAAAATCGCACGGGCCCTTGGCACAGCGTCTGCCCGCGGTCAGATTTTTGATCATGCAACAGATTTTCTTTTCGTAACTTCAGGATTGGCCGGCGCGGCCTATGCCGGCCTCGTCCCCGGACTCCTGCCGATTCTGATCACGGTAGCCTTCAGTCAGTATGTGCTGGACTCCTATTTCCTCTACCGCCAGAAAAGTTTGCGAATGAGCTTTCTGGGGCGCTGGAATGGTGTGTTCTATTTTGGCCCCCTCTTGTTAATCGGTTGTGCAAGACTGCTTGAAGACAATCAATGGGCTGCTGTCTTCGTTTTGTCTGGGCTGAATCTGCTGGTCTGGGCACTTATTGTCAGCACAGTGCTGTCCGTCATCGACAGAGCCATCGCGCCATTCACGCAACAGCGATCTGCAAACGGGACGCCCTAATCAAGCTGAATCGCCTGAGATAACCCATGCGGAAACTTATGGCGCGAAAGCAGAAATCCGGGCCCCGCCCTTTCAGGAGTCCCGTCGCGCCGAATATTTTCTGGAGCGCATCAAGGAACGTGGTTTTCCCGATGCGTACATTGATGAGGGGGGCGGTGATGGCGGCGGTGCGCATTCGCGCGACGAGTGGTTCAGTCCGGTCAACTCGCATCAGGCCCGCAAATGCTGCTGCTGACGTTGCTCGCGCTGGCTGACATTGAGGGTGTCAGCGAGCCCCTTCTGGAAGAGATAGACAACAAGCACTCTGTCAGTGGCGCGAGACAACCCTGGCTGGATATTCCGGGATTCCGGCGGTGTATCATGTTCGTCCGGAGAGCAGCCCGTCAGAAAAGGAAGGTTATTGCAGGGTTGCCGACTTCGCCATACCGGCAGCTGTCGTTACCAGCCCCCAATCCGCCTGCTGCGTCACCCGCTCTATGACCTCAAATATCGAATTCAGCAATTCCGGCGTTACTGCGATCGTCAGCGCGTGCCCTGGGACTGACTGAAAGCTCAGAGCATGAGTCCCTTCGCCCTTCCCATTCGGCGTGAGATCTACCCGCTTGACCAGTTCGCCCTGCTCGCCGAGCGGAAACTGCTCACCCGGGCGAAATGCCTGCCCGAAGTCCTGCTGAGACGCGACCAGCTCCTGCTGGATATCGGCCTGCACAACCGTCGCCGCTCCGGCACTCCCCGCTACCGCAACCGAACTGTCTGCACTGGTCTCATCTACTCCCTCAGAGGGGAGTCGATAGGCACTTACTTTAACTTTGAAATCGCCCAGCATACTGAGACAAAAACGGCGCGTTAACCAGAGCCGGTACTCTTCTCCTGCCGTGTTGGTGATTCGCAGTAAAATCCGGTCCTGCGCGCTGTTATAACCTGCATCAAATTGACTAAGACCGCTCATCGGAAACCGGCACCCCCTGCCCTCGACTGATTCGTCAGTGTTCGTAAAAACCTGCAAAGACTCCGCAACAACAGCATTTCTGATCGCTGCCCGAGGCAGCCTGCGCAATTCAATTCTCCATCTGCTGTTCCCGGGCCATCCATCAGCTGGCCGCTCGCTGCAACCAGTTCGAACTAGTTGTTGCTGCCTGCACCCTTTCGCAGATGTCCGTAGAGCAACTCCTCAGTAAATTCGACACACTTGAATTCTAGCAGCTGCATGTTGTCATCAAGGCGGCGGTACAGCGGAAAACTGACTTTCCAGGGACGGGTGTAGACATTCGGGTCTTCGAGGGTCGCCTCATACTGGATCACGTTCGGCCCAAGGTGGGTATACCGCTCGGTGACACGAAGCGCATCCGTATGATGATTTCCAGCATGATCCAACCAGGTGTCAGGCACCTGATCAGTCACCTCAATTACGAGCGTGTCGCCTTCATAGTGCGCCAGATTGTGACCCATCCAACTTAGAATCGGCGCCTCAAAATCTGGCTGATCGACGTAGACAATACGACTTGCACTGGCGAACTCGTAGGCAAAGATGATGTGATCGGTTGACTGCACAATCTGAAATGGAAAAGGCAGATAATTCGCCCGCGGGACCCCCGGCATATAGCATTTGACCAGCGGATCATCAGACAGCCAATCTGACTTGTTTTCCTGCTGCTGCGCACGGGCTTCAGGGGTGTATGGAATTTCATTTCCCTCAACGATACCCAGACCCGCCGGAATCGCTCCGATGGCACCCGCTGCCACCAGAGGGCCGAAGCTTGCAGCGTGAGGCTCGACGTCCCAATTTGCCGTGTTAATAGCCTGCCAGATACCGTTGAAATCTGGCCGCCCGTCGGCCGTTCTCGGAATATCCTGGGCAGCAGTGAGCGAACTCACTGCAAGCAGTGTCAGACACAGACTGGATCTGATCAATAACGATTTGGAGCGGTGACAGATGAGCTTGAGCATAGGCATCTCTTTGTTTTTCTCATTGTGGGCTTGGCCAAAAATACTAGCACAGACCTCAGCCCGCAACACCGCCCTTCAAGTCGCCTTTCCTCCTGATCACCCCCGAGCCCCAAACCCGAAGCCGGGTCAGAGCAAAGCTTTGCAGACTCACTTTTGTGTCAATAAAGCTTTATACTTAGCGGCTCACTAACACCCTACATCGATCCCGGAAGCAAACATTCTGTATTTATTAGCAGCCCTAGAAGAGACAGGCCTCAGCATCTTGCTGCGCGAATCCGGCGTCGCCTTTTTCAGCTCTCTGACTTTGCACTCGCTGGCGATGGCTTTCGTCGTCGGGGTTAATCTGGCACTGGCATTCAGTTTGCTGGGGCTGATTCCCAGCCTGCTCAACAAACGCTTTGAGCCTTTTTTTACGCTACACTGGTGGGCGGTTGGGCTGATTTTCGTCTCTGGCGTGGCGCTCCTAATCGCTTATCCAGCTAAGGCACTGACCAATCCGGTATTTTATCTGAAGTTCACAGCACTGAGCGCAGGTCTGTTGATTACCCGACGGTTGCAGCGCTCCATGCACTGCCAGATTGCAAACCATCAGCCACCGCCGGATGATGAACCTTCCAATGGGGTTCCGACCGCGTTTGCCATGCTGGCATGCTGGGTGGTGACTATCGGAGCCGGCCGGTTTCTGGCCTACACGCATTCTGTACTGCTGGCTTCCCGCTATTTCTGATCCTGCCCGAGGGGTTATTTACTCGACATGGAACAAGCTCTGTTGGCATTTTCCCACGAAACCGGAATTTTCGATTTCATGCACTCACCCTGGGGATGGCCGGTCGCGGAATCCCTGCACTTTTTAGGGTTAAGCCTGCTGATCGGCACCGTGGGTGTTTTCGACTTACGCATGCTTGGCCTGGGCTCCGGCATTGCGTATCGTCACCTTCATCGGCTGGTTCCTGTTGGCGTTTTGGGTTACGCACTCAACGTGGTGACCGGCACGATGTTCCTCAGCAGCGCACCCGATCAGTATCTCTATAATCCCGCATTTCAAACCAAACTGGGTTTTATGTTGCTGGCAGGATGCAACGTGCTCTGGTTCTATACCACCTGTAGCACAGAGGTCCGAACCACTGCCGATTTCCAGCCGGTCCGCGGGCGCGCAACGCTAATTGGCACAGTTTCTCTGCTTGCTTGGTGCGCTATTATCGTCTGCGGCCGGTTGATCACCTACTATCGCCCTCCTTACCATTGGTGCTTCTGGTGCTGAGAGCAATCCAAGTTCAACTAACGCCCGTGGACCGCAAGGGTTACAGGCCTTGTCCATTTTCCGCGCAAGAGAATTCATGGAATTAAGAAAAAACTACACGTTTGGCAGTTTCCGTATCCGCATCAACTGGCCGCTTGCCGCCTGCGTCGTGATAACCGCAGCCACCTTCATGCGTCTGGGACTGTGGCAATTGGACCGCGCGGCGGAAAAAGTCGATGCTCAGAACGAATTGCTGGCAGAGCTTCAAATCAATGCCGAACCAATTGAATCAATACCTCCCGGCCATTTACATGCTGCTAATCCAGAGCTGCAGAACCGTCACGTCAAACTCATCGGTGAATACTGGAATGAGCGCACTATCCTGCTGCTTGCAGAGTTCTATGAGGGTCAAATCGGCTATGGCGTGGTGACGCCCCTGAGGCTGAGCAGCAACAACCAATTGGTTCTTGTGCATCGGGGCTGGACTACGGGAATCCTGCCACCTGATACCCCCCCATTCACCCGCCCTGTGACCGGACCGGTGGAGATTGATGCACAGATATTCGTGCCTTCCGGGAATATTCGTACGATCGAAAACACCATTAGTGCCAGTCAGTGGCCCTTGCGAATCCGCACCCTAGACGTAGACACCCTCACAGCAATTCTTGGCGAACCTTTGTTCCCTTTCACAGTGCGCATCACCGCCGACCAGCCTGGTACGCTGACAAGGCACTGGCCGGCGGTGCAGCCTGAAATTAACCAGAATCTGTCTTACGCCGTTCAGTGGTTCAGCTTCGGCCTGGCAGTGCTTTTCATCGCGATACTGGCAAGCAGCAACCTCTGGACACTGCTGAAAGGGACTGACCCCACCGTTGCTGATACCGCCGATTCGGCCCGGTGAGGCGAATTTTTAAAAATCAGTAATTTATAACTGCGAACTTTGGCCCCATAACCGACGATAAGGTGTTGTTTTTATGAACGAAATGGCATTTTGAAAGTTCAAGAAAGTTCAAATAGACACGACTTATGTTAGACTTAGTTGTGTTAATCCACGCTGATATACTCGGCGCCTGACATACCCCAAAGCTATGAGGAGTAGCGATTATGCGCATCACACTGTCGATTTCTACGCTCGCAAGCGCCGCAATAGCAGCAATGCTGTCCATGCCCGCCGCCTTGCTGGCCCAATCGGAAGAAGTCACGTTCCACAAAGACATTGAACCCATCCTCCAGCGCAGCTGCCAGAGCTGCCACAGAGACGGTGGTGCAGGCCCCATGCCTCTGGTTACCTACGAGCAGGTCGCCCCGTATGCAGGGCTGATCGAATACAAGACCGGACTGCGAGACAGAGCCGGCGCAATGCCACCCTGGTACATGGAAAAAAATATCGGCATTCAGGATTACAAAGACGATCCTTCTCTGAGCGACGAGGAGCTGGCTGCAATATCAACCTGGGCCCGTTCCGGCACTCCTAAGGGTGACATCGCTGATGCGCCAGAGCCGCTGGTCTTCGACGACAGCATCAAATGGCGCGCGGGAGAGCCCGATCTGGTTGTGGTAATGGACGACATCACCAAACTCGCGGGCACAGCGGATTGGTGGGGAGAGATCCCTTCTGCACCCACGGGCTTGACCGAAGACCGTTACGTCAAGTCAGTAGAAGTTATCGAAGTCAATGACGTGCCGAGCGCAGGCACCGGACGCGAGACCGTTGGTGGTCGCTACATTTTTCATCACATGATCTGGGCCACTGCTCAGGTGGATGAAAACGGCGAACGCGTCCCCGGACTGTCAATCCCCTGGCCGGTTCACGAAGTGGGCAGAAACGCTGACATATTTGACCAAGACGCTGGCCGCCTGCTTAAAGCCAATTCCTGGATCGTTTCAGATTCCGTTCATCTGCACTCCAACGGCGTCGACACGGTGGGTCACTTGGAAGTCGGTTTCAGGTTCCACGACAAAGACTACAAGCCAAAATATCAGAACGCCTTCATCGGTCTCGGTAATGGCGTAGATATCAGCATCCAGGGCAACAAAAAAGACCAGGAACTGCACGCCTACACCGTTTTAGAACAGCACACGAAAGTCATCACCTTCGAGCCTCATCTGCATGCTCCGGGTGAGCGGATGTGTCTGGAGGCCATATGGGGCTACACGATCGAGACCCTGTCATGCGTGGGATACGATCACAACTGGGTACGCGGCTATCCCTATGCAGAGGATGCAGCACCCCTGCTCCCCAAAGGGACAATCCTCCATATTGTGGGATACATGAACAACACTGAATCCAATCCAAACGTCCCGGATTCTCGCAACTGGCAGGGCTCAGGTAACCGCTCTGTGACCAATATGTTCATTGATCTGGGCATTCGCGTCACGATGACTGATGAACAGTTTTATGAGGCCATGGAGGAAAGACGACAGTCACTCAACCTTGGCCCAAACGATCACGTCATCGGCTGCCCGCTTTGCGGTGCGCCCTTGGTAGCACCTGTGGCTGATGCCGACGACAGCACACAAACTGCTGCCAGCGACGACGACTGAGGGCGCTGGTTAAGCAAGCATGTTAAAGTACTGCTGGAAACCGCACAGCCTCCGCGCTGTGCTCAGGTCGCTGGCTCTCTTGCTGCTAATGACTCATGTTGCGGCCTACGCACAGAGTTATAGCAGCGGCCAGCACGTCGAGCCGGCATTTGAAGGTTGGCGGCCCAATCCTGACGGCACATTCAGTTTCATGTTCGGGTACATGAATGAAAACTGGGAGGAAGAGCCCACGGCTCCGGTTGGAGAGGACAATTTTTTCTCACCCGGGGACGCTGACCGGGGCCAACCCACCCACTTTCTCCCGCGGCGGAATCGCTTCAACTTTGAAGTAACTGTCCCAGCAGACTGGGGTGACCGCGAACTGGTCTGGACCCTCAACGTCAATGGCGTCGAACGAAAAGCCTATGCCACACTGCGCCAGGATTACTTGGTGGACAACATGGTGATCGCTTCCGAGACAGGCTCACTGGGCGCTGGGACCAGCAGCCCGGAGTCCCGAGCCAATGTCCCGCCAGTAGTGATGGTACAGGGAGATCTTGTGCGCACTGCTCGCGTCGGAGAACCGATTAAACTTGTAACCAGCGTCTGGGATGACGGCCTGCCCAAGCGGCGCAGGGACTCCAGCAACACAGCTGAAGAACTCAAACGCCGCATGGAGCGCCCCCCTTCTCAGGTTACCGTCGGCAAGGTCAACGGCCTCTTTCTCTCCTGGAACGTGTACCGTGGTGAGGGTAATGCGACTTTCAACCCTCCATTGCCAAAGCCCTGGGAAGATACTCGAACTTCGGCGAATTCACCTTGGGGCGATCTTTGGCTCCCTCCAGAGGTCCCCGAAGATGGCCTCTACGAGGTCGAAGTGACTTTTGACAAGCCCGGCTCCTACGTTCTGTGGGCGCGTGCTGACGACGGCGGGCTCTATCATGATGGTTATGTGACCGTACACGTGTCCGAGTGATCACAGAGTCTGCATTGAATCGGAAAGGGGGCTATACGCCCCCTTTTTTAATTTTTAAAACAGACAGTGAAATTTTGAAAATTACCCGTCTATTCCCAATCAACTTACCCGGGAGGGACTGAATCGCCCTGCTCTTCATTTAGGTTAATAGTAAACGGGGGATCAAAACGGCGGGGTTCCTGATCGATAATAATTTGTGTCCGAGGCGGCGCAACATACTGAATCGTTGGGTCACCATAGCGCTGACGCAGGAGCAGCTCTTCTGCTGCTTGATGATAGGATGGAGCTCTGGCGTCCGGACCGAATGCAAAACTGAAGCTGCCTCGGATCAACTGGTCGTTAATGCTCAGTACCGCCCACTCAGCAGTGTAATAATTAGCGTCAGAGAGCTCGGGTACTGGCAGACTGTAACGAACCCCTGCGGTCGGACGATAGCGAAAATTAATATCTATCCATTCGCGAGTATCCTTGCGCAGAGTGAATTTCACCAGCCTCACCGCATCAGGGAATTCAATGCTCAGCATCTCTGGAGCCACTTCGAGCACTTCGTCATTCTCAGGGTTCGTGGCCGCTTCAACCGCCGCACGATGCAGCGTTTGGTGATGAGACTCCTGCATAGCCTCAGGGCTTTGTGCTGCGGTCTGAGAGAGCAGATTGCAGAGTGCTACAGCCACCAAACTGATCCGCTTCATGTTATCCTTACCCGCCATAACCTCATCGTCAAGTTCGCCCAGAGTCCGCGCTGTGAGCTCAAAATCCAGACACATCCGGCTTGATTACTTATGCAGTTGATGCTGTGGCAAAGAATACCACAGTCTGCCACGCGGAAACTTTGCCAAAACTTAACCCGAAATCCTTTACGACACCACAGACATCCCACCCTATGGAACATGCTGAATTTTTAAGCATCCTCGAAGAGCTCAGAACCAGTGAGGATAACACCACGCATTTCTCAAAGGCCTGGTCGCAGGGAAGATCTGCCTTTGGAGGTCTTGCAGCAGCCTTTGCGGTTACAGCGATGCGCAAGCTGATTGCGGGAGACATTCCAATGCGCTCCTTAATGGTGTCATTCATTGAGCCACTTCCCCCCGGCAAAATAGAAGCCAGGGCCAGCATTCAACGGCAAGGGCGAAATGTGACGCAAATGGTCGGAGAGGTTTTTTCTGAAGGTAGGCTGTGCCTCCAAGCCTTGGGAGTATTCGGCGTAGATCGGCCGGGCTTGACAGTCGAAGCTGAATCTATCAAACCGCCTTCTCGTGATATCGGTATTACGTTCAGTGACTATCGCAAGAGATTGCCTTCGTTCCTTTCTTTTTTTGATGGGAGATGGACAAGTGATGGACTCCCCTATTCAGGAAAAGCCGCCAGGGAATTGTGCTTCTGGGTGAAACACAAAAACTCACTCGAGCAATTCCCGGCGGAGAAACTGGTCGCTCTCGCCGATATACCACCGCCGGTGATTCTGTCTCACTTCCAGAAGCCGCTCATACCGAGCAGCTCTCTTACCTGGAACCTAGAATTTGTGATGACGCCGGACTCAATTCCTGGAGACTGGTTCTATCTTGAGTTTGTAGTGGATGCGGCCAGTAACGGTTATACCCAACAATCAGGCAAGATGTACACCGAACAGGGGCAACTTTGCGCACTGACCCGACAATGTATGGTGTATTTCGATACCCCGCGACCTCCGACTACCCCCTAGGAAGCGGCATTGTTAATCGATAAAATCCGCTTGCGGGGGCAGAAAGGCATGGCTAGAGCGCACATTAACGGGATTCGATCTATGACAGGGATTTTGTTCTTCTCCCTGTCAGTGCTGGCCAAACCGGTAGCTGTCGCTCAGCACAGCCATGGCATCCTGACACCCGGCGTCACTTTTCCGAAAGATGACTCTGTCCTCACGAACCCACCACGCATGATCACTATGAGCTTTCGGGTCGATGTGCGCCTGTTAAAACTGGCTCTGTATTCAGCAGAGGGCGAGTGGATCAATATTGGCTTCACCTACGATCCCGGGCGGATGAACAATAACTTTGTCCTGCCAATTCCCGAAGACCTACCGCCTTCTGCGTATTACATTGCTCAGTGGTCCGTAACTGATGACCGTCGCGGCTTGGTCAACGGGGAATTCAGATTTGCTTTCGGGCCCGGGGCGATTCCTCCCTCCGAAACCATTGAACTGGAATCTGAGGGAAAGGTGGAAGTACTCCCTGAAACAGGTTCCTATCGGCAAGAAAGTGTCGTCACTGACTCCGGTTAGCCATTTGCTGAATGAAGGCACAGCAAGCCAGCCGGCTTACTCGGACCGAGGTTATTTAAAGACAAACCCCTGATCGGCCAGGAACGCTTTCATATGGGGTCGGGATTTCTCCGACAGCAACGTCGCAACCTGCTCGGACCAGCTGATCCCATGTCCGCCGCCCGTTCTCGTTCGGTAATATTCTCTGATTGCCTCGTCATATTTCTTGATCCGAGCCGCATCCCCTTCCTCATTGTAGTAATCCTGCTTAACCACAACCGGCACAGGGAGGCGCGGCTTGATCTCCGGATCCTGATCCGGATAGCCCAGACATAGACCGAATACCGGATAAACCCCCTGAGGCAGCCGCAATAGCGCTGAAACGGGACCCGGATTATTGCGGATACCACCGATGTAACAGATCCCGAGACTTTCCGACTCAGCAGCTGTCACAAGACTCTGCGCCATCAGCGCGACGTCTACCGTGGCGATAATGAAATGTTCAGTAAAGTCACCTTCAAACGGCTTGCCATAAGCTTTGCAGTAGTTGCCCGGGCGTTTTAGATCCGCACAAAAAACAAGAAATTCCGCCGCGGTTTCGACATATTCCTGATTACCCGCCAGTTCAGCCAACTTTGAGCGATTGGCTGGATCAGTCACGCGAACAATGGTGGATCCCTGCAGGAAACTGGATGTTGCTGCAGCTTGTCCGGCCTCAAACAGCGCCTGCAACAAGTCAGGCGGAATTTTTTCGTCGGTAAATTTCCGAATACTTCGGTGCGATTTCAGCAAATCGATTACTGAAGCCATAGTGAGTTCCTGTGAGTTCAAAGTGTGTTGGTAAGATGCTCGTAAAACGTAGGGATTACTTCATTAATGGCGCTCGATTCGGCATTAATGAGTAACACCAGGCCGATATTGGCCTCGTCGGAAAATGCCATTTCGGAACGGTAACCCCGCACACCACCACCATGGTGGACAACACGTAATCCGGACAGATCAAAGATCCGCCAGCCAATGCCGTAATACGCATTCTCTAAGCTCTCCCAGCGGTTGAAGTAGTTGCCATACGGCGTTTCGATAACCGGTGTGTGCAACTGATTCAAGACACCCTCATCCAACAATTCCGGAAATGCGCCAAGATTTGCCCGCAGCCACATTGTCATATCGAATACACTGGCGTTAATGCCAGCAGCCGGGGCGATAGTATAGTACGCAGGATTAGTCGCCACAGGACGCCATTGACCCTGACGCTTAGTGTGCGGAACGGTCGCATTAAGGTCGTTTTGATAAGGGTCCAGACCCACACTGGCCGAGGCCATGCCTAATGGTCTGAATATCTGCTCTTCGAGGTATTGCCCGTAACTGGAGCCTGTACTTTCTTCCACGACATCTCCGATGAGGGAAAAAACCACGTTTTGGTAGCCATAGCATCTTCCCGGCTTACACACCGCAGGGATGTCAGCGAATCTGTTTTTAATGCGCTCATAGCCAATACCGTCGTCAAGCAAATTTGAATAGGAATGCGGCATCAGTCCAGTGGAATGGCTTGCCACCTGCTTTAGCGTAATCGAGCGGTAGCTGACGCCATTGCCTAAACGCAGGTCGGGGAACAAATCGGAAATGCGTGTCTCCCAATTCTGCAGGTTCTGCTCAACAAGCAGGGTTGCTGCCGCACCGGCAAATGTTTTTGACATGGACGCAATCCGAAAAATCGAATCCGTCGTCACCGGAGCCCTCTGATCAACATCCCGTACGCCCCAGGTCTGCAGATGCATGATGCCCTCACGCGATACAATGGCAAGCGCTGCACCGGGGATCTCATTTTCTCGGAGCAAAGAATCCAACCAATCAACATAGTCAGTAAAATCGTAGTTGAACGTTCGGGCTCTGAACGAATCATCTGCCCCAGCGCCACTGAACAGACTGACGATGAGACATGCCCCGACCAACCGGAGAATCAGGCGGCGAGGCAACAGAATATAGGCAAGTGATGACAATGTATTAACCTGAACGTACTTGAAGCCTCTGCGCGGTTGGAATGCTCCATACCAGTGACACCCTCAAACTCAACTCGCAGTGTAGTGCTCTATCTTACGCGGTGAGGCAAGCAGCCAGAATAATGGCTTAAAACCTACGAGTTTAAAAAGGCCGATCTACTGCTAGATCGGCCGAAGGAGCACTCTTTTTAGTGCCCCGGGGAGTTTCCCGAAGGCATCAATCCGAAAAGTCAGGAAATCAGCAGCAAGAGTGTCTGATCCCCATGAACAACCGTAAGGGCTTTGAGGCGCGGTTCCGCTTCTGTTGCAGCCCTGAATTGATTGAGATCTGAAATTGATTGACGATTGACTGCCGTATCTGCGTCGCCCTCCGCAGCCCCGCTGTCCATGCCGCAGAGC
>CACJWK010000003.1 GCA_902597095.1 uncultured Pseudohongiella sp.
GCTGACACCGAACAATAGTCTCGCACCCAACCTGTTGTTTTCACTCTTCTCGGCCATGGTTTTTCTTCCCGGAATCCTGATGGCGGCCCAAAGCCAGAGTCCGGTCAACTGGAGCGCCGATGGCGAGCTTCTCGTCACTGTTGAGAACAATCGCCGCATACTCAGGATGCAAGATAATGTCAGAATCTCCCAAGACAGCATCGATATTTCCGGCAATTCGGCTATTTTCGAATACACGATCGACACCCAGGAACTGTTGCGAGTTACCGTGCTTGGCACGCCGGTCAACTATACGCAGGCAAGTGAAAGCGGCGCTGAGCCGGTAACAGGGAACAGCGACACCCTTATCTTTTATGATGACGAATTGACTGAGGACACGATCATCGAAATGATCGGTAATGCATTCATAAAATCGCCAAGTTCTACCATGAACTGCGACTCAATTATCTACGTCACCGAGCGAGACTTGATAAGAGAAGCGGTGGGTCCTTGCCAAGGAGCACTGACCTCTCAGAATGGCATGTAACCCCTCATGTTAAGCGCGCAAAACCTCGCAAAAAACTTCAAAGGTCGAGATGTTGTCAAAGATGTCTCTATCGAGGTCAGCCAGAACCAGATCGTCGGCTTGCTCGGTCCGAATGGCGCCGGAAAAACCACCTGTTTCTACATGATTGTTGGTCTGATCCAAGCGGACAGCGGCAGAGTTTTGCTCGACCAGAAAGACGTGACCCAACTTCCGATACACGATCGAGCCCGAAATGGGCTATCGTATCTCCCACAGGAATCCTCGATTTTTCGTAATCTGACCGTCGAAGAAAACGTCTTGGCTATTTTACAGGCTCGACAGGAACTCAACCGGGAACAAACGGAGGAAAAACTTGAACAGTTGCTTGAAGAATTCAGCATCGAGCATATCAGAAACAGCAAAGGCATGAGTTTGTCAGGCGGCGAGCGCAGACGCGCTGAGATTGCCAGGACACTTGCCACAGACCCGAAGTTCATTCTGCTAGATGAGCCATTCGCCGGTGTTGATCCGATCTCAGTGAGCGAAATCAAGACCATTATCAACCAGCTGAAAGACCGAGGCATTGGTATCCTGCTGACTGACCACAATGTCCGGGAAACACTCGATATTTGTGAAAAGGCCTATATTGTGAGTGAAGGTCGTGTCATCGCTGACGGGGACGCTGACGCAATTCTGAGTAACGAAAAAGTCAGAAGTGTCTACCTGGGTTCGCAATTCAAGATTTAGCTCATCCCGACATTCTTGCAGACATGCTCCCGACTTCGGCGGCGTAACCCACTGCTCTGACCCTGCACACTTTATTTGCGTGGCGAGCTATGCAAGGCAGGCACGGTTCTTGCTATACTGTGGCCTAAAAAAATTGCAATCTTTGATCGCAAACCTCACCCCTACCGAGCAGCGACGAAAGCAGTGTAGCTCATGAAACTATCGCTTCAACTCAAGTTAGGCCAGCAACTGGCGATGACGCCACAGTTGCAGCAAGCGATTAAATTACTTCAGCTCTCGACTCTCGATCTGCAACAAGAGATTCATCAGGCGCTTGAGTCCAATCCCATGCTGGAACTGATTGAGGATATAGAGGACGACGAGAATCCTGCCAAAGAGACTGACACAGACAGCAATACCCTGGACAATCCGGGCGAAGATTACTGGCAGAACGAGATTCCAAAAGATCTAAAGGTAGACAGCAATTGGGATGATGTCTACGCCAATTCACCGCCCCCGAGCCAGAATTTTGAGGCGGACGACTTTGATTTTGAATCCCGCAACTCGGTAGAAGAGACGCTCCAGGATCACCTGCTCTGGCAGCTGAACCTGACTCCGATGTCAGAATCTGACGAAGCCATCGCGATGGCGATTATAGACGCCATAGATCCCAATGGCTGGCTTACGGTCGATCTCGAATCCATACTGGCCGGATTCGACCCCGCACTGGAAATAGAGCTCGATGAAGTGCTGGCGGTTCTGCACCGCATTCAGCAATTTGACCCCATCGGAGTCGGATACCGGAACCTTTCTGAATGTCTGCTGATTCAGCTAAACCACTTGGGGGAAAACCATCCGCCCAAACTCATCGAAAACGCCAAAGTGATCGTTCGTGACTATATCGAGCTGCTTGGACATCGCGACTATGCCCTGTTAATGCGAAAGACAAAGCTTAAAGAGGCGGAGCTCGCAGAGACCATTGCCGTGATCGAGAGTCTTGATCCGAGACCCGGCGCGAACATCGCCCCGCCATCCGCAAACTATGTGGTACCCGATGTCATCGTCACCAAGGATGTTGAGTCAGGCAATTGGAAAGTAGAATTGAACCCTGAAACAGCACCAAGAATACGCATAAACAGCAGCTATGCCTCGCTGGTAAAACGCGCTGATACGAGTTCTGACAACAACTTCCTGCGCGATAATTTACAGGAAGCACGCTGGTTTCTGAAAAGCCTGCAGAGCCGGAATGAAACCTTGATGAAAGTGGCGACTCGCATAGTCGAGCATCAGAGAGGCTTTCTGGAATATGGTGATGAAGCCATGAAACCGCTGGTATTGCACGATATTGCCGAGGCCGTAAGCATGCACGAATCGACAATATCTCGGGTCACGACGCAAAAATATATGCATACGCCGAGAGGAATTTTCGAGCTTAAATATTTCTTCTCTAGCCACGTCTCCACTAAAGGCGGCGGCGAATGCTCCTCAACCGCTATTCGGGCAATCATCAAAAAGCTCATTGCTGCCGAAAATGCGCGAAAACCACTGAGTGACAGCAAAATCACGGAACTGCTGGAAGAAAAAGGAATTAACGTGGCACGGCGCACGATTGCCAAATATCGTGAATCATTGTCCATTCCTCCGTCCAACGAGAGAAAAAGACTCTCATACTGAAAACTCCTGTTTCCACAAGTCAACACCCGGTCAATTCAAATACTAAGAACATGCAACTTGAAGACATACTTTTACCCCAGCGTTGCTTCTGCAAAGTTCCCTGGCGCAGCAAGCGGCGGATCCTCACGAACATCAGTGAGCTGATCAGCGATCAATTCGAAGGACTCGACCCTGAGCCAATGTACGACTCGCTTATGGCCAGAGAACAACTGGGTAGCACCGGGCTTGGCAACGGCATTGCGGTTCCGCATTGCCGTGTAGCTAATTGCACCGAAATCATAGGATCACTGATAACGCTGGAAGAGCCGACAGAATACGATGCCATTGACGGAAAACCGGTAGACATACTTTTCGTCCTCATAGTTCCGGAGCAGAAGTCAGACGAACACGTAACCGCACTCGCAAAACTCGCAGAGCTGCTGAGCGATCAGGATCTGTGTTTTACCTTACGACAAACGCTTAGCGACGAAGATCTGTACAACATTGCCGTAACTTCCTAGTCAAACACTATTGATCAACTGAAATTACCCCAATGCAGCTCACGATAATCAGCGGTAGATCTGGCTCAGGCAAAAGCACAGTTCTCCACGTGCTCGAAGATCACGGGTACTATTGCATCGATAACCTTCCGGCAAGTTTGCTGCCAGAATTAGCGAACCGCATCAGCGCAGATGACAATGATTTGCCGCTGGTGGCCGTTTCTATCGACGCCCGGAATGTCTCTGAAGATCTGGAGAAGGTCCCTGAAATACTCCAAAAGCTGAAAAATACCCAGATAACAACGCGAATTTTATTTCTGGATGCCAACAGCCAGACATTGTTGCGCAGGTTCAATGAAAGCCGCCGCAAGCATCCTCTGTCTACCGAAACGATTGGTCTCAGGGAAGCAATCAACTTCGAGTCAGATCTGCTTGAACACATTTCTCTGCTGGCAAGCCTGACCATCGACACCAGTAACATGTCATTACAAACCCTTAGACAGACTGTTAAAGAGCAGTTCTTAGGGAACCAAAACAGCGCCACAGCGCTGCTGTTCCAATCCTTCGGCTTTAAACATGGCGTCCCTGTGGATGCGGACATTGTTTACGACGCACGTTGCTTGCCTAACCCTTACTGGGATGCCTCGCTGAGATCGTTAACGGGCCTCGATAAGCCGGTCGCCGATTTTCTTGAAGCTGATGTCGAAGTTACGGAGATGCTTGCGGATATTTCTAGTTTCCTTGTTAAATGGTTACCCAACTTTGAAGCGAACAACCGCAGCTACATCACCATAGCCGTGGGCTGCACCGGTGGTCAGCACAGATCAGTGTATTTATGCGAGCGCCTTTCACAGACATTCGCTGAAAAACTCACCAACGTACAGGTAAGACACCGCGAACTGGGAAAGTGAGCCCTCTATGCTCGAAACGAAAGTGACCATCATTAACAAAGCAGGGCTGCACGCCAGGGCCGCTGCAAAACTGGCCAATGTTTGTTCTGGGTTCGCAAGCGACATTCAGATTGGTCATGAAAAAAAGGTCGACGGCAAGAGTATCCTGTCGCTGATGATGTTGGCCGCGGTAAAGGGCACCACACTGACCGTACAGGCAGACGGTCCAGACAAGCAGAAAGCTCTGAAAGCGGTTGCCGACCTGGTCAACGAGCGGTTCGGTGAGACTGAGTAATTCAGCTCTTGGAAAGGTGCCTTTTTTCTGGCACCAATTCTAAAAACTGTGAAATAGCGGTAACATACCCCCCGTTGGAACCCATCCATCGTGGTCCAGTCATTACCTGATCAGGTGATGAACCCGCGAAATCTAGATCGGAATCTGGGCAGGGCCACCTGATGGTCCGTGGAGTGATACATGCCCCAGCTCAAAGAATCGCAATTCCGAAAAGATCATGTGCTTGAGCTGAATCAAGCGATCGACAGCGGATCGCTTTACCAGGCTCGGCAGATGATCAAAACCCTGCCTACGGCGGGAATTGCGCACCTTCTTGAATCGTCACCGCCAAAAACCCGACGAGTACTCTGGCAACTCATCGACAAGGATTCGGAAGGTGAAGTCATCCAGTACCTTCATGAAGATCTGCAGAATGACATACTCAGTGAATTAAACGCAGAAGAGGTCGCCCAGCTCACCGAGGGGCTGGAAGATGACGACCTCGCCGACATCCTGCAGCAGCTCCCCCAGCAGCTCGCAACTGAAGTCCTGCAGGCAATGGACCAACAAGATCGACAGCGCGTTGAGACCATTCTTTCATACGACGAGAACACCGCAGGCGGCCTGATGAGCCTGGACACCATAACGGTGAGGCGAAATCACACTGTTGAACTGGTTCTTCGCTATCTACGGCGACACGACTCGATTCCAGAAATGACTGACAATATCTTAGTGGTCAATCGGGAAGATGAATTTCTGGGAATTCTCCCCCTGCGCGAAATCTTGGTATCAGATCCGAACACCTCAGTCAGGGATGTCATGCATTCTGAGGTCGAGGCGATACCGGTTGACATGGAGGCCACTCAGGTTGCGCAATTGTTCGAACAGCATGATTGGGTCTCGGCACCCGTCGTTGACCATGACGGCAAGTTGCTGGGAAGGATCACAATTGACGATGTGGTAGATGTAATCCGGGACAGCAGTGAGCACTCCCTGATGAGTATGGCCGGCCTGGACGAAGAGGATGACACCTTCGCACCTGTGGTGAAAACAGCCAGAAGGCGCGCCTTATGGCTCGGTGTAAATCTGTTCACCGCGGTTCTTGCTTCGCTGGTTATTTTCCTTTTTCAAGACACGCTTGATCAGGTCGTCTATCTAGCAGTACTTATGCCCATCGTCGCAAATATGGGCGGAGTCGCCGGAACACAGACATTAACTCTGGTGATCCGCGGGTTGGCACTTGGACACATCAGCTCCGCAAATTCTCGCTGGCTTCTGGCGAGAGAACTGGGAGTTGCAGGGATAAACGGCGCGCTGTGGGCGCTGGTTATTTCAGTGGTCGCATTCCTCTGGTATCAGGACTTACAGCTGAGCTACATCATTGCCGCAGCCATGATGATCAATCTGGTCACTGCGGCACTGGCTGGCGCTTATTTGCCTCTTATACTGAAACGACTGGATATTGACCCAGCCCTGGCGGGTTCGGTGGCATTGACTACAGTCACTGACACTATCGGATTCTTTGCATTCCTGGGCCTCGCCCAGAGCTTCTATATATGAATCATGACCAGTAACAACACAAGTCAGAAAGCCGGGCTGAGTAAATCAAAGCTCAAACGGACCGCGCATGCTCAACAGGCATTGGGGGAAAGACTGGCCCGGCTGGCCGCGAGACAACTCAGGGCACTCGAACTTCCGGAAGCACTACTTGAGGCGATTGAGGAATTCCATCGTCTACCGAAGAGTCACCTTGCCCACCGCCGGCAATTGCAATTTATTGGAAGACTGATGCGGGACATCGATCAACCGGCTATTGAGAAGCAACTTCAGGCTCTTGAGGCGCCCGCCCCGTCTCAGCCAGAACTTACCCCGGCGGAAATATGGACAGAAAACGTGTTAAAAGAAGGCACATCCGTCGTTGAATGCCTCCTGCATCTGGCCCCTGCCCTTGATCGCCAGAAACTCAGGCAACTGCAGCGCAATGCCAGCAAAGCCAAGGAAACTGCCGAACTTAACAAAATACGGCAGCAACTGCTTGCTTATATCTCAGAGTATCTGTGAGTCCGTTAAACATCGGTCCTGCTGGCCCGTTTTGTGAGGAAGGTGGTACCATCCGGCGAAGAAGCAGACGCTTCGCTCCTGCCGATTGACACTCTGGAGACGTATTTTAGCCAGCTGTGTCACAAGGCTCTGTTCCCGACGCGGAACGATCTGCGCACCCTGAGCACAAACAATACCAACAAGGAGGTCTCAATGTCCGACAAGAATGCCCTCGATTACTGGAAATCTAACATCAGACTCGTCTTGTCTCTGCTGGGAATTTGGTTCTTTATCTCTTTCGGGTGCGGCATCTTGCTGGCGGACACTTTAGACGAGATCCGGATTGGCGGCTTCAAATTGGGATTCTGGATTGCGCAGCAGGGCGCGATCTTAGTCTTTGTCATTCTTATCTATGTGTACATCTACCTAATGGATAAACTCGACGACGCCTATAATCTGAATCGAGATGAAGGCAAAACCGCCGAACCCAGAGAGGAAGCGCAATGAGTGTACAGATCTGGACGTTTATTTTTGTCTTTCTGACATTCGGACTTTATATCGGCATAGCAGTCTGGTCCCGAGCTGGTTCGACCAGTGATTTCTACGTCGCAGGCGGCGGTGTACCCCCACTGGCTAATGGCATGGCAACCGCTGCAGACTGGATGTCCGCAGCCTCTTTTATTTCCATGGCTGGGCTGATTTCCTTTCTTGGCAGAGACGGCACGTTTTACCTGATGGGCTGGACAGGTGGGTATGTCTTGCTCGCCCTGCTGCTCGCACCCTATCTCAGGAAATTTGGCAAATTCACTGTCCCTGACTTCATAGGGGATCGTTACTATTCAAGAACGGCCAGACTGATCGCGGTTTTTTGCGCCATTTCGGTGTCATTTGTCTACGTGTGCGGCCAGATGCAGGGGGCCGGAATCGTCTTCTCAAGGTTTCTTGAGGTCGACATCACTACTGGCGTCATCATCGGCATGGCAATCGTTTTCTTCTACGCTGTTCTCGGAGGAATGAAGGGGATTACTTACACTCAAGTAGCGCAATACTGTGTACTGATCTTCGCTTTCATGGTGCCGGCAATTTTTATTTCCATCCTGATGACGGGCATTCCCATTCCACAAATAGGATTCGGTGCCGAATTGACAGAGGCTTTTGGTGGTGGCTACTTGCTGGACAGACTGGACGGCATGAGTCAGGAACTGGGCTTCGCCGTCTACACGGAGGGTCAACGCAGTACGCAGGATGTGTTCTTTATCACTGCCGCACTGATGTTCGGTACCGCTGGCTTACCGCATGTAATCATCCGCTTCTTTACCGTGCCTAATGTCCGAGACGCGCGAAGGTCAGCAGGTTTTGCACTTATTTTCATCGCGATTCTCTACACGACTGCGCCCGCAGTTGCCGCATTTGCTCGTACCAACTTAATCAACACCGTTAACAATGCAGAATACACAGCTATGCCGGAGTGGTTCAGCAAATGGGAGACCACCAACCTGATCTCATTCAACGACAAGAATGGTGACGGCCGCATTCAGTATGTCGGAGATCCCGAGACAAATGAACTCGAAGTAAATCGGGATATCATGGTGCTGGCCAACCCTGAAATCGCCAACTTGCCGAACTGGGTCGTGGCGTTAGTGGCGGCAGGAGCCCTAGCTGCTGCGCTGTCCACCGCAGCCGGATTACTCTTGGTTATCTCAACCTCTGTGGCTCATGACTTGATGAAGCGCAGCTTTATGCCAGACATCTCGGAAAAGCAGGAGCTGCTCTATGCCCGTACGGCAATATTTATTGCGGTGCTGGTCGCCGGCTATGTAGGGATCAATCCGCCCGCCTATGTCGCCCAGGTGGTGGCCTACGCATTCGGGCTGGCTGCCGCGTCATTTTTTCCAGCGATTGTCCTGGGTATTTTCCAGAAAAGCATGAACAAACAGGGGGCCGTTGCCGGCATGATAGCCGGTTTTCTGTTCACTGCCGGATATATCATTTACTTTAAGAGCCTGAACCCCGCAATGGATAATGCACAGGGCTGGCTGCTGGGAATCTCACCGGAGGGTATCGGCACGTTCGGAACTCTGATCAATCTCGCAGTCGCCTCGCTGGTGGCCTCCTTCACACCGGAGCCGCCCGAAGACGTGCAGGCCATCGTTGAAGAAATCAGACTTCCCGGAGAAGCCATCAGGCGCTAATCGCTCAGCAAGCAGCTTCAGCTTCTGTTCGTTCTCTCCCAGTACTCTGCCACCGTGGATTTCATTTCCTTGTGCATCAGCAGAATACCGACCAGATTCGGAACGGTCATCAGCACAATGGTGATTAGGGAGATGTTCCAGACAATCGTTGTGTCTGCAAGCGCAGCGGTGAAAAATCCGAGCACATAGACAATCCGATAAGGCAGAACGGATCTCGTTCCGAACAGATAGGTCATGGCGCGATCCCCATAGTAGGACCAGGCAATCGCTGTGGAAAACGCAAACAACATCAATCCGATGGAGACGATGTATTGGCCATATTGTCCAAACAGACCCTTAGTGAATGCTTGAGTGGTGAGCGGCACTGAATGCAGAAGCGAATTTCCGGTGACAACGACAGTCAAATCCTCCAGCTGCCCATCAACCACATTCAGGGTGCCGGTGATAAGCTCACCTTCACGGGAGTAACGTGTATTCTCTGCCAGTGAACGGGCAGCAATCAGCGTGAACGCCTCGTTGTTCTGAGGCACACCATTGCTCAATTCAATTTGACCGCTAAAACTTCGGGTATCGGATTCCTCGCCACTCAGGTAGGAAAATAAGCTGGCGACATCATCGGCGTCAGCCTCAGAATAGGTGCCGGTAACAAAGTTCATGTCTGCCCGCTGAAATTCGTTTTCGAACTTCTCCATCCAGACACCGGAAGAGAGAATCACCAATCCGGTAATCGTGCAAATCACGATCGTGTCAATAAACGGCTCAAGAATAGACACCATGCCCTCATCCGCAGGCTCATCAGTGCGCGCTGCGGCATGCGCAATCGGGGCTGACCCTTGACCCGCCTCATTGGAATACAGCCCGCGATTTACACCCCGGTCGAATGCATACGCAAATGACGCACCGAGAAACCCGCCTGCAGCGGCTGAGCCTGAAAAGGCATTACTGAAAATTGATAAGAATGAAGGAATGATGTTGCCGATGTTCGGGATGATGACGGCAAATGCACCGATCAGATAAATCATTGCCATTGTGGGCACGATCGCTGCAGCGACCTTCGCGATACGGGTTATCCCGCCAATGATTACCAGAGCGAGAAGGACTGAAAGCACGCTGGCCGTAATGAGGGGATCGAGATCAAACGTGCTCTCCAGCCCTGAAGCAATACTGTTGATCTGCGGAAGATTGCCTGTTCCGAATGAACTCAATACTGTGGCAACAGCGAACACAACCGCTAACCACTTCGTATTGAGACCCTTCTCCATGTAGTACATGGGGCCGCCAGCCATTGTGCCGTCTGCAGTTTCATTCCTGTACTTATGCGACAGAGTGACCTCGACGAATTTGCTGGTCATCCCAAAGAAAGCGGTCATCCACATCCAAAACAAGGCGGCGGGACCGCCAAGGTGCAAAGCAAGAGCTACGCCGCCGATGTTGCCGGTACCCACAGTGCCCGAGAGCGCGGTCGCGAGGGCTTGGAAGTGGGAGGTGTCGCCCTTCGCCCCCTCCTTGTCGAATTTTCCCGTGGTGACACCGATCGCATGCCTGAAGTAACGAATCTGCGGAAACCCGAGATATAACGTGAAAAAGATACCGGTTGCCAGCAAAAACGTCGGGAACCAGATCGCGCTGCCCAGGAAACCATCGATATAGATTAAAAAGTCATTCACTGCGTCCACGAAAAGTCCCCTGTCGTTTTTATTGTTCAATCAAAGCTGCTGATAACAGGCTGCTTTGGCGCTTGTGATTACGCTGCAGCCACTCCCGGCTCAGTCTTCTGTGTCTTGTCAGTCATCGCTGATCGAAATTTTCGGCGCTCCTGCCCGAAGTGCGGCGACGTGCGCAGCGGCAGAACCCACGTTTTCAGCAAGCTCTGCATAGGCCCTGGCAACTGCCGAACCTGTATCTGATGCTACCACAGGATCACCGCTGTCGGTTTTTTCTCTGATTTGAATGTCAAGCGGGAGTCTTCCAATGACTTCTCCACCGTATTCCGCTGCCAGACGACTGCCTCCTTCAGAACCGAAGATCGCCTCGCTGTGCCCGCACTGCGAGCAGACATGCATCGCCATATTCTCAACAATACCCAGAATGGGGACGTCAACCTTCTGAAACATCTCGATGCCTTTTCGGGCGTCGGCCAGCGCCACATCCTGCGGTGTCGTGACGATGACCGCGCCAGTTACCTCGACGGACTGAGCCAGACTCAGTTGGATATCGCCTGTGCCGGGCGGCATATCAACAATCAGAAAATCCAGCTCAGACCAGGACGTATCTGTGAGAATCTGATTGAACGCCGAAATCACCATAGGGGCGCGCCATACCATGGCAGCCCTGGCATCCACCAGCACTCCCATCGAGATACATTCAACTCCATGTGCTTCGATGGGCACCAGCAACCGTTGCTCCCGGACTTCAGGGCGAGTACCGGGGGCGATACCCATCATCAAGGGGACACTGGGCCCATAAATATCAGCGTCAAGCAAACCAACGCTGCAGCCTAGTTGCCGAAGAGCAACCGCAAGATTAACCGCGGTAGTCGATTTCCCAACGCCGCCCTTACCTGATGCGACACAGACAATGTGCTTGATTTGCGGAAGCTTTTTCACCAATGATCCTTTTGTCAAAAACACGGAGACTGCGAACTCAGCCTAGCGAGAATTATCAGTGATTAACCGCGAAAAATAAAATAGTCATGACAGCAAGTGATCAGGCTCGATAGAATCAATCGAATGAGATCACTGAGCTTTCTGCTGTTTCTTTTCGCAGCACCCGCGTTTTCAGCGGAACTTAGACCTGAGGGCGAGCTGAAATTTTCGTTCTATTCTGCTGCATGGGGCGAAAATACGGATGACGGATTACGTCTGGTGGTGAGAAATAAGAGCAGCAAAGGTGTGGTGCTGGAGGAGGTCAGATTCCTCAAAACACCAGAAGCTGCTGATGACGATATCCTCCTGAGGGTCGGGCTTGCTGTTCCTGCAGGACGCTACGCTGAGGCCGAGTTCCGCTATACAGATCTGCTTTCGGACAACGAGTGCATCCAGCGCACGATGGACAGCAACTGGAGACTGGTAGAGGTATCCAACTACACGCTCAATCCGTCGGTCAGAAACCTGATCATAGAGAACACCGATTCTTTCAGAATCTACCAGTGTGTTGAAACAATCCGAACGCGTTGGCGGGAGACGTCGGGAGACTCTCGTGGCGTGAGCAGAAGCGAAGAGGGCTGGATACTATACCACTTCGAGATGAGGCAAGACTGAGTTTGGAGGAAAAAATAAGGGGGCTTGCGCCCCCCTTTTTTTTCCAAGAATTGTTGCCCCACACGCTACAACTGATCGCTTGGGCCATGGCTGTCATTAGCCCAGCAGGATACCGCCGTATTGCACAAAGAAAGGCGCGAAGACCAGGCTCAGAATCGCTGACAGCTTAATCAGGATGTTGAGCGATGGTCCGGATGTGTCTTTGAGAGGATCACCCACAGTGTCTCCGACCACAGCAGCTTTGTGCTCTTCCGAACCCTTGCCACCGTGGTTGCCCGCTTCGATATACTTTTTAGCGTTGTCCCACGCACCGCCGCTATTCGAAGCTGAGATCGCCAGAACGCCACCCACAACCAGAGAACCGGCCAGAATTCCGGCCACAGCTTCAACGCCAAACAGGAAGCCTGCAACAAGAGGAGAACCCATGATCAGCACGCCGGGCGCAATCATCTCCTTCAGGGCGGCGTTGGTCGAGATCGCGACACACTGCGCATAGTCGGGCGTACCCGTACCTTCCATAATGCCCGGGATTTCGCGGAATTGGCGGCGCACTTCTTCAATCATCTCAAACGCAGCGTCACCCACTGAACGCATGGTCATCGCCATGAACAGGAAAGGCAGAACCGCACCGACGAATACGCTCGTATAGACCAGCGGATCGAGGAGACTCATGGTAATCGGCTCGCCCTGGAGGTTTGATGCCGCTGTAATAAAAGCGGCAAACAGGGCCAGTGAAGTGAGTATGGCCGCGCCGATGGCAAATCCCTTCCCTATCGCCGCTGTAGTATTGCCTGCTGAGTCCAGAATATCGGTGCGCTCTCTGACGGCGCTCTCAAGGCCAACCATCTCGGCGATCCCACCGGCATTGTCAGCGACCGGGCCATAAGCATCGATCATCAAAGCAACCACCAGCGTACCCAACATCCCCAGAGAGGCAATCGCCACACCATACATGCCGGCAAGCCCCCAGGAAATGAAGATACTGGCCGCGATGCAGAGGTACGGATAGACCGTACTCTTATAACCCAGCGACAAGCCGAAAATGATGTTGGTGGCCACACCTGTTTCACAGGATCCTGCAAGCTCCTGAACCGGCTTGTAATTGTCCGAGGTGTAGTAGTCAGTCAGAAGACCGACCGCCAGCCCGGCAATGAGTCCAGACAGGAAACACCAGTAAACACCCATATTGGTGTACTGTTCATCGTTGAGCTCAAAAAATTCAGGCACCAAGGCCATGGTGAAGAAGAACATCACTATCGCCATTAGGACACTGGAGATAATCAACAGCTTCCGCAGTGCGGGGGCAACATCTTCTTCAGTCTTGACACCAATGAGCAGTTTTGTCACTAAACTCACCGGAATTCCAACAGCCGTGATTAGAATCGGATACAGCAGCGCATTGGGATCGGCGGCGAAGACCACGGCACTGATTACCATCGCTGCGCAGGTAGACTCAGCGCAGGAACCAAACAGGTCAGCACCCATGCCGGCAACGTCACCCACGTTATCACCCACATTGTCGGCAATCACGGCAGGGTTGCGGGGATCATCTTCAGGAATGCCCTTCTCAACCTTACCGACCAGATCCGCACCGACGTCAGCGGCCTTGGTGAAGATACCTCCACCAACCCGCGCGAACAGCGCAATGGTCGAGCCGCCAAGGCCAAAGCCCGCAATAACTTCCATCAGGATTTGATTATTTTCAGGCCCCAAACCCGACAGCAGGGAACTCATCACTACGTAGATAATCACCAGCCCCAGCGCGGCGAGGCCCACCAGCGCGAAACCCATTACGGCGCCCGCGTTGATCGCCATGTCGAAAGCTTCGGAGATGTTCTTTTTGGCAGCAACGGTTGTTCGTGCGTTGCCTTGTGTGGCGACCATCATGCCGATATAGCCGGACGCAATCGAGATTGCTGCCCCGAACAGAAACGCGATCGCGGTATAGATACCCTCGCGGTGATCCGGCGTGTGGGAGTCGTCAATCAAGATGGCAATAATTGCGGCAAACACCACCATAAAGATCGCCAGGAACTTGTATTCCTGCTTTAGAAAGGCCATGGCACCATCAGCGATCGCACCATGGATGAATCTGAGGCGCTCGCCATCCCTCTCATCAAGGCCCATATCCACTGGCACAGATGTGACCTTTCGCATGTAATAGAATGCGATTCCCAAGCCCAGCAGCGACAGCGCCGTGGTGACTGTTATCGTGATCCCCGACATCTCCGTGTCTCTCCCCGTTTTAGTAGAAAAATTAACGGCGCGAACTGTACCACAACGCCGGTGACAAACAAAGACTGCAAGTCGCGCCAGGGCTGGTAATTCGGGCTTCAGTAATGGGTCGTCTGCACACCGGTCGGGCGCAGATTTGACGGTCATCTATCGGGATTTTTTGCGGCTTCGCTTTTGCTTGTTTTTGGACACTTTGGGCTTGGATTCGCCCCTGGCCTCCTGGAAGGCCTGCCTAAGGGCATCGATACGAGCTTCTTTCCGCTTTTCAGCATTAGACGATTTGCGGGTTTGGAAGTCCAGGACATTATCGTTCATCAGCTAAAAAACTCAGAGTCCCCGTGCCCGCTCGAGTAGGTCATCCTTCCGCGCTTCCAACTCAGCGATCAGGTCTTTGGACAGCGGTTCAAGCGTGTTACCGGACTCATCGGTCAGCTCGTATTTTGCGACATCAGCAGTCAATGCCGCCAGCAATTCTTCGGCTGCTGCTATCGCTTGCTGCATGATCAGCGCTTGCTCAGAATCGTAATCAATCTCGGCCTGAATGTCAGCAATCTGCTGCTCGAGTACTGCAATCCGGGCCATTTTTTCTTGCTGCTCAGCGCGGGCCGCTGCCATTGCAGCCCGGCGCTCGCGCTCGGCGCGTTCCGCCTGCTCACGGGCCAACCGTTGGGCCTCGGCACGGGCTTCCGCTGCCTGTCTTTCCTGCGCCAGACGACGACGTTCCCTTTCCTCAGCTTCAGCCAGTCGCCGACGCTCCTCGGCCTCTGCCCGTTGCCTCTCGATCTCGGCAGCCTCCCTTGCTGCTGCCTGCTCAGCCGCCATATTTGCCACTTCAGCCTCAGCGACCGCTGCTTCGCGTGCCGACTGCGAGCCGCAGGCAGCAAGCACTGACAGTAAGACTCCGAAAACTAAGGGGCGCCCGTAAGCCAGGCGACTTAGACCTGAACCGCCCTTTTGACTTCTGCCCATTCACCACTCCTTGCTCTGAATCTTTGCAGATCTGAGTTATTCGAGGAAACCGTTTGGTGTATGGGTCCTGATACTAACGCCATGCTGCGGATTTATGAATTTTTTACTGAATAAAATTTTTAGATTCCAGAGATTTTTGCCAGTTTTTTTCGAAAAATGCCCCCAGAGACAGTAAACTGACCGCTCTGAACGTCACACCCCGATATCGGCAGAAACCCAGCTATCCCGAGGTTCTCAGGATTAATCCCACAGTGTATTCCGGGATATAGTCAAAAATGGCAAATTTCACCGTCCTTCGCATGGCTCTGATGCCCCCCTTGGTCTTGTTGTCTAGTCTGCCGGTCGTGCTGCTACTCCTTTCGCTTGACTCTGAGCCCTCCTTGGCGCCCATGCCAGCGATAACTCCCTCTGAATTCAGTCAGCTCGAGGAAATTTTGCTGGAGAACGCACCTGCGTCGACCTCCCGCGCCAGCCAAAGATCAATCACGCTGGATACCGAAGAACTAAACCTACTGCTGCGCTACAGCGCACAGTTGCTGACAGCTTCGCATCCATGGGCTGCCCGGATGGAATTGTCCAATGAACAACTCCACGTAAATGCGAACATTGGTCTGATTGACTTCCCATCCCGTTTTTTCCTCAATATCGAGAGCACTCTGGGACTCGACCAAGGGCGCTTGAGGCTCCAGCAACTTACGCTGGGCAAACTGTCGGTGCCAGCAGGCCTGCTCGATCCGTTCCTGGATCTCGTCGTTACGAATCTTGTGGTTGCCAATCCAGCTAGAACAGTACTGGCAGAACTCACCGATCAGGTCAGTAACTTGCAACTTTCACCCGCGGCGGTGAGCTTTGACATTCAGTGGCAGCCGGAGCTGATTGCCGGGCTAAGCAACCAGATTTGGCAACTGTTCGCCTCTGACGACGACCGCAGGCGCATTGCTTACTACCATACCCAGATAAGCAACATCGTCGCAGCCGTTCCGAATGACATACGCGCAGTGCCGCTGCACACCCTGCTGATTCCACTGTTCTCAGCGGTCAGAGAAGAAAGCGCCGTGTCCAGAAACCCTGTCGCAGAAAATCGAGCCGCTTTTCAGGCGCTCTCCATTTACTTGAACGGAGAGGACATCGCTTCCACAACGGGCATAAAAAACGCCGAGGAGCTGGCAAACCCAAGACCGGTAGAGGTGCGCCTGCAGCAACGTGAAGATCTGGCCCAACACGTTGCAAGCATCGCCGCCATTTCTTCTTCGGCCGGCGCGGAATTGGCACAACTGCTCTCAACCACCAAGGAAGCCTACGATGCCCGGTACCGGACGGGCTTCAGTTTTTCAGATTTGACCGCGAATTCTGTCGGGGTCGCTCTGGCAGAATTCGCGACGAAGAGTGACGCATCCGCATTGGAATTCCAGCGCAGAGTTATTGCCCTTTCAGACGACGCCGAATACATGCCTGTCGTGGGAAGTAACCGGGATGGCATAACCGAGGCCGCTTTCTCAGTTCAGTACCGAGATCGCAGCAGCACTGAATTTGCACAGCGCTTGCGTGAAATTCAGACGATGATTGCCGAGCGTCCGTTTTTTGCCAATCAGTAGTAAGTTGACAATTTAATGCCGGCCGAAGCAGAACTCACATCAGCAGAAATCAAAGAACTGTTTGACTTGTTGTTGAGCAAACGGGAAACGCTTGAATCACAGCTCAGTGAATCTCGCGACGCCCTGAAACCCGTCGCACTCGATCAAACCCGGCAGGGCAGAGTCTCAAGAATGGATGCAATACAGCGACAAGGAGTCGCCGCTTCAGCCCGCAAACACACATCGACCACTCTGCAAAAAGTGGCGAGTGCGCTCAAACGCTTTGAGACGCAAGAGTTCGGCAACTGCCGCATGTGCGAGGAACTTTTCGGATACGGAAGACTAAAGGCGCAACTTCGATCGGCTCTTTGCCTGAGCTGCCAATCTTCGCTGGACAAACAGTGAAAAGGGAACTTCCAATACCGGCAATGCTGTTGTATAAACCGCGGGCAATTTAACCACATTGTACTTTTTCCATCAGAGCCAAAGCCGTTATGCCAAAAAAAGGCTTTTTCACCACAAACCTACATTCTGATCGCGAAGACACTCCGGAGCATGGTGTCCTTCATAAAGCCATTCATCCATCGGTTGCCTACGGTTATGACGATGCGCGCCATCTGGCCGAGGTGTTTCAGGGAAAACGTGATGGATACAACTACGGTCGGCAGTTAAATCCCACTGTGACGGCCCTTCAAAAGCGCATCACAAAAATGGAGCACGGCAGAGCCAGCGTTGCGTTCGCTACCGGAATGGCAGCAATTACCTCGACGATGCTTACCCTTCTGAAATCGGGTGACCACCTTATCGCAAGCGCCTTTTTGTTCGGCAACACGAACAGCTTCTTCACCACCCTGGAACGATTCGGCATTGAGGTCAGTTTTGTCGATGCCACTGATGTGTCTAATGTGGCCGCCGCTGTAAAGGACAACACCCGAATCGTATTTGTCGAAACCATCGCGAACCCGGCAACTCAGGTTGCAGATCTTGAAGCCATCGGAAAGCTCTGCAGCGGTCACTCCATCCTGTATGTGGTGGATAACACATTGACCTCGCCGCATCTCTTTCTCCCGCGCTCGGTGAACGCGAGTTTATCCATTAATGCGCTGACCAAATACATTGGGGGGCATGGCAATGCGCTTGGGGGCACCGTTACGGACACGGGCTGCTTCAACTGGGAAAGCTACCCCAACATCCTCGACACCTACAAATCCGACGACTACTCGATGTGGGGTATCACGCAGATCAAGAAAAAAGGGCTGCGAGATATGGGCGGCACGCTCGGTCCAGAAGCAGCTCATCACCTGGCCGTGGGATCTGAAACGCTCCCGCTACGACTGGATCGGGCGTGCGACAATGCACTGGCGCTTGCAGAATTTTGCGAATCGCACCCGGGAATTAAAAAAACCTTCTACCCCGGACTCAATTCCCACCCTCAACACCAGAGAGCGGGGAATCTTTTCAGTAAATACGGGGCAATGTTCTCAGTAGAACTGGCCGACGAACTGGATTGTTTCGAATTTCTCAACCGCATGAAGACCGTTGTATCTTCCAGCAATTTGGGAGACAACCGCAGCCTGGCCATTCCCGTTGCCCACACCATATTTCACGAAATGGGTGCTGAACGCAGGGCGACGATGGATATTCCTGATTCGATGGTCAGGTTTTCAGTAGGTCTCGAAGAGCTTGAAGACTTGATGCACGATTTTGAAGAGGCCCTCGCCCAGTGATTACCTTGTGCAGAACAGAGGAGATCGGGGAAAGCACCTCGAAAGGGTTCGCGGTCAATGGCACGTTTCTGTTTGCTGTAAAAAAGGACGAACAGCTGCATCTCTACTACAACCGCTGCCCACACCTTGGGACCCCGCTGGAGTGGGAAGAGGATCGATTTCTGGATGACGATGGCGCCCTCATCCGCTGTGCTACCCACGGCGCACTGTTTGAGATCGGCAATGGGCAATGTCTGGTCGGCCCCTGCAAGGGCAAGGCCCTGCATGCCATTGAATTTGAAATCCGGGAAGGCGCTTTAATGATTGAAGAATCGAGCCTGAAGCAGCCAATGGCTTTCTAGCCCGGCAAGCTCAACTCTCTAAAATTACCGGCAGTGCCCTATCAAGCTCGACCTGCGATAACTCCAGTTCAAAGCGGGCCGCATAAGCCAGGATCTCGACACCCTCTGCCGCCGCCTTACGGAGTAGCGCGCCATAGACCTGATCTATCTGATCTGCCGGCATGAGTTTCTCGATGCCTGAATGCTGGACACAGAATAACAACACGGCGCGATATCCGAGTTGACGCACCAGCATGAGCTCTTCAAGGTGTTTCTGACCGCGGACCGTCACCGCATCCGGAAACAGGCCTACCCCATCCTGTGACAGCAGGCTGACGTTCTTCACCTCGGCATAACAATCCGGTAACTCGTTTTCATGCTCAGAAAGGTACAAATCGATTCGACTGTTCTGATCACCGTAGCGCATCTCGCTTATTAGTTTTCCGTAACCAGACAATTCTTCAATCCGGCCAGACAGAATCGCTTCGCGGGCCAACTGGTTAGATAGCCCCGTGTGGATGCCAATGATATTTTGTTGAGGATCCTCGGTGAAATACCAGGTACACGGGTATTTCCTTTTTGGATTCCCGGAGTCCGAGTACCAGACCCGATTACCCGGATACAGGCAGTTTTTCATTGACCCCGTGTTCGGGCAATGCAGAGTGATCGAAGATGTATCAGGCAATTCAACGTCAGCGAGAAACCTTTTGTAGCGCTTAATCAGCCGGGCAGGCTGTAGAGGCGGCTCGATAATCACGCGTGCAAGGCCCGACGCAGACGCTCAACGCCCAGCGCAAGATCATCCATGCTAGTCGTATAGGCAAATCGAACGAATTGCCGCGCCTTGAAGTCGCCGAAATCAGTACCCGGCGTTATTGCAACGCCATGGTTTTCCAGCATGTCATGGCAAAACTGCTCTGAATTCTCGGAAAAAGCGGAAATGTCAGCATAAACGTAAAACGCGCCCTGCACTTCTTCCGCGAGGACGAATCCGATCTCCCGAAGCGAGGCGCAGAGAAAATCGCGGCGCTCGCGAAAGTTCTGTCGTCTTTGCTCCAGGATCAGGCGAGTTGCCTCCATAAATCCGGCAAGTGCTGCGTGCTGTGCGATGGAGGAAGGAGAAATATAAAAATTCTGAGCAAGTATGCTGGCCGTGTCGACGGCATAGTCTGGTACAACAATCCAACCCAGCCGCCAGCCGGTCATGCCAAAATATTTGGAAAAGCTGTTTACTACAAAAGCCGAGTCGTCGATCTCCAACACGCTGGGGAGGTCGTCAACGTAGTGAAGGCCGTGATAGATCTCATCAACCAGAAGGTGAAGCGATTTATCCGTGCACCAGCTGCTGATATCGGCCAGAGCCTCGCGATCGAGGACCGATCCTGTGGGATTGCTCGGAGATGCCAACCAGACTCCACAGGTGCTCGAATCCGCAGCGCCTTCTAGCTGCTGCACCGTTGGCTGAAAATTTTGCGACCTATCAACAGGAACCAACTGAGGACTGGCATTCATCAACTGGATAAAATTTCGCACACAGGGATAAGCAGGGTCAGTAATCAGCACCCCGTCACCCTCCCCGACAAGAAGATTGGCCAAGAGGCTCAGGCCGCCACTGGCACCGGGCGTAACGAGGATTCTTTCTTTGTCCACCGTGACGCCGTAACGCTCCAAATAGTGGCCCGCCAGAGCGTTCCTGAGCTCATCGATACCCGCCGCTGCCGTGTAGTGCGTAAAGCCGGCGTCGAGTGCGTTTTTCGCCGCCTCAATTATCGGAGTTGCCGTATTAAAATCTGGCTCCCCAACCTCCATGTGAACTATTTTCCTGCCCTTGACCTCCAGCGCTGCCGCGCGATGCATGACAGTCATGACCCGAAATGGATTGATTTTCTCCAGTTCTTTGAGCTTGGCGGGCTGATGCATATCCGGTGTAAGGTTCACAATGTTACTTTGCAGAAATAACCACTTAAACTGCGTTGTCACTGCGACGCGGCATGAATGAAATCGGTATAGTACGGATTATAGGGTAAAGCATTCATATCGAGTAGGTGGCACGCTGAAAAAGCCCGCAGATTGGCGACTTATCCCGTTTGGTCCTTGCAGGTTTCTGCGACCAGTTGAAGGCGGAGATTTTTATAGCATCACCCTGAATAATCTGGTAGCTTACGCAGCTTTCTGAAATTAGGGGCATCCCTGCGGCTCACCTTCCTGCATAGGACACTGGTGACTTGAGGGTGTAACTCGAGCCGGCTGAGACGGAAAAACGCTATAAGTCTTCCCCTTCCGGCTCGATCTGATACAGATCAGACATGGGCAACCAGGCCTCGTTTTACAAGACTTCCAATCAGTTACCTCTAGCGGAAGAATCCGCGAAGCGACGGAGATTATGACCGGTACTCGAAGCTCCAACTCACAACCCGTGTTGAAAAATTTCGTTCCGTATAAGCCAAAAAAAGGCGAAGAGTACATGAACGAGAAGCAGCGCGAGCATTTCAAGCAGATCTTACTTGATTGGCGCGAGCAGCTCATGCAAGAAGTCGACAGAACCGTGCACCACATGCAGGATGATGCCGCAAATTACCCTGATCCGGCAGACCGCGCGACCCAGGAAGAAGAATTTAGCCTTGAGTTGCGAACCCGGGATCGGGAGAGAAAGCTGATCAAGAAAATCGACAACACCATAGAATCCATCGTTCAGGACGACTATGGATTCTGCGAATCTTGCGGCATCGAAATTGGCATTCGTCGGCTTGAGGCCCGCCCTACAGCCGATAAATGCATTGACTGTAAAACACTGGACGAAATCAAAGAGAAACAGTTGGGTAGTTAAAGACCGGAGCGTCGACCATCTAGACATAACCTCCCCAATTCGATGCTCTCCTCGCGCACCGACGCGGCTTCTTGCTCCAGGCGGGCCGCGGCGCCTCGATGGATCAGAGATCAGTGATCAATCACCGATACGTCGGGCGTTTCGCCCCCTCACCGACAGGCCCACTGCACTTTGGCTCTCTGGTAACCGCGCTGGCCAGTTATCTCGATGCCAGGGCGAATGGTGGTAAGTGGCTGGTTCGCGTTGAAGATCTTGACCCGCCAAGGGAAGTCACCGGATCATCGGCGCTTATTCTAGAGCAATTGCGAGCCCTTGGAATGGACTGGGACGGGGACGTCCTGTATCAGAGCACACGCTTGGGCGCCTATGAAAGCACTCTAGAACAGCTTGAACACCGGAAAATTTGCTTTCACTGCGATTGCAGCCGGCAGCGTGTCAGCGGCTTGCAAGGCATCTACGACGGCCGCTGTCGCAACAGGGGACTCAACTCCGCCCCGGGGCTAGCCAGCAGGCTAAAAATCAGACCGGAAACTATCCGGTTCACCGACGGAATTCAGGGTGACTACGCCCAGAATCTGGAGCACGAAGTTGGCGATTTCATTCTTCGGAGAAAAGACGGTTTATTCGCCTATCAGCTGGCGGTGGTTGCTGATGACGCCGAGCAGGAAATCACCCACATCGTGAGAGGTTACGACTTACTGAGCTCAACCCCGAGACAGATTTATTTGCAGCAACTACTCGGCTTGCCAACACCCAGCTACGCGCACATCCCAATCATTGTTAATGCACTCGGACAAAAACTCAGCAAGCAGCATTTTGCCGAGCCGATCGACCTCAAAAACGCCTCTTCATTACTGATCTCTGCGTTACAGTTTCTTGGCATGACACCTCCGCCCTCCCTGATTGGAGCAGCTCCCGTCTCCTTGGTGACATGGGGCGCCGAGCACTGGGATATACAGCGCGTGCCCAAGTTGGCTAAGATGACCAGATAGTCCGGTCGCCGAGAAGAACCCGTGTACATACCACGCACTATACTGATTCTTATCGTAGTCATTTACCTGTTATTTCTCGTTAGCGTTGACTGGATCAACCAGCCCACCGGGGCCTGGTACCGGCCGTTTTTCCTGGGCCTGCTCATTATTCTAGTAGCAAGCTGGGCTCACAGGGGCAGGGACAGCGATGAGCCTTGATCTGAGCACACTGTTCATTCTGGGAAGCAGCTACCTGCTGCTGCTTTTTGGTGTTGCCTACATCACAGATCGTGGCTGGATTCCCACTTCTATCGTAAAGTCGCCGGTTGTGTATGTGCTGGCTCTGGGTGTGTTCGCAAGCATCTGGGCGTATTACACGTCAATTGGTAATGCACTTGAAAGCGGTTATGGATACCTGGCCAACTCCATCGGCATTTCCCTTGCTTTTTTGTTTTCGCCCCTGCTCTTAAAACCTCTCCTGGAGCTGTCGCGAACCTACCAATTGAGCTCCCTTGCCGATCTCGTGGCTTTCAGGTACCAGTCACCTTGGGCAGGAACCGTGGCCACCATCGTGATTTTGGTCGGGGTCACGCCCCTGCTTGCCTTACAGATCCGTGCTGTGGCCGATACGGCAAATCTTCTGACGGAAGAATCCAGCGAAGTCCTCGTGGCCGCAGGCTTCTGCGTCCTGATCACCTTATTCGCGATTCTGTTCGGCACGTCCCGCCGCGCCGGTCGCACCCGCCACGATGGTCTGGTCATGGCTATCGCCTTCGAATCTTTGGCCAAACTTGCGGCCTACCTCGCGGTGGGGGTGTTCGCAGTCTACGGAGCTTTTGGGGGACTCGACGGAATCGACCTGTGGCTTCAGTCCCGACCGGATCTGGTTTCGGGACTGAAGGAAACAGATTATTTCAGCTCATTCCATGTTTCAGCGCTGTTGTTTTTTACTGCCGCCGTTGCCATGCCCCACATGTTCTACGTGACTTTCAACGAAAGTAACGGACAGGCCTCTCTGACCTTTGCCAGCTGGGCATTACCTCTCTACTTTCTTTTAATCAGCCTCCCCGTTCTGCCAATTCTGTGGGCCGGCATTCAGTCCGGAAGCGACGTGCAGGTAGAATATTTCCCGGTGATCATCGGCGCTGCCTATGACTATCCGATGCTGACGCTCGTTGGCTATCTGGGCGGGCTCTCTGCCGCCAGCGGCCTGATTATCGTCATCACTTTGGCATTGTCGAATATGTGCCTGAACCACCTGATTCTGCCGGTTACCCAACCATCGGCGAAACAGGATATCTATAGATGGCTGGCTTGGCACCGGCGGATCCTCACGACAGCACTCATATGGGCTGGCTTCCTGGTGCACTACCTGTCTGAAAACACCACCAGTGTCCAGGCGATAGGTACCGTAGCCTTCTCTGCCGGCCTGCAATTCCTGCCCGGAATAGTCGCCATTTTGTATTGGCCTCAGGGCAACAAAAAGGGGTTCCTGGCTGGCCTGCTGAGCGGCGTTGCCATCTGGCTTGGATTTCTGCTGATTCCCCTTTTCGGCGATGATCCGACGATTACTCTGACGTCCATTAACTGGAGCAGCATCGCTGCACTGTCCCTGATGGTCAACGCAGCACTCTTCATAGGAGTTTCCCTGACCACTAACACAACAGATAAAGAAAGGAATTCTGCTGACATCTGTGCCCTCGACACCATCCGTCGCCGTATCCGCAGCGGACTGGTCGCAAAATCTCCCGAGGAGTTCGTGCGATCCCTGAGCAAACCGCTTGGTCAGGAAGCCGCTAACCGGGAGGTCAATCAAGCACTGAAAGATCTCAAAATTCGTTATGACGACAATCGTCCCTCGTCGCTTCGCTTGCTGCGTGGGCGCCTCGAAGCAAATCTTTCCGGGCTGCTAGGCCCATCCATAGCAGGGGACATCATCGACAGCTACCTGCCCTTTAGCATCGTCGCCAGACACGGCAGCACAGACCTTAATGTCATTGAGAGCAGAATCGAGTCTTACCGCAGTAATTTATCGGGCATGGCCGCTGATCTTGACAATCTTCGGCGATATCACAGACAGGTCTTACTGGAACTTCCCCTCGGAGTTTGCTCACTGAGCACCGAGGACGAGATTGTAATGTGGAATCAGGCGTTGACGGAGATCACCAGAATTGATGCCGGTGAAGCCGTCGGATCGCAGCTACAGGATCTGCCAAATCCCTGGTACGAGCTTCTCCATCAGTTCCTCAGACAGGATGAGCACCATACCTATAAGAATAATTTTCAGCTCAACGGCCAGAAAAAATCTGTCAATCTGCATAAAGCTTACATCGATCAATCAGATCCCAGAGAGCTGAATCATGAAGGGGTTATCCTGCTCATCGAAGACATTTCCGAAACTGAGATACTCGAGGCGGGCCTGACCCATAGCGAGCGTCTGGCTTCAATTGGCAGGCTTGCTGCTGGGGTAGCCCATGAAATAGGAAACCCGATCACTGGCATTGCTTGCCTCGCTCAAACCATTCGGGATGAATATCAGGGCAAGGAACTGGGACAGCTTGCAACCCAGATCATTGAACAAACCGACCGGACGTCTAAGATTCTTCAGTCACTGGTAAATTTTGCGCATGCGGGCGCGAGTTTGGGAAGCTATGAGAAGCAAGTCGTCAATGTTCGCCAGTGCATGAAGGAAACCTTGACCTTGATCTCTCTTGACAAAAAGAGCAAGGAAATCCGGATCAGCACGCAATGCGATGAAAGCCTGAATATTCTCGGTGACGCGCAAAAACTGCTGCAAGTCATGGTGAACCTTGTGAACAACGCACGCGATGCCAGCGCGGCAGGCAGCGAAGTGCTGATGGCAGCCCATAAAGCTGACGATCAGATTAAGATCACCGTTACCGACAATGGTATCGGTATCCCCGAAGCAATCAGGGACCGGGTTTTCGATCCATTCTTCACGACCAAAGAAGCTGGCGAAGGCACCGGACTCGGACTTTCTATGGTATTCAGCATAGTTGGGGATTTGGGAGGAGATATTGATATACTGAGCCCGTGTAATAAGAATCATGGCACCGGTACTCAGGTCATACTGACCTTTTCCGGATATTTTGACACCTCTGAAGCATGAAGCCTCAATAGTATGAAAAAGGCGCCGCGCTCAGGTTTTTGGTTAGTTGAACACTGATAAATTTTGCTTAGTTGAATACTGATAAAGATGATGTCGATGAATCAAATTCTTGTCGTAGAGGATGAAGCGGTCATTCGGGCTGCCTTGAGACGTCTGCTGGAGAGGCATGAATACAGGGTAAGCGAAGCCGGATCGGTTAAAGAGTCGCTGGAAAAATACGACATGGACGCGTTCGACGTCATCATCAGCGATTTACGACTTCCAGGCGCCCCCGGCACCGATCTGATCAAAGCGACCTCAACGCCGGTTTTGATTATGACCAGTTACTCGAGCATCAAATCAGCCATCGACTCTATGAAGATGGGTGCGGTCGATTACATTGCCAAGCCGTTCGAGCATAATGAGATTATTGAAGCTGTCGCCAAAATAATTCGCGAAAATCCGAGCCAGCGACAAGTAAACGCCGCAGACAGCGAAGATGAGTGCGCGCCCATAACCGGCATGATCGGAAGCTGTTCGCAGATGCAAGAGCTGTTTCGGCGCATCCGGAAAGTCGCTCAAACGAACTCAACGGTGCTTATCAATGGCGAATCAGGCACTGGCAAAGAACTGGTCGCTCGGGGAATTCATGATTTGAGTAATCGGGAGGGCCAGGAAATGATCTCGGTAAACTGTGCTGCCATCCCTGAGAACCTGATTGAATCGGAGCTTTTCGGTCACGAGAAAGGCGCATTCACCGGCGCCACAGCGACGAGAACAGGGCTGGTAGAAGCCGCGAACGGAGGCACCCTATTCCTCGATGAAATCGGCGAACTGCCTCTTGAAGCTCAGGCTCGACTGCTTCGAGTTTTACAGGAAAACGAAATTCGCAAGGTCGGTTCGGTACAGTCAAGAAAGGTTGATGTGCGTCTCGTCGCAGCAACCCACAGAGATCTGAAACAGCTGGTAGAAGACGGGCTGTTCAGAGAAGATCTCTTCTACAGAATCAACGTCATGACCTTACTGATTCCTCCTCTGAGAGAACGCGGAAGTGATGTTCTACAACTAGCCGATGCGATCCTTCAACGAACCTGCCGCCGGCTGAAGGCGCCGACTATGGTGTTCAGTGAAGGCGCAAGTCAGTCCATCGCGACCTACACCTGGCCAGGCAATGTGCGGGAACTGGAGAATGCGATCGAGCGAGCAGTGGTTCTCGCTGAGAGCGCTGAGATCGGCGAGGAATTGCTGGCAATCGACATGGATTCCCAGCCAGAGCCCCAACGGACGGACCACTTAGCACCAGCTCAATCCCAGTCCGTAGAACCGATCGAAGAATTGTCACTCGAAGATTACTTCCAGCGATTCGTGCTGGAACATCAAGACACGATGAATGAAACACAACTTGCCGGAAAATTAGGAATTAGCAGAAAATGTCTGTGGGAACGTCGCCAGCGCTTCGGCATTCCCAAAAAGAAGAAGACGGCGGGGTAAAGCTGTCGCTCTCGTTGGGGCTTGAAGACATTACCCGAGTGTATAATGTTACCGATACCCATTTACCCACCAATTTCGGGTAATTTCGTAACAAATTCCACCATAACCAAGCTTGGGTTAGGTCATAACAGAGTCAGCTTGCTGATTTTATTTACTATTTACTTTTTGGCATGTAACGTGCAACTTGCTAGCTGACAATAACAATAAATAACAACAATAAGCCCAAAAAATAACAAAAATCGCATTACTAAGTTTCGAACTAAGGTTAGTGCTTAAATAAGAATAAGGTAGGGTTTGCAGGTCTACACGCGGCGGATTGTCGTCAGGCTGCATCATAACCGCCTGAAGAAAATTGGCAGAGCACCTTGCTCAGCTGTGGAATAACAATAACAATCAGATTGCTAACAGCAATAATAACAATAACAGATTCCTTCCAACGGGGAGGCGCGAGTCGCCTCCCCCGAACGTTCCAGCTTTGCTCTGCCACTCACCCCTTGCACCACTACACCGAGCATCCACAGTGAAACCGCGGTATCATGACTGACATTTTCGGTTTCTGATGCCAGACAGGCTCGAGCATTGCAGTTTTATCAACCCCCACCCAGCACATTCGTGCCAGCGAATCCCCATGCCTGAATTAGCAGAACTGCCGGGCATCGAAAGCGCACGGATTATTCCCCGCGAGGAGCACTGCATATCTCGCAAGGATATTTCGCCGCATGCTCTGAAAGTGTTATCCCGTCTTGCCGCCTCGGGCTTCTATGGATTTCTTGTCGGAGGAGGCGTCCGCGATTTGCTCCTTGGCGAAAGGCCGAAGGATTTTGATGTAGCCACCAACGCAACCCCCGAAGAAGTCCGTCAATTATTTCGTAATTCACGAATTATCGGCCGTCGCTTCCGAATTGTGCATGTACGATTTGGCCGGGAAATCATCGAAGTCACGACTTTCAGAGGAGCGCCAGAGAAGCAACTCACTGTAGATGAGAAATCGGCACGACGAAGTCTGAAGCATGTGGATGCCGCTCAGAATGAAGACGGTTTAATGGTCAGGGACAACGTCTATGGTCAAATCGACGAAGATGCCAGACGCCGAGACTTTACCATCAACGCACTGTATTACACGACTGACGGTTTCAAGCTGCTCGATTTCTGCAACGCCCTCTCTGACTTAAAGAAACATCAGATCAGAATGATCGGAGATCCTCAGGAGCGATACCGGGAAGACCCGGTCCGAATGCTCAGAGCCCTCAGATTTTCGGCAAAGCTGGGTTTTGAAATCTCCGATGAAACCGCAGCTCCTGTCGAATCGCTCTCTGAGCTGCTGGGCGGGATCTCCCCTGCACGTCTGTTCGATGAGTTGATAAAGCTATTTTCCACCGGCTACAGTCAAAGCGCATATCAATTGTTGCGCCGTAGCGGCCTGAAACACGCACTGCTCGCGCCAACTTTCGGAGCGCTTAAACACTGCCAGCCCGAGGATGCAAGATTGCTCGAATTGGCTTTCAGCAACACCGATGCAAGAATTGCGCTGGCGAAGTCAGTGACACCCTATTTCCTCTTTGCGGCGCTTCTATGGCCGCCCCTGCGTTTGAGCATGCGGCAGGCCGACTGCGGATCGCTCGACTCCAGTCCCCAGTTCCTGCGACTAGCCAGCCAGATCCTCGCCGAACAAAATCAATTCACCTCGATACCCAAGCGGATCAGCTATGCCTGTCGGGAAATCTGGGAATTGCAAGGCAGACTTACAACGCGAACCCGGCAAACAATTGAGGCTACACTCAATCATCCTCGTTTTCGAGCAGCCTATGACTTTCTGCTGCTTCGCGAAGCAGCGGGGGAAGCACTCGGAGAGAGTGGAGAGTGGTGGACGGTTTACCAATTCGGAGATGACATACAAAAGCAAGAATTGATTGAAGGCTTACCTAAAACCAGAAGAAGGCGCCGACGCAAGCGACGCCCCGCAGGAAGCAATCCATGAGCAGCGGGCTGCAAGACCTGAAACAGACACCCCGATTCATCGCAGTCGAAGGGCCCATCGGTGTTGGCAAGACCAGTTTAACCAAGCGCCTGGCTGAAACCTTCAACTATGAACTTCTGCTCGAAAATGCTGAAGAAAATCCGTTTCTCGATCGCTTCTATCAGGATCCAAGACAGCATGCCTTGGCCACGCAGTTGTTTTTCCTGTTCCAGCGAGCTCAACAAATCGCAGAATCGCGACAAAGTGATTTATTTGAACCTGTCCGTGTCTCAGACTTCCTTATTGACAAGGACAGGTTATTTGCAGAATTGAATCTGGAAAAAGACGAATACGACTTATACCACAAGGTTTATCAACATCTTGTCATTGACGCACCCAAACCAGATCTCGTGATCTATCTTCAGGCACCGACAGAAGTCCTGCTGCGGAGAATTCAGAAACGGGGGATCCCCTCAGAGCAGATGATAGAGTCCGAGTATCTGAACCAGTTGAACCGGGCCTACACAGAGTTTTTTCACTACTATTCGGATTCCAAATTGCTGATAGTTAATAGCGCAGAGATTGACCTCGTCAGTAATGACGAAGACTACGAGCAACTGGTAACATACATTTTGTCTTTGCCAAACGGCACACACTATTTCAATCCGAAACCGACTTTGTTGTAGAAAAGTTTGCTGCACGGATTGCTGGGACCCGCCACCGTAGACCGCCACCCTTCCCACTTATTGCATCTCGCTTCACTTTCAAGGGCTTTAGGATCCTATGAGTACGCAAACTCAAAACAAGCATGTCACCTTGACAACGCTGCAAAAAATCAAAGAAGCCGGCCAAAAATTCGCGTGCCTGACGGCATACGATGCCTGCTTTGCCGATATTGCCAGTAGCGCGGGCGTTGAGGTTCTGCTCGTTGGCGATTCGCTGGGGATGGTACTCCAGGGCCACGACAGCACTTTACCAGTCACCATGGCAGATATTGTGTATCACGTGGCATGCGTGAAACGAGGCAATAAAGGCGCGCTAATCATGGCTGATCTACCCTTTATGAGTTATTCCTCCGAGAGTCAGACTCTTGAAAATGCGGCGTCTCTGATGAGGGCCGGCGCCCAGATTGTGAAGCTTGAGGGAGGCGCCTGGATTGCGAATACGACAAGGCTTCTGGCCGAACGCGGCATTCCCGTTTGCGCACACATGGGGCTGACCCCCCAGTCTGTCAATCGGATCGGCGGTTTTCATGTTCAGGGCAGAGATACGGAACAGGCCCAGGTCATCCTCGAAGAGGCTTTATTACTGCAGGAATCAGGTGCCAATATTCTGTTGCTGGAGTGCGTCCCCCGAGCGCTGGCAAAGACCATCACTGACTCTCTGGAGATTCCGGTGATCGGAATCGGAGCAGGTCCAGATACCACAGCGCAGATCATGGTGCTTCATGACGTACTCGGCGTCTCTCCCATCACACCAAGATTCGTGAAGAATTTTCTCGCGGGCAATATCAATGGAATACCCGGCGCTATAGAGAGCTATGTCAGTGCGGTAAAGGAAAAGGCCTTTCCGGCCGCAGAACATTGTTTCGATTAATCCTGCGCCACACACTATGTTAACCGTCAAGACAAAATCGGATTTACGTCAGGCGCTGCATGAGGCACGACTTGCCGGCCACACAATTGGGTTAGCCCCTACCATGGGCAATCTTCACGACGGTCACCTGCAGCTTATCAGGGCTGCGGCGGCTGACTGTCACTACACCGTAGCAAGCATTTTCGTCAATCCGCTTCAGTTCGAAGAAAACGAAGATCTTAACAACTATCCCCGAAGTCTGGAGTCTGACACGGGTTTGCTGGCCGAAGCAGGCTGTGATTTGCTGTTCGTGCCCGATAACGCGGAGATGTATGGCACCGCGGCCTCGATGAAAACTCACATCGCGGTCTCAGGTCTCACACGGAACCACTGCGGCAAAACAAGGCCGGGGCATTTCGAGGGTGTCGCAACCGCAGTAACGAAGTTATTTAATCTGATTTCGCCTGACCAGGCCTATTTTGGTCTCAAAGACTATCAACAATACCGGGTGATCGAACAGTTGATCGCTGACCTTGACTTTGCCATTAAACTCAATGGCCTGCCAACCGCTCGCGAAGATTCTGGCCTGGCGCTTAGCTCCAGGAATAGCAGACTTACACCAGAGCAGCGCCGGTTAGCTCCGGCGCTGTATCAACAGTTACAACAAACCGCAGAATTAATCCGGCGAGGCAATCAAGATCTCCGCCGGCTTGAGAGAGAGGCCAGCCAATCCCTCGTTGCCTGCGGGCTCAAAACGGATTATTTCAACATTTGCCATGCCATGAGTCTTGAGATGGCCTGTCAGCATGACAAAGATCTCGTGATCCTCGCTGCTGTATTCGCAGGTGATGTCCGCCTTATCGACAACGTGTCCCTGACGATTTAGTCAAGTTCATCCGGAGAGCACAGAACTCAAATCAACCGGTCGGCTGTTTGTTGAGGCACTACGACCTTTAGGGCATACTGAAAAATCGCTCTTAGAACCGTCAGATTGTCGTGCAGGGCCTGCCCACGTGCCCCGAGTTCTGTAAGCACGAGTCTTTGTCGGGTGGGTTGCGACTTGGTTTAAACACGGACCTTCCGAGAGAACAGCATGTCAGAAGAAAAAACCTATCCGGTATCAGAAGCCGCCGCGTCTCAGAGCCATCTCTCTGTCTCTCAGTATAATGAGATGTATCAGAAATCCATCGATGATGCCGAAACTTTCTGGGCAGAGCAGGCCAACGAGTTTCTCACTGTGTTTGAAACCTGGGATCAGGTCAGCTGCAGCGATTTCACTACCGCCACTGCAACCTGGTTCCGCGGCGCGAAACTTAATGCCAGCTATAACTGTATTGACAGACACCTGGAAAAGCGTGGCGACCAAACCGCAATAATCTGGGAAGGCGATGAGCCAGATCAGGATCTCAAAATAAGTTACCGGGATTTGCATGAGGCTGTATGCCGCCTGTCAAACGCTCTTAAGGCTCGGGGCGTGGGGAAAGGCGACAGGGTTTGTATTTACATGCCCATGATTCCGGAAGCGGCCTATGCGATGCTCGCCTGCGCCAGAATCGGAGCCATCCATTCTGTGGTATTCGGAGGTTTCTCGCCCGAATCTATCAAAGATCGTATTCTGGATTCGGATTGCCGGACTGTCATCACCGCTGATGAAGGTATGCGCGGAGGCAGAATTATTCCGCTCAAAGCAAACGTTGATACCGCCCTGGATGAATGCCTCAACGTCCGCTCGGTGTTTGTGGTCAGGCGAACCGGCGCGGAAATCTCCTGGACTGAAGGTCGTGACGTGGATTACCGGCAAGCCGTTTCTCTTGCGAGTGCCGAATGCGCACCAGAAATCATGGATGCTGAAGATCCTCTGTTTATTCTCTACACTTCAGGATCCACAGGTAAGCCAAAAGGCGTGATGCACACCACGGCAGGCTACCTGCTCGGCGCCGCGATGACACATAAGTATGTTTTCGATTATCACGAAAACGACATTTACTGGTGTACTGCGGACGTCGGCTGGGTCACGGGCCACTCCTACATTGTTTACGGACCGCTGGCAAATGGCGCCACTACTCTGATGTTTGAAGGAGTGCCGACCTATCCGGACAATTCACGGTTCTGGCAAGTTGTGGACAAGCATCAGGTCAATATTTTCTACACCGCACCGACAGCCATCAGAGCATTAATGGCTGCTGGCAACCAGCCGGTCAGCAGCACTTCCCGCACTTCATTGCGCATCCTGGGATCCGTTGGAGAGCCAATAAACCCAGAAGCCTGGGAATGGTATTACTCAGTCGTTGGGGGCTCGCGTTGCCCGATTGTAGACACCTGGTGGCAAACTGAAACCGGCGCGATCATGATTACTCCCTTACCGGGGGTAACAGACCTCAAGCCCGGCTCCGCAACAAAACCGTTTTTTGGGGTTAAGCTCGCCCTGCTGGATGCCGACGGAAACGAGCTTGATGGCCCGGCTGAGGGCAATCTGGTGATTTCGCAAAGCTGGCCGAGCCAGATTCGCTCCGTATTTGGCGACCATGAACGCTGCATCAATACCTATTTCTCGGCCTATCCGGGCTTTTATCTGACGGGAGACAGCGCCAGACGAGATGGAGACGGATACTATTGGGTAACAGGCCGGGTGGACGATGTCATTAACGTATCCGGCCACCGACTGGGAACGGCGGAAATAGAAAGTGCGCTGGTGCTCCATGATGCTGTTGCGGAGGCTGCCGTTGTCGGCTATCCCCATGACATTAAGGGTCAGGGTATCTATGCCTATGTCACACTCATGACAGGTACCGAACCGAGCGGCACGCTAAGTCAGGAGTTGACCCAATTCGTCGCCGGTGAAATCGGATCTTTCGCCAAACCAGAAATCATTCAGTTCGCGCCGGGACTCCCGAAGACCCGCTCCGGAAAGATCATGCGACGCATCCTTAGAAAGATCGCTGCGAACGAACTTGACAATCTGGGAGACACCTCGACACTGGCTGATCCGGCGGTAGTCCAGCAGCTGTTAGACAATCGAGCAAATAAATAGAGCCCTGACTACTCCGTTTGGGCCGTTGTCACAACTGGCGGTTCAAGCATTCAATTGAAGACGGCGCATGGTAAGTCTGCCTGTATGGGCAAGACTCATGACCGAGCAATGTTGTTGAGCTGCCATCTGGCTCATGCCAAAATTCCACCTTTGTTATACGCCTGAGATCATTACGCTTTGTCAGAGCGCACGCCATCTGCCGCGATGCTGTCGGCCAAAAGAACTTTACGTAGCCTCGCAGGCGTGTTTCCCCTGACCTCACAAGGCCTGCTAACCCTCATGGTATCCGCTTGGGCACTACGCACTTTTGGTTACGGCTCGATGGATCTTGTGGTCTTTGCACTGACCATATCAGCCCTCGCCATTCTTATCAGCTGTTTGTTTTGCACCATTGGCTTCGGATTGTTTATGCAGCGACGGATCCGCCTGGAAATAGCCAGACCCGGCGCATCTGACAAGGTGGAGATCGAAGTAGGCTACCCCAATGAAACCGGTTTCAGCATACCGGCAACAACATTTCCCCCTCTGGTGGCACTAAGCTGGAAAATCATCTTTCCTGATGCCATCGAAACCCGTAACCGCTTAGGAGAGCACAAGCGGCTTTATGAAGAAGTCCTTCCGAAAAAACGCTGCCTGACTGACGTGTTGATCAGGGAATTCTCGGTGCGGGATGTCCTGGGACTGTGTCAATTTTCCTGGCAAACAGGCCAAAAAGTACGATGTCAGGCTCTGCCGCAACTAGATGCCATCAAACAGCTACCTCTGTTGCGCTCTCTAACCGCAGAAGATGGCATAGCAAACCCAAGCGGCCGACCAGAGGGTGACCGGATGGAAATTAGGCCTTATGCGCCGGGTGATTCAGTAAAGAACATCATGTGGAAGGTTTATGCAAGAAGCCGACAGCTTAACGTAAGACTGCCCGAGCACAGCGTCTTTCAGAGCAAGAGAACACTTGCCTTTCTCCTTACCAGTGAAAACGACGAAGCGGCAGCTGCTGTTGCAAGAGTTGCGCTACAAAGCGGCGCTTTGGGTGAAGACTGGGCTTTTGGTGCAGATGGCTACGAAAACCCAATTTCAGACTATGCCGAAGCACTGTCAGCCATTGCCGGATCGAGAGGGCTGGCGCGGCCTCATGCCTATGGATTGGATCGCTTTCTCGACCAGGCGGGCAGTAACCAACCTGCCCACTGCATTGTATTTGCAGCAGCGGCGCCTCATGTCAATCTGCAGAATCTCCGTAAAACGTTTGCAACCCATCCCGGGCAGTGCTCCCTGATCCTGGCCACTGACAGCCTGCAGGAAAGGCAGGTGCCTCCGTGGTGGCAGACGCTTATGCTACGCAGGAAATTTTTATCCAAAACCGCCTCTCAGAAACCAGGCTACCGAGCGGAACTCCTCGATTTATTGACCGAAATTGGTCAGCAAGTAGAATCGACTGTGGTTATTGATCGTAAAACAGGGTTGGGCTTCGACAGGTTTCTTCGCAAGGTCTGATGTCAATGCATATTTCAGCATCAAGCTATACAGCTCAGCGCATACCGGGCCTGCTGCGCGCTGTCATCATTGCCAGTGCGTTCTGGGCGCTTAGTCTTAGCCTGACAATTAGAAGTGGCTCTGTCAGCGCTGTTGTCGGCTGTCTCATCGCCTGTTTGTTAACTGATCGGTGGATCAACGCCAGGCCTCTGGATCAGATTCGGCTCTCGTCGGTTGTGATGACGGCTCTGTGTTTTATCGCATTGACTTATTGGCTGGCGGGTCTGATTGTAAAGTCTGAATTGATGTCTTCTCTGCTGACGCCGATCGGCGCATTTAATACCGCTGAAGCGCTACTGTGGTTCGGGTTTAGCTGCATGATGTCGATCCTGCTTCGTAGCCTAGCTCTCAGGACCCGGATTGGTGGTGTTCTGGAGATTATTTTTGTCGCCGCGGCATTTATCATCACGCTGTCCGCCCACCGCAACGGGATGATTCATCGGCCCTTTTTCATCGGCGATTATGCCCTAATACGGGGCATCGATCCGGCGACTATTCTCATGGGAATCGGCTGCTTTGCAGTGATTGCGATGTCGGCTCTGCTGATGGCCGAGAACGACCAGAGGAGACTGCCTTATCATTTCGTGGTCATCGCCCTGCTTTGCTCTTCTCCGGCTGGCTATGTCCAATTGTTCGGGCTGCCGACCCCGGGCGTCACTGACGATATGGGCCTGACCGGTCAGGAGCTGTCAGGCAACAGCAGGCAGCGCGAAAATCCTTTCAGGGACGGCGAAAATACTGCAGAAGATAAGCAAGCTCCGGTCGCAGTTGTTGTTTTTCGGGATGATTATGAACCACTGAATGGCTCTTATTACTTCAGAGAATCAGCCTACTCGCAATTTAACGGAGTCATGCTTGATTACAGCACCAGGGATGATATGGATCTGGACTTGATTTCCACATTCACGAATAGCGAGGTGTCGGCAACATTACTGTCTGAAGTAGAAGAACATCACAAGGAAGTGAAAACTACCGTCGGCATGTTGATTCCGCATCGTAATCCTTTTGGCCTTGAAAGCCCTGTGACTTACTCCAGTACAAGCAATCCGAATGCTTCACGTTTCAAAAGGACCTATGACACAGTTTCTTGGGCACCAACTTACAATTTTGAGTTCCTGCTTGGGCGGGAAACCGGAAGTGAAAACTGGTCAGATGCGGTTCGGTCAGAATATCTGCAGTTACCCGATGATTCACGTTATCAAGAGCTGGCAGAATCAATTGTTGCCGAGCTTAAGCCGGAATATGCCAATGACCCGTTTGCCAAAGCCTGGGCAATTAAGGCTTATCTGGACCAAAATGGCATCTATAGCCTCAAGAACGATCACGCCTATGAGAAAGATCCCGCTGCATCATTTCTGTTCGGTGATCTGACTGGCTACTGCATGCACTTTTCGTTCGCAGCGACTTACCTGTATCGAAGTCTTGGGATTCCCGCCAGAGTCGGCATTGGATACTCGGTCCCTGCTTCAAATCGTGCTGGAGGATCTGCCCTGCTTATCCAGGCTGTGCATGGACATGCCTGGCCAGAAATCTATTTCAAGGATATCGGCTGGGTGATTGTTGATCCTGCCCCACAGCAAACGCTTGTCGATATGTCGACCGACCCACAGAATGAATTGCAGCAGCTGTTGGGAGACATGCTCAGGGACGACATCTCGTACGCAGAGTTTATAGAGTCTCAACAAGGAGAGCTGATTGATATCAGGACGCTCGTGAATGCGATCGCTGCTATCGCAGCGGCGCTCCTGTGCCTGGGATACGTAGTCCGCGCGTATCGTTCTTTAGTGCCAGGGTTTTGCAGCGCCGAACAACAGGACCAGCTAGCCTATCGGGCAATATTGGATCAACTGGCAGCAGTCGGTATGACCCGCCGCTATGGCGAAAGTCGAGAGCACTTTGCCGCCCGGGCGGCAAATATCTTCCCTACAATTCAATCTGCTACTGCGTCCCATCTGTCATGCTCTTTGGGCGCAGCTCGGCAGATCAGCAGTGTTGACTGGAACCGATTCCGGCGCGCTCTGGCACAGGAAGTTAGCGAAAACGTGCCTACCTGGCGGCGGGTCCTGGCCTTCATCAACCCGTATTCCTGGGCCTTCACCCGCTGAGCACCGCCTCTCTGACGATCTTCAACTATTTTGGAATTAACTTATGTCCCAAGAATTGCCTGCAGACTCTAAGACTGATTCACACGCAGAAGACAGAGCCAGCCAGCCAGCAGGCGATCAGAATCTACAGCAGGCTATCTCGGTGCTCCACACGCTGGCAGGCTCAGTCAAAAAGCAGGTACTCGGCAGGGATGATGTGATTGATTTGGCGGTCATCGCTCTGGTTGCCGGTGGCCATGTTCTGCTGGAAGATTTTCCGGGATCTGGGAAAACCACCTTGGCCAAAGCCTTGGGCGAAGCCATCAAATCGGAGGAGCGCGCGGAAGAGCAAGCTTTTGCCGCATTCAGAAGGATACAATTTACTCCTGACCTGCTGCCCTCAGACGTCACCGGTGCGCCCGTTTTTGACTCGAATTCCAATGCTTTTCACTTTCGTCCTGGCCCGCTCTTCGCCCATATCGTATTGGCAGACGAGATAAACCGGACTTCGCCAAAAGTCCAGTCGGCGATGTTGGAAGCCATGGGTGAAAAGCAGATTACCGTTGACAACACGACTTACCAGCTGGATGAGTTGTTCTTTGTCGTGGCCACACAAAATCCCCTTGATATGGTTGGCACCTATCCGCTGCCAACACCACAACTTGATCGCTTCCTGTTTAAACTCACCATGGAGCACATCGACCGTGACTCCGAAATGAATGTGCTTGAAACCTATATTGATCGCAGAGATCAGAAACTGACCAGCGAATTTGTTACCCGGCAGCAAGTGCTTTGTGCCCGACAGGCCATTGAAGATAAGGTCCACATTCACTCTGCGATCAAGGCTTGCCTGGTGGACATCTCAAGAAATCTGAGAGGTGATGACAGAGTTCTGCAAGGTAACTCTACGCGCAGTCTGGTGCTCATGTTACCGGCGCTACAGGTTGCTGCTGCTCTGCAAAGCAGAAATTTTGTCAGCGCAGACGACATTGAATTGCTCCTGCCGAAGGTGTTAGGGCACCGAGTCGAACTGGCTCCGGGAGTAACAGACAAAGGCAAAGTCTTCTGTGATTGTATGCAGGCCCCGATGGAACAACTTGCACGCAGCACCTTACTCTGATGCCTACAAAGAAGTCCCTCCAAACCTGCCTTGTGCTGTGTTTCTGGTGCGCCGCTCTGTCGCTCTCCGCACAGGATGACTCAGAATTTGAAGCACTTTCCGAAGCGCTGCAGCAAGCCCCCTGCTTTGGCTTTACCGATGTCGGCGATTCTCGGGCACTGGAAATATGCGATGCACTCAATCTACGGGAAAACGTAAAAGCAAGAGAACTCAGCGAGCAATGGGTTCACGCAGAACCGGACTCTCCCGCTGCGCAATTTGCACTTTCCGAGGTGCTCTTAACCATTGAGGGCAATATGCCGAGGGCGCTATATCATCTGCATCGAGCCGAGCAACTGATGCCCTATCAAACACTCGACCAATCACTGGAATCAGGTAATCTTCAATGGCACTACCTGACACTCACCCAATTAAGCTATGTGCACCAATTGATGGGGGAGCAGGTCATCTCGCTTGAGTATCTGGAGCAGTTGGAGGCTGTCTACGGCCAGGATGTCGAATCCTTCAGGGGCTGGCCGCTGATCAAGCTCAAGCAGTATGAGGCAGCCCGCAACAGTGCCAGGAAAGTGCTTGAGAACGAAGCAGACCCCAGAGCACGCGCCAGAGCCTGGAATACCATTTGCGCAGCAGACCTGGCTAGTCTGACCCCCGTGAGCTCACCGAGCGCTTGTGAACGCGCCATTAATGAGGAAAACCCTCTCGAGCTGTCCTCCAGCGATACCGATACGGTGTATCTGACGAATGCCTCTGAGGTCGCTCTCAGTCTTCTGGAAATCGAACAGGCAGAAGACTACCTCAGCAGGGCGACACGCTATCTCAATCCCGACAGCGTTGCAGACCCCTGGATCTACACCCTATATCTCACCCTTAATCAGGGCCGTTTTGAAGAAGCGCATAGCGCTCTCGAACGAATGTTGATCTGGCGCGAGCAGCAAGAACCCATCGTCAGCGTAATGAACAGAGCTGAGCATTTTCTGGTCAGCGCCAACTTTCTCATGGTGGCAGGCTACGCAGATGACGCGATCAAGCTGTCTCAAACCGCAATGAATCAACCCGACCGGAACGGCTCATACAGCGCTGATGAAGCGCAGAAAGACGCCTATGCCGCTCTCGTTAATATGCATGCCAGTCGGGTCCAGCTTGAAATTGAGAAGGAAAATAGTATTGGTCTGAGTTGGGCAGAAATGGCTGCGCAGAGCGCGAAGAGACTTGGTCTACGCCTGCGAGCCTGGCGCGCTGAACGTCGCGCCGCCTCTTTGTTTGCAGATTTCGAGGTATTGCAAAGCAGGGTAAGGCCCTACGCACCATTGGACGTTCATATTCCGGAGTGGCTGGAGCCGGAACTCGTCGCAGTAATTGGTACCGGCATTATGACCGAAGTGCTGGATCAAGCGTTGGAGAACGGAGCGTTTCTGCTCAATGACAGTTACTATCAGAGCTATAAAGCCGAAATTTTGTACCTGAACAAAAACTTCGAGGCCGCTGCGACGGCTGCTGCGACAGCCCTCGCCGGACTTCCCCACCAGGAAGTGCTTCTCAAGGCGCGCCTTTCGGCGCGCCTGGCGGAATCACTCTGGCAGATGGGAGATTTTTCAGAAGCAAACCATTACTTCGCCGCCGCACTCCGAACGGACCCAAGCGTCATGCGGAGGCTTCAAACCAGCCTACCCGTGGACATTGTATCTGATAATTCGCCGATGGCTGAATCAGTCGGAAAAATGGTAGCTGAATCACCACGTTTCAGAGCTGGGCAGTCCGGCCTGATACTCAGCGTCTCTTCAAGCCCGGAGCCCCTGATTTGCCTGAGAACCCGGCTGGGTGAGGCGATTTCATGCGCCAGTCAATCAGTCGACTCACAGCAAGTTCTTCGATCGTTCTCCGCTGAGTTTGCCCGGAACTTCCATAAACAGACATTCGGTATCGGAATTGAACTCACTCAAGCCGAGCGAACCATACTGATGGGCTCAAACGTTATACTGAGCGCGCAAAGAAGTTCGACCAGACAAAATAGCGGAGAGGTTTTCCTCAAGCGTTAGGCTTTAGACCCAGGATACCGACTCTCCTGTGCAGATATCACCCAATTAACCGGAACCGACTAATTACTTTGTCCAGCCCTACTGTATTGACCAAGAAACTGATTGTTCTGTTGGCTGTGGCCTCCGCTTTAGGACCTACCGCCATGCAAATTTTGCTGCCGACCCTCCCGGTTATTCAGGATACGTTTACCGTCAGCAACGAGATAGCCCAACTGACTCTCAGTCTCTCCATGCTGGCCATCGCGCTGGGAACGCTTTACTACGGGCCACTTTCTGATAAGTATGGCCGCAAACCGGTGATGTTGATCGGCCTGTGCATTACCTTTGCAGGCTCTCTGGCCTGTTTGTTCGCGGACAGTATCGAATTTCTTATCTTGGGCAGGTTTGTTCAGGCGTTTGGTGGCGCCGTGGGACTAGTACTGGCTCGCGCCATGGTTCGCGACGTCTATGAAGCGAATGATGCCGCCAGAGTCATAGCCACTCTCGTTATGGTGATGGTCGTCATTCCAATGCTCTCACCCGCCTTAGGAGGAGAGCTGACGGCAAGATTTGGCTGGCAATCAGTCTTCTCGGTTGTGGCGTGCTTCAGCGTGGTCCTGTTTGTCGTCATGCTTTATCTGCTGCCCGAAACTTTAAAAGAGTCGGTTCCTTTTGAAGGGCTCTCTGCGATGCTGTCAACATACGAACTGCTGCTGCAGTCCGTTGCTTTCAGGAGCTACGCCCTTTGTGTTGCTTTCGTCTCTGTCGTCTTTTTCAGCTTTATTGCTGCAGCCCCAGAGATAATGGTGAGTGCATTTAATCGCCCTCCCACCGACTATGGCTACTATTTCATCATGATCCCGTTGGGGTTTATGGGAGGAAACTATGCCACCAGGATGCTGAACCAGCGATTCAGCATCAATCAGCTGATCAGCCTTGGGGGCAGCATTGCATTACTCGGCATCAGTGCTGCGCTTGCTTTTCAGATGCTGGGGAGCGGCCACCCTATGGCTCTTTTCGTGCCTGTCGCCATCGCTGTCTTCGGCAACGGGATTACCCTCCCCAACGCTCAGGCAGCGGCAATCAATGAATTCCCTCAATACGCCGGTAGCGCGTCAGGCCTGACCGGCTTCATGCAAATGGCGCTTTCAGCTATTGCTGCCCAGGCGGTGGCCTGGATCTATAATGGAACCGCATTTCCCCTGTTGTTGTTGATGCTCTGCGCGTCGGTATTGTCTTTGGGGTTGTTCCATTTCGGCATTAAAAGCCAGCTCAGACCGGTTTGACCGGCCTGATCAGTGTACATTCAGCGCTGAAAGCTGGTCGACGAATTCATGTTCGTCACGCAAACAGCGCATGTCAAGAAGATACCTCCCATCGCTTATCCGGCCAACGACGGGACGGGGAAGCATTCTGAACTGACGCGCAAGATTCAGCAGAACAGCATCTCTCTGCCCTCTTTCCGCTATCGGATCAACGCAAAGTGCAAAGCTGTCAAGAAGATCCATTGGCAGCGAGCCGGAACCAATCTGGCTTTTGCAGGGCACCACGTCGACCGTTGCTCTTCCAGCCAACCCGTCCGACAGCAGTGGCAGTAATCGTTGGCATACAGTTTCAATCTCATTGGCCGGGCGGGTGAGGTCGCGTAGCAAGGGTAAGCGGCTCTTCAGCAGGTCTGGCTGCCGGTAAAGTTCAAGGACAGCGACCAGTGCCGCCATGGTGATCTTATCAATGCGCAGCGCCCTCTTGAGCGGGTTACTCTTTAATTTTTCGATAAGATCCTTGCGGCCGGCAACAATTCCCGACTGAGGACCACCAAGCAATTTATCACCACTGAAGGTGACCAGGTCGGCTCCTGCTGCGAGCGCACCGGCCACAGTAGGCTCTCTGGGTAACCCATACTGCGTGAGCTCGATCAAGGTTCCACTACCCAGATCAGAGACAAAGGGAATACCTGATGCCACCGCCAGTTTCGACAATGCCGCATCCGCCACATCTGCGGTAAATCCCTGAATCTGATAGTTGCTTGCATGCACTCGCATGATCATTGCGGCCTTTTCATCAATTGCCTTCTCGTAGTCCGCAAGGTGTGTTCGGTTTGTTGTTCCTACTTCGCGTAAGCAACAACTGGCGCTTTCCATGACATCTGGGATTCGGAACGCCCCTCCAATTTCAACCAGTTCTCCGCGCGAAATGACGACGTTCTGACCTTTCGCAAGAGAATTAAGAACCAGCATCACCGCCGCAGCGTTATTGTTGACCACCGTCGCTGCCTCAGCTCCGGTCAAGTCGGCAAGCAACTTTTCCAGGTGTGCATCTCGGTCACCTCGGCGGCCAGACTCCAGGTCATATTCAATATTGACATCACCCAAGGCAGCGACTTCCATGGCCGCAACCGCTTCGACAGGCAACCGGGCCCTTCCCAAATTGGTGTGGATCACCGTGCCCGTGAGATTGAAAACTGCTTTTAATGTGCCTGGAGATCGATCCGCAAGAGAGACGATAATTCGCTGACAGATCTCCTTTTGTACATTAGACTCAATCACCCAGGCGATGGTCTCAGGGTCATTCAGTGCGATTTGAGAGCGCAGCTGTTCTACCTGATTCCGCGCCTCTAGCTTTACAATTGCAAGCTCTGCGACTGACGTGAAACCGGAAAGCTCTTCGCAATTAAGCAGCTTTTCGATAGCAGGTAGCGCCCTGTATGCGTCAGATTGCCGCGACATTGATCGTTTCCTTTGCCTTGTCATGAGCAAGTTTACCGCGAGTTTCTGGTTACTCGGAGTCAGGTCTGGCTTGCAGTGAAAATAACGATGGTACTACACTGCCTCTGCGATTTCTCAGTCAATACAGGATTAATGCCACGCATGGCAACGCAGGACCACGTAATCATCGTTAACCCATTCCATCCAGAGACACTGGAGCGATTAGATTCAGCCTATCAGACTCATCATCTCTGGAAACTCGAGCGCCCTGAACAAGAACAACTGCTCAAGTCTCTGGAGGGCCAATGCCGAGTTGCTGCCAGTGCCTCCTGGAACTGCGATCCGGTTATATACCGGCTAAAGTCACTTAAGCTCATCGCCGCCTTCGGGGTCGGGGTAGACGGGATTGATTTTGAAACGACCCGCAACTTGAAAATTCGCGTAACTAACACACCCGGCGTGCTCGACGACGGGGTAGCAGATTTGGCAATGGCGCTCATTCTCGCCACGATGCGCAACCTTATCAGAGCCAACAGTTTCAGCAGAGATAATCTATGGAAAGATGGACCTTTCCCTTTCGGCACTTCTATGGCGGGCAAAACCCTCGGCATTGCAGGGCTGGGAAGAATCGGCTCTGCCATCGCTATGCGGGCCGAGCCTTTCAAGGTCAAGATTGCTTACCACAATCGCCAGCCTAAACAGGTACCCTATACGTTTTGTCAAAGTCTGGAAGACCTAGCCGAGATCTCCGACATTCTTGTGTCCGTCTTACCAGGCGGGGCCGAAACCGATAATCTGATCAATACAAACGTCCTAAAGAAACTCGGACCATCAGGTATTTTCATCAATGTCGGACGAGGAAATTCAGTTGACGATGAGGCACTTATTGAAGCCCTGAGATCTGGCGCTGTCCAGGCAGCTGGGCTTGATGTTTATAAAAATGAGCCTCAAATTCCAGATGCTTATAAAATATTGGAAAATGTAATTTTGCTGCCGCATATTGGCAGCGCTACAGTAGAGACTCGGTGTGCGATGGGAAATCTCGTTTTTGACAACATCCGGGCCTTTTTTGAACACGACACGCTAGTTTCTGAAGTGATGTAATCGATTGATGATCCCACAGAGCCTAGAAAAATCTTCCTGCCCCTACTGCGGCGAACCGATAGAATTGCTTATCGATACATCTGTTGCCGAACAGGAATATGTCGAAGATTGCGAGGTATGCTGCAGGCCGATGGTAGTAAGTTGCACCGTGACACAAGGGTTTTCTGACGCGGCGCTTGTATCGGTCCGCAGGGAAGACGACTAGCTATTCGTTCAAGTGATAATAGATGTATCTCGCTTCATTGTCGCACATCACGCTAAAGTTCCCTACGAGACTGCTATCTCTAAGATCAATTTCAATAAACATGTCGCGATAGTATGGACTCAGAGAGTTATAAACGACCTCTTGGACGATGATGATATTGAAATATTCAAGTCCGCGTTCCCTCTCTGCGTCATGAATGACTTTCCAGATCACCGGTTACTTGCGCAATTCTTCGTATCTAGTCGCTTTAATAAGAGAGTCGCCAAACAAATCATAGGTCAGCAACTAGTCAAAATTTCCAGAGCGTAGTTATTTAGGCATACTCCACCTTTGTGTGAGCATATCCGCGATGATGTCCTCGCAGGAAGTTAGCAGCGAACAAAAATTAAACCATTTATCTCTCCACATTATGATGCAATTCACGAGCATAAATCGCATCAAGATAAAGGTATAATGGTAGAATATGAACTTGTTGGGTTTACTCGACGCGCACCCATTTTTATTAAATGCAAGAAGAATACTATGGCACCGGTTACAAGCAAGAGAATGGGCAAGAAGAAAGCTCAAGTGAAACAAAACAAATTCGTTTTCGAATTCGGCACCAAGACTGACGGAAATGCTACGATGCGAGAATTGCTGGGAGGCAAGGGAGCGAATCTGGCAGAAATGGCTTCCATAGAGCTTCCGGTGCCACCGGGATTCACCATCAGCACTGAAGTCTGCACCTATTTCTACGAGCACGACCGGAAATATCCGAACACACTCTCTACCGATGTGAAAAAGGCAATTGCATCTGTGGAATCACAGCTAAACAAAAACTTCGGAGCGAGGAAAAATCCCCTGCTTGTTTCGGTCCGATCTGGCGCCAGAGATTCCATGCCGGGCATGATGGATACCATCCTAAACCTGGGGCTCAATGACGAGACAGTCGAGGGCCTCACGGAAGTTTCCGGAAATTCCCGTTTCGCCTGGGACTGCTATCGACGTTTCATACAGATGTATGGCGATGTGGTGATGGGAGTGCAGGCGCGAAACGAGGAAGAAGAAGATCCATTCCATAATGCACTTGAAAAGCTCAAGGAACGAGCTGGCGTTTCCGTAGACTCAGATTTGACGACCAGGGATCTCAAGGAACTGGTTAAACGCTACAAAGCGCTGATTCTTAAGCGAACGCGCTCTGCATTCCCTCAGGATGTCAACGAACAACTTTGGGGAGCGATTGGTGCAGTGTTCGGATCCTGGAAGAATGAGCGGGCAATTCTATACCGTCAGCAGTACGGGATTCCCGCAGAATGGGGAACTGCAGTGAATGTGCAATCCATGGTCTTCGGGAACGCAGGCGAAACCAGTGCTACTGGTGTGGCTTTTACCCGGGATCCGGCAAATGGTGAAAAAGTTTTTTACGGGGAATACCTGATTAATGCTCAGGGAGAAGATGTGGTGGCTGGTGTGAGGACGCCACAGCCAATCTCGCACATGGCGGTTTCGATGCCAAAAAGCTTTCGGAATCTTGAGAAGATCAGAACCAAATTAGAGCGCCACTTCAAGGACATGCAGGACTTTGAATTCACTATTGAGAACGGACGCTTATTCATCCTGCAAACCCGCAATGGCAAGCGAACAGGCCTGGCAGCGGTTAGAATCGCGGTAGAAATGCAGCGCGAGCGCCTAATGAACCAGAAAGCCGCTTTGCTCAAAATTCCAGCAGAATCGATCGATTCCCTTCTGGTTCCTGTCTTCGATCCCAAGGCACTAAAAGCCTCGACTGTAATCGCTCGGGGCTTGCCAGCCGGCCCAGGCGCCGCCACCGGCCGAATCGCATTTACCGCTGCAACCGCTGAAATTGAGACCCGCAAAGGCAATAGAGTGGTTCTATGCAGAACAGAAACGTCACCGGACGATTTGAAAGGCATGTTGCACTCACAGGGCATCCTAACGTCAAGAGGCGGCGTCTCCTCCCACGCCGCTCTGGTTGCCCGGCAGTTGGGTAAGGTCTGTGTTTGTGGCGCGGCCGAAATCTCAATTAACTATGAAAAGCGCACCCTAACCGCCGGTAAAGTGGTCCTCAACGAAGGTGACTATATCTCCATTGACGGCAGCACCGGAGCCATCTACAAGGGCATGATTGAAAGCGCTGACTCAGAGGTAAAACGGGTTCTGGACGGAACGATGCGCGCTAACAAAAGCTACACCTACGAATTATTCCAGACGGTGATGCAGTGGTCAGATAAATTCCGGACGCTTAAGATCAGGACTAATGCAGATACCCCGGGCATGGCCAGTAATGCTGTCGCCTTCGGCGCGGAAGGTATCGGGCTATGCCGCACGGAACACATGTTTTTTGATGGCGATCGCATTGATTATATGCGCCAGATGATTCTGGCGGTGGACGAAGTCCAGCGAAGAGCAGCGCTCAAAAAATTGCTGCCTTTTCAACGAAAAGACTTCGTGGGGCTATTCAAAGCAATGAACGGACGGCCGGTTACGATCCGACTGCTCGATCCGCCACTTCATGAATTTCTGCCACATGACGACGTGGTGCGGCGTCAGCTTGCTGAAAAACTGGGCGTACCCTTTGATTTTGTAATCGAACGGATCAAAGCGCTTCACGAGGAAAATCCAATGCTCGGGTGTCGCGGATGCCGGCTTGGTATTCTTCATCCCGAGATTACGGAAATGCAGACCCGCGCAATTTTTGAAGCGGCCGCACAGGTTCTTAAAAGCAAATCCAAGGTCAAAGTGAACCCTGAAATAATGATCCCACTCGTAGGATTCAGAGAAGAACTTGCTGACCAGCTTCGAACCGTGCACCGGGTTGCTGAAGAGGTCATGAAAGCACGAAAGGTAAAAATCAACTATCTGGTGGGGACGATGATCGAAGTGCCACGTGCGGCAATCACCGCCGATCAAATAGCTGAAGAAGCCAACTTTTTCAGTTTCGGCACCAATGACTTAACGCAGACGACACTTGGGCTATCCCGAGACGACATGGGGCTGTTTTACGACGAATACCAGCGAAAAGAGATTTACAATCAAAACCCTTTTGCCAGTCTTGATCAATCCGGTGTAGGAAAACTCATGCAACAGGCTGTCGCCAGCGGCAGGAGAACGCGGGCTGATCTGAAGCTTGGCATTTGCGGCGAACATGCAGGAGATCCGTCCTCAATTGATTTTTGCCAAAGATTGGGATTGAACTATGTCAGTTGCTCGCCCCCAAGAGTACCGGTCGCCCGACTTGCAGCGGCGCAAGCCCAGCTAAAAAACAGCTGAGGCGGCAGACTATCCTTTGAAGTCTGTTCGTGAGTTGTATTGGGCTGTTCATCCGAGCTAGCTACCGGGGTCGCTCACAGTGGCGGTTTATCAGCAACCACCAGGACTAGCCCATCCTGAGCAAGCTTTGCATTCACCCACGGCGTCGGCTCTTTCAGTTGTTGTGAGCAAGGCCCATGCTGACACAGCGCCAACCTTCAACACGGCGGAGGGCGTTCATATTCCTGCTCTATTCAGCCTGATGGCAACGAGCCGTCGGCGAGAATGCCAGCCTATGAGCGAACCCTCTCGCTACCAGTCTGAACAAGCTGAAACGATACCCTCTATGCCAGCCCTCTCGCTCGCGTAACTTGCTGCTCCCCGCAGCAAAAACAGCGGAATTGCGCCAATCCTGTCTGAACCGCGGCTTATGTACTGGACGATAATCTGCTAAGCTCAAGACAGTGTCAGTGCTTCAACAATAAAAATTACAGCGGCGGAAATTTGCCATGAGCACCAGTGTCCTAGCCCTTCTTTCACTGCTCCCGATCATTTCGGTTGCCATTTTTCTGGTCATACTCAGATGGCCTGCCAGCAGGGCAATGCCGATTGCTTACGTCGTCGCCGCTGGCCTGGCCTACTTTGTCTGGGAGGTTTCGGGCACAAAGATAATGGCAGCGAGCGTTAACGGCCTCATTGTGGCCGGAACCCTGATCTACATTATCTTCGGCGCCATTTTGCTGCTTAATACACTCCAACAAAGCGGCGCTATTGCCACTATCCGCCAGGGGTTTTCTGACATCACCCCGGACCGCCGCATTCAGGTCATCATCATTGCCTGGCTTTTCGGCTCTTTTATTGAGGGATCAGCTGGATTTGGCACACCCGCAGCGGTCGCGGTGCCGCTCATGGTCGGCCTCGGTTTTCCGGCCATGGCAGCGGTTGTGGCGGGCATGATCATTCAAAGCACGCCGGTGTCATTCGGAGCGATGGGCACCCCTATCTTAGTGGGGGTAAGCACCGGGCTGTCGGCAGACCCTGATATGTCTGCCTATGCAGCAACGCGCGGGTTCGGTGAGTTCGAGCCATTTCTTGAATTCATCGCAGCCAAGGTCGCCTTGATGCACGCTCTGGCGGGGACATTCATTCCTCTACTGGTTACTTCCGTGATGACACGATTTTTTGGCGCCAGCAGATCATTCGCTGAAGGCTTTCAGGTCTGGCAGTTTGCCCTGTTCGCCGCTTTTGCGATGACAATTCCCTATTTGCTGGTGGCCACCTATCTCGGCCCGGAGTTTCCCTCCATGTTTGGCGGCATGATCGGGCTCGCCATTGTAGTCACCGCTGCTAAAGCGGGATTCCTCATGCCTGAAAAATCCGATGCATGGGATTTCGAATCACCAGAGCAATGGGAGAAAGAATGGAGCGGCGAGCTTCAGAGCAAAGTTGAGCCGCAATCAAAAAGCATGGGCTTAATTACGGCGTGGTCGCCCTATGTTTTTGTGGCGGGGCTGCTCGTACTGACAAGACTCAGGGCCCTGAATCTGGAAACCTTTCTGCGTGCTGATCATCCCTCAATCACTTGGAGCTGGCCAGAGATTTTCGGCAGTGACATTTCTGCCTCGTTCCAGCCGCTGTGGTCTCCCGGTACCATTTTCATCCTGGTCAGCCTGATCACAATCGGTCTGCACAGGATCAGTGCCGCCGAGTATCAACGGGCGCTATCCAGCTCCCTGAAGACGCTGCTGCCGGCCTCGACGGCGCTCGTTTTTACCGTGCCCATGGTCCAAGTCTTTTTAAACAGCAGTGGTGGAGCGGCGGGCTATGAACAAATGCCGCTCGCTCTGGCTGAGGGAGTCGCAAATCTTGCCGGTTCGGCCTGGCCGTTCTTTGCAACTTTTATCGGCGGGCTAGGCGCTTTCGTAGCCGGCAGCAATACCGTCAGCAATATGATGTTCTCTCTTTTCCAGTTCGGGGTCGGCGAGCGTATACTGGTTGATCCAACCTGGATTGTGGCGCTGCAAGCAGTTGGTGGTGCTTCAGGCAACATCATATGTGTCCACAACGTAGTCGCCGCCTCTGCTGTTGCCGGACTGATCGGTAAAGAAGGTGCAGTGATCAGAAAAACTCTTCTGCCGTTCTTTTACTATGCACTGATGACAGGTTCGATCGGCTACGGGGTTGTCAATCTCAATCAGGGCCTGTTAAATCCCGGATTTGCGATTGCAACGATGATTGTGTTTGTCTTTATCTATTACATCGTCAAATACAACCGCACCCGTCCCGATTGAACAGAAATCAGATCATATCTGCTGAACCACAATCAAAGTCCAGTGCATGAACGACGCGCCTCCTCAAACTTATCCCAGTTATTCCAGACAGCTGATCGTTGCTACCGCCGGTCACGTCGACCACGGCAAGTCCGCGCTGGTCAGGCAGCTCACCGGGATAGAGACAGACACGCTGCAGGCAGAAATAGAGCGGGGGCTGACCATCAATCTCGGCTACGCCTATCATCACTTCAGGACTAAGGGCGAGCCTGCCGGAGCGCCAATCACGCTGGGCTTCGTCGATGTTCCCGGACACACCGATTTCATCCACAATATGCTGGCCGGCGTCAGCAGCGTCGACTCAGCACTACTGGTGGTTGCTGCAGATGACGGCATCATGCCGCAAACCCGCGAGCACCTCGCAATCCTGAGGCTCTTAGGCATCAAGCAACTTATCGTTGCAATTTCCAAAATCGACAAGGTTGACGAACTCAGAGCAGTGGAAGTTGAGCAGCAGCTCAGTGAACTGCTGGCCACATTCGGATTTTCTGCCCCTGATTTTTTCCCGCTCAGCAATGTCAGCGGAGAAGGTGTCTCTGAGCTTAAAACCCGTCTGATGGCGCTGGCAGCGGAAAAGCTGAGCCCCGAATTTAAGCCATCTGATAAGGAAGCCCGCTTTCTCATCGATCGGAGTTTCAGCGTCAAGGGTATAGGCACAGTGGTGACAGGTTGCCTGCGTTCAGGCCAGATGAGCACTGGAGATCAGCTCATACAGGGTCTCAGTGGTGATGTCGCGCGAGTGCGCAGCATGCGTCTGGATCGGGACACCATACAAACGCTGCACGCAGGCCAGAGAGCCGCACTCAACATCAATCTTGGCCAGCCCAGCGTCAAACGAGGCGATTGGTTGCTAGCCAGTCCAATTCATCACACCGTCAGGCGTTTTGATTGCCGTATTCAGGCAGCAGAGCTTCCGCATCGTTTCAAACCGAGCGCCGAATATCACCTCTATCACGGTTGCGGCCACCACCTCGTCAACATCCGAGTTCTGGATGCTGATCAGGGTTTTTGCCAGATTCTGAGCTCAACGCCGCTGTCTCTGGCGTATGGTGACCGTTTCATTATCCGGGATCCGGCAGCGGCGACAACGCTTGCCGGAGGACATGTGATAGATCTGTTCGTGCCCAGACGTGGCAGAGCGACTGAAGCACGGCTAAATGCGCTCGCTGCGGCAGACCATCCAACTCAAACCGCGCTGAAAAAATCACTCGACATATCCCCGCTCGGCGTCAATCTTGAGCAGTTTCGTCTCAATCATGCGCTGAGGCAGGATTCATTGGAAAAGCTCCTCGCCGACATTAACCCACCACCGATCAATTTAAAGTCGAACGGCAACAACGGGGGTTATTGCCTGTCCAAGGAGCATTATCAACGCTGGTGTGACCGTACACGCCTCTTGCTGAGCGACTTCCACAGAGAAAACCCGAGTGAGGGGGGCATTGCAGAATCTGCTCTGTCAAATCAGCTCAACTTTCCGGGCGCTCATAAGATACTCAGTCAGATGCTTGAGTTAATGTGCTCGAGCGGGCTGATTAGCCGTAGCGGAACCCTGTTTCATGTACCCGGTCATCAGGCACAACTCAATCGGGAGCAGCGCGAATTTCAGGAAAAGATTCAGCCGCTGCTTAAAGAGGCTGGTAAGGTGCCGCCCAGAACCCGAGAATTGGTGGAGATGACCGGCATCCCGTTAAAAGCAATGCAAAGAATATTAAAACAGGCCGGCAGATCAGGCAGCGTCATACAGGTTGCGGACAATCGCCACTACCTGCCCGAGACGATCTCAGAACTCGCCTCTTTTACTCAGGCGCTGGCAAATCAGGACGAGGAAGGTGCTTTCACAGTGATCGCGTTCAGAGATGCTTCCGGCATTGGAAGAAACCTCTGCATTGAGATTCTGGAATACTTTGACGCCAAAGGTTTTACCCGAAGAGAAGGCAATAGCCGTCTTATTCGCACACAAAAAGAGAACATTTTCGGCTGAGAGACAGCGGTCCCCGCGGGCCTTAATGCGCAGGCCATGATTACAACGGATGCGCTACCTGCTATGCCTGCGCTGAACCTTTTAAAACATGGGATAAGTTTTTAAGTTGACTAAGGACAGCAGCGAGAGCTCTGGACTCGGATCAGAATTCTGATCTGGACTCTTCCTATACCCTGCCCTACGCCCTTTCCGACTTTCCGCCGCGCTCTCTGCTGTCCGGCGCCCCGCTTAATTCAAGCCATGGAGCCTGACTGGCAGATGGGTGTAGCCTTTCACAAAGCTGGAGTAAACCCTTTCAGGCTGCCCGACAACCTCAACCATGTCGAAGCGCTGCATGATCTCTTCCCACAATATACGCAGCTGCATCTCAGCCAGACGGTTGCCCATACAGCGATGAAGACCAAAGCCGAAGGACAAGTGCTGACGCGCCTTGTCCCGGTCAATGAGAAATTCATCCGCTCTGTCTATTACCTCGCTGTCCCGGTTACCTGACGCATACCACATCACCACTTTATCGCCGGCCTTGATCTGCTTGCCGCCCAGTTCTGTATCGACCAGAGCAGTGCGCCGCATGTAGGCAAGCGGAGTCTGCCAGCGGATTATTTCAGAAACCATATTGGGAATGATGCTGCGATCGGCGCGCAGCTTGTCATACTCTGCCGGATTTTCATTGAGTGCCAGTACGCCACCGGAGATTGAATTTCTCGTGGTATCGTTACCCCCCACAATCAGCAGTATAATATTGCCCAGGTACTCCATAGGCGGCATGTTCTGAGTGGCCTCACCATGCGCCAGCATGGAAACTAGGTCATTCCCCGGCTCGGCGTTTACGCGTTCGTTCCATAGACAGGTGAATACCTGCAAACATTCCTCCATCGCAGCCCAGCGCTCCTCGTTAGAAGACACAACGCCTGCCCCCGGAATCGCCGTGGCGGCATCGGACCAGAACGTCAATTTGTGCCGGCTTTCGAACGGGAAGTCGAACAGTGTCGCCAGCATCTGCGTTGTGAGCTCAATGGAAACCTCCTTGACCCAATCAAACTCTGTTTCCAGGGGCAATTCATCAAGGATGTTGCAGACCCTCTGACGGATAAGATGCTCAAGACGCTTGAGATTTGCAGGCGCGACTACCGGCTGCGCGATTCGCCGCTGCTCATCATGTTTCGGCGGATCCATAGAAATAAAGCTTGGCAGCGTATACTCATCGTAAGTGTCCACAATGCCGATAGTCGGTTCTGAAGAGAAAATTTCAGGGGAGGTGTCAACCTGCATGATGTCTTTGTACTTAGTGATGGACCAGTAAGGTCCGACCGCCGACTCGGCACAGTAGTGCACAGGATCTTCAAGACGCAGGCGTTCCATAAAAGGCAGAAACTCATTGGCCTGCCAGATTCCGGGATGCGACAGATCAATCTTTTCAATCGGCATGGTCCAGGGGTCTTTCCCCACCATGCTCCATTTACTCTGATCGGCAGAAGCGTCAGTCATCGTGTTTACCCTCATTTCCCTGCGTGATGCAATTTTTGGCTCAGAATTGGAATTCGGGCATCGTAACAACCAGCCCGTCTAAGTCTTCGGTCACCTGAATCTGACAGGAGAGCCGGGAATTGTCTTTTCGGTCAGTACTGAGACTGAGCATAGCCTCTTCTGTCGGATTGATTTCGCCAGTTTTCACAAGCCATTCCTGGTCAACATAAACATGACAGGTTGCGCAGGAGCAGGCGCCGCCGCAGTCAGCATCTATACCCGGCACGCTGTTGCTGACTGCTGCAATCATGACGGAGGCGCCGGGGTTGGTTTCAACATCATGTTCCTGACCAGAATGTTCAATGAATTTAATCTTCACCATAAAACGGGGTCCCTTAATCTAGATCGCGCTACGATACCAAGATGTGCGACGCAACAAAAGTGAAGACCGCTCTGCCGCATGCAGAAGAGCCATTTTTCGCCACTCTTAGACAGTGCACTCAGGGAGCCTGCTCGGCACATTGAATTTTCTGCCTGAACTCCCGCAACTGCTCAGGTCGCCTGATCAAAATTGTCAACTATTTCAGCACTGTAACTGCAGTGTAAAATAACCGCACAAACAGACGAACCAGTGCTGGCGCTACAAGGAGTGGAGTGATTTAATACGCGCCATAACAAGACTGGATCGGTTTCTCCATGACGAAATCCATCAGCACAACGCTCGGTCGTTTGTGCGCTGACGCGCCCGCAGACCGCTCAGCCGATAGCCTGACAGCCACACGCGCCTAGCCTATGTCGGAAATTCTTGCTCAGCATGGCACCTTACTGCTCATTCTTGCCTGTGTGTTCGGCTTTTTCATGGCTTATGGCGTCGGCGCTAACGATGTCGCAAACGCGATGGGTACGTCGGTGGGCGCTCGGGCGATCACCATCAAGCAGGCCATCATCATTGCGATGGTGTTCGAGTTCGCAGGCGCCTACCTGGCAGGAGGTGAAGTCACCTCAACGATCCGAAGCGGCATCATTGACGCAGATACCGCAGGTTTTGACACGAATCCGGAAATGTTCGTTTACGGTATGCTGTCCTCCCTGTTGGCAGCTGGTGTATGGCTGCTGATCGCCTCCTGGAAAGGTTGGCCGGTGTCTACTACCCACTCAATCATTGGGGCAATTATCGGCTTTGCCGTGGCTGGCGTGTCTGTCGACGCCGTGATGTGGGGACAGGTGCTGTCGATAGTCGCAAGCTGGGTGATCTCTCCGGTATTCTCCGGAACGATCGCCTTCGGCTTGTTTCTCAGCGTCCAGCATCTGGTGCTTGATACCGATGATCCTTTTGGCAACGCCAAACGGTATATCCCGAGCTACATTTTTCTGGTGGGTTTCGTGATTGCCATGGTGACGCTGATCAAGGGCTTGCGTCATGTGGGACTGGAAGTCAGCTATGAAAAAGCAGCACTATATGCCATGGGCGTCGGAATGCTCACGATGGCCATTGGCTTCCTCGCGATTCGCAACATCAGACCTGAGGAAGCCGGAAACGCCGAAGACCGCAAAGCGGGTCTCGAGCGCCTGTTTGGGGTACTCATGATATTCACCGCCTGCTCGATGGCGTTCGCCCATGGCTCGAACGATGTTGCCAACGCCATTGGCCCTCTGGCGGCGGTGAATGGGGTTGTGCAAAACGGTGGCGCCTTCGCTGCCCAATCCGAACTGCCGGTATGGATCCTTCTGCTCGGCGGCGGCGGCATTGTTGTGGGGCTTGCGACTTTGGGCTATCGGGTCATCGCGACGATCGGTCGTAACATCACAGAACTGACTCCCAGTCGCGGGTTTGCTGCAGAACTGGCGGCTGCAACTACAGTGGTGATCGCCTCAGGCACCGGGATTCCCATCTCCACCACTCACACGCTCGTCGGTGCCGTGTTGGGCGTCGGCCTGGCTCGCGGCGTCGGCGCCCTTAACTTGAAGGTAGTCGGAAACATCTTCCTCTCCTGGATCGTGACCCTGCCCGTAGGCGCGGTCCTGTCGATCGTCTTCTTCTTTTTATTCAGGGCTACTCTCGGCTAAGCTCAGCAATCAGAACTACTGACGCAAACCTGCCTCCATCCTCTCAGAAAATGCCAATCGTCAAGTCACAGACCCCTTCCTACCAAGCAGTGCTCATCAGCGCGTGCCTGCTGCTGGTGCTGTCCTTCGGCTATCGGGCGGGCTTTGGTCTGTTTATGGTGCCGATGTCAGAGGCCAGAGAATGGGGAAGGGATGTCTTTGGACTCGCGCTCGCTGTTCAGAACCTGTCCTGGGGCGTGTGTGCAATTCTGGCCGGGGCACTGGCTGATAAATACGGCAACCTGCGGGTGCTTCTCGGCGGTGTGGCGCTCTATGCAATCGGTATGCTTGGCATGTCCATATCAGGCACAGAAACGCAGATTGTCAGCACTACCGGACTGCTCGTCGGCGCCGGCATCGCAGGCACTTCCTTCGGCATCGTCCTGCCATCGATTGCCCGGGCAGTGCCTGAGGAAAAACGTGCCCGCGCCCTCGGTATTGGCACTGCTGCCGGCAGTTTCGGGCAGTTTCTGGTGGTGCCTGTCATTGCATCCGTGGTGGATGTGGTCGGTTGGATGCACGCCCTACAGTATCTCGGACTTAGCGCTTTTTTGATGGCGCTCCTCTGCATTCCCCTGTCTAAATTCGGCGGGGCGAATAACACTGCGGGAGCAGAATCCGACGCGTCAATGAGCCTGAAAGACGTCGCTCTGAAAGCGTGTTCGATTAAATCCTACCGCCTGTTGGTGTTCGGCTTTTTTGTTTGCGGATTCCACGTTGCTTTCATCACAGTACACATGCCCGGCTACGTTGTCGATCTGGGCTTTGATCCGCAGATTGGTGCCTGGAGCATCAGTCTCATTGGCCTTTGTAATGTGATCGGAGCCTACTACGCCGGCGTGTTGAGCGGCACGCACTCCATGCGGAGCCTGCTTTCCGTGATTTATCTCGGGCGGGTGATGGCAATCACGGTATTTTTGGCTATGCCAGTTTCAATTTTGAGCATCATGGTGTTCAGCGCCGGCATGGGGTTTTTGTGGCTGGCGACGGTTCCACCCACCTCCGGGCTGGTCGCACTGTTTTTTGGCACCCGCTATATGTCCTTTCTCTACGGCATTGTGTTCCTGAGCCATCAGCTCGGGAGTTTCAGCGGGGTCTGGCTTGGCGCCTGGCTGTATGAACAGTACGGGACTTATACTGGGATATGGTATGCCGGTATCTTCCTCGGGATCGTCGCAGCTATGCTGCACTGGCCCATCGAAGAGAAGGATTATTCAGAGAGCCTGCTCGGCTCTTCCCGAACGGCATAAGATTTTAACGATGACACTACGAATTGTCAGAAACGTGAGTCTCTCCCGGCGGAGTCGGCCGATGACCGGTCGAATGAGTCGGGCGGTCATAGCCTGTACCTGCGCTATGCTGGCTGCCTGCAGCAACGTCGTTGTCATACCTTCAGCCAATTACAACAGCCGGGTCGACTATCTGGTTATCCACGCCACTTCTGAGGACTTTGCCGAATCCCTGATGCTGTTGACTCAACCTAACGCGAATCCGGTGAGTTCACATTATCTCGTGCCTGCTCCGTCCGATCCCACTTACCCCCGAAACGACCTTAGGGTTTATCAGCTGGTTCCTGAGCTTGACAGAGCCTGGCACGCAGGCGTCAGCTACTGGGCAGGTGAGAGTGCGCTGAACGACAGATCCATCGGTGTTGAGGTGGTCAATGAATTCAAATGCACCGGAACAAGCAACCCGATTGAAGAAACCGCACCGGAGGACTTTGAGTGCGAGTTTCCGAGCTATGATGACGATCAGATTGCGCTGCTCATCGAACTCCTCTCTGAAATCCTGGACAGGTTCCCGTCCATCGACCCTATCGACGTGGTGGGTCACTCAGATATCGCAATACTGAGGAAATCTGACCCAGGACCCCGGTTCCCCTGGCAGCAACTCTATGAAGCGGGCATCGGCGCCTGGTACGAGCCAGACACCAAATCCAAATATGAACAGCGCTTTTCCAGCGAGCCGCCGTCTCTGCAAGCCGTTCAGAACGCCCTCAATCGTCTCGGCTACCAGGTCGAACCTTCTGGAAACAATGACCGTGCAACGCAGTACGCCATGCGCGCTCTGCAGTTGCACTTTCGTCCGGGCGATTACTCCGGAACGGTGGATGTCGAATCCATGGCTATCATCTGGGCTTTACTGGAAAGATACAGACCGGCAGAGCTTGATGACCTGGAGGCCAGCAGCGCCTGAACACGAACCGGTCTGTGGCTGATGGCCTTACTTGACAGGCATGGGCAACAGCAATTCCGTGCCAATCGCCCGCTGAACATCGAAGGCTTTCAGCGTAATAGCCACGAAGTTGTAGTAGCCAATCAAACCGACGATGTCCATCAGACCCTCGCTTCCGAACTGCTCAATGGCCTGCGCGTACGTGTCAGGACTGACCTTTTCCTCACTCACCAGTTCCCGGGTGAACTCAATGAGCAGTCTTTCCGTCGGCCCCAGCCCGGCGATGGCATGCAGCCCCGCAAGATCCCGCCGGTATTTGATAAGCTCGATGATTTCCTGCTCAAGACCGGCGGCCTGCGCAAGCGGCTCATGAGCAGACCACTCATACTGATGATCAATTTCACGTGCAGTGGATAGAATAATCAGCTCGGTCAATCGCTGATCCTTCGTCGTCCCGTATCTCACACGCTGGCGAACGTCGAATATGGCTTCTGCCAGCACCGGGCTGTGCAACCACATGGCGACCGGCCCTCTCGGTCCATTTTCATAGCCGGTACCCGGACGCACATAGGTGTCATAGGCCTGCTGGCCAGCGGCATCAAGCGCGTCCCGACTCACCTGGGGCAACCTTGCCATGGTTTCCGGAAGTATGTCATCCGGCACGCGATCAGCCGTTTGCAACCCCTGAGGCAGATAGTTCTCTGGCTGCGCTGAAAGCCACGATGAGGCTGCCAGCGCAGAGAAGCAAAAACCTGTAAGCAATCGTTTAACGACAAGTGGAACGACAGAATAGTGACGCATGGATAGATCCTCTTTGGCTTGAATGACCGACAATAGCAAATCGGCGGCCCTGCTTTGGCAATCCCCTCGAATTTGCTTATTACGGGCAGCCTGCCTAGCCTGTCTCAGGTGTAAGATTCGCGGTTGCAGCGGCTGGAAATGCCCACCGGTCAATACGTTCCACTTTGCCATCACAGCACATAATGACGGGGAAGTAGCCACAGCGAGATTCAACTCCTGGTTCCTTACCTGAGTTCGTTCAATGTCCCTAAAACTTTCGTCCTGTCTCTTCAATCTCATTTCCATTGCAAGAAATACAAGCGTCACAATCAATCCTAATGCACCAATTACCTCACCCATCTAACCTAGTTCTCTGATAGTCATTTTGTCCTCCCAAAACCCATATTCAAAAACAGATTGAATATAATACCGGAACTCAAGGCCCATAATTGGGGTGTGCAACCAACAAAAACGACCAAAAATAGTGCACTAAGACACATCTATGGCCCTCCGAAAAAGCTAATGTCCGAATTCTAGCGCCCGCCCCTTTTGTGTTGAAAAACGTATTGGTAAGATCAAGAATCCTTGGAGGGCTCAGGATGAAGGGAGGACAAGGATGAAATCAATGTTTACCACCTTTAAGAAAAGCAACGTAGCAAAAGTAGGCTCTGCTTACGTTGTTGTAGCCTGGATCGTACTTCAATTAATAGAAGTTGTTCTTCCTACCTTTGAGGCGCCAACCTGGATTGGTCAAACTATCATCTTCGTCTTAGTGCTGGGCTTTCCTATCACCTTGATACTAGCTTGGGCTTCTCAACCGAAATTAGAACTTGAGGTGAATGGCAATGCACCACAGGGAAGTTCCCAGGTAAATGGTTTATTAGTAAGAAGGTTAATCTTATTCGGCGGCCCAAGTGCGGCGGTAGCTGGATTGCTCACGTTTGTATTATTTCCGCCCAACCTTGAGCGCGAGACAGAGGTAAGTGGAAACCTTCCTAATGCTTCACTGACGCTCTCCACAGACCCATATAACCCTCAGACACGACCTGTACGCTCGTCGTTGCTCCTTGGTCAAACGCGTTCCAGGGCTATTGGCCTTCGATCCGAACTGGCTCTGTCTGATGATGGCAGTCGTCTTGTTTTCAATTCATATGGGGAAACCGGCGGGATCAATATGAATCTTCTGGAACTTGATTCTTTGACACCAGTGATCGTCCAAGACGTAAAGTTGTCTTACGATGTTGGATACTGCAATTGTGGAGGCCCCTCTTTTTCTCCTGATGGTGAATGGATTTTATATGTTGAAGATAGTTACCTTAAACGTGTCAGAGCGGAAGGGAGCACGCCTCAACAGATTTCCGAAAATCAAAGCACATTCGGAGCTCATTGGACAGAAGATGGCGAAATCATCTACACAGATTTTTTAGATGGAAAGCTTTATTCAATGTCTGCCGCCGGAAGATCCTCACAATTTTTAGAGGGGCAATTAGATTCCGGATTGACCCATAGCTTTCCTTTTCCAATCGATGACACAGGCTCGTTACTGTACACCGCTCATCCACCTGAAAGCGTCAGCCTCGGAAACACATACTTACTGAACAGTAACGACAACAGTTCATCTTTGCTAATTGAAGATTCGTTTAATGCCAGATATGCACCATCCGGACATGTTGTCTTTGTAAGAGATGGGTCAATTTGGGCTGTGCCGTTTGATAAAGAGTCTTTAATCGTGACTGGCGAGGAAGTTCCTGTAATCTCCGGCATTGAAACATGGGCAGATAGAGGAGTCTCTAACTTCGACTTTTCCAACTACGGACGGCTCGTGTATCTGCCTGGTGAAGAAGTAAACGCTACTGGAAGGGTTCTAGAGTCTGACTTAGTGTGGCTGAATCGAGATGGTACAAGGGAATCTATTGATGTTCTGCAACAGCCATTCAGTTGGCCTCAAATTTCACCGAATGGTGAATATCTAGCACTTACAATACATGACTCAGATCGTGGTAATTCAGATATTTGGGTATATGATTTTGCTCTTAAGACTCTCGGTAAAAGAACATTCAGTGGTAATGCGTCACGTGGAATTTGGAATCGTGACAGCAGCAGGATTTTCTTTAGGACCGCAAGCTCAGCTGGTGTTGCTAATGGTATTTGGTCAGTTGCGACTAACGGTGCTGGCGCACCCGAAATTGTCGTTCCGGATGGCTTCGTACCACTTTCTTTTTCCGTAGACAACACCACGCTAATTTATGGGAAAGGGCTTGGTACGAATCGGAATATTTATAGCATGCAGCTTGGTAGTGAACCGCCCTCTGAGCCTCTGCTACAAGATTCGACTAATATTTCAAACGCTCAAATTTCACCTGATGGAAATTGGATATCCTACGTCAGTCTCGAGACAGGCACAAATCAGGTATATGTTCGGCCCTATCCGAAGATAGAACTCGGTAAATGGCAAGTAAGCTTAGACGGCGGCAGGGAACCGACTTGGAGCTCTGACAACAAGTTTCTATATTTCGTTTTCGGTGATGATTTGTTCGAAGTTGCCAACCTAAGTCGTGACAGTGAAGAGTTTTCAGCTGGTCTTCCTCAAATAGTTGGTGATCTATCGGGCAAACAAGGTAACCTTCAGAGGAACTATGATGTCCACCCTACCGAAGGAAAGGTCCTCTTCATGCAAACACCTGAGAGGGGTGATGTATTAAATACAGAGATTACCTCTTTAGTAATGGTCGAAAACTGGTTCGAGGAGTTAAGGAGGCTTGCCCCCTCCAACCAATAGATTGGCGTAAATTTGGATGATGTATACGAGTAGCTCAGTATTTCATGATTCAGCACATTTGGATTTAAGGTTTGTGAAATCTTGGAGAAAAAATGCCTAGCCAGTGGGAAAGGTTCAAGAAAGGCAACATCGCAAAAATAGTGATTGGCTACAGCTTGGTAGTCTGGGTGCTTATCCAATTGATCGAGGCAGTCCTGCCCACTTTTGAAACATCTCTCTGGGTTGCTCAAAAATGCTAACTTTTTGCTGATTTTAGGTTTCCCTATCGCATTACTTGTTGGGTGGGCTTACGAAAAACTGCCTTCCCAATCTACTAATACTGACGGCGTAAAATCAATTCCTCAGCCAGCGCACTCAACTCCGAAGAAAACTTTAGTCGCGGTCGGGGTCGGGTCATGCGCAGTGATTGGTCTTTTTGGCTTCTACATGATGCCATTTATTTTTGATCAGGGAGCATTTGAAGGTAGCTCCATCGACGGTTCTGAAACTCTATTGACCGCCGGGAATTCAGGTGATTTGACTTATAGAAATTACAGAGGATACCGCGCATCCGTGTTATTGGGAGCAACTGGATTACGAGTTCTCGCGCCCTACTTTGAGGAATCCAGCAACCATCCCAGCATGGGTGTATTCAGCCAGCGAAGATAGATTTTTAATCCTCGAGCAACCTGGTGTTGGGACAAGTACGGAAGATGACGTTCTTCAAGGTCAAACAAACTTAGTAGTAATCGACAACTGGTATCCTGAAGTTCAAAGCTTGGCGCCGGCAGCTATCCAATGAGCCCGCATGATCAAAATTGAGCTTTGCACCTCTGCCGAGTCCGTTTCGATAGTGCATTACACTGGGTGCATGTCACGCGCCCACCGAGGGTTTTGTAGTTAGTCATCGGTTTTGTCCTTCTAAAGGATCCCACCAGTCGGTCCTCAACATTACAATAAAAAGATGGTCCTATACTCGCCTTGAGTTTTCACAACTCCCTTAAACCATCATTGATTCTCTTTTTGCAATCGTTCAAGTGCTGCTGCAGCATTTTTATCACCGCGCTGCGCAGCTTTGCGATACCAACAAAGAGCGGTTGATATATCCTTTGAAACTCCTCTACCTTGTTCATACATCCCTGCTAGCCTGAATTGTGGTATCGCATCACCGCTTTTCGCAGCCAAGGTCCACCACTTAACAGCTAGTTGATCACTCTGCTGAACTCCAATACCTTCAAAATAAACGTTACCCAAATTGTGTTGCGCGAGTGTATGCCCTTTTTCAGCCGCCGCACGGTACCACTGCATCCCTGCAGATTCGTCTTGAGTTCGCCCAAGTCCTTCAGCGTAAGCTGTACCTAACAGGAACATCGCCTCAGCGTTTCCCTCATGAGCAAATGCTTCAATTTCATCTGCAACAGAATTTGCAAGTTTTTGTGCTTTATCTTGGTCCTCAGGGAAAGTCATACGACCTGATATATAGACCCGTGCTAGCCACATAACAGACAAACTATCGCCCTCGGTAACAGACTGTTCCAACAAATCTCTTGCCAAGACGTGATCAACCTGTCCGTTCTCGCCTGTGTACCAGCGAATCGATTCCGCCAATAAAACGTCATAAGCGGTCGGCGGAACTGAGCATGACAATAGGAGGCATAAATTAAAAGCAATGGCTTCGCGGAGCATTGGGAGGGATTTGGTTTTCTTAACAGAAGCCCTGGGATTTTGAGTGATGATAGTTGACATGGCAGAACCTTCCGTCACTTTTTTGCTGCCGTATTCTCTGGCTTACAGCGGTGATCGGACCATCTAAAACAACTAGACTGTAGCACAGAATGTAGCACAATCAGGTTAGCGAACAAACACTCTCAACACTTCTTCCCAGACTTGCTTGAGCCGATTTTGAAAAAAAGTGAATTTAATGGCGGAACGAACACGACATGACTGACGACACTAAATCAGACAAGGAAATTCAAAAGTGGGTTTTAAAAAAAGAAAAAGCCGCCTCACCCAATACCGATACAAGGTAACTACAAGATGAGGCGGGACCTTGATTACAAAGTCGCTAGTGTAACGGTGTGGGCTAGCATTTAGATTTACTAGAGTGAATTTTTAAGAAAAAAGGAAAAATAGAAATGTTGCTTGGTGAGACAAAAACAGCTGTTCAGCAATGGAAGTATTTTGGCTGGAAATTGATCATTTTAAGCTCCCTTTAGCGTTGACGCAGCAAGTAGGAATAAATCACGCGGGAGCACTATAGTGCCCGCCTTTAGTTTTTAACAATTATCAATCTCTCGCAGTTAATCGGAATCGCATAATTCGCGTTAACACAATTCTCAAGAAGCAGAGCTTTTTAATTGATATTTGGCAGTTAATTTAGAAAGAGGAGACTACTAAATTCTAATCAGGCAAGAAGTCTCGATAGCTGGCGTTTTCATAATCTGACTTTAGACCTGCTTCGTCCCAGGGACATTCCTCACCAGGGCAAATCACACGGCCCTCTACCATATATTCGAGGGTGTTTTCATCGAATGTACCCCATCTGATAGGCCCCAAAAGGATCTCAGTTAAGTTATTAGCGCCTTCAAAGGTGTACTCGGCGGCGAGGTTTGGGTAGTAGTATTTTCTTTTCCTCAAATCAACGTGCACGGATGAAATTCCTTCTTCTCCAAGCTGTTCTCTCATCTCATCGACTGTGCTAAAAGTTGTGCGTGCTGGGTCTACAATATATACATAATCTCCGTCCGTTTGCTGACGGTAGTCAACCCATGTTGCAAAGCCTTTGATTTTGTCTGCTGATGCATATGGTTCGTCAATATCATTGCCCACCCAGCGACAAATACCCGCTTCATCAAAACTGAATGACCGTGTGGCTCCAAAACTGACTCCGGGAGCTACCTTGGTAAGACCATCATAAAAACAGAGGGTAGGTGCACCCAGCTCGAATACAAAGTCAGATAGATCGCTTCTCGGAGTCAGATTGATCTCCGACAGAGTTGAGAAGTCGATTTCTGTTGGGGCACCTAATGTGAAAGAGAGCTGCTCTTGGATCGAATCCCCTTCCCTTTTCTCTTCGCCTTTGGCTGAGGAAGCAATTGCCACGTCCGATGAAATGCCTCGGGAAAGTAACAACACTGCAGTAGCTGTGGCAGATAACCCAATAACGACAGTGCTCAGAAAAAGAGCCAACCTTAACTTACGAATTGTTTCTGCTGATGCATCAATGGATTTGTTGATCTTGGTTTCTGACATAGTTGAATCGATATTCGTTAAGTTGATTTGCATTCCTGAAATAAGGTCTGTGTGATCGATCTACGGACGAAGCTCGCTAACGATACTTCCACTGATTTCTTCGGCAAGATATTTACATAGAAAAAATTGCGCCTATTGTTCCAGCCGTCTTCATAGGCCAGGACCTCAAGTGCTTGCCAGTATTCACGCTCCAAAGCTAAACAACTTCTGCCACTGTCTAAGTCAATGTGACTCTGTTCTAGGTATCAATTGAGCATTATTCAGCGCATTCATCTGGAAGCGATTCTAAAAATGCTCCGAATGCTGGGTCAGCATTAACAGGCATGAAATCATGAAGATGACATTCAGATTTTCTAGTCTTAGCAAAAATCAGGCTCTGCTCCCAGGTGACAGCGGACAATAAACCAAGATTGTTTTGGAAAAAATTGTTTTCTAAAGAGTTCCATCGATACAGCTGCAACATACCTCTAGCTAGCTTTTGATCATCAGTCATTTCCTCCCAATCCAGAAAGCGGACTTTTGCCACATCGATGTTTCCCTCGAAAGGCGTCAGTAGAACCTGTGCTCTTAGTTCGGCTCTGGCTTGTTGTTGAGCACCTATCGCAATTCGTTGGGATTGCCGCATCTCTAATCCCACAAAAACTAGTCCACCAAGAACCCCCAGCATCCCAATAAGCTGAATCCATGTATCTAAGCTAACTTTCTTCATGAAACTCGAATTCTCCGTAACAAGCAAAACAGGATTTGTGTTATCCGCATTTTCATCGCTCAACGCATTCATCTGGCAGAGATTGCAAATATTCCAGAAAGCTTTTAATGAAAGACGTTTCTGTCAAAGTAGGTCTCAAGTCGCAGGTGTTATACCATCTTTCAAGCCTGCCACGTGTTTGTTCCCAGTATTCTCCAACATCGCTCCTTTCCATTGATGTTGGATTTTTGCTAACTGATTTTCCTCTTCGCTCAGTTCTGTAAACGAAACATCCTGCATTTGGAAGAGACGAAATGCTTCTGCGTTTCCCTAAACATACCCGATTAGCCTGTCCGTTTGCATTTTTGCCCGTTCTTGAATCTGGCCAGCCAGTGCAATCCTCTGAGTCTGCCTCAACTCTAATTCAACAAAAGTCAAAGAGCTGATAATTCCAGCCACGCCAAGAAAATTGGCCACTCCTGTGAATGATATCGGGACGGATATTTTTGAAGACATGGCTGTACACCTGTAAATTGTAATTTGTTAGCGCCTGCTGCAACTCTAATGTTCGAGCCTGCTGTATGTCACTCAAATCTAGGTATGATTCCATCGTAGTCGTCTAAATTTTGGCAGTTATCTGGCAGGCTACGGACGTAGGTTTCATAAGAAGACATAAAAACTTGACCCTCGAATACATGCCGTAAGTGGCAGTGGTCCCATTGCATCTGACTGTATTGGGACTCTTTAGCCCAAATTTCATCATCGAGAAGACCTATTTGATATTGGTAGTAATTATTCTCGTTGATTGTCCAGTAATAAACTTGACGCTGCTCTCTGATATAGCGTTGTAAGTCTGATTGCTCATCCCATGGGATATTTTCCAAACCGATTTCATCTTCACTAAATTCATAAGTAGATAGTATTTGATTTGCCCTCAATATAGTTCTAGCTTGTTGTTGTGCCGCTATAGCTATCCGCTGGGATTGCCGTAATTCTAAAGCGACAAAAATCAGTGAACCGATAATCCCGATTACACCCAGAAAATTGGCTACTCCAGTGAATGATATTGCTCTGGGTGTTTTTGAAGACATAAGAAATCTCCTCTATTCCACGCACTTATCGGGAAGCGTCATCAGAAAGCGGGAAAAAATAGGCATTACATGCGTGATCAATGAATTTTTGGTATCACGAGCATATCGAGCCGTGATGTCGGTTTGCGTTTCTAGCCAAAGCTCAGTGACTTTCAGAAGCGTATTTGCAGAGACGCTAGCCTGCTCGTTTTTCTTCTTAGCGAGATACTCAGCAGGGTCATGCCCTTCGGCAACTAACTCTTAATAGATTTGAGTTTTTCTCTCGCAACTTTGAGGGATACATTTGGATAAATACCAAACCCCTTATTTGTTCTTTCTCCACTAATCGGCTTATATTAGTTGAAGACCCACTCTTTCGACCCGCTCGGCTTAACCCGAAGATATAGGCCTTGCCCGTCGGCAAGGTTGTATTCCGTCGATTTGGGTTTAGCGTTTCGTATTTGAGTGTCAGTTAATGGCGCCGCTATTCGGGGCATAAGCGACATTTAGCCTTGGAAAAACGCCAATGTTCTTGCCGATGTTACTAAAGCTATTGGATTCTAGGAAGCTTAGTTGAACCGCTTTGAATAGTAATATGCTATAAATATGAGAATATTATAGTTTTACTGATTGTAGCTGAATACCACTGAACGAATGTGTGGCGGAAGAGGCAGGAGTCGAACCCACCAAGCCTGCTATAAACAGACCTCACCGGGTTTGAAGTCCGGGCACCCCACCGGGGATGATACTCTTCCGACACGAAGTGTATCACAGGCCTGACCACGCTGTGGAGTGACCCGGCCAGTCAGCGGTCCAGCGAATTCAGACGCCAGTCATAGCGGCTGAACCGGATGCGCATCTGACCCGACATCAGTGCTGCCTTTTGCGCCTCCGAAAGCCCGAGGGCCTCGCCATATTCGGCCAGAAATATCGTGAGGGACGCATATCCACCCCAGCCATCCTGAAAGTCTTCCCGGTACCAGCGGAAAATGGGGGACACATAAAGATCATCCTGAATCGCATAATTTCTTGACCGGTCTGTTAAAAACAGACGGGTGTTTCTGTCCAGCTGCTCATTCAGTGTTGCTCCGCCATAGGCGCGGTCTAAAAGCGCCGGGCAACCGACCGCCGCACAGTTCACAGCGAAGTGTATGCGGGGATCACGAAAGCGGTCCCAACCGCGAATCATGTCGTGCTCCAGGGTATCAAGGGACATTTTCCGCCCGAACAGCTCCACCCTCCTGATACGCCACGCCGCACCCGGCAGAAATCCAATGTCCCGAATCGATTCAATGCCGGGAGAGTGTTCAAGAATCAGGTCAATCGTCCAGGCATTGTAGGCATTAATCAGAAAGGCCAGCTGCTCGGCCACGGACCAGCGATCAAAATCGACTCTGGTCACTGAAGCCAATTGACCAAGATAGGCTGCCAGCTCCTGCCGGGATTCCGCGAAACCCTCATAGTCCACCCGGCTTGCAGTGCCGTCAGCCGACAAGTGCGCAAACCGGGTCAATAGCCCGTCCCAGATTTCATGAGAAAAATCGGCCTCAGCCTCTGCTGCCCCGGTGGTCACACCGGACAAAAGCATGCTTACCAACAATACACGTTGAATATTTTTCATAGCGCTGGATAGGGGAAAACGCCCGTCAACCGGATCAACGTCCGTCTCAGCTCCCTGGTTCAAAACCTATCCAGTGATACTAAAATGAAGTATTCTCTGCCGCTGTTAACTTACTCGGCCCGAAGCCCGCCCGGATAACAAAACAAGCAGTGCCACCGCGCCCTGAGTCTCCGGTGAAAACGCCATTCCCCGGACCCGTAATCGCAACACAGAGCACTGCAAACAAGGAGAACGGATGCAACACGCTGAAATTACAGGTTGGGGTAAATGTGTTCCGCCTGCAGTCCTGAGCAACGATGATCTGGCTACATTTCTGGAGACATCGGACGAGTGGATCACGTCGAGGACCGGCATCAAAGAACGGCGCATTTGTCACTGCAATTTTTCAGACATGGCTCTGGTCGCCGCCCGTCGTGCACTGGCAGCGGCCGACCTCGATGCCAGCGAACTTGATCTGATCCTGCTGGGCAGCCTGACCAACGATTCCATGTGTCCCAACACTGCCTCTCTGGTTGCAGATGCGCTCGGTGCAAGAAACGCCGCAGCGCTGGATATTAACTCCGCCTGCACCGGCTTCCTGTATGGTCTGCATATCGGCACGAATCTGATCCGCACAGGCGCCCATCAAAAAGTGCTGGTCATTGGGGGCGAGTTTATTTCGCACTACATGAACTGGGTACGACGAGACGTAGCGGTGCTGTTCGGCGATGCGTGCGGCGCGGTGATACTGGAAGCGTCCGATCAGCCCGTGGGCCTCATCTCCGCCAAAATCGGCTGTGAGGCAGATGCAAAATATGCCATTCAGATCACCAATCTGGGCTCTGCCTACTCGCGACTGTCGACCGATTTCCTCTACACAGGCTGGAACTTTGAAGGTCAGGAGGTGTTCAAACGGGCCGTGAAAAGCATGGCACAGGCGTGCGCTGATGTCCTCGAAAAGTCCGGGGTGAGCGTTGAGGATGTCAGTCTGGTGGTTCCTCATCAGGCGAACAAACGGATTCTGGACGCACTGGCGAAACGAGTCGGGGTTGATGAGAGCAAAGTTTTCGTGAACGTGCATAAGTACGGCAATACTTCTGCCGGCACCATCCCGGTGGGGCTGACTGAGGCGCTTGAAGAGGGGCGTGTGGCGCCGGGTAATTATATCTTGTCCGCGACTTTCGGCGCAGGACTGACCTGGGGCGCTGGGCTGATTCGCTGGGGAGAGCGGGTTCAGCCGCTTGCCAACTCTTATGCCGAACTGCCTCCCTGTGACAAAACCGCGCTGGAAATACTGGAGCCGCACATCAAGCGCTATATTGAGCACGCGCAAGCCAGCTGATGGTTTTTATCCCGCTACGGACAAGCTGCAGGGGACACTCACCTTGCTTTACACCTGTTAGCCCCTGCTGCATCTGCCCTGCGCTGTCGACAAGCTGATGTCTCTAGGCGCAATTTTTATCCTGACTCTTCTGGCCGCGGTGGCCAGCTTCTGGTGGCAGAGCGACAAAATCAAGCGCCTTGCGATCGATTTTGTCCAGCATCGCTGCGCAGTGGAACAGCTGCAGTTACTGGATCAGACTCTGGTGCTCAGAGGTCTGGCTCCGGTGCGTAACGAGGTGGGTAATCTGGTCCTGAAACGGCATTATCAATTCGAATTCACCAGCACCGGTGAAGCCAGGCATCAAGGCGTCATCACCATGCATGGATTCCGGGCCGTCAACCTGCATCTTGACCCTTATCTGCTGCCGGACGAGCCGGGTGAATTCCACTGACAGTCAGATTCACCACTAACAGCCGTTCAGTCACCCCAGCTTGCTTAGCATTTGCGGGAAATAACGGAACAGCACTACCGCCCTGACAACGACATAGAGAATCATGGCCCACCAGAGCCCCGGAATTCCAAAGCACGGCACAAGCATCCAGCAGACAAGCAGAAAGAACAGCACAGATTGGATGGCGCCATAGCACATCTGCCGTGTACAGGACGCGCCGATGAAGATACCATCCAGCTGAAATGCTGCAACCGACAGCAAGATATAAATCGCTGCCAGATGGGTCAGATTGGAAGCAGCCAGCCGTACGGCTGGTAAATCTGTCAGAGCAGCAATCAGATCCGCGCCGGATAGCAGAACGATTGAAGCCAGAACAACCGCCGAGATTGCAGCCAGCACACTGGTGCGCCTGATCGCAGTCATAAACTGCAGTGAATTGCCAGCGCCGAAAGCCCGACCCACGAGACCCTCGGCAGCGAAGGCAAACCCGTCCAGAAAGAATGCGCTGAATGAGATGATCTGCAGTAGAATATGATTGGCCGCCAGAGCGATATCTCCGAACCGGGCCCCCTGATTGGTAAAGAACGCGAATGAGAAAACCAGCAACAGCGTTCTGATCATGATATCCAGATTCGCGGCCAGCGACTGCGCGAGTTTCTTCTGGTCCAGTATTTTCTCCAAGGGCCAGAAAGATTCGCCTGCCGGACTCATTTCGAGCAGCACCCTGTGCAGAAGAACCGCACCTAGAAGCACAGCACACCACTCCGAAATAACTGTTCCAAGGGCTATACCGGCCGCGCCCAGACCAAAGACACCGGCAAGCAGAATATCAAGCAAAATGTTCAATCCGTTAAGAAAGAGCTGCAGCCCCAGCAGGGTTTTACTGCGCCCAATCCCAACGAGAAATCCCGTGCCAACAAACCCCATCAGAGTTGCAGGCGCGCCCCAGATACGAATCGAGAAATACAGCGCTGCCATCTGCTCCACGTCGTAACTGCCGCTCAAAAAGCTGAATGCCAGCCACTGAACCGGCAGCTGTAGGACTATCAGGAGACACCCCAGACCAACGGCGAGAAGAAAAGAGCGGCCCAGCACGGCACGCACCTCAAGAAAATCTGAGGCGCCGGCAGCCTGCGCCACAAATCCGGTCGTGCCCATCCGGAGAAAGCCGAAACCCCAGTACACAAACGAAAAGATCAGCGCGCCAAAGGCGATCGCGCCGAGGTCCTGGGCTGACCCCAAATTGCCGATCACCGCCGTATCCACCAAACCCAGCAGCGGCACAGCCGCGTTGGCGAGTATGAAAGGCCAGGCGAGCCCTATAACTCGACGATACGCAAGAGCGGAAGTATTCATGTAAGAATCCGGAGTATCGGCTTCAGTCTTCGCGTTTTTCCGCTAGCGCCGACGTGCTGTCGTGCGACCGGTTCAGTCGATCCGCACTGGCCAGCGACTCTCTCAGGACAAATTCGATCTGGGCATTGATACTGCGCAGGTCATCGTTTGCCCACTTTTGCATCGCCTCGAGAATATCCGGATGAACTCGCAAGGGAAAAGATTTTCTCTTCATCAGAACCAGACCTACAGGTCATCGACCAGGCTAGAGCTTGCTCACTCGCCTCACAAGTCAGCCTAGGTATACAGGCTGCCGGCATTGACCACCGGAGAGGCCGCGTGCTCTCCACAAAGAACGACCAACAGATTGCTGACCATGGCTGCTTTCCGCTCCTCATCCAGATCAACGACATTCTGATCAGCAAGTTTATTCAGGGCCAGGTCTACCATTCCGACTGCCCCTTCGACAATTTTCTCCCGGGCAGCAACTATTGCAGACGCCTGCTGCCGCTGCAGCATGGCGTTCGCAATTTCAGGTGCATAAGCCAGATGACTGAGACGCGCCTCAATGACCTCGACCCCAGCCTTGCTGAGGCGGTTCTGAACTTCAGTCTTAAGAAGCGCAGCCACCTCCTCCGGGCTACCGCGCAGGCAAAAATCCTGCCCTTCCTCGCCGAAGCTGTCATAAGGATGTGTTGTTGCCAGGTTACGCAGCGCGGCTTCGCTCTGAATCTGAACGTAGTTCTCGTAGTCATCGACTTCAAACAGCGCCTCGGCGGTATCAACAACTTTCCAGACAACAACGGCCGCGATATCAATCGGGTTGCCCTTGCTGTCATTGACCTTGAGCGTACCGGACTCAAAGTTTCGAACCCTCAACGACACCTTAGCCTTCATGTAGAGCGGATTCGCCCAACGTAAACCTTCACTGCGCTCACTGCCTACGTACCTGCCGAACAGCTGGAGTACCCGGCCCTGATTCGGTGCCACCATAAAAAAGCCGAGCCAGCAGGCAAGCACCAGCAATCCGAACAGAGCCATCGGGATCTTCAGCATCATAGGCAGAATCCCAATGGCAACCGGTGTTGCCAGCGTGAGCAACAGCAGAACAATAATTGCTGTGTAACCGTTATAGGTTGAGGCCTGTCGTTCTTCTATCATGAATTATCTCCCGAATCCTGCAAAAGCCGCGGATCTGGACCCAACCGAAGCCTGCTGATTACTTAATATCATATTGATATCATTTTGATTTACTTCTTGTCAACCACACACAATAGACCGGATCAGAGCGAAAGATAGGCGAACCAGACAAATCAAGCCGTCATCTCGGTATTTCAGTTCACAGGAACATTGGCGCGGGATCTGCCGGACGGCCAGGGCACGCAGAAGACTTGACCAGCCGAATCAGGCGTTTTGGCTGTGATTCGCTAACCAGGAAGACACCCGCTGGTAGATGTCATGAGGCCGCTCAAGCGGCACCAGATGACCGGTCCCGGCAATTTCCTCATAACGATGCTGTGGCGACCTGTCACGCCACCGCTGCCACGAGCGCCGGGTAAGGACATTGGATCGCTCACCCCTGATGGCCAGGACCGGCATCTTCAGTTTATCCAGTAAAGGCCAGATGTTCTGCACATTCAGATAACACGCGGCTTCCCACTCCCGGGAAAACGCCAGCCCGACGCGGCCATTTTGACGCTCCATGAGACCGTAATTCACATAATCCCAGAGCGCATCGTCGCCTATGCGTTTGAACACGGCTTTCGGCCGAAAATGATCGAAGGCCTGCTGCCGACCGGACCACTCCTGCTGTCGGACGAGTGTGCGTCGCACGAGCGGCAACGTCCTGCGGACAAGCGGCTTGAACATTCGCAGCGACCAACAGTAGGACGCCGGCACCAGAACCGGCTCAATCAGTATCAGGCCCTTGAACAACTCAGGCCGACGTGCCGCAGCGGAAATCAGCGCAGCCGTGCCCATCGAGTGCCCCATACCAAAGACCGCCTGCTCCCGCGAAGCCAGCAGTGACTCCACGTCTGTACCGAATACCCGCCAGGATCGCAACGAATCAGGAGAATCAGGCTCCGGCCAGAGTGGACGGTGCAGCCCGGCGATCACCTGATGCGACTGTGTCAGAGGCTCCAGCAATGAACGGTAGGACAGCGGCGGATACCCATTGGCATGCGCGAAAAACAGACACTCGCCCTCTCCTCCAAGCTCAAGACAGGGGACGGAACCGGGATCACTGATCAGCCTCACTACAGTCAGGACCCTTCAAACACGATCCACTGCCCAGCAGTAAACCACCGGACCAGCAGATAACCTACAAGACCCACCGGTCCCAGTAAGAAGGTAAATAACAGGCAGGGTACGACCACTGCGTGAGGAATCTGATGCTTGCGTGAATCCTGCATTTCCCAGCATCCGACAAACAGGTCAAAGGCCAGGTAATGCACCCACCCCGCTGTCAGCATGTAGGCATTTTCGAACAGCACGGCCACTTCCTGAACCGAACCGAAGCCCCCGCCCTCTGGCCAGACCGAAGCCTGGGACACCACCAGGCTCAGGTAAACCAGTCCCAGACAGAAGGGAATGAGACCCGCGCTGATCACCGCGAGAGTCCACCGCCACCGCGGCAGAAAGAGCAGGAGAAGCCAGCCGGGCAACACCAGGGTGCTGCAAACAGAAAAAACAGTCGCCGCGCTCATAAAACTCCTTGCTAGCCAGCCGGGTAAGTGCCCCCAGGGCAGAAACAGCACTTTGCATCGGCAGTATACCGTGCGCGGAGCTGATGGGAACTTCCGGTCGGCCGACTTGATCCCGTTGGCAAGTCTGGCTGACTCTTCACACTACTGCCATCGGCTGTCCGGGGCGGCCTTAACTGCCGGATTAAGCATCATGGCGGCGATTCACCCGACCCTGTCAGTAGGGTACACTTAACCCATGATCACAGAGTCAGAGATACGACCCACTGAACCGCCCGCTTCTGAGTCCGGGGGACGCTCATTCATGAGCAAACTCCTTGGCGGCGAATTCGGTCTGGCTGTCACCTACTGGCTCCTGTTCTTTCTGGGCGCCGGCAGCTTCTTCATCTTTGGCAGTCAGGCTGTAGACCGGGAGCGGTGGATGCTGTATCTGGGCATCGTCGTCACAGCACTGGCTTACACCTTTCTGCTGATTCTGGGAGTCAAGGCGGCCTATAAAGGGCCAAAGCTCTGGAAAGTGATGTCGCGCACCTCTTCGATCTTCATGATTATCAACGTGCTGGTCGGCATCTCTACACTGGGTTTCATCTACTGAACGCTATCGACCTGCTACTGACATCATGCCTTCATCAACTGCCGCCAGCTACTCGCTTTTCTTGAAAAAATCCTGCCCGACCTGCGAACTGATCGGGCCTGTCGCCAAACTGCTGTCCGAACACCTCGGCAGCCGACTGTCTGTTTATATTCAGGATGACATGTCTTTCCTCGAAGGAATTGCCCAGCGGATTGACGACGGCGAGTTAGAACAATCCTACCGGCAGAACATAGAGATCGTGCCAACCCTGATCCGTCATGATGAAGACGAACAGCGCATCGTCGGTTGGGACAAGCAGCAGTGGCAGGAGTTTACCGGCATTCCCGAGCTGGGAGCCGAGCTAATCGATTTCAAACCGGGCTGCGGCTCTCTGACCGAAGACCCTGGAATGGCCGAAAAGCTGGCCGCCAAATTTGACAGTCAAAAACTCAAAGCACGACGTATCCAGATTGCCGACGCTGAAGACGACATGGAGGCCTGCTTCGACCGCGGTTGGTCAGACGGCCTGCCTGTCGTTCCGCCGACGCCTGTGCGGGTCATGCGAATGCTGGCCGGAACCGAACTGGGAGCCGATGAGCTGATCGGCATCGTGCCACCGGACAACATCCCCTGCAGCGTCGAGAAAGTGGCGATCAATGCCGTCATGGCCGGTTGTAAGCCCGAATATTTCCCGACCGTCATTGCCGTTGTAAGAGCTGCACTGCAGGATCGCTTCTGCATGCATGGCCTGCTGTGTACCACCTATTTCTCATCACCTGTTGTGATCGTTAACGGTCCTGAAAGCAGACATATCGGCATGAATTCAGGGGGCAATGCACTGGGTCAGGGCAACCGCGCCAATGCAACCATCGGCAGAGCTCTGCAGCTGCTGATAAGAAATGTCGGAGGCGGCAAACCCGGCGGCATCGACCGGGCGACCCTCGGAAATCCCGGCAAATACACCTTTTGCTTTGCGGAAGATGAGTCAGAAGACGCGTGGTCTACACTTGCCATGGATCAGGGATACTCGCGCGAGGAATCCGTAGTCAGCCTGTTCGCGGGTGACGGCGTGCAGCCCATTCTGGATCAGCTGTCGCGGACTCCTGAATCGCTGGCGAAAAGCATGGCTTCCAGCCTGCGATCCGTCGTACATGTTAAAAAGTTCGGTCTGGCCGATGCCGTGCTCGTGGTATGCCCTGAACACAGACGGGTGCTGCGAATGAACGGATGGCACAAGCAGGATTTACTGCAGGCCATTCACGACGAACTGGTTACCCCAGGCGCTGAGCTCGTCAGCGGGACCGGCGGCATCGCGGAGGGCATGCCGGACAGACTCAAAGGCAAATTACTGAGTAAATTCAGGGAAGATGGCCTGCATATTGTTACTGCTGGCGGCACGGCCGGCATGTTTTCGGCCATCATCAGCGGCTGGGTGGCTTCCGGAGAAAGAGGCAGTCAACTTGTCTCTCAACGCATTTAAAAATGGAGACTCAAATGAGCACTATGATGATGCTGGACCCGACCAGCGAACACCGCCCGGCGGAACGACAACTTCTGCCTCGCCTGAAAACACTGAGTGAAACAACCGTTGGTCTGTTGGATATTTCCAAACCACGCGGCAAGGAATTTCTCGATGAGGTCCAGGTCGAACTTGAAGCGTTGGGGGCGACAGTACTCAGGTACGCCAAGCCGACATTCGCTCGTGTGGCACCCAAAGAGCTTTACCAGCGGATCAGCAGTGAATGCGATGCCGTCATTGAAGGGCTGGCCGACTGAGGCTCATGTACCTCGTGCAGTTTGCATGACATCATGGATCTTGAAAGTCGCGGCATTCCCGCCGGATTCGTTGCCTCTTCTGAATTTATACAGGCAGCAGAAGCGCAGGGAAATTCCCTGGGCATCCACCCTAAAAGCGTATTCGTTCCGCATCCTATTCAGGACAGGACGGATGACGAGATGAAAGAATTGGCCAGAAATGCGATTGAGCAGGTCTTGCAACTCGTGGTCGAAAATTAGTAACCGGAGCAAAACATGACAAAAGAAGCAGTAATCGTAGCAACCGCAAGAACACCTATCGGCAGAGCCTACAGAGGGGCTTTCAATGATACCGACGCCCCCACACTTGGCGGCCACGTGATTGCTGAAGCAGTCCGCCGGGCAGGGATCGAGCCGGGTGAGGTCGATGACGTCATCATGGGCTGCGCCATGCAGCAAGGCACATCAGGCTACAACATCGGCAGAACGGCGGCTGTTGCAGCTGGGCTGCCGAGCTCAGTCTCGGGCATGAGCATAGATCGACAGTGCGCATCGGGCATGATGGCAATCTGTACTGCCGCCAAGCAGGTCGTCAATGACAACATGCCCATTGTGATCGGAGCAGGCCTGGACTCCATCAGTCTAGTGCAGAACGAACATCGCAACGGCTTCCGCGCACAAAGCCCCAGCGTCACTGACAAGTCCGAGCACGCTTATATGTCTATGCTGGAGACTGCCGAGGTTGTCGCCAAGCGCTACAACATCAGCCGCGAGCAGCAGGACGAATACGCGCTGCAAAGCCAGCAGCGGACCGCCGCCGCTCAGCAGGCAGGTGCCTTCGATGCAGAACTCGCACCTCTGCCTTCGAAAATGGTCTTCGTCGACAAAGAAACCAAAGAGCAGAGCGTCCACGATGTGCATCTCGAAAAAGACGAAGGCAACCGACCCACAACGACCCTTGAAGGGCTGAACGGATTGAAGCCCGTATTCGAGGGCGGAGTTATTACCGCGGGAAATGCCAGTCAGTTGTCTGATGGTGCCTCTGCTTCCGTAGTGATGGACAGCAAACTGGCCGAGCAGAAAGGCCTGAATCCGCTCGGTGCCTATCGGGGCATGGCAGTTGCCGGAGTCGAACCTGATGAAATGGGCATTGGCCCGGTTAAAGCCGTCCCGAAACTGCTGGAGCGCTTCAATCTGTCGATGGATGACATTGGCCTGTGGGAGCTTAATGAAGCGTTTGCCGTACAGGTAATCCACTGCCGGGACGAACTGGGGATACCCAACGAACTGCTGAATGTTAATGGTGGCGCGATTTCAATTGGCCACCCGTACGGTATGAGTGGCGCTAGAATGGTCGGTCACGCACTGATCGAGGGTAAGCGCCGGGGCGCGAAATACGTCGTCTGCACCATGTGCGTTGGCGGGGGCATGGGTGCTGCCGGACTTTTCCAAGTTTACTAAAGCGGCGTGACGTGGGTGCTTTTGCACCCACAGCTTCCGCGAACCCACAATGACTCAGGAACTGACCCGTTCAATTCGTATCCGACTGCTTCCACCGCTACTTCTGATATTTCTCAGTTGGGGCGTTCCTGCGCTTGCCTGGGATTCAGTGGGCCACCGGCTCAGCGCTGCAGTGGCGCTGGAATTCATGGAACCGGACACTACTGCTGAATTAATGCGCATCTTGCGGGCGCACCCTCGCTATCAGCAGGACTTCATTGATCAGATGCCGGGCTACATTGATCGCGATAACGAAGAACGGATGACGCAGTGGCTACTGGGTCAGGCCGCATTCTGGCCAGACATTGCCCGTGGCCTGCCTGATGAAGAACGCGCACGATACAACCGCTCTTCATGGCACTACACCGACGGCGCCTGGGTCAGAGACTCAGCACCCTATCAGGGTAATGTCTATCTGGGCATCGACGCGTTTGCCGACATTGATGGCATCGACCGAGGCGAGGTAGACAGCGAAGAGAAGGTATCCAATGTGGTCACCGGCGTTGACTACAACGCGTCGGTGCTGAACGACGCTTCCGCACCGGCGCCGGCGCGCGCAATCGCCTTGTGCTGGGTGCTGCATCTTATCGGTGACATTCACCAGCCCTTGCATACCGGTTCGCTTTATACCGCTTCTCTGTTCGAGACCGGAGACAGAGGGGGAAACGCAATCCGGATCGGCGACAGCAACCTGCATGCCCGCTGGGACAGGGCGCTGACTGCGAGCGGGGTCAGCCAGGAGCTGCCAATTCTTGTTTCATGGGTCACCGGATTTTTAAGGCCGACGATTCAGGGCGTTGAAAGCGACTGGACGGCCTGGATTAACGAAAGCCGGAGCATTCTGCAGACATCTGTTTATGACGCAGATCTGCGCGAAGCGATTCTTGACGCTGAAAGTAGTAACACCGGTTTTTCCGGCCAAACACTGGACGACGTCTATGTCGCCCTGATGCAGAATATTTCCCGCCAGAGGCTCGGGCTGGCCGGCCTCCGTCTTGCCATTTTTTTCGAGAATGAGCTGCCCTGAATGTGCTACGAGAGCGGAATTGCTAGCCCGCTTTCTGTCTCAGCGCGATCCTGCGGCCTCAATTCAACATTGTTTTTTTTGCTCCATTCAGAGATAGTCAGAAGATCAGAATAAGAATCCCTCAAATCATCCGGGCATGGATGAATCATCATTGCAGAGGACACTGAGGCTATGAGAGCACTTCTCCCCTTTTTACGCCTATTTACCACTATCACAATTGTACTGCTCGCCACCGTGCAACTCGGTTTTGCCGCCGACTTTCCCCGCGTCAGGCCGGAGCGGGCCGGCATGTCATCAGAACGGCTCGACCGTCTGGATACGGTCTTGAAATCATATGTAGAGAATGAACAGCTTGCCGGTCAGGTTGCCATGGTACTGCGTAAGGGTCGGGTAGTTTTTTCGGCTGCTAACGGCTGGCAGGATAAGGCGGCAGGGATCCCCATGAGTGAAGATTCCATTTTCCGGATCGCCTCTCAGACAAAAGCACTGGTGAGCACCGGCATCATGATACTCCATGAGCGCGGCCAGCTTGACATCAGCCACCCTCTGAGTCGCTATATCCCAGAATGGGAACACATGAAAGTTGCCGTCAGCGAAGCGGACGGCAGCTACAGCCTGGAAGACGCTAGACGACCCATCACCATTCGCCACCTGCTTACCCACACTGGCGGAGTCAGCTATGGCAGCGGTCCGGCGCGGGATCAGTGGCAGCAGGCGGGTTTTCAGGGATGGTACTTTGCTGACAGAACTGAACCGGTTCTGGAGTCCATCAAGCGGATGGCCGCCCTGCCCCTGGACCAGCATCCGGGAGAGGAATACATTTACGGGTACAACACAGACATCCTGGGTGCTGTGATAGAGGTCGCCAGCGGCAAAGATCTGAGCACCTTTATGACCGAAGAGTTGTTTGAGCGCCTGGCAATGACCGACACCCATTTTTTTCTGCCAGAAGAAAAAGCAGCGCGACTCGCTGTTGTTTATGAGCCCGCACCTGGAGGCGGAATACGTGCGATCGACAGCAGCGACGGCATGCAGAGTCAGGGTCTCTATGTGCAGGGCAGCGGTCCTAATACCTCATTCTCCGGCGGCGCCGGCCTGGTTTCCACCGCAAAGGACTACGCCCGATTTCTGCAAATGACTCTGAACGGTGGCGAGCTGGACGGGCAGCGCATCCTGTCGCGCAAGACGATCGAACTGATGACAACCGATCATCTTGGAGGCATACCGTTCCGCGATGGCCAGGGGTTTGGTCTGGGTTTTTTTGTTGTCACTGATCTGGGTGAGAGAGGCATACTCGGCTCTGAGGGAGAGTATGGCTGGGGAGGCGCCTACCATACAACCTACTGGGTAGACCCGACTGAAGAATTGGTTGTGGTTTATCTGACTCAACTGATCCCGGCACAGGGCATAGACGATTACAGCAAACTCCGAAGTGGAATTTATCAGGCAATCATCGATTAAAACTCTCGTCGACCCGTCAAGGAGAACAGAACCTTGAGAACACTGCTTTCAGCTTTACTGTTTACTCTGTGCAGCCAGATCGCTCATGCGCAACTGGCAACTCCCAATGGCTCCGGCATTACCTATGGCCACATGCATCTCAATGTGTCGGATATTGCACAGCATATTGAGATTTGGACAGAGCATTTTGGCGGAGAAGAAATCAGTATCGGACCCCTGCGCGCCGTAAAATTTCCAAATCTTATTGTGATGTTTGCCGAGCAGACGCCCACCATGGGCTCGCGTGAAACGGTGATGGACCATTTTGGTTTCAAAGTACGCAATATCCAGCAGTTCATCGATAAATGGGAATCGGCAGGGCTGGAAATGGGCCGTGTATTCACCGGTGCCGAAGGTCAGACCAACGCCTACGTCACACTCCCGGACGGTGTCTATGTCGAACTTCAGGAGGACCAGGGCCTGCATGAAGAATTCACCGGCTATCACATCCACTACTTTACGCAGGACTATGAAAGTCTGCTGAACTGGTATGTGGAAATTTTCGATCTGGAAATCCGTCCGCGGGGCACAATCGCCACGACAACAAACGTGCCGGGTACCAACTTGAGTTTTGGTAATGCCAGTGCGCCAAGACAACCCACTCTCGGAAGCGCTATCGATCACATCGGCTTCGAAATTGAGAACCTCCGGGAATTTTGCCGCCAACTTGAAGCCAAGGGCATCCAGTTCGAGGTGCCTTATCGTGAAATTGAAGCACAAGGAGTGGCGATCGCTTCTTTTACCGATCCCAGTGGCGTTCGAATCGAACTGACTGAAGGGCTGGACGCACACTGACCCGCAGTCAGGCTGTTCGGTTATTCGCTCTTTGAGGTGTTTTTATCCCGGATACGGGTCAGAACTTCGCTGACCGATTGTGCCTTCGAGCGCCTGGCCAACTCAACACCTGACCAGAAGCTGACATAAGCCACCGACACCCAGACCAACAAAGAATCTGCAGACCAGTTACTCCACCAGATCATTGCCTGAATGACATTCGTCAGCGGGTTAACGACAATCCCCAGAATGAAGGCCGCTATCCCGGCCTCATCCATACTCGCGAACCGATCCGGGTCGGTCAGAAAATCCAGCAATTCACCGGCCTCAATGACGACTCATATCCAGAGACCAGCCAGACCATAAAAGCCGGTGCCTGATTTAACCCATTTATCAAAAACCAGTTTGCATCCTGTTTTTCCCCGCAGACCATCCAGAGATCTGAGCTTTTTTGCCTGCTTCTTTATTGCTGCCCTTTTCTCGCCACGGCCAATTTCGCCGCTGCTACAAATCCAGGAGAAAAGCACCCAGCTCAGTGTGGTCACAGGCAGACCAAGGCTAAGAAACGCTCTGCTTAAATCAGCAACATCCATTAGTCAGTTTGTCCTCTTATCAGACTGAGCTTGCCCCGGCCGGATACCCACAGCGGACCGCGCCGCGTTGAGGAAATCCTGCACCTGACTCAATTGATATCGGCAGCATGCTGCTTTAGTTTTTCCAAAGGGACGATCTCGAGTGCCCGTTTGTGCGTCCTCATCAGATACACTTTTGGCGCCTTGCCGTTGTGACAGGCCTCGAGCCAGCGCGCGGCACACAGGCACCAGTTGTCACCGGGAGACAAACCGGGAAAACCGAATTGCGGGGCCGGCGTCATGAGGTCATTGCCCCGCGAGCGGGAAAATTCAAGGAATTCCTGTGTCACTTCGACACAGACCGTATGGGAGCCGTGATCTCCGGCGCCCGTATTGCAGCACCCATCGCGGTAGTAGCCCGTGATCGGATCTGTCCCACAGGGAATCAGCGGCTCGTCATATACATTCAAAGAGTCATCCATGTGTCCTCCAGCAAATCATGTCCATTTTGCAGACTCAAAGGCCCGCGCCTTCTGTGACTTTGACTATCCACGGTCCAGATTCAACCACTTGGTTTCCGTCGGGGGACTGTAGTGCGCAAATTTATCCAGTAATCCGGCCGGCGAGTCAGACCAGACTATCATCGATTCGTGCTGCGTCCGGATGAATTGCTGATCAACCGCATGGGTCAGAAATTCCAACAATTTATCGTAATATCCGGCAATGTTGAGAATGCCACAGGGCTTGCTGTGAATTTTCAGCTGTGACCAGGTCAGTATTTCGAATAATTCTTCAGCGGTTCCGAGACCACCGGGCAGCGCAATAAAAGCATCGGCCAGATCTGCCATAATGGCTTTGCGCTCATGCATGGTGCTCACCTCAATCATCTCCGTTAAATCATGATGTGGCACCTCACGGCGAAACAGACCGACTGGCATGACCCCCGTCACCTTTCCGCCGCCGTGTAAAACCGTATTCGCCAACTCTCCCATCAGCCCGATACTGGCACCACCATACACGAGTTCAATTTCCCGTCTCAACAGCTCCTCGCCCAGCTCTCGCGCACCCTTCAGATACGCCTCCCCTGCCCCGGACCCGGAGCCGCAATACACACAGACTTTATTTATCACTTCCATAAACCTTTCCCGCGGCGCTGACGCCGGCAGACTATCTGCGAAACAGAAGCAACCAACGACTGATATTCAGAATATTGGCCAGAGCGGCTGAAAAGTAGGTCAACGCCGCCGCTTTCAGTATCCGTCTGACCGCCGGGATATCCGTTTGTTCGATGTAATCCCCTTTTATCAGAATCGGCAGAGCTTTATTGAAACTGGCGTCCCATTCTTCTGGCAAGATGATCAGGTAGGCCATGGCACCCCCTAACTGCAGGCTTAGCGACAGGCCAACCATGATTGCCAGAGCCCCGGGGGCGCGCAGCAGTATCCCGGCAAAAGGGATGAGCCACATGATCAGAATTCCGCAGCGATTCAGAGCCGAAGCCACTGGCAGATATTTCCTACGCAGCTGAAAGATCTGCTCCTGTCGATAAAACTGAATCGCATGGCCCACTTCATGTGCCGCTACTGCCACAGCTGTCAGAGATTTTCCCTGATAATTTTGCGGGCTCAGTCTGACCACCGGCCCTTCGGGATCAAAGTGATCTTTAAACGGAGGGCACTCCTCCACAGCGATACCGTTGAGCTGAAATCGATCAATCAAGTGCCGCGCCAGCTCTGCGCCCGTACCCCGGATAGCGACACTTTCGCCCCCGTATGCGCCCATGACGCGGCGAACCCAGAAAGAAGGCAGATAAATGAGTACCGCAATAACGGCGGCAAAACCGGCAAGTAACATTGAGAACCTTTTAGGGTCTGAAATCAGTCAGACCTGCCAAAGAGAAGTATTCACGACAGCCACAAGGCATATCGGGCAGACCCCGGGCGCGACATGAGACAAGTCATCTGAATATCGCGCAGCTTACCTGAATCTCCGGACTGAGCGGGCTTTATTGCACGGTCTTAAACGGAATCCACAGAAGCGTTAGTACGGCACCAGTCTGCTGCTCCCACACCACTTTAGCATCGGCGCCGTGCGTCTGCAGACCATTGCGCGGCGAGAACTGCAGTGCGGCACAAGACTCAGGCATTGACGCAGACCGTCTCCGAATTCTGCAATCAGAAATTATGCAGCGTTGCGTAACGGTCGCGATGGAAGGAGGCGTCACCCAGAAACTGCTGCGCCACTCTTGCCCGCTTCAGGAAAAAACCGATATCAAATTCGTCGGTCATTCCGATGCCGCCATGCATCTGAATCCCTTCGTTGCTGACTCTTTCTGAGACTTCACTCAGTTTGGCTTTCGCGACACTGGCCATGCGGGCACGGTCTTTGGCGGTTGCTGAAGGATCGTCCAGACACCGCAAAGCGCCGAGAACTGCCGATTTACAGAGTTCAATCTCACTGTACATCTCAGCCGCCCGATGCTGCAACGCCTGAAATGCACCGATCTGCACGCCAAACTGCTCCCGCTGTTTCAGATACTCAACAATGCGCTGGAAAACCTCCTGCACACTGCCAAGCATCTCTGAGGCAACCCCGATACGCGCAATATCCAGCGCAGCATCCAAAGCCGTAAATCCCGCTCCTTCCGAACCGAGCAGAGAATCTTCAGAGATCCGGACCTGATCCAGCACCAGATTGGCCGCATTGCGACTGTCTACCATTTGGGTTCTCTGAATCTGCAGGCCCTGACAGCCTGCTTCCAGCAAAAACAGGCTGATTCCGTTCTCTGAGCCCGGTTCGCCAGATGTACGCGCAGCAACAACCAGCTTGTCTGCAATGTGGCCGTCAAGGACAAAGCTTTTCTCTCCGGTGAGCACATATTCAGCGCCTTGCTTTATTGCTGTGCATGCGACTCGCGACGGATTGTGATGCGGTCCCTCATCAACGCCGACAGCCAGACGCAGTTCACCATTAACAATTTGAGGGAGTAGCTGGGACTTTTGCTCTTCATTACCCGCTTCAGTCAACAGACTGGCACCCAAAAGAACCGAAGCTATGAGAGGTGAACTGGCAAGGGTACGGCCGGTTTCTTCCAGAACCAGACCGAGCCCGGTGTATCCAAATTCAAAGCCTCCATACTTTTCAGCAATTGCCATTCCCGGCCATCCAAGCTCGATCATTTGCTGCCAGATGGCTTCGTCGTAGCCAAGCTCTGATTTCTCGTCTCTGAGGTGACGCATCACCGATATCGGTGCGTTGTCCTGACAGAAACTCCTGGCTGAATCTCTGAGCAGCTGTTGGTCTTCGCTTAATACCATCGCCATAACCGCTTTATTCCTATTTCTTACTGGCGAGACTCAACATGTCCGGCAGACCGAGAACACGTTTAGCCACAATGTTCAGCTGGACTTCAGCCGTACCGCCCTCGATAGAATTGGCTTTGGAGCGTAACCACTCACGGGTAACCTGCAGCTCTTCTGCCTCAAACTCGTCTCCCCCCCAGCCAAGCCCCTTGCTCCCCATTGCCTTAAGGAAAAGCTCGTACCGTCGCTTATTGAGCTCACAGCCGTAATATTTGAGCATAGAGGAAGTCGCATTCGGCCCACCCTGCTTACTCTCTTCGCTGGAACGCTGCGAAGTCAGCGCAAAGGCTTCACTGTCAATCTTAAATTGAGCAATCTGATCACGCAGAGCAGGATCAGTGAGGCGATCCTTATCCCCTCTGTAGTGCATGGCAGCCCCCTCCAGACTCGCAGTCGTGGAAGTGGTTCCGCCGCGATCGCCCTGCCCGCTGGCCAGCCCGAATCCGGAAATCATGGTTCTCTCGTGCTGTAGCAGACGCTTGGCAATGGACCAGCCTTCATTCAACCTGCCCATCAGATTCGCGGCCGGCACCCGCACGTCATCAAAGAACGTTTCACAGAATGGAGAGGAACCACTGATGAGCTGAATCGGTTTCGTGCTGACCCCTTCACTTTTCATGTCGAACAGCAGAAAACTGATGCCGGAGTGCTTGGGGACCTCGAAATCCGTTCGAACCAGACAAAATATCCAGTCGGCTTTATCCGCATAGGAAGTCCAGACTTTTGAGCCGTTAACGACGTACTCATCGCCCTCAAGAATCGCTTTCGTACCCAGACTAGCGAGATCTGAACCGGAACCTGGTTCCGAGTATCCCTGGCACCAGCGGATTTCACCGCGGATTATTTTGGGAATATGCTCCATTTTCTGCTCGTGAGTCCCGTATTCCAGCAGTACTGGTCCGAGCATACTGATGCCAAAACTGGTCAAGGCGATGCGCGCATTGAAGCGCGCCAGCTCTTCAGCGAGTATTTTCGCCTCTTCGCTACTCAAACCTCCGCCACCGTACTCGGCAGGCCAGGTTGGGCAGGTCCAGCCTTTCTCGGCCATCCTGTCAAGCCAGAGCTTGCTTTCGGGATTGATAAAGACCGCATCGCGACCGCCCCACACAATTTCTTCCGGCACCATGGGGGTACGCATACTGGGAGGACAGTTCTCCTCCAGCCAGGCACGGGTTGAATCCCGGAATTGCTCTAATGCTAGCAACGCTTTTCTCCTTTTTGGAACATTCAGTCGACTATCAGAACCTGCCGACCCTTCACTTTACCCTGTTTTAAGTCTGCCAGGGCAACACTGGCCTCGGAGAGTGGACGCTCCTGGATGTCGATGGGCGCTATCTTGCCCTCACGCACCATCATCATCAGCTCCGCCATGTCCTCAGGACTGCCCACATAGCTGCCCTGAATCACCCGGGCGTTCATTGGCAGAAAAGGGATAGGCAAGCTCAGTGCACCGCCAAACAGACCGACAACAAGCAGCATACCTCCTTTGCGCAGCGTAGCGAGCCCGTAATTGACACTGGATTCTGCACCGACAAAATCCAGCGCGGCATAAACCCCGCCGTTCGCCTTTCGAATTGTTTTCGCAGAATCAATATCTGATGAGTCGTAGGTGCGCGTCACACCCAGCCGTTGGGCTGCTTCAAGTTTCGCTGGTTCAATATCAACGACAATCGGATCAATTCCCAACGCCCTAGCTATCTGAATCGCCATCATCCCGACGCCCCCGGCACCGATGATGACCACCTCGTCTGCCGGGTTCAGCTTGCCCAGTTTTTTGATCGCGCCATAGGCTGTCAGCCCCGAACAGGCATAGGTGGCTGCCAGCGCGTCCGGCACCGCTCCTTTGTCGAACAAGTAGCGACTGTGGGGTATCAGCACATGTGTGGCGAAACCACCTGCAGCCACAATGCCCAGAGCCCGACCCGGGGTACATAGGTGCTCCTCACCACGCTGACACACCGCGCATCCACCGCAGCCTATCCATGGATAGACGACTCGGCGGTCTCCCACAGCAACCTCCTGCGCATCCGGTCCGACTGCGACCACTTCCCCGAAAATTTCATGGCCAAGCACATGTCCTTCACGGCCAACATTCAGCACCTTGCCTCCGCCAAGTTCGAATCCGCCGTCATGGAGGTGAATATCTGAATGGCAGACTCCACAAGCAACAGTCTTTATCAGCACCTCTGTCCCGGTGGGCACAGGGGTTTCTGATTCAACCTCAAGTAACGGGGTACCCGGCGCTCCGGTTTGATACGACAGCATTACACCAGACTCCTTTCTCTGTCCCATTCAGCAAAAGTCTTCCCTTCTTTTGCCAGCTGTTCAAGCAGCGGTGCGGGTTGCCAGTACTGCTCACCGTAGCGGTCACGAAACTCGCAAATTTTGTCATACACATTTTTCAGACCAACCTGGTCTGCGTAAAACATCGGCCCACCTTTGGCGACCGGAAAGGCATAGCCGAATACATACACCACATCGATGTCGCTGGGCCGTTGCGCAATGCCTTCTTGAAGAATTTTCGCTCCTTCATTGATGAGGGGATAGAAACAGCGGGCCAGAATTTCATCCTCTGTCACGTCGCGTTGCTCAACGTCCAGCTTGCCGGCTTCCGTCTTGATCAGTGTTTCTATTTCAGGATCCGACTGACGGCGGCGGGTCTCGGGATCATAGGTATAGAATCCTGAACCGGTTTTCTGGCCAAAGCGCCCCATTTCGACCAGTAAAGTGCCCATGCGATAAAGCTTCGGGTCATCAGGCAGATCCGTCCGCGCCTGTCTTGCTTTGTACCCCACATCGAGACCGGCAAGATCGCCCATAGCCAGTGGACCCATCGCCATACCAAATTGCTCCAGAGCGGAATCGACCTGCGCCGGCGTGCAGCCGTCAAGCAACAGCATCTGCGCCTCCCTGCCATAGCCGCCAAGCATCCGATTACCGATAAACCCGTAGCATACGCCTGACAGCGCACACACTTTGCCGATTTTCTTGCCAGTCACCATGGCCGTTGCAAGAGCATCGTCTGCGGTTCGGTCTCCCCGAACCACTTCCAGCAGCTTCATGACATTGGCAGGGGAAAAGAAATGCATCCCAACAACATCCTCAGGCCGACTAGTCGCTGCAGCAATCGCATCGACATCCTGATAGGACGTGTTAGTTGCAAGAATGGCTCCGGCCTTGCATACCGAATCGAGTTTCGCGAATATTTCCTTTTTGAGGTCCAGGTTTTCAAACACTGCCTCAATGACCAGATCCACATCAGCAATGTCGTCATAGTTGGTCGTACCACTGATCGTGCTGATCAGCTGCTCCATCTTGTCTTCGCTAAGTTTGCCCTTCTGTACGGTTATGGAGTAATTCTTGCGGATAATGCCTAGACCACGCTCCAGCGCCTCGTCATCAACCTCAACCAGCACCACCGGTATACCAACTCGGGCAAAGCACATGGCGATGCCTCCACCCATTGTGCCACCACCGATGATGGCCACTTTCCTGATGTCTCTGGTGGCCGTATCTTTCGGAAGGTCCTTGATCTTGGCAGCCAGACGCTCCGCGAAGAATATGTGGCGCATTGCCGCTGACTCAGGAGATGTCACCAGTTCGCCGAATAGTTCACGCTCTCTTGCCAGGCCTTCATCCATTGGCAGACTCACCGCGGCCTCCAGACAGGAAACGATGCGGTCTTGCGCGATCTGCCCGCGTGTCCGTTTTGCCAACCGGGCTCTGGCTTCATCGAAGAATCCAGCCTCCACTGTGGCCGGCTCGATCGTAATGTCGCGTACACGTTTCAGAGGCGCACCTGATCGCTGCAATCCCTGCGCGTAGGCGATCGCACTGCTCTCTACATCCTCGCCGATCAGCACTTCGTCAATCAGCCCCATGTCTTTGGCCTTGGCGGCAGAAATTGGATTACCTCCGGTTATCATGTCCAGGGCTGCCTTGACACCCGCAAGCCGGGGTACTCGCTGCGTTCCGCCAGCACCCGGAAGAAGACCCAATTTGACCTCTGGCAAACCCACTTTCGCTGAAGCAATCGCGCAGCGATAGTGACAGGCCAGAGAAACTTCAAATCCACCTCCGAGGGCAGTGCCATGAATTGCCGCGATCACCGGCTTACTTGAGTTTTCTATCGCCGAAAGGACCTCGGGCAGCCCGGGCGCCTTTGGCGGCTTGCCAAATTCAGTGATGTCGGCGCCAGCAATGAAGGTACGACCATCACAGCGCAGCACGATTGCCTCTGAGCTGTCCTCCTGCGCCTGATTGACAGCGTCAAGAATTCCTTCACGCACAGATTGCGACAGCGCATTTACCGGTGGGCTGCTTACCACAATGACACCAATGTTTTCCTTCAGCTGATAACTCACAACTTCCGACATATTTATTCCTTACTTTTTTAATGAAAGTATTTCAGTCAACTCGTTCCAGAATTGCCGCCAACCCCTGACCGATACCGATACACAGACTGATGGCCGCATAGCGCCCACCGCTCCGTTCCAGCTGCCGCATGGCCGTCAGGGCAATCCGCGCACCAGAAGCACCAAGAGGATGTCCCACGGCAATGGCACCCCCATTGGGATTAACGCGTGAATCCGAAAAATCAACATCAAGCAACTTGAGACAGCCAAGCACCTGAGAGGCGAAGGCTTCGTTGATTTCAATAATGTCCATATCCGACAGCTGCAGGCCCGCTCGCCCGAGGGCTTTCTGAATCGCAAAGACCGGACCAAAACCCATCACCCGGGGCTCGACACCGGCGACCGCGCCCACCACGATGCGAGCCCTGGGTCTGACTCCGTAGCGCTCACCTACTTCACGACTTCCCACTATCAGTGCGGCAGCTCCGTCATTGATCCCCGAGGCATTCCCAGCGGTAACGACACCTTTATCGAACAGCGTTCGCAGTTCGGACAATGATTCAAGCGTGGTTTGGGGCCGGGGGTGCTCGTCCGCGGCGACGGAAACCGGCGGTCTTCTTCTTCCCTGGGGCACATCGATGGCAACTATTTCATTCGCAAAAAAACCGTCTGCGCGCGCGGCTTCATATTTCGCCTGAGAAGCCGCAGCAAAGCGGTCGCTGTCTTCCCGGGAAATCTCTACGTCCGACGCGATGTTGTCCGCTGTTTCTGGCATCGTGTCATTACCAAACCCGGCAGCGAAGGCGGGGTTGGTAAATCGGGCGCCCAGAGTACTGTCTGCCAGTGATTGACCACGGTCATAAGGCCCATGCGCCTTGGACAACACCAGGGGAGCGCGGCTCATAGATTCCACGCCGCCTGCCACGAACAGTTCTCCTTCGCGTATTTTCACCGAATTCGCAGCGTGCAGGGCCGCCGCCAGGCCGGAGGCACACAGTCGGTTGACCGTCAGTCCGCCAACCTCAACGGGCATCCCTGCAAGTAGCGACGCAAAGCGTCCAACGTTCCGGCAATCTTCACCGGCCTGGTTTGTGTTACCGGCAATGACATCCTCAAAGGCTTCCTTCGGGAAATCATTTTTTTCGACTGCCGTTCTGATGACATGAGCCAAAAGATCGTCTGGTCGGACCGGCGCAAGGGCACCCGCATGGCGCCCGAAGGGCGTTCGGATGCCGTCGTAGATAAACGCATCGGTTAAGGCAGTTTCAGACATCTCATACTCTTTTTATTTATCGATGGAGCGTGGCGGGATTGATAACCCAGAACGAAGTAACTGAGAACAGTTTGTGTACAGCGGACCTCACAGGTTTGGGCGCCCATGCGGTAACCTGAATTTGCGCCGCAGCGCAGTTATCTCGGCATTCTAGCATAGGCGCGCGGGCCCGCAAATCGGGGCCAAAGTCGCATAAAACCTGCGGCTGTGGTAGCTTAGCCGCACCGAAAAGAGGGGGTTTACATGATCAGGGATCAGGAAACAATTAAGCAGCTTGTCGATCTGATTGAACGCTTTGTTAGGGAGAGACTTGTACCTAATGAAGAGCGTCTGGCTACCGAAGGCAGGCTACCTGACGACATTCTCGAAGAGATGAAAGCTCTGGGACTCTTCGGGCTCACCATTCCGGAAGAGTTCGGCGGTCTCGGCCTGACCATGGAAGAGGAAATCCTGGTTTCCATCGCCCTGGGAAGAACCTCCCCCGCTTTTCGCTCCATCATGGGAACGAACAACGGCATCGGCTCTGCGGCGGTGGTGTTTAATGGCACAGAGGAACAAAAGCAGAAGTACCTGCCGAAATACGCCTCCGGCGAATGGATCTCCTGCTTTTGTCTCACGGAACCAGAAGCCGGTTCTGATGCCGCCTCACTGAAAACCACCGCGGTCAGGGATGGCGATCATTATGTTCTCAACGGAACCAAGCGCTACATCACCAATGCTAAGGTTGCACACACGTTCAACGTGATGGCGCGGACCGACCCGGACAATAAGGGAGCGAGGGGCATCTCCTCTTTCATCGTTGAGCGGGACACTGCGGGAATTACCCTTGGCTCAGTAGACAAAAAAATGGGGCAAGCCGGCTCCATGACCTGTGATGTAATTTTCGAGGACTGCAGGGTACCCGCCGAAAATCTGATCGGAGAAGAAGGTGAAGGCTTTGTGACAGCGATGAAAGTTCTGGACCGGGGCCGCCTGCACATTTCCGGCGTGAGCGTAGGCGTCGCTGAGCGACTGATTCACGACTCGCTTGAATACGCCCTGCAACGCAAACAATTTGGCAAGCCAATTGCTGAACAACAGCTGATACAGGGCATGCTGGCAGACTCACAGACTGAGACCTACGCCGCGAAATGCATGACCCTTGAAACCGCCAGAAAACGCGACAGCGGAGAGAACGTGAGCACAGAGTCTTCTGCCTGCAAGTTGTTTGCCACTGAAATGGTCGGCCGCGTCGCGGATCGCGCGGTTCAGATCCATGGTGGAGCTGGCTATATGTCTGAATATGCGGTGGAGCGCTTCTACCGGGACGTGCGTCTGTTCAGGCTTTACGAGGGAACCAGCCAGATTCAGCAGGTCATTATCGCTCGGAACATGATGCGGGATTTTTCTTAGCGTCACGATGACCGGGCCGCCAGTTGCTGTTTGGCTAGGGTGCCGGGCACCATCGCTGACTAGCGTAATCCCGACTCATAAAGCGGTCCCGCACCCCAAAAGCCATCAGAGGCAGGGGCAGTCCTTTAATTGTCTCGCAGCAGGTTAGCCGGAGCGTATTGATCGGTGAGTTGCCTGCGGCTCATGTCCCAATCGACCCGGGTGGACAGCCTCGAGGGGTACTGGAGGATAGGGATTCCGTATTTTTCCAAACGACCTGCGAACGACTGGGCCTTTTCCACCAACTGGCCTCTGGGAGGCAAGGGCTCCAGCTGGGTAATGATTATCCGATTTCCTGTAGTGGGTAACTTGAAATTAAAAAACTCACCGAATGCTCGCTGATAGGTCACCGACTCATGATCGTACAGCCTGCTGGTCGAGAAGGTATTGGCAACCAGCACCGACTCCGGCCGCATGATGTTTCTCACTTCATCCAGAAATTCGCGGGTCAGCATGTGCTCGGGAATATAATCGCCGCTGAACGCATCCAGCACGATGTAGTCATATTTCTCTCGCCTGATTCCTGCTCGCTTGATAAATGGTCGGCCGTCATCGACGTAAACCGTCATATTCGCGGTTTCTTCGAAGAAGAAAAATTCCTCCGCAACACTGACTACGGCCTCATCGATTTCAACGACATCAATCCGGGCGTCGGGAAACAGATCAGCGAAGGTCAGAGGAATAGAGCCGCCTCCCAGGCCGATCACCAGAATGCTCTCAGGGCAATCATTGAGCAACAGACCCGCAAAACTCATGCGGGTGTAGTCAAACACAAGCCGCTGCTTGTCATTAACCAGAACACAGGTCTGATTGCGATCACCCCGATGCACGTTAAACAGCAGGCAGCGCCTGTTCCCAATCTCAGTGACAGTGATGTCCCGATATTTGGAGCGCTCTTCATGGATGGTTTCTGCGGCGACCACGCCTGCCAGCACACTGCATAACAGAGCGCTTATCGCAAACACAAACAGCATTGATTTACGCATGATTGACTGCCTCGGCATGCGCTGCCCGCTTATCCTTCCCGAAATAATGCGCCACAAGTATCACCAGACCGGCAAGCAGGAGAGTAAAAATAGCACCCCATAAAATTTGATTGACCTCGAACCAGAGCACGAAATAAAAACTGGTCCCGAGGGTTCCGGCTGCGCTTCCCAGCGTAGATATGAAGTAGAGCAAACCCGCCATCTGCCCACTGTGGGCTTCGTTCTGCACCATGAGCCGAACTGCGTAAGGCGAAATCATGCCGAGGATACTCGTCGGAATAAAGAACAAGAATATGGCAGCAAACAAAGAACCATAACGAGGATCCTCCAGCGCCATAAAAATTGGTTCCATAATCGCATCTGAGAAAACAATAATAGGAATGGAGAAGACCGCCGCCCCGATGAAAAATCCGGCAAAGGTTATTGCGCTGGGTTTACGCGCGGACAGTTTGCCACCCCACAAATACCCCAGCGCCAGCGCTAACATAAAGATTGTGATGATGCTGCCCCATACAGAGAGGCTCCCGCCAAAATATGGCGAGAGGATACGCGCACCCAGCATTTCCACTGTCATGATGCAGAAGCCGCTGGCGAACGCCATAGCAGCAACAATGGCACGGGGAACGGTAGGTAAAGAATTGTCGCTCACGATAGTCTGCCAACCAACAGTGGGAGGTTTGCGCTAAGTCCAGAGACTACAGTAGCACCAAGCCGAGACCATTTGGAAGGTTTCAGCGGAATTAGTCTTGTCTGGCACCCAGATGCCGTCCACCGTCCAGCGCGATCACCTGACCTGTCATGTAACTGGTCGCCGGCGAGGCCAAATAGACGGCCAAGCCCCCCATATCTGTCGGGTTGCCAATCCGTCCCATAGGATTTTCCGCTTCGATTTTATCTCTGAACTGTGAAAGCATATGGTCCATCATTTTGCTCTCAAACGGGCCGGGCGCAATGGCATTCACGGTCAGCCCTTTACCCGCCAGGCGCACTGCCAGATTCTTTGTCAGAAAGTGCACCGCCGCCTTACTGGCCCCGTAAGCGAAGTTGTCCGTAGTGGAAACGCGCAGACCATCTATGGAACCGATATTGATCACTCTACTGGGGTTCTCCGGACTGGCGCCCTCTTCCAGCAAAGGCAGCAGATCACGGGTCAACATAAAAATGGCTTTTACGTTGATATCCATGACTTTGTCATAGCCCTCGTCTGGGTATTCCCCAAATGGAGCACCCCAGGCAGCGCCGGCGTTGTTCACCAGAATATCCAGTTTCTTTTCCCGGGCTTTCATATCGGAGACAAACTGTTCTCTGCCCGCCGACGTTGAGAGATCCACAGGCAGCGCAACACACTCTCCTTTTTGGTTTAGTTCATCCGCCGTTTGCTGACAGGGCGCCTCTTTTCGGGCAGTGATGTAGGTCTTCACGCCGTTTTCAACATACGCCTCGGCGATCATCCGACCGATGCCCCGCGACCCTCCGGTAACGACCGCCACCTTACCGGCAACGTTGAATAACTCGTTAATTGAGACACCCATTAGTCTGTCACCTCACCTTTGATAATCAGTTCACACATCTGCTGGAGCACGAATGCTTTCTTAAGAAACCCCGCGAAACGCTCATCTTTGGTGTGCCCGTGATAGTAGCGATAGTAAATCTGCTGGCCGATCACACACAAACGGAACAGGCCGAAGCAAAAGTAGAACGTAAAATTGTCGACAGAGAGGCCGGTTTTTTCCTGAAATCTCTGGATAATTTCCCGCCGCGTAGGCGCGCCTTCGATGTCTGATGGCATGGTACGCGACTCCCGGAAGAAATCCGGATCAGAAACCTGCACCCAGTAGCCCAGGGTACAGCCAAGGTCCATCAGAGGATCTCCGACAGTAGCCATTTCCCAATCCAGCACGCCTATAACCTCAAGCGGGTTGTCGGCGCTGAAGATCACATTATCCAGCTTGTAATCATTGTGAATCACGCTGGCCTTGCCACTTTCGGCAGGCATATTGTCGTGCAGCCACTGCATGGTGGCATCAACGTCAACCGTATCCGGCGTTGCAGAGTCGGCCCAGCGGCGACACCAGCCTTCAACCTGACGACGCACATAACCCTCTGGCCGCCCGAAGCTGTCCAGGCCGGCGGCTACCAGATCCACCGAATGGAGATCCGCAAGCACGTCAAAAAAATTCAACAACTGCTGTCGTATCTGAGTCGGACTTAAATGAAGGCAGGCAGGATACTCGCGACGAATCACCAGGCCCTCAATGCAGTTCATTAGATAAAAATCACAGCCAATAATCTCGTGATCGTCGCAGAAATGTTCCGGCACAGGCCCGAAGGCAAACACATCTTTCAGAGCCGAAAGAATCCGATACTCTCTGGACATGTCATGGGCTGATTTAACCTTGCTGCCAAACGGCGGGCGCCGCAGTACCCACCGCTGACTGCCGGCAGACAACAGATACGTCAGATTTGAGTGTCCGCCAGGGAACTGAGTGACTTCCAGAGTCTTTGCTACGGGTCCGAGTATCGGTTCCAGATAATCGCGCAGCCGGTCAGTATCAAGTTCTTCGCCGGCGCGAATATCACCGGCTCGGTCAATCAGGTCCACGCTAGACAATTTTTATTTTCCTTATTGTTGGCGGATGTTTAGCGGTAGGTTATCAGATGTTGCTTATCCTGGCGCTCTAAATGAGGCAGGCTGTTGAATTGGCTCAGAGAGATTCTGCTACCCCCGTAGCGCACCTTGGTAACGGAACTGTTGTGGACCATCCAGTTCGTTGCAATCACCTGCTGATCGGAAAATCCGAGCACCCGCTGCATCGCTGTAGCGATCACGCCACCGGAGGTTGACACAAGAACCCTGCTGCCGCGGCTGTGTGCTGTCATAATCTGATCTACTGCCCCGTAGACCCTCTGCTTGAAGTCTCGCCAGTATTCGAATCCCTGATCGCAGTCTTGAGGTTCAAGCTCATCCCGGATCCAGCAGGCGGAGGCGGCTTCCAGGACCGATTGAAAGGTTCTGTTGTCCTTGATCGGTAACCCGTCAGGTGGCGCGACACCCTCCCGCGCGGCGTGATCGCGCAGATAGATATGAATCAGCGGGTCGCCATGGTACTCATTCAGAGATTCCAGGCGCTGCGGCGCGGCCTGATCCTTGACCACTGGAGCCAATTCGGCGGCCGTTTCTCTTTGTCGTTGCAGAGTCCCTGAGTATATCGCCTGAAAAGACTCTCCCGTTTCCAGCCAGTGCCTGGCAAGCTCACGTACCTGCTCGAAGCCGCGCTCGCTCAGCGCATCGTAGGAAGCTGCGCCGAACGACGCTTGTCCGTGGCGGACAAAGACGAGCTCACTCATCGGACGCGGGGTTTCTAGAGCGCGGCAAAGCGCTGAGTATGATAATCGCCATCACCGTAGGCGAGATCCAGGGCGGTAACGCGCTTGAACAGATGACCCACATCAAGTTCTTCAGTCATGGCAATACCGCCGTGAATCTGTATCGCTTCCTGACCAACGCTTTTTATGGCTTTCCCGACCCGGCTTTTGGCAGCAGCCACGGCCTTGGCCTTCTCGGCGGGAGAATCGTCACTGTCCAGAGACATCGCCGCCATGATCACGATTGAACGGGCCAGCTGGCACTGAATAAACATGTCAGCCATCCGATGCTGCAGGGCCTGAAAAGTACCGATAGCGGTACCGAATTGCTTACGGGTTTTGCTGTATTCAACCGTTTTCTGCAGCAGCACTTCAAGGGCCCCTACCGCTTCAGCACTGACAGCAACGATTGAGCGGTTCAGCGCGGACTCGATACCTGGCAGTGCGGCACCTGCGTCGCCCAACCGATTGCTCGCTGCGACGGAAACGTGATCAAGGGTTACTTCAGCCGCCTGCTTACCGTCTACCGTGCGATATTTTCTGATCTTCACGCCGGGCGATCTTGCTTCAACTGCGAACACAGAGATGCCTTCGACGTCCCGAATTTCCCCCGACTCGCGGGCGCTCACCAGCAGAGTGTCCGCATTCGGGCCGTTTTCAACAGCGATTTTCGTGCCGTTGAGTATGATCTGATCCCCGTCAGCAGTGGCCGTGGTCGCCACACTGGCTGGATTGTAACGACCATTTGGCTCGGCCATTGCCGGAGCGATCTGCAGCTCGCCGCCAATAATGCCTCCGAGCAGTGTTTCTTTCTGCTCACCGGTGGCCAGGTTCGCAACAAGCGATCCACCCAGTACTGCGGTGGCCGTATAGGGTTCGACAAGATTGGCTTTACCAAACTCCTCCATGATCACCATCAGGTCAACAGCAGACCCTCCGAGCCCGCCATGTTCCTCGGAGAATGGCACCGCCAGCCACCCCAGCTCCGCGAACAACTGCCAGTTGTCCGCGCTATAGCCTGTTTCAGAACCGATTATTTCATTGCGCGTGTCGAAGTCATAGCTCTTCTGAACAAATTTCTGCACTGAGTCCTGCAGCATCTGTTGTACTTCTGTATAAGAAAAATCCACGTTTAAAACCTCTGCGATTGGCGACCATGTGACCGCCCCTTCCGCTTAATCAGTTATTTACAGGCCCAGTACCGCTTTGGTGATGATATTGCGCTGAATTTCATTGGAACCACCAAAAATCGAGAGCTTGCGATTATTGAAATAGGTCAGTGCTGCTGACGCGGAATCGCCCGGACCAATCGCATCGCCATCAAACCCGGGTTCGAACTGCTCGGGCACGAACGGGAGACAGTTATAACCGGCCAGCTCGACGAACATTTCATCCATCTTCTGTGCCAGTTCAGTACCGACTATCTTCAGGATCGAAGATTCAGGTCCCGGGGCTTTGCCCACACTCAACGCGGCCAGCGTTCGAAGTTCAGAGTACTCAAGAGCCTGCAACTCAATTTCAATTTCGGCAAGCCGCTGCTTGAAAGAGGCATTTTCCAGCATGCTCGCGCCAAAGCCATCTTCAGTCTCTTCTGCAATGCGCTTGAGCGCTTTCAGCCGGCGCTTGCCTCGGGGAACCCCTGCAATATTGGTGCGCTCGTGGGTAAGCAGCACCTTTGCGTAGGTCCATCCTTTATTTTCCTCGCCGATCAGATTTTCTGCCGGAACCCGTACGTTATCGAAGAAAACTCCATTGACCTCCGGAAAACCGTCAAGAAGCACAATTGGCTTGATCGTGATGCCGGGCGTTTTCATGTCAATAAGCAGAAAACTGATCCCTTCCTGTTTTTTGACGGTGTTGTCCGTCCGGACGAGACAAAAGATCCAGTCCGCGTACTGGCCGAGCGTATTCCAGGTTTTGCTGCCGTTGACGACATATTCATCTCCCTCGCGGACCGCTGCAGTCTTCAGTGACGCAAGATCGGATCCGGCGTTAGGCTCGGAGTATCCCTGGCACCACCAGACGTTACTCTCCAGAATTTCTGGCAGGAATCGCTGCTTCTGCTCTTCACTGCCGTAGGCCATGATGACGGGCGCTACCATTTTCATCCCGAATGGAATCGGTTCCGGTGCCCCGTAAAGCCCCATCTCGGTCGCAAAGATGTGGGTTTTGGTGTGGCTCCAGCCCGTGCCACCATATTCAACCGGCCAGGTAGGTGCTGCCCAGCCTTTTTTGAACAGAATCTTTTGCCAGCGGACCATGTCATCCTTGTCCAAGCGGACACTGGCATCTACCTTCGCCTTGAGATCAGTAGGGAATTCGTTTTGCAGGAACTCTCGAACTTCTTCCTGAAAAGCCAGTTCTTCAGCTGTAAAATCAGCATTCACGTCGTTTCTCCTTAAACCAGGAATTTTTGAGTCATTAGCAGCGCGGGGGAATTGCAGTGCTTGTTGCGGTGTAAATTGGCAACACTGAAACCACGCCAACACAGGGTCCAAAGGTTACCACCACCGACCGCGGAGTGAAACAAAAACCGAACGATCGTTCGACGAATGCCTGTGTAGAATTAACGATAGACCGTCAGCACAAAGAATCCTGCTGGGATGATGAAAAATGCTTGCGGTCAATAGATTTGCGCGATTAAATGCAGTATGATGATCCGATTTTTTAACGCACTGTATTGGCTCAGTTTTTTAAAATTTGCCATTTGATCCTGGAGTCGCCATGAAAATAACTCAACTGACAAAATTGGCCTTGGTTATCTTTGCGCTCGGCGGGCTTGCAGCCTGTAGCTCGACCAGCGAAGACGCTGCTGAAGACAGCAGCCAGACTGAGCAGACCACCAACAGCTCGAGCGAAAGCGGTCAGAGCGCCGCTGAGGCCGCTGCCGCCGCGGCAGAAGAGAGAGCTCGCCGGTCTGCGCTGGCAACCCGGATCTTCTACTTCGACTTTGACGTTTCCGAATTCCGGGGAGCAGATCGCGATGTACTCACCTATCATGCCCGCGACCTTGCCGCCAATCCGAGCAAGCGAGTCCGCTTGGAGGGTCATGCTGACGAGCGGGGAACCCGTGAATACAACCTGGCACTTGGCGAGCGACGGGCCAACGGTATTCTAAATTATCTGATTGTAAACGGCGCTGCACGCAATCAGATTGAGGTCGTCAGTTACGGCGAAGAGCGTCCGGCAGATCGCTCTACCGGCGATGCCGCCTATCAGCGCAACCGTCGGGTTGAAATCGTCGACCTCTGATTGTCAAAAACATAGACTGATAGCACAAAAGCTTCAGTCCAACCGTTACGGAAGATCGGTCGAGTCGAAAGGCTCGGCCTTTTTTTCGGCTCCGAATTAGGCCAATTCTGTCTGCAAGGTAGCTCCGATTCGACGCAGGGCATCATCCCCTGCCCGGATACCTCCAGCGAATGACAGAAATGCATGAATCTGATCGGTGTAACAAATGTGCTCTACCCGCACATGACTCTCTTTGAGTTTGTCCGCGTAGGCCTGCCCTTCGTCTCTGAGAGGATCGAAGCCGGCAGTGATTACCATCGCGGGTGCCAGACCAATCAGATCCTGGCTCAGAAACCTCAATTCAGGATCCAGAGCCTGATCCGGCGATTCCAGATAATGCTCCCGGAACCAGCTCATTCCCGCTTTAGTCAAAAAATATCCTTCAGCAAATTCTTCCACTGACTGGAACTTCATTGCTGGATCGACGGACGGATAAATCAGCACCTGGAACCGGGGTTGCGGGACACCCTCCCTTTTACACGCCAGCGTCACGGCCGCGGTAAGATTGCCACCGGCGCTGTCTCCGGCCAGCGCAATCCGGTCCGGGTCAATTCCGAAATCAGTCCCGTGTTCGCGAACCCAGCGATAGACCTCAAGACCGTCCTTATGGATTTGTTTTACCTTGCTGGCGGGAGCCAGCTCGTAGTCCACCGACAGGACATGACAACCGCTGTTAGCAGCCAGATGCTGGGTGAGCGTGTCGTATTCATCGACATCGCCGAGCACAAAGCCCCCACCGTGGAAATAAATACAGCACGCAGCACTGGCCAGCGCTGCATTTTCGGGAATGTAATGCCTAACCTTCACTTGTCCTCGGCTCAAGGGAATCATGAGATCTTGAGTCTTGCGCATCACCCTCGGCGAAGGCGCAAAGGGATTGCCCCGCTCTTTGCGCCAGGCACGAATCTGCTCAGGGGTTCCATCTTCGATCTGGGGCAAACGTGCCGCCGAGTCAGCAATTTTCTGAGCGAACTCTTCAAGACTCGCGGCATTCTCCGCCCTTGGACTAAGACATAACCTGTCTGCTTCATCCATCGCGACCGGCCTCCGTAATTACAAAAACATGTTCTTGGATCTGGCAGGTTCGAAACCCACCAGCCAGATCAGTAGGGTAAACAGCAACAACCCGGGAACTACATTTACCGCAAGGTCGACAATGACCTGGTCAGTCAATTCGAAAAAGGCGGCAGCGCCGTAGGCAAGCATGCCAACTACATGAGCCAGCAGGTAATTGTTAATAAAAGGCGCACTGTTATGACTCATTGGCCAGGGACGACAGAAAAGCAGCCATCGAAGTGCGATTACTACGCCCAGCAAATCGGTAGGCCAGAACAGGAGCAGATTGAAGTTGTGGTGCGTATCAATGTGGTCCGAGGCAAACCAGCTGCTCAACATCAGCAAACCCAGGACACCGCTGAATAGAGCCGTCACCACACCCACTACCCCCAGCAAGCGGAAGCTCAGTCCGGCGGCTCTAAGACTGATGCGCGCATGCGTCGCAAAGTAGGACATGGGTATCCGCTTCAGCATTACCAGCAGAACCAACACAGGCACCAGCAATCCCACCGACGCGATCTGATATCCACTCTGCTGAACGGTAGGTGGTGAAAATTCCATGATCTGCTGATGGTCTGATAGTAGCGGCAGGATTTGCTCAACGCCGCCCACATCAGAACTCATCGCCTGCAGACGTTGGCGTAAACTCAGGGGTAAAAACATGTCCTCCCATTCGCTCACCTGCCGGTCGATATTGCTGTTCATCAGCACGTCCAGCAAAAAGCCGATCAATGAAAGTGAAGCGTAGTGCTCGCGGATATAATGGCGGAACGTCTTTCCCGTGACGCCGCTGTATTGAGCAGAGATAGCCCCGCCAAGAGCTTCATCCAGATAGTCACGGACGCGAGTTGTGCAGTTATCAAAGAAATAATGGTATTCATAGGTGAGATTTTCCGCCTGCAGATTCCACATCAACCGGCGGTATAGTTTTTCTTTCTGCGGATTGGTCAGATTGATGCGATCCTGCCAAACCGTTCTGCCCTGGGCGCGATAGACATCGAATTCACGGCTCGGCAAGCTGGTCGCAAGACGATAGTTCATCACGCCTTTGAAAAAATTGTAGGAGAAGCCGACCACGCCGCCACTGATGTCAAACACCCCCCAGTTGAATACCATATCGGTGTTTGTATTTTCGTCATAAAGACGAAGCGCAGTGTGCCCGAAATTGTCCCAGACGTTGTTACCCACATCCACCGTGATCAGGTAGAAGTGCAGGCCATTCAGATCAGCGGGTATTGCCGTTTCAGCCTGATCAGGAAGCGGCAGCTGGGCGAGAACAGTACCGTTGAATGTGAGCAACAGGAACGTGGTCAGGGTGAGCCATCGGCGGATGCTGATTAGAGTCAGAAAGCCCACTGGTTTCATTGCTTCTGAAGTACCCACTAGATGCGTCGGAGAACTGGGAAGTCACCATCGTATCAGAGGAGGCAATTAGATCAAGACAGCACCCGGTAGCGCTCCAGTCAGCCCGGACAGGCGCATAAAAAAGCCGACTGTCGCCGGACTTTTTGTGGCTGGATGATGACGCTGGCCCGGGTTATCGAGGCCACTCCGGCCTGCTTAACTTCCCCGCGCTTCCGCCATGCGCTCGCCACGAAGAATGTTGACCATACCGTAATTGCCTTCATGACAGGCATATTCATACAGCTGCCCATCCACTTTCGACATCACAGTCATCACCTGAATTTTATCGGTAAAGGTCGAAGGGTCTTCAAGCGTGTACCCGTACTCCATGGTAAACGGCCCTGTTCGCGTGAATCGCTCGGTCAGCACTTTGTTTTCGGCAGATCCGTAGACGCTGAAACTCTGGGTCAGGCTATTGAAATTTTTGGTTTCAATTACCAGCGTATCCCCTTCCCAGTAGCCGCGCGAATCGCCTGTCCAGAGCCTGATATCGTCATCAAGACCGGGGCGGTTATCCAGCGGAACAATCCGCGCGTCGTGAATCATTTCCGTCATGATCACGGCAGTGTCCTTACTCTGGATAACCTGAACATTGTTGTTGTAGAGGTTTGGCTCAAATGGAGGCCCCGAATTGAAGCCGACGATGCATCGCTCGGAGAGACCTCTGTCCTCCGGCCCATTTTTGGCGATACCGCCGACCACCATGCGTACCGGGCGCTCGCCGGGTTCATCAGGCCCCAAACCGCCAACTTGCACAGGCACACCTTCAACAGTGGCCGGAAGCTTACCGTTCGCAGGATAGAGCAGCCTGGCGGTCCGGTTATCATCCCCGTTGCCCATCTCAGTCCAGAAGGTGTTATATCCCCCGACACCCTGATTATTCAGCGCCTCGAGACCCAATTCAGTCTGCGCTTTGAAGGCCTCAATTTCCTGCGGCGTTAACTCAGTCTTGTCACCAAAAAATGCCGGGCGCTCAAGAGGAATCACTGAGCTAAAATTCCAGACTCCCTGAAGATCAGGTTGGCCCCATTGAGTACGCTCCGGTGAATACGTGCCCTGTGCTAGCACCTGGCCTGTGGAAAGCAGCCCAGTGATAACAGCAGCGAGTGCATGAGCCTTCATATGAATCTCCAATTTTTTCAGTGTGACGGTCGGAAGAAGTGTACCTGTTTTTCTCTACGGAGGCAGTGTCAAACCGGATCAAGCGGGAAATCCGGAGCGGTTTTACTGACCACCCACCACACCAACAGATTTGTCCATAGTGTCATGTCCGTGCCGGTGGCCCTACGCTAAGGCGAACTTGATGCTATGATTGAGGTCCACATCGCAACAACAATAGCAATCAGGATGTCAGAATGAAAGGCGCCACCGCACTGATCAATACGCTCGCCGACTGCGGCGTAGAATTTTGTATAGCTAACCCCGGCACCTCGGAAATGCATCTGGTTCAGGCCCTGGATGCGGTACCGAGAATGAAATCGGTACTGGCCTTATTCGAGGGCGTCTGTACCGGTGCCGCCGACGGCGTCGGCCGAATGACCGGGAAACCGGCGGCAACATTGCTCCATCTCGGACCCGGCATGGCCAATGGTATTGCCAATTTGCACAATGCGCGCCGGGGCAATGCACCAATGATCAACATTATTGGCAATCATCCTAATTATCATGTGGGCTTTGATGCGCCGCTCACCTCTGACATTGACACTCTGGCGAGGAATTTCTCCTGCTGGATAAAGTCTTGCTCAACGTCGGAAACCCTTGCCCAGGATGGCGCAGATGCTTACACCGCCTCGCTTCGACAAAGCGCGGGCACCACCGGACAGATCGCAACGTTGATTATGGGAGCAGACGCCGCCTGGGGAGACAGTCACGGCCCCGTCAGTCCCAACCCAGAACCCGTCCGCGCCACGGTGAATGAAAGCGCCGTCATAGAGGTTTCCAATATCCTGTCCAAGGGAGGAAAAACGGCGCTGCTTCTGGAAAATCAGGGCGCCGAGCAGGCGGCCATGGAGGTTGCCAGCCGCATCGCGAGCAAGACCGGATGCCGCTTGCTGAATGGTACCTTCCCCGCTCGCGTTGATGGCGGGCCGGGCCGGGTTTCCGTTGAAAGACTGCCTTATTTTCCGGAACAAATACTGGCCGCTCTGAAAGGCACCGAGCACCTCATTCTGGTGGGCGGCGAAATTCCGGCTTCATTTTTTGCCTACCGTGGAATTCCCGGACAGATGGTGCCGGAGGGTTGCAAAGTGTCCCGGTTGTCCTTCATTGAAGAAGATTCCTTTGAGGCACTTCAGCGGGTGGCCGAACGTCTCGGCGCGATGCAATCAGAAGTTACGCGTTTTCAGAAAGCAGACATCGGCAAACCCACGGGAGAACTGGACAACAAATCGACGGTTCAGGCTATTGCCGCCACTATGCCGGAAGACGTCATCGTCTGCACTGATTCCGGCGGCGGAAACGCTGCCTATCCTTTTTGTCAGAACACGGCCCCCAACAGCTGGCTCAGTCTTACGGGGGGCGCCATTGGTCAGGGAGGGCCCTGTGCGACGGGTGCAGCGCTGGCCTGCCCCGACCGACCGGTGCTGGCCTTGCTGGGAGACGGCGGTGCCGCTTACACCATTCAGTGCCTCTGGACTCAGGCCAGAGAACAGCAGAATGTCACCACCGTAATATTCGCCAACAATTCCTACAACATTCTTAACGTAGAGTACGCCAGACTGGGCGTAGAGAATCCGGGCGACATTGCCAACAGTCTGTTTGACATCGGCAATCCGGAAATCGACTGGGTAGATCTTGCCAAGGGGTTCGGCGTACCCGGGGCTAAAGCGCAGTCGGCTGATGACTTCTGCACACTGCTGGAGAAAAGCTATGCGACCCCGGGACCGTTTCTGATTCAGGCTGGCAGCTGACGGTAAAAAACTCAGGCCCAGTCGAAGTTTCGCTTGATGCTACCCAGCCTGACATAGAAAGACTCAGCTCTCTCTTCATCACCGTCTGGTCTGGATCCCATCAGGCTTACGGCTGGGATCACTATCAAAGGCAGAATGAGGGTCAGAAATGAGGGATCCCGCCATTCACCAAGAAAGGTGATCAGTTCATACCATGCCTGCGCAAACCCGCCGGCTGTGGCATTTTCCGCCCCGCCGAACAACGTGTTGAACAGCCACATCACCAATCCACCTGCAAACCCGGTCGCCATACCCCAGAACACGCCCTGCTCAGTTGTCCGCCGCCAGTAAAACACATATCCGACCGCGATAGCCGGGGGCACAACCATCGCAAAGCCCAACAGCAGCAGTTGCAGAACCGAGCTGATATTTCCCAGCCAGGCGATCACTGCCGCTGCAGTACCGTAAAGCATCGTCACTATTTTGTAGGCGCGCAGCTTGCGGTCGGAGTCATATTCTTTGGCTGCGGGAATCCAGTCATTCACAAACATGGTAGCGCTGGCCAGCAGAATCGGCGCACCGGACGAAATGACTGCCGCCAACACCGCGGCCAGAGCAATGCCACCGAGAATCGGCCCGGTGTCCATGGCCAGCTGCGCGATATTCAGATAGCTGGTCAGGCCGCTTTCAGACCCGTATGTCGCCGTAGTCAGAATACCGATAAAACCAGCCACCAGGGGCATCAAGGCAGCAATGATTCCGGCCAGAAAGAACCCGGGAATCAGGTAGTCCTGCTTTGCGGCCGAACTCGCGTAATTGGCGTACACCGACGCAGCCGGAGTGTGAATCGTCGCAGATATAAAGAGGGCAATAATGGTCGCCCAACCAATGCCGGTGAAGCTCCACCAACTCGACTGCTCTTTACCCGCATCAGCCAGCATGCCGTCAGCCAGTGTCGTCACGGCTTCCCAGCCTCCAAGGTTATTCATGGCTATTGTGCCAACCAGCAGTAAGCCGAGAATAATCACAGAACAATGGACGACGTTGGCAATAGCGGTGCCTTTAAGCCCCCCTGTCACTGTGAACGTCACAATCAGGAAGCCTCCGATGGCAACCCCTACAACGAACGGCAGGCCGGTCACACCGCTGACAATTGAGCCAATGACATAGGGCTCGATAATGTTCACGACCAGATACTCAGCCTGCACGCAAAGGCTGGTAAGCCATTGGCACCGATAGGAACCAAACCGGTAGTCGAAGACCTGACCCACACTGACAACCTGAAGACGGCGATAGGGAATCGCAAAAAACAGGCCCACCAAAAAAAGTGCTGCGAACGAGTTTACTCCGTACCAGAGATGACCCAGGCCCTCGCTTATCACATCGCCTGCGACCCCATAGGTCCCGGCACCGCCAATGCGAGTGCCTGCCACACCCGCGGCCAGCATGAAAATACCGAGGCTGCCACCCCCGATCGCCCAGTCACTTGCAGTACTGTTATTGCGATTTAGATAGATGCCGAATGCAGCAAAGAACCCCAGATAGAGAATGATAACGGTGGCGGTGATACTCATGCGCGGCTCCTGCTGCAGAAATGAGACTTGTTGTTATTGTGTTGTCGGCGTCGCACCCGTCCTTGGGGTGCATGCGGCCCGCCTGCCAGCGGTCTGGCCCCGCGCTGCCCGCGCCGCTGGCATGACGATTGATCGCTCTTGATGCTCTGTCAGCAGGGTTGACAAGTTGAAACGCTATCGAAGTCAATGCAGACTGCATACTACACTAGCAAAGCATCCGGTATCCACAGCGCAGACAGTGGGTCAAAGACGCGTGCGACACATTCGTGAGGAGCCTTGATATGGCGCATCCGACACCGGGGAGCAATGACTGGTTAAATCAGGTTAAGGAGGAAATCATCGACCCTGATCGACCTATCATTGACCCCCATCATCATCTGTGGAAGAGGCGTTTCGGCAGTGATTATTTGCTGGGCGAACTCTGGTCTGACACCGGCAGCGGGCACAATGTGGTCCAGACAGTATTCATGGAATGCGGAGCATTTTATCTGCGCGAGGGACCGGAGTATCTCAGACCTCTGGGCGAAACCCGCTTCATCTCCGAATTGGCCTCTACAAGCGCCTCCACTGCCGACCGCGCCACTGTTGCCGGCATCATCGGGCATGCTGACCTAAGGCTCGAAGAGCCGAAACTTTCTGAACTGCTCGGGCTGCACCAAGCGGCTTGTAAAGGGAAATTTCGCGGAATAAGGCATGCCGGAGCTTGCGATGACAGGCCTGAGGATTTGTTTATCCCGGGCCCGGCGCCCAAAGAGCTCTATCGCGATCCAGCCTTCAGAGAGGGACTCAGGCTTCTGGGAAGCCTCGGTTACACCTATGACACCTGGCACTACCATCATCAAAACTCAGACTTTATTGAGCTCGCACAGGCAGTTCCTGAGTGTGTAGTCGTACTGGACCACTTCGGAACACCTCTTGGAGAGGGTATCTACCGCAACCACAGAGAAGACATCTATCAAAGCTGGAAGGAGGATATGCAGAGACTAGCCAGACTCCCCAATGTCTATGTAAAACTTGGCGGGCTGGCGATGCCGGATAACGGCTTCCGGTGGCATCAGGCTCAGATACCACCCAGCTCAGATGAAATTATTGCGGAGCAGGAGCAGTACTACCTGCATATGATTGACAGTTTCGGCCCTGAACGCTGCATGTTTGAAAGCAACTTCCCGGTCGACCGGCTTTCCGTCAGCTATCACGTGCTTTATAACGCCTTCAAAAAGATGACTTTACGTTTTTCTGAAGACGAAAAGCATGACTTGTTCTTCGGCACAGCTGAAAAAGTCTATTCGCTGGCAGATTAACAAAAGACATGCGCTACACCACATTGATCTTTGATCTTGACGGCACACTGAGCGATCCGGCACTGGGGGTAGTTCGCTGCATGAACTTTGCGCTTACGTCCTTTAATCAGCCACCCCGGGCAGATCATGAGATAAAACGACACATCGGACCTCCCCTTGAACAAATCCTCGCCCTGCTGAGTGACAATGATGATCCGGCATATGTTTCTGCGCTTGCAGCGCGTTATCGCGAGCGCTATGCAGAGCTGGGGTACCGGGAGAACACCCTCTATCCTGAGGCAAAGGCAACGCTTGCTGCCCTGAAAAATTTCGGATTTCGGCTTGGGGTATGCACCTCCAAGCTCAGACCTAGCGCCCTTAAAATTCTGGAGCTATTTGAATTAGTCCGTTTCTTTGACTTCATCAGCGGCCCCCTTGCAACTGAGACAAAATCGGAACAACTCAGGGATCTGCTGCAAAGCGGCACCATTGATTCGGACGCGCTGATGATAGGGGATCGCGCAATTGACATGCAGGCCGCTCATGAAAATCGACTACAGAGCGCCGGCGTACTCTGGGGCTACGGTGGCCGCGAAGAACTGGAATCTGAGCGACCGGCCTTCCTATTTGACTCTTTTTCAGAGCTGTTTCACGCACTGACTCAACGCTGAACGCGCAGAATAGCTACTTCTGTCCCAGGCGTTTTATGACCGCGCTGCTGGTCAGCACGATTTGGTCACCGGCCCGGAGCAGACAGCGCATGAATACCATATTGCCACCGCGCCGAATGGTCTCCGCCTCTCCCGTGATCAGTGCTCCCTCACTGGCAGGCGCGATGAACTCATTGTTGCAGCTCACGGTCACAACACTCTCCGCCTCAGAGCCTCCGTTCGCACCAAGACACAGCGTGTAGTCCGCGAAAGACATCAGCACGCCACCGTGCACCGTCTGATGCGCATTGCAATGGCGGGCCTGAACTCTGAACGCCGTTCGCGGGTGCACTCCGTCCATGTAGAAAAAGAACGGCCCGATAGAGTCCTCTGCCGCGTCTCCCTCCCAATGACGGTAGCTGTTGGGAATGTCGTAATCTTCAGGGTTAAAACTCATGATGTCTGAACCTTTTGCCTGTTCGCTCTGCCCGTTAGGGGATGAGGGCGTCCACCGCAAGCCCAAGAATCTTGAGAGGCAGGGTCGCCACTTCCGCCACGACCGAGACAACAGCGCCAGCAGCAGTGATGACGCATGCCGTAAGCAGAACAGAAAGCAGCAGAATACAACAAACTGTCCGCAATTTTTTCACTTTGGCCATAGCGATCCAATGATTACGAGGTTTACAGCATGTTATCGATCTATTGACCGACTTCTTCAAGGCCGGACACGGTTAACCGAAACCTCTGCCATACAGATGGCTAAGCCATCGCCTGCCGCGTTGGGTCGCTCTGCCTGACTAGACAGGCCGGTCGGAAAAATCCCTGATGATCAAACGATCCGAATCTTCAACCCCCTGAGCAAACTCTTGTGCCAGTTCGTGGCTGTAATCCAGCACCCGGCGCCAGTTTGCCAGCCTTTCGCTTTCACTGTATCGCTGGAAGTCATTCCGGTCGGGGATTTTGCCACCCGGCAGACGGGCAGTGAATTCAGCGCTGGGAGTCAGTAACACGACATTGTCGAAATGTTGTGACGAAGGCTGTCGCCAGAAGAGCTTTTTGTCAAACCACCCGGGCGTGATGACAGGGCTGAAATGTGGATAGAGAACGAGGCCGTCAATTGCGTGAAATGGCAGATCAAAATGGTAGTCAGTGATGCCGCCGTCCCAGTAGAGACCCTCGGGGGCTCCCTTGACATTCCTTACCCCCTCCAGCAAAAAAGGGATAGACCCACTGGCTAACATGGCTTCAGGGACGTTGTCCTCGGTTAAAGGGACTATGGCGGTATCCAGATCCGTCAAGGATGCAAACGGACTCTGCCCGCTTAGCCGCATGGTGGTAAAGATCGTTCGCTGGAAGAACCACGAGAGCGAGCGCCTGCTGAACACGTTCGCAATCGCACTTCCCGCCAGAGACAGTTTCTGCAGGCTGGCGGATTCGGAACCTGCCAAACCTTTGCAGCGGTCTGCCACGATATGCGTCTGAATCAGTTGATTCGCTGCAATCTCAGCCGCACCGGAAGATCCCAGCGCCGCCGCTAACACCGAATGCATTTTTTCCGTAATTTCCTCAACGGTCGGCTGGGCAGAGTAAGTCTCCCGGCTGTAACGGGCAGCCAGTTCGTCTATTGCCCGCAGAGGGGTCGCGGTGCCAAGACAGCTTAAACGCCAAGCCCCTGCGGATGAGCCAAGCGTCATCAGAGGCTTTTCCCTGTTGGCGAAATATTCACCGAACAGGAAGCGGTCCAGGCCGTACAGCACGAACCATTTTGGCCCTCCCGAAGCTCCCACCAACAGGGAAAACTGAGAAGGATCGAGCCCGTTCTTTTTGATTCGGCTTTTGGCTTTCGGGCCAGCATAGATCTCAAGCGCAGACATAGCGCGATATGATATAATCCGGTCGGCCACGGCGCTAGCGCGCCTTGCGTCTAAGTCGGGTTATCCGGCCGGGCACCCACGTTCCAATTCGGTAGAGCAACGATGAAAACAACAGCCCTGAGCGCAGCACTTCACGAGCGGAAGACTTTTCTCTACCTGTTGGCCATAGGCAACACCATCGCATTCGCAACCTGGCAAGTCATGCTGAACAATTTTGTTGTCGAGCGGGCATCTTTCGGCGGCGAGGAAATCGGCATATTGCAGAGCCTGCGGGAAGTTCCCGGCTTTCTGGCGTTCACTGCCATATGGGTAATGCTGATAATACATCAGCAGAGCTTTGCCGTTCTGTCCTTGCTGCTGCTCGGTTTTGGAACTGCGATCACCGCGTTCTATCCGACCGCCATGTGGGTATATTTCAGCACGGTCATTATGTCGATTGGCTTTCACTACCTAGAAACGCTCCACAATTCTCTGAGCCTGCAATGGCTCTCGACAGATGAAGCCCCTGAAGTTCTGGGCAAACTTCTGAGTGTAAGGGCCATATGCAACTTTTTAGTGCTGGGGAGTCTGTATCTTTACCTGTTGATTTACAGTGTCGATTACCTGCTGGTGTATCTGATCGCGGGAAGTATAGCCATAGCAATCGCTCTGTTTTGCTGGGCTGGTATCCCGAAATTTGACGACCCGGTTACACAGCGAAAGCAACTGTTCCTAAGGAAAAACTACTGGCTTTACTATGCTCTGACATTTCTGGCTGGTGCCCGTCGTCAGATTTTTGTGGTATTTGCCGGGTTTCTGCTGGTAGAGAAATTCGATTTCCCCGTGGAAAATGTCGTGCTGCTGACTTTGGTCAACGCAGCACTCACTTTCTGGCTCGCGCCCAAAATTGGCAGGTTAATCAGCATGATCGGCGAAAGGCGCGCGCTGACATTGGAATATATTGGCCTTATTGTCGTTTTTGTCAGTTACGCATTCGTTGACAGTCTCGCAGTCGCGGTGGCGCTTTATTTGTTGGATCACCTGTTTTTTGCCATGGCGATCGCGATCAAGACCTACTTCCAGAAAATTGCCAAACCTGAGGACATTGCGGCAACTTCCTCAATCAGCTTTACCATCAATCACATTGCTGCTGTAGTCTTACCGGCCTTGCTGGGTCTGGTCTGGGTCATCAATCACAGTGCCGTTTTTCTGATTGGAGCCGGCATTGCGCTGGGTTCTCTTCTGCTGTCGCAACTGATCCCAGATTTGCCGGAATTTGGACAGGAAACCCGGATCGCTGATCGACTCGATGCCGCCGCGAACCAGTCGAGCCTGTCCTGAGGTAACCGGCTCTGGCCGGTTTGCGCTCCGGCCCTTATGTCGGGATGCCTGGTGAGTCTGCTACAGGTACAATGGCAGCGATTCTCGTTAAACTCGAGCCGCGCAGAGACAACATTCAGGTCAACCACACTGTGTACCCGTTCCCTCAAAAATGAATATCAGCCCGATCGTCAAACACTTGGTACTGATCGGTGGCGGCCACAGTCATCTGGCGGTACTTCGCCAGCTCGGCATGCACCCCGTGCCCGGCCTGGCGGTGACACTGATCACCCGAGAGGTCGTGACCCCGTACTCCGGATCATTGCCTGCGCATCTTGTCGGTCACTACAACCGAGACCTGATGCACATTGATTTGCGCCCACTGGCACAATTCGCTGGCGCGCGCTTGATTCAGTCAGAAGTCGCAGAGATCAATCTAAACGACCGAAGCATCAAGCTCGGTAATCGGCCAGATATTCCCTTCGATTGTCTGTCACTGAACATCGGCTCACGCCCTGACAGCGCATTGATTACCGGAGCTACTGATCACGCGCTGGCAGTGAAACCTATCGACAGGTTTCTTGGGAAGTGGGAATCCATCAAACAGCAGGCCAGCACCGCGATGGCAGCAGGCCGTGACTACAGGCTGGCTATCGTTGGCGGTGGTCCCGCCAGTGTGGAGCTGGCTTTCGCCTCGCAAATTGCGATTGATCCGGTCGAAGGTGGAAACAAACAAGCCCACGGGCGACTGCAGATCTGTCTCGTCAGCGCAGGCCATCAATTGCTGTCAGGACATAACGCCAGAAGCCGGGAGTTTGCCCGGCAGGAACTCGTGCGCCGGGGCATTGAAATCCGCTTTGGCAGTCGCGTCGACCGCTTTGACAAAAACAGGCTCGTGCTGACGGATGGCACGGAACTAAAGTGCGATTCGGCAATTTATGCAACCGGAGCAAGCCTGCCGGAATGGCCGTTTCAGTGCGGACTCGCAAAGAGTGAAGATGGGTTCATTGAGGTCGGCCCGACGCTGCAGACCACAAGCCACGACTTTGTCTTTGCGGCCGGTGATGCCGCCACCATGTGCAACGAACCAAGACCGAAATCCGGTGTCTATGCGGTGCGTCAGGGGAAAATCCTGGCAGAAAACTTGCGCCGTTTTGTCACCGGTCGATCACTCAAGCGCTACTTCCCGCAAAAAAAGACGCTGGCCCTCATCAGCATGGGCAACAAGTCGGCTATCGCCACCCGTGGCGAATGGTTTTACCAGGGTGCCAGCATGTGGCGACTTAAAGACACTATCGACCGGCGCTTCCTGAAAAAATACTCAGAACTGCCTCAAATGGCCGTAGAGCTAAACATCGCGCCCGGGCTACTGGACCAACAGGCCCAGACCAAGCTGCGCAATCATGCTATGCGCTGCGCCGGGTGCGGGGCAAAAGTCGCCAGCAGCGTGCTGGAAGACGTGCTCAGCGAGCTACCCGAATTCAAAAGGGACGATGTACTGAACGAATCGGGTGGCGCTGAAGATGCGTCACGTATTCAACTGTCAGACGGACGAATACTCCTGCAGAGCCTCGACTTTATCAAAGCATTTACCCGCGATCCGTTCCTGTTCGGCAAAATCGCAACCAATCACAGTTTGAGCGATATCTATGCCATGGGAGTGCAGGCCCACTCTGCTCTGGCTCTGGTCGGGCTGCCGTTCGCGGAGAGGAAGTACAGCAGGCAGCAGTTGCGGGAACTCATGCTTGGCTGCGCTGAGGCACTGGAAGAAAATGACTGTAGCCTGATCGGCGGGCATTCGGCGGAAGCCGAACAATTGCAATTCGGACTGGCCGTCAATGGCTTTGCAGCTCCGGAAACTATCCTCACAAAAAGCAACCTCAAAATTGGGGATGCACTGATACTCACCAGACCACTGGGTTCCGGAACCCTGCTTGCTGCTGATATGCGCTATCAGGCGCGCCATGAATGGATGGACGCTCTCATGCAGAGCATGCTCAGCTCGAATCGGAAAGCATCCGAAATTTCTGTGACACATGCTGCCCATGCCTGCACAGATATCACCGGCTTTGGGCTGCTGGGTCATCTGCTGGAAATGCTGGCAGAAAATGATATAGGCGCGACTCTGTTTCTTGAACAGATTCCGACTTTTTCAGGGACACTGGCGACCCTCGGCAGAGGCATAGTCAGTTCACTTCACGCCGACAACCAATTGAACGCGGCCCGAATCAGCAACCAGACAGAATTTCAGAATCACGAGCTTTTTCCCGTACTGTTTGACCCGCAAACCGCTGGCGGACTGTTGATCAGCCTTCCCCGTTCCCGGGCCGAGGACTGCCTGAAAATGCTGCTTGCAACCGGTCACGAGCGGGCTGCAATGGTCGGCGAAATCACCGAAACAGAAGAAGCCGGCACGGTAACCCTGTCCTGAAAACCATCGTCAGGCGCTGCTGGCAGCAGGCCTGAAGCTCAGGTATATTTTCGGCTGCATAACTGACGTAAATAAAAGGATTGTCCATGACTGCGCACCAAATTGTCTGCTTCGCCGCACTGGGCATACTTCTGCTGTCGCAGCCAGGCAATGCGCAAGACAGTGGCGGAAGCGCCGTGCTGGACCGCTACAACGGACTGCCGCTGCCTCGACAGGGGCCGACAATCGATGCCAGCCTGGCACAGAGGTTGTTCCGTCGCGGCAACACGTTCAGCAGTCTCGGTCGTCATGTAGAAGCCATCGAGGAATACAGGAAAGCCATCAGTGCAGATCCCAGTTTTTCTGACGCAATTCGTAACCTTGCCAACACCTATTACTTTCTCGAAAACTATGAAGAAGCCAAGCCGCTTCTGGCGCGCTTCATTGAGCTCGAAACACAAACTACCGCGTCTCTGATTGCTGCCGTACAAACCCTGGGCGAGCTGGAGCGGAACAGCAGGAACTATGAAAGCGCCGTTGAATACGACGAACGCGCAATCGAGCTGAACCCAGATGACGATTCACAGGTACATATAATGGCGAATACCTATAACAACAACGGCTATCCGGAACTTGCTATACGCGTCTATCAGGCCGGCATAAGGGCGATGCCTGAGAATGCGTTTTTTGACCGGAGCCTCGGTCGTCTGCTGGAACAGTCGGGTCGGTTGGAAGAGGCATTGGCAGCCTATCGATCGGCCTCGACCAAGGATGCTGACTCCTATTTCTATGCAGATCTGGTCGAAAGCTTAGAGCGTCGCCTCACCAGACAGTGAATTGAGCCGTCTCAACGCCTCTTCCCTCACCGGCGCTTCCTGGTCGGCCAGTTCGGCGACACGTCGGTAGAAAGCACTGAGCTTACCTTCTTCCTGATCCAGCAGCATCTCGAATGCCGGTACCCAGTCATTGTATGAAGCCACCGTAGATAGCTGGGCATTGTTCAGATCTCTGGCAAACCAGGCATCATAGCCCCCGTACCCCTGCCAGCTTTCCTTAAGCAACTGGTAGGCTGCACGCAATTCCGACTGCAGCGTCTGCTTGCGACTTCTCTTTTCTGCATCTGGCAGCTCACTTTCGTAGAGCTCGTGCAATTGACTGCGCCAGAGCGTCACAAGCGCAACAAAGTCGGACTGGCGCGAAAGACTGTGCTCAGCGCCGTCAATCAGACGCTTATCATTGAGAGATTCAGACCACCTTCTGATGCCTTCTCTTTCCACTGCAGTGGCAAAACTCTCGTTGAAGCTGGTGTCTCCTGCGGCAAAGGCGACCTGATGCGCCAACTCGTGAAAAACCAAGCCTGCCAGCTGATAGTCCGAGCGATCCACCACGGTACTCAGCAGCGAATCATCAAACCAACCCAGAGTTGAATAGGCGTCAACACCACCGGTATAAACATCCAGCCCCTCTGATTTAAGCTGCTGAGCGTACGCCAGCGCCTCAGATTCCGAAAAATAGCCCCGGTAGGCGAGACATCCGGCAACGGGGTAGCACCAGCTGACAGCCTCAGTGGACAATTCGGGCGCAGCGAATACATTCCAGACCACATGCTCGCGCCCGATATCCACGTAGGTTGAGTAGTTGTCACCGACGGGAAGCTCGAGTTCAGCAAAGGCGAATTCTCTGATCTGGAGTATCAGTTCAAATTTATCCCGCAAATTCTGTGGCAGATCGCCCCTGTCAAGTAGGGTCTGAATATTCTGGCGCCCTGTCAGAATCTTCAGCTGTCCTCGTGCCGCCTGAGAATAATAGGAGATCGCTTCGCAAGAGATGAGCAAGACAGAGAGCAGCACAAGTCCCAGAAATCTGGCACCGATGCGCAAGCTATGCGCCAATACAGGGAGCGGAGTCGGCCTGCTCTGAGCCGCAGCCACTTACGCCGTTTCCCCGTGCAGGGTGACAATGACGGTCCGCTCCGCAGCCCGGTTTCTGTGTTCACCCAGATAAATTCCCTGCCATACTCCCAACTGCAGTCGCCCCTCCCGCACGGGAACGGTGAACTCGCTACCCAGAAGCGCAGATTTCAGATGAGCGGGCATATCGTCCGGACCTTCTTCAACATGCTCAAAATACGGCGCGTTTTCCGGTGCCAGCCGATTGAAATAGGATTCCATATCGCGGCGGACGGCAGGGTCAGCACTTTCATTCAAACTCAAGGAAGCTGACGTATGCTGCAGAAAAAAATGCGCCAAGCCAACGGACAAACGAGCCAATTCCGGCAGCTGCCGGCAAATCTCTTCAGTAACCAGATGGAAACCTCGCGATCTGGCTTTCAGCCCGACACGCCGTTGAATCCACATCAAAGAGCTACCAGCTCGATTTCAAACAGGTGTGCCCAGTGTTTACCGGTAACGAACAGCCTTTCGGACTCGGCGTCCCAGGCAATACCGTTCAGAACGGCTTCGTTGCTTCCCAGCTCGGTCCGGTCGGATAAACCCGTAAGATCTACTAGAGAATTGATGGCGCCCGTCGCCGGATCAATCCTTACGATGAAGTCCGTTTGCCACACATTAGCCCAAACTTCACCATTGATATATTCCAGTTCGTTCAGGTTATTTACCGGCGATCCCTGCAGCGTGACTTCAACCGAGCGAACGGGAGAAAAATCTTCAGGGTTAAGAAACTGAAGTCGGGCGGAACCGTCGCTCAGAATTAAGTGCTCCCCATCAAAAGCAAGCCCCCAGCCTTCGGTCGGATTGTAGTGCGTGCCCAACTGAGCAAAGTCATTTTTGTCGTAGACGAAGACCATGTGCGATTGCCAGGTGAGCTGGTAGATTTTCTCTCCGACAATCTGGATCCCCTCACCGAAGTAGCGGCGTCCGAGCGGTTTACTCATGATTTCACGAGCATCTTCGAGAGAAACCTTACTGAGCTTGGAAACCCCCCGTTTTCCGGTTCCTTCGTAAAGAAAACCCTCATGAAAAACCAGCCCCTGCGTGAAGGAGGACATATTATGAGGATAGACATTCACCACGCGGAACCCATAACGGGAGGGTTCGATCTGCGCATTCGCGACACAGAGCGAGAAGGCAAAGCAAAAGACCAGCAAAAATGGGCGCATGAAATTCAACTTCGAATTGCAGAGCTTTAGTTATAGCATATCGACAATCAGGAAGAGCTGTCGATGCGGCCTCTGCATCGATCTACCGACCAAAATTTCGACCAGCGGGAGTGACTGATGTCTAACGATTGTTTGTTCTGCAAAATTATCTCAGGCGATATACCCTCGAACAAGGTCTACTCGGACGATCATGTCTACGCTTTTCACGATATAAATCCGGCCGCACCGACACACGTGCTCGTCATACCCAGAAAGCATCTCTCAGCAGTCAATGATCGCTCAGAAGAACATGAACCGCTGCTGGGTGCGCTCATGTCCGCGGCCAACAGAATTGTGGCCCATTTAGGCCTGGAAGAATCAGGCTTCCGCTATGTCATCAACACCGGAAGCCATGGCGGCCAAACCGTTTTCCACCTTCATCTTCACATTCTTGGAGGCCGCCCCTTGACTTGGCCTCCAGGCTGAATCAGCGGTCAGCCGGGCCCTGCAAAGCAGAGATTGCCTCTGTCTCAGCCTCAACCGCTCCGAGTTCTGTAATCAGCGCAGTAACCAGGCGGGCAGGAGTCACATCGAAGCCCGGATTGTTAGTCCTGACTCCCGGCGGCGCGGTGCGAACCCGTCCGGGTAGCCCGTCAGGCATGATTCCGGCCACTTCAGTGACTTCATCACTGTCACGCTCTTCGATAGGGATTCGATTCAGCCCCGATTCAAGGGAGAAATCAATTGAGGAAAGCGGAAGCGCCACGTAAAAAGGAATGCCGTTGTCATAAGCAGCCAGCGCTTTCTGGTAGGTGCCAATCTTGTTGCAGACATCCCCGTTACGGGCGGTCCGGTCGCTGCCCACCACACACACGTCAACCTGCCCTTCCTGCATAAGATGACCGCCTGCATTGTCAACGATAAGAGTATGTGGGACGGCAGCCTGCCCGAGTTCCCAACAGGTCAGCGCAGCGCCCTGATTACGGGGCCGGGTCTCATCAACCCAGACATGGACAGGCACGCCTCTCTGCACCGTTTTGTAGACCACAGACAGTGCGGTGCCCCAGTCGACGGTGGCCAGCGAACCGGCATTACAGTGCGTGAGTATGTTCAGGTGATCCTGATCCTGAGATTTTCTTTGCCAGAGCTGCTCCATCAGGTCGGCTCCATGCTCTCCCATTGCTTCACATATGGCGACATGTTCCCGCTCGATGTTCTGGGCGAGTGCCAGAGCCTGCTCAACTCTCCGGTCGAGAGGCAACATGGACAACCGGTCTCGGCATCTTTGGAGTGCCCACTGCAGATTCACCGCCGTCGGCCGGGTGGCGGCAAGAGCGCTGCAGACCCGATCCAACGAATCAGGATCTTCCCGCAAGCCCAGGTAGACCCCGTACGCTGCGGTCACCCCGATCAGAGGCGCTCCTCGCACCTGCATTGACTGGATGGCGACACAGGTTGACTCAAGATTCACCAGTGACAATACCTTGAACTCATGTGGCAAGCGGGTCTGATCAATGATGAGCACCTCATCGCCCGACGCGTCATACCAGATACTCTGCCGATTTTTGCCGTTTACAATCACGTCTTCTGTTCCCTGAGACTTGAGTCAGATTACCCGATCATTTCCTCCGTCAATCGGCACCTGGGCTCCGGTAGTTTTCGCGAACCGCGTACTGAGGAGCGCGCAAATCACCTCAGCAACGTCTTGGGAGTCTAATTCCGTCCCGAGTACATTAGCGGATTTATAGTCTTCCACTGAAACGCCATAGTGAGCCGCGCGACTGGCAAGTACTTTTTCTGTCCAGATGGCCGTGTCGTAGACCGCATTAGGGTGAACCGCGTTACATCGGATACCCTTTTTGCCCAATTCCAGAGCCGCAATTCGCATCAATTGTGTCATCCCCGACTTGGCAACTGAATAGGCCCCTGCTCCGGGTCCCGGAGCGGGTACATTCTTGGAACCGACGAACACCACTGCCGGCTCATGGCCCTCGGACAGATACGGTTCACAGCAGCGCAGCAGGCGCAGGTGAGCGCTGAGATTCAGATCAAGCGATTGTTGCCACACGGCTTCGTCGATATCTGCCAGCAAACTGCCGGACGGGAAGCTTCCCGCGTTACTGACCAGCAGATCGATTCCTCCAAACTGTCGAACCGCTGCATGAATCGCCTCCTGCAGCGCAGCCTCATCGGTCACGTCGACCTGCAGGCACATCGCAGCCTGGGGCAAGTCCGAATTGTCTGCTGAGCGGTTAAACGCCACATCAAGCGCAACCACTGCAGCCCCTCTCACGGCGAGAGCTTCAACTGTGGCCAGACCAATACCAGAGGCTGCGCCTGTGACCAGCGCCACCATCCCCTCCATCTCAGGCTTGAGGTGATGGGTTTTTAATTTCGCCTGTTCCAGTTCCCAGTATTCAACGGCAAACAAATCCTCCCTGGACAACGCCTCCCAACCACCGAAAGCCTCAGCCTGCTGGATTGCGCTGAGAGTGTGAGTCGAGATATCCCTGACGATCTGTAAACGCTTGGCATTCGCAGCAAGATAAATCATGCCTTTGCCGAGCCAGACTCCAAAACGCGGCATCAGGTCGAGAATCTGGTGCTCGGGAAGACGATACGAGTCGAAATAAGCGCGGTACAGCGCTGCAAATTGAGCAAGGTCAGCGGGCAAATTGTCCTCAAACACTGCGCCAAACGGTTTGGTGTGGATACTGTGATCAGGCGTCAGAGGACCGCGCTGGACGAGCTCAGCAGCATTCTCAAGCGCAGCAAAACCGCAGGCCAGTTCGGACCCGTCCCACTGAATCAGCACGGCTGCGCCAAAAAGCTGTGAAGCCGCTTTTCTGAGTTTTGCCAGTGCTAGCTCTTCTTGCCCCGAGGTGACCAGATGCTTTGTCGGGCTGTACGGTACAGAGCGGATGGCCAGTCGTTTCTCTGCCATGCTGACCAGTTCAATCATACTGCTGTAGCTCTGTTCAGCCTCTTCATGGAAAGTAAAAATACCGTGATGTAGCAGCACGATGCCCTTGAGACGCTCCCAGTCGACGTGCAGGGTGGCTTCTGCCACCTGTCGTGCCAGAACGAACCCGGGCATGGTATACGGCAAGATCAAGACCTCATCGCCGAGGAGGTCCTGCAAAAGCTGAGTGCCGCCGGGGGTATTACTCAGAGTGACCACGGCATCAGCGTGTGTGTGATCAACATATTTGCAAGGAATAATCGCGTGCAGGATTGCCTCAACGGACGGCGCGGGCCCGGCGGGGTCCAGCAGAGCCAATCGCAGCTGTCGCATCATGTCAGTGTCAGACAGCTCGGTTAACGCGCCCAGCCGCTGCAGGTAGGCCAGATCCACGGGCGGAAATCCGGCAGCCTCAATGGTCCGCAAATCCCAACCTGAGCCCTTAACATATAGCGCCGGCACGGACTCGCTGAAAACATTGGTGAATTCGGCTTTGACGGATGTGTTACCCCCGCCGTGCAGCACCAGAGACGGCGCTGCACCCAGAAGCCTCGAACTGTATACGCGCAGATCCAGCTCGCTGTTGCAGGCTGCGGCGTCTGACTGATTCCAAAGGTTTTTCATTTCATCCAAGCGCTTGCTTATTCTGATCACAGCCCTGAGCATGAGCCGGCTATCCCTGCGGCTCGCACCACCAGACTGACGCCCAATAAAAAACGCACCATCTTGCGAGGGTGCGTTTTTTGTTAAGTCCGTCTGTAGACGAATCAGTTCGGCTCAACAATAGAGATATTGGCCATGCCTGCCTGACGGGCTGCATCCATGATCATCACCAGAGTCGACACTTCAGAGGAATTGTCAGGCTGAATGATCACTGAGGCTGCCGGGTTTTCCGCTTTCAGCTGGTCAATATTAGAGCGAACCTGCGTCTCAATAATCGGCCGCGGATTGCCGTTCAGAATGATCTCGTTATTCGGACCAATCTCAAACAGGATATTCTTCTTGTCAGAGTCTTCCGGAGGAGTTTCATTGTTGTTGTTGTCACTACTAGCCGCATTGATGGAGGTCTCAGACAGGAAAGTTGCTGTCACCACAAAAAAGATCAGAAGAATAAAGACCACGTCCAGCATGGGCGTAAGATCGATTTTGGCATCGTCTTCGGAACGCTTACCGGATATTTTTTTCATTGTAACTTCCTAGCACTGTTCAATGGATTGCCCGAGTATATCAGTGCTGAATCCAGATATAAAAGCTCTGCGTTCCCGACGACTACGGAAACGGCCGAGTGTTACCGATGGCCTCACCTGCCCGTACCCGGTTGAGTTCGGGCTACTTCTTCAGTGAATTGATGGTAAACCTGGCCAAATCCTGCAGCTGGGGGGCATTCTTGCCGTCGCGCGAATTCACACGCAACCCGTGCATCATATTCATCAGGACATCAGCCGCAGTTTCGGCTGACACCCCTTTCTTAAGTTTGCCTTTTTTCTGCGCCTCTCTTAGGCGAACCAGCATTGCCTTACGAATACCCGCCAACACACTGCGCACCGTGCGCTTCATGTCCCGGTCGTAATTGATGCTTTCACAGAGCGAGTTCACCAGCAGACACCCCATGGCCCGGTGCCTGTTGCTGACGCCGGCCACTGATTCGGAGAAATAGGCGCTTATCGATTCCCACGGACCAAGCTTTTCATTTTTCAGCGAGGCATCAAGGTGTTGCTCGATAATGTTGCTGTACTGATCGACACAGGACTTGAAAAAAGTGTGCTTGTCGCCGAACGAATTGTAAAGGGTGCCTCGATTAATGCCGGTGCAGTCGAGAAGCTTTTGAACCGAACTGGCTTCGTATCCTTCTTTCCAAAATTGCTCCATTGCGCTGGTGAGGACCTTCGCCTCATCAAATTCAACTGGTCTAGCCATACTACTTGCTCACCTTACTACTGAATTAGGTATGAAAAATGTATCGATAATACCGCGAAGTCCGGCAATCCGAGTTGCCTGAAAGGGAACTCCAGGTTCGATGCGAGAAACTGCGCAAGCGTTGCACGATTTTCAAGCGTCACCCTAAGCGAAACGCGATTGTATAACAGCACCGACATCTTTTCACCAACCAAAGCCAAAAACTTGTCACAAAAACGGTCTCTAATCTAAGGTTTTTGAATGTTCGATGCGTTAAATGGCCGGAAATGGCCTGTTCTTCAAAGAAAGACTGTGATAAATCTTATGATCGGCGATGCCGTTCCAAAACTACCCTCAACGCCAGCCCATCGCTAGGTGTTGAAGCGTCAGTCACCGATCGTTTCTTTACGATTTTCCGCGAATCAGAGGCGACCAACCGTACTACCTCTGACCATTGACAAGAGTCAACACCAGCCCAATCATCCCGCCGAAAGCACAGCCCCATACCACCAGCCAACCCAGGTGTTTGTCGATCATCTGCCGAACAATGTCCTTTACCATTTTCGGTGTCATTTCATCCAGGCGACGATCAATCAAGTCGGCCACTGTCTGACGGATTGATTCTTCATCCAGCGCGCCTCGCAGTGCATTTTCAATCCTGGACTGAAATGTCTGGTTGGCGAACTGAGCCCTGAAATAGTCCCGCATGCGCTCAACAAAGGGAGTCTTCAGGGGACTGAGCGCATCCTTCCCGCCGAGCATGCCCAACATGCCCGAAAATGAGGAATTCATGATGACGTCAAGCAGAGAATCAAAGGCCGAATCAAGATCCAGATCTTCGATCGCGCCCTTAAGCTGCTCACCCAGCCGATCAGCTGTGTTGCCGGTTTGCTGAAAAAACGCCGAGAGATCCCCATGATTGAAGAACTGCTCCATGATCAAGGCGCGGATGCCGTGTTTGAATTCTTCGAAACGCAACTGCACGACCCCAGAACCATAGAGACCCGGCACTCGCTCGAATAGCATGTGTACCGCAAGCCAGTTGGTGATCCCACCGGAGAGCGCGAATAAGCCTGTGTTCAGAATGTAACGTTGATACGGGCTTTCCATCAGATACCCAACCATCACTAATATCAGAGCAACCGCGTTACTCAGCAAGCTCTTGTTGATCATCTGATCCTCTTGTGTAGCTGCGTTGAAGGGGCTGAAATGATAATAGAATCAAACTGACACAGGCAATATTTGCCCCGGAGGCGGCAGCAGAAACAGATGAGGTCTAAGGTTGTGTCTGGCGCGCTGACGGAGCACCGAAGGCTTGCTTGAACTGAGGCTCCAGACCCTCAAGCGGGCCTGACAGGGTATAGATCGCGCTGGACAGACTGTCGACCTGGCTGCCGAAGATCTGGTCGAATAAGTAAGCCCCAACAGCCAAAGGGATATTGGCACTTAACAGCCCTAACCACGGAAGATTATTGCTGACCGGCAAAGTCACGGTCATTTCCCCTTGCACAGTCTCTTCAGCCAGATCCACTTCTCCGACAATTTGGTAAAGGCTGCTTGGTCCCGAGATGATCAGCCGGTCCGTAATTTGCAGCAGGCCATCATTGAGATCGAACTGCCCGGTAATTTCGTCAAATGCCAGGCCGCTGCGTAGCAAGTCATCACTGAAACGCAGACGCTGAAAAATCGCAGACAGATTGATGAAGCTGACCAACCGCAGCGCACCTCCACTATCTGAGTCCCGCAGGAAGCGACCATCAGTCACCCGCATATCGATACGACCATTCAGATGATCGTTAGAGAAAAAGGCGGGAGATCCAGGCCATCTCACTTCGGTAACGAACACAGCCTTATTGCTTTGAACGCTGGGGGCATAGCCATTGGCTTCCAGCACGCCACTGATGTCATCAGCGATCAAAACGCCAGTGAGTTCACTGCTGTGCTGGACCCCGTCGTAGAACCAGCTGAAGTGCGGCTCCAGAAACTCAATGCTGTCATCCAGGCTGTCTCTGCCCAAGCGTAATCCTCTGAAATCAAAATTAACGTCATGAAACTCTGCGCCTATCCCGGTCGGCGTGAGAGTAAAAGCCCAGCTGCCGTACTCGCTCTCACCGATCCTGAACTGATCAGTCTCAAAGCGCATCAGCGGAAGTTCCCTTGGATCGAGATTCTCAAGCGGATCGATTTCAGACTCATCGGACAAGGGATTCTCGCTCATCGGCATCGACACCCCTGTCCCGGACAGCGCCGGATTAGCCAGAGTTGACGCCTCTTCCCCTGGCAGGTAAAGATAATCAAGGTCGACCTGCAGGTAGTAGTCACGGTCAAAAGGGATGATCACCTTACCCTGTACTGATTCACTGTTCAGTCGAGCCATCCATCCTGAGTCAGGCTGAGAAGGTTCTACGCGAAAAGCCACTTCGGGAAGTTCCTCTCCATAGAGAGAGAAAACATCCGCCCGGATATCAGCAAAGGCTATTGTCTGATCCAGCTCGGAATCAGACTGAGCCCCATCCGACATGCTGGAGATAAACTCGACCCAGGGTTCAAGCTCAAACCTGTCGAAATCACCCAGTATCGACAGTCCCGGCGGCAAACTTTCTGCCAGCGGGTCGAGACTGCCGCTTTGCTGACCGAGCATAACCAGACCCCGGGTCGGCTCATCGACGGGCTGATTCAAGGTAAAACTCAATGAGTCGCCCAAACTGCCGGCAGACTGCTGACTGCCTTCCCCAAACTGAATGTGCAGATCCAGCGGAGCGACCGATTCAGCCTGCTTGCCGTAGGGCGGGGGCAAATCCATGGTCACGCCAAGCAAATCGGAGCGAATCTCAAGCTCACTGCCCGATTCACGCGCGACGGTCTGATGCATCCTGATCACCGCTTCGTAGGCAAATTCACCTGCCATATTGGCTAGCAAGCTTCTGACAAATTCATTTTGTTGGGGCCACTCAATCATCGCTTGAGGGGACGTCACACCCGCCCCTTCAACAACAATACTGGCAAGCGCTCCCTGCTCCTGAACCGAGGACAAGGTCGCCTCCATTAACCCGCCAAACAACTGGCCGGTCAGTTCCGTCGGCTCAAAGCCTGCCTCCGAATCATAAATGACCGAACCGGATAACTGGCTGATGTCAAGATCGTAATCCGAGATGATCAGATCGTTTTCTTCCAGCAACAGTTCAAGGTGAACCATAGTGTCAGCTTCCGGCTGATCAAGCGGAATCGACAGCGACAGATCCCCGGCAACGGCGCCTTGCGACTGCCAGCTTGCGAGCGCATTCTTGAGACCGTCGCCAACAGGCGCGGCTCGCAGGTATTCCAGAGCGCTGGATGTCTCGCCGGTTGCTGAACCCAGAACGGTCAGCCAGTTTCGAGAGGCTGCGTCACGTCGGACTAAGCCGGTAGCGGTTTCGAACTGCAGACCGAGGCTGCTGCCTGAGTCCACGGTAATATCAATATTGTCATCATCGGTTTGCACCGTGGCAGTCAGCGATTCCAGATTCGGCCAGTCATCGCTGAAATTTATCTGCCCGTTACTGAGCTGCCAGAAACTCTGAAAGGTTTTACTCATCGCATCGGACCCGCTGACAGTTGATCCCCGGTAGAGAATCCCGCTGTTGTATACCTGGCCATCAATCAGGGCTCGTTCCAGGAATTCCATGGTGTTGCGGAGATTGTCGCTGATGTTCGGACCATCAGGCAGGTAGAGCGATTTTTGGGAGCCCTCAATGCGATCTGCCCCCACCATCAGATCAAGCCTCGCATCACGACTGCCATCGGCGAAGCGTTCAGTGATCGAGGTGAATCTGACACTGCCGTCGAGAGCATCTGACTCAGCAACGATTCTGTCGCTGGCAAGCTTCACGACCTGACCATTCGCCATTGACACGTCAATGTGCAGGCGACCGTTCACCCGGGAGTAGTCCCAGACTCTGGTGAATGTGGACGGAATATTCATACTGAAGTCAGATGAGTTCACTTCAGCAATACCGGTCAGCTGTTGGGCAGAGCGGTCAAACTCGAGCTCAACGAAGCCGTCCATTCCCCAGAGATTGGGAGAATTTCTGACTGACTCCAGCTGCAGGTCTGCAATATTGGCTCTCAGTGTAAGCGGTCGACTCTCCGTCTCTGAAATCGGCAGACTCAGATTAACGTTCTGAAGGGAACCATCCGGATTGAAACCCTCCAGGTCCGCTTCCGCAGCATCCGGCAAAATGCCGCTGTCACCTGCTAGGCGTGCCAGCAAGCCCAAATCCAGATGATCAGCAGCGACTGTCAGAAGCTGATCCGGCGTGAACAGAAGCCGTGAATTAAAAGACTGCCAGGAGTCAGCACGATAGGTTATGGACATATTAGCCAGCGCCAGCTCCCAGGCACTCTCCCCGCTGAGGCGACTTAACCTCGCCAGGCCTTTCAGGTTCGTCAGACCCAGCTGTTCAGATTCCGGTTGACGGTCCTGCTCTGCTCCTTGCCCGCCAACGGTCAGACTGGGAATGTCAAATTCGGCCGTCGCAGCGCTTAGCTGCCCTGCTTCGATTTCTATCCACGCCTGCCCGCTGCCCTCCAGTCCGAGAATGGCCAGAGCGCCCAGAGCCTGACCGGCAAACACCCGGGAATAATCGGCTTGAGGGACCAAAACATGCAGCATGCCGCTCGCCTGATCCAGGGCGCTACCCTGCGCTTCGAATGCAACGGTCAGTGGCTCGGGGTTCCCCTCGAGGTTGGCGGAAACGTGCAGGTAGTGATTTTGTCCCGGATTGCGGACGGAAGCTGTACCTTGAACAAAACCGAAACTGTCACCATTGCGAGGATGAACATTGATAGCGACACCTTGCAGTTCGAGCTGATTGAAAGACAGGAATGTCTGATAGAGGGCGTTCAGATCGACCGGATCATTGCTGCCCGGAGTCGCAACGCCTGACAGTTGCCATGACTCGTCAGCGCTCTCAGTTATGTCAATCCGGAGATTGCGGATCACAAACTCGTCGAGCACCCACCGCCTCTGCCAGATTGATCTGCCCATATCGACAGCAATTCTTGCCTCAGAAAACTCAAGCGATGGCGATTCAGCGCTGTCGTCAATCGCCAGCTGCAGATCAGAGAGTAAGAGGACGGGATTAAAACCCGAAAATTCCCCAGCCACAGAGCCAATGGCCACGGGTAGCCCGGTTCTTTGGGCTATCTGCTCCTCCAGAAAAGCGGTGTAACTTGAAATTGCAGGCATGAACTGACGCCCGAGCGACACGTAAGCCGCTAGAGCAATCAGCGCAACGATCAACAGCAGCAAGAGTTGCTCGAAGAGTTTCTTGATTAACGCAGTGATCATGATTGGTAGGCACGCGGCGAAGCTGGACTGATACGAAGACACCGATCAGCAGAGTTTTTTGCAGCCTGAGCGTTATATCTCCCGTATAGTGAACAGGGGCTAAAATCCCAGTCGTCGGGCACAGGCCGGACCGCTAGATCAGAACGACGTCGAACTGCTCCTGAGTATACATAGGTTCGACTTCAAATTTGACCGTCTTGCCAAGCAATTCCTGAAGACTCGCGAGCGTAACAGACTCCTCGTCCAGCAAGCGATCCACCACACGCTGTGACGCCGTCACCAGTAAAATGTCGTTTTCATAGGCTCTGGCTACTCGCAAGATTTCACGAAAAATCTCATAGCAGACAGTTTCGGGCGATTTCTGTGTGCCGCGACCTTCGCAGACAGGACAGTCGCTGTTGAGAATCTGACCAAGACTCTCTCTGGTCCGTTTACGGGTCATTTCAATCAATCCGAGTTGTGAAATACCCGTAATTGAGGTGCAGGCCCTGTCCTTCTCGACCGCCTTAGCGAGCGTTCGCTGCACCTGACGCTGATGCTCAGAATCTGCCATATCAATGAAATCAAGAATGATGATCCCTCCCAGATTACGCACCCGTAACTGACGGGCAATAGCAGTGGCGGCTTCGAGGTTGGTTTTCAGGATCGTCTCAGCGTGATTCCGACTTCCCAGATAGGCACCGGTGTTGACATCAATCGTCGTCATCGCCTCAGTTTGCTCAATCACAAGGTCTCCACCGGATTTCAGCTTCACCCTGTTACTCAGCGCCCGATCGATTTCATCTTCAATACCGTAAAAATCGAAAATTGGTCGCTCACCACTGTAGCATTCCAGTCTGGTATCCAGTTCCGGCACAAAATCCTCCAGAAACTGGACCATCTCATCGAATTTTTCCTGATTATCAACCCGAATCTTCTCAACTTCCGGCCGGATCAGATCTCTGACTGTACGCATGTACAGGGGAACCTCGCGATAGACCGCCTTGATGCCGTCCTTGCGTTGAATGCGCTGTTCGACTTTGTCCCACAGTCGTTTTAAAAATCTGACGTCTTCGACGAATTCTTCTGCCTCAATCCCTTCCGCAGCAGTGCGGACAATAAACCCCCCGGGACCACTCCAATTTTCCTGTCTGAGCACTTCCTGCAGAAGTTCCAACAGACGTTCCCGCTCCTCGTCGTCTTCCAAGCGCTGTGAAATTCCCAGATGGTTGTTGCGAGGCATGAAAACCAGGTTCCGGGCTGGCAGAGTCAGATGAGTCGTCAGCCTCGCGCCTTTACTGCTGATAGCGTCCTTCGCAACCTGAACAATAATGTCCTGCCCGTCTTTCAGACTCTCCTGAATAGGCGGAGAAATCTCATCCCGCTGTTCGCACCCATCCGAATCAAGTAAAGCAATGTCCGAGTAATGGATGAAAGCGGCCCGGTCCAAACCAATGTCGACAAAGGCTGCTTCCATGCCCGGCATTACCCGCACGACCCTACCTCGAAAAATATCGCCAACATATCCGCGCCGATTGTGTCGCTCAATGAAGATTTCCTGCAGAAGCCCGTTCTCGAGCAAGGCCACCCTGGTCTCCATCAGCGTGACATTAATTAGGATCTCTTCGCTCATGACTGCGCATCATCCTTTTCGCCGACGGCGGCGGGTGATAGCCAGAGCGGCACACCAAATTCGGCCAGCAAGGCAGCGGTCTCGAACACAGGCAGACCCATGACTCCGCTGTAGCTGCCGCTGATGGATTCAACAAACACGGCGCCGCGGCCTTGTATGGCGTAGCCACCGGCCTTGCCCTTGGGTTCTCCAGTATTCCAGTAGGCATGTGCTTCCGAATCAGCAATCTCTCGGAACCGCACCCTGGTTTCGCTGAGACGAGAAGCAGATGACTCCCTTGAGGCCACACTGACAGCAGTGCAGACCCGGTGGATCCGGCCGGAAAGCTGAAGCAGCATCCTTACCGCATCTTCGCCGTTGACCGGCTTTCCCAACAGCGCGTCATCGACTTCCACCACAGTGTCTGAACCAAGAACCAGCGCCCCGTCATCGCCGGCATCTGCGAGGGCATACTGGGCTTTTTCATGCGCCAGCCGCAGCGACAGCTCTGATGCACTTTCTCCGCTCTGGGGCGTCTCATCAATGGCCTGAGGAAGCACGTCGAAGCAGACGCCGAGCTGTGTTAGCAACTGAGCGCGGCGGGGAGACGCTGATGCCAGGATTATTCTGTGTGTCATGCCAACTTCCAGATGCAAACGTCAGTGGCGCTCAGTGGACGTCGAAACTCCGCCGAATCTGCCGTAGTAGCTGAAAGACGGAAGGCCAGATAATCGCGCTGGTCAGTGCAGCCATTAAGAAGAAAAGGCCCGAGGCGACCGTCTGTCCGGTCAATATCAACATCCAGTGATTCAGCATCAGATTGATACCGACCATCGCTAAAACCAGGCCCGCTTGCTGCAGTGAGGAGAACATGCGCAGGCGCTGATGCAAGCTCAGTGTGATGTAAGCGATGACAACCAGGCCAAGTGAATTTAAACCGAGCACTGAGCCCTCGAGCACATCCAGTACGATCCCTGCCACCCAGGCGGAGCCAATACCAACCCGGTAAGGCAGCGCCATAACCCAGTACATGAGAACCATCGACACCCACTCAGGTCGGTAATCCATTGCCCACTCAGGAAATGGAACAATCGCCAGCAGATACGCGAGAAAAAACGTGAGAAAAATAACCCAAACTGCATGTGCTTTTTTTTGCATATCGAGGCTACTGACCGGCAGGGCTCAAGTTAAGCTGTGACCCCCGCTTTTCAGCAAAGCCGGTGTCCGCCCCACGCTGACCCTCCGCCGAGATCTGCTCGAGTTCGAATTCAGGCATAACGGTCTCATTGTTAGCAAAGACCAGCATGACGTGTCGGGTGCTGGCCAGCTGAGCGAGAGGCTCTGCCAAGACACGCGCAAAATCCTGCCCAGGATCTTTGGAAATACTTGTTATTCTGGCCACCGGATAGTTTTTTGGATAGACCTGCCCCATTCCCGAACTGACGAGCATGTCACCCGCCTGCATATCCTGAGTCTGGGTGACGAATTCAAGTTCAAGCTCGGTTGACGTCGTGCGACTGCCGCGAGCTAAAGCCCGTTCGCCGTTGCGATTCACCTCAACCGGTGTGATGTGATGAGAGTCGGTGATCAGCAGCACCCAGGCGGTGAAGGGCAGCACTTCATCCACCTGCCCCATCAGCCCGCGGGAATCGAGCAGAGCCTGACCGACGAATACCCCGTCAGCGGAACCTTTGTTAATCAGAACTCTCTTCGAATAGGGGTCAGGAGACACATTGATGATCTCAGCCGGCAGCACCTCACCGGTGATCACCTGAGTCGCCTCTCGAAGATCGCGCAGACGAGAGTTCTCGCTGGCCAGAGATTCAAGAAGCTGCAATTCCCGCTGCGCAATCAGCAGGTCTTCCCTCAATCGCTCGTTTTCTTCAAGCAGGTCCGTCCGGGAAACGAACACATCATCGATCCAGAATGAAACCCGGCTAGGAATGTCTGCAACCCAGTAAACCGGCGTAGCCGCATAGCCCAAACCGAAGCGCAGCTGTTCCAGATACGAAAACCGGCTGTCTGCCACCATGAGACAAATTGAAAGCAAGAGGAAAGACAAGGCTCGGTATTCGAGCGCCACACCTTTGATGAAAAGCGTTTTGTCGATGAACTTACCCTCACAATTTCCTGAATCGCTGCCGCCACCGCGGCATCCGGAGCTGACGCCCTGACAGAGGCACGCTGTTAATCCAGCGTCAGCAGATCCATGTCGTGCGCATCCATCAACTCCATCGCGGTGCCGCCACCCCGGGCGACGCAGGAAAGCGGATCCTCGGCCACGATAACCGGCAGACCTGTTTCCGCCGACAACAACTTGTCGAGATCTTTCAACAGCGCACCACCCCCGGTCAGAACGAGACCGCTCTCAGCGATGTCTGATGCCAGTTCCGGCGGAGACTGCTCAAGCGCACTTTTAACGGCCTGCACAATCGCAGTCAGCGGCTCCTGAAGCGCCTCAAGAATTTCATCGCTGTTCAGTATGAAACTGCGCGGTACACCTTCTGCCAGATTCCGCCCGCGGACATCGATTTCCCGGATTTCACCCGCACTACCGGCATAGGCACAGCCGATTTCTTTCTTGATCCGCTCGGCAGTCGCATCGCCGATCAGGCTGCCGTAGTTGCGCCTGACATGTGTGGTAATGGCTTCATCGAAGCGATCGCCGCCCACTCTGACGGACTCTGAGTAGACCACACCGTTAAGCGAAATGATGGCAATTTCAGTCGTACCACCGCCGATATCTACTACCATGGACCCACTGGCCTGCTCGACCGGCAGACCCGCCCCGATGGCGGCCGCCATCGGCTCTTCTATCAGGCGCACATCCCTGGCGCCGGCGCTGGCCACTGATTCCCGTATTGCCCGTCGCTCCACCTGAGTCGACTTACACGGCACGCAGACCAGCACCCTGGGACTGGGCGGGAAAAAGCTGTTCTCGTGCACTTTGTTAATAAAATGCTGAAGCATTTTTTCCGTCACTTGAAAGTCGGCAATCACTCCGTCTTTCAGAGGCCGGATTGCCGTGATGTTGCCGGGGGTCCGGCCCAGCATCCGCTTGGCATCCGAACCCACGGCCGTCACCGTTTTCTGTCCGTTATGGATTCTGATCGCCACCACAGAGGGTTCGTTCAGAACAATACCTTCATCCCGAACGTAGATAAGGGTGTTTGCTGTCCCCAGGTCGATCGACAGATCGTTGGAGAACATTCCCCGAATTTTTTTGAACATGAATAGCTGTCTTCCTTAAGAGATGCTTCCAATCCTGGCAGCGGTTTTTATTCCATAATTAGACGGCAAATGAGCCAAATGATTGAGTGTGCAAGACACTTTTTTTGAACGCTGGAGAGGATTAGTCTGGCTGATGGAATCTCCCGGAGCCCGCCATCGGCGAAATCGACCGAAATTCACCTAAGTTGCCGAGTTTCCAGTATAATCTCGCGTCCGCGCGAATTAGCTTGAACTCTAGCAACCGCGGGTGGCGAGAGCAAGTGGCAGCCTCGAAATATCTGGCTCACCACGGCACAGACACATCTTGGCGCGAGCCGGAGCACCTAATATGGCATTCGACAAAACAGAAGTAGAAAAAGTCGCGCAGCTGGCGCGTCTTCACATTAGCGACATAGAAAAAGACGAAGTGACCGGACGAATCAAGGACATTCTTGCCCTGATCGATGAAATGCAGTCGGTAGATACAGATGCTGTCGCACCGCTCGCCCACCCGCTGGACATGACCCAACGACTGCGAGAGGACGATGTGACCGAATCCAACCGTCGCGACGAACTCCAGCAGCTTGCGCCGGAGGTTGAGGCAGGCCTCTATCTGGTCCCCAAGGTCATTGAATAGTGCCCTCAACGCAAGATTCGCCCACTGAAATCCGTTAAATTCAGGCCAAGTTAACTCATGATAGAAAAAACAGTCGCAGAACTCTCCGCTTCGCTGAGTCGTGGTGACATCTCCAGCGTCGAACTGACGCAGGCATATCTCGACCGGATCAATCAGTACAATAGCACTCTGAATGCCTTTGTTACGGTTTGCGAGGAATCAGCACTCACCCAGGCAGCGCACGCGGATGCAGCGAGAGCTGACGGACTGACTTCCCCTTTACTCGGCATCCCCCTCGCTCACAAGGACATCTTCTGTACCTCGGGCATCAAGACAAGCTGTGGCTCAAAGATGCTGAACAATTTCATCGCCCCCTATGACGCGACCGTGGTGAGTCGGTTCAACGACGCGGGCGCAGTCATGTTGGGTAAAACCAATATGGATGAATTCGCCATGGGATCATCCAATGAAACCAGCTATTTCGGGCCTGTCAAAAATCCCTGGGACACAGATCGTGTGCCCGGTGGCTCTTCCGGCGGGTCTGCCGCCGCGATAGCAGCTGACCTGTGCGCTATGGCAACCGGCACCGACACCGGAGGCTCGATTCGACAACCCGCCGCGTTTTGCGGGATCACCGGGCTGAAACCCAGTTACGGGCGGATTTCTCGCTGGGGCATGATTGCCTTCGCCTCCAGCCTTGATCAGGCCGGCCCGATCTGCAAAAGCGCCGAAGACGCAGCTCTGATGCTCAACGCCATGGCCGGGCTTGACACAAAAGACAGCACCTGCGCCGATGTGCCGGTGGAAGACTACATGGCCGACCTGAACAACTCTCTGCAGGGGTTGCGCATCGGGATTCCCCGGCAACACTTCGCCGAGGGCCTGTCTCCTGAAGTTGAGCAGGCAGTGAGAGAAGCGCTTGGCGTCTATGAAAAGCTTGGCGCTCGACTGATCGACATTGACCTGCCGAACAACCATCTCTCCGTGAGCGCGTATTACGTGGTCGCGCCGGCCGAGGCTTCTGCCAACCTGTCGAGGTTTGATGGCGTGAGATACGGCTATCGTTGTGCCAACCCGGTGGACCTTGAGGACATGTACAAAAGATCACGCAGCGAAGGGTTCGGAGATGAGGTCAAGCGCCGGATCATAGTCGGGACCTACGCACTGTCAGCGGGCTTTTACGATGCTTACTACCGTAAAGCGCAAAAAATTCGACGCCTGATCAAACAGGATTTCAACGCCGCTTTCCAGCAGGTTGACATCATTATTGGTCCGACTTCACCGCATACGGCGTTCATGCTGGGTGCCAAGACAGATCCGGTCGCCATGTATCTTGAGGATATCTATACGATCGCAGTGAATTTGGCAGGATTGCCCGGTATGTCCGTGCCCGCCGGTCTGGCGAACGGCTTGCCCGTTGGTATGCACCTGGTGGCCAGCGATTTCGCCGAATCACGCCTGCTCAATGTCGCACATCAGTTCCAGCTGAATACGGATTGGCACCGTTTGCGGGCAACCGCCTTCGAGGAGGGCCACTGATATGGAATGGGAAGCCGTTATCGGACTTGAAGTGCACGTATCACTGTCCACCAACACCAAACTGTTTTCAGGAACTGCATCCATCTTTGGCGCTGAGCCGAACACTGAAGCCAATATTTTCGATCTGGCCATGCCGGGCACTCTGCCTGTGCTGAATAAAGAAGCACTGAGGATGGCCGTCAAATTTGGCCTGGCAATCGATGCAGAAATCGGAAAGCGGTCAGTATTCGACCGGAAAAACTATTTCTATCCGGATTTGCCCAAAGGCTATCAGGTCACCCAACTCGACTTCCCCACAGTCGGCAAAGGCTCACTGACCATCACACTGGAAGACGGCAGCGAAAGGCAGATAGGCGTTACCCGCGCGCACATCGAAGAGAATGCCGGCAAGTCCCTGCATGAAGATTTCCACGGCATGTCAGGTATTGATCTCAACCGCTCGGGAGAACCGCTGCTGGAAATTGTGTCGGAGCCAGAAATCAGAAACGCCAAAGAGGCTGTAGCCTACCTCAAGAAACTGCATGTCATCGTTCGCTATCTGGATATTTCCGATGCAATCATGGCTCAGGGTTCCATGCGTTGCGATGTGAATGTATCGATCAGACCAAAGGGCAGCACTGAACTCGGAACGCGCACCGAGTTGAAAAACATCAACTCGTTTCGCTTTGTCGAAAAAGCCATTAATTCAGAAATTCAGCGTCAGCAGTATGTGCTGGAAGACGGCGGTACCGTGATTCAGGAGACCAGGCGCTATGATGCCGAGCGCGATACCAGTTCGCCCATGCGCAGCAAAGAATTCGCCAACGACTATCGCTACTTTCCTGAGCCGGACCTGCTGCCAGTAGAGATCGACGACACCTACATCGAGGCGATACGGGCCACCCTGCCGGAATTGCCCGATGCCAAGAGCGCGCGGTTTGTCAGCGAATACGGCCTCAGCGACTATGATGCTGGCGTCCTGACGGCGACCCGCGAAATGGCCGAATACTTCGAGACTGTGGCGCGCAGCAGTGGCGACGCGAAGATGGCAGCGAACTGGGTGACCGGAGATCTGCAGGCTGCCCTGAACAAGAACAACTGGGACCTTGCCGAGTCGCCTATTCAGGCCGAGCGTCTGACGAGGCTGATCCAGAGAATCAAGGACGACACCATTTCTGGCAAGATCGGTAAAACTGTCTTTGAAGCCATGCTGGAAGACGGATCCGACGTCGACCAGATAATTGATTCACGAGGACTGAAACAGGTCACCGACAGTGGCGCAATCGAGTCGCTGGTAGACGAGGTCATCACCAACCATCCTGAACAGGTGCAACAATTCAGAGATGGCAAGGAAGCAGTGCTGGGCTTCCTGGTGGGACAGGCCATGAAACTTTCCCAAGGAAAGGCCAATCCCGGCCAGGTCAATCAATTGCTGCGGGAGAAGATGCAGTAAAGAGCGGCTCAGCGTCGGCGAGCACCACCGCCCCGACTGGGTCGGGCACTCTTTTCCTTAAACCGTGAGGGTCGTGAGAACGCAGGCGGCGTCTCCAGCAAACTCTCTTCCGGGTGGGTGCACTCCAGCTTTTGACCCAGTTTTTCTTCAATATCCGGCAGCAGGAATGAGTCTTCCTCGCAGGCAAAGCTGATTGAAGTACCCACCGCTCCGGCCCGACCGGTACGCCCGATGCGATGGACGTAGTCCTCCGGCTCTTCCGGTAAGGTGTAGTTGATGACATGCGTGACATCATCAATATGCAGGCCTCTGCCCGCCACATCAGTCGCGACCAGCACCTTGAGCTTGCCTGATTTGAAGTCCTCCAGCGTGCGGATTCGCTTATTCTGCGCGATCTCGCCGGACAGCAGACCACAATTAATACCATTGCGGTAAAGATTATCAGCCAGCCGCCGCACCTGATCGCGACGATTGCTGAAAACCATCACTTTCTCAACTTCCGGTTGAGTAACAAGCTGATACAGCAGGTTGTATTTGGCAGCAGTTGTCACCAGGTAAACGACCTGATCAACTGCATCTGCAGCGACCTTTTCAGGCTCGACTTCAACCATGATTGGGTCCATCGCCCAGCGGGTAGTCAGCTCGGCAATTTCATGGGTAAAGGTTGCGCTGAACAGAAGGGTTTGCCGACAATCTTTTCTTGGCGTTCTGGCCACAATCTGGCGCACCTGCGGAATGAATCCCATATCAAGCATGCGGTCAGCTTCATCCAGCACCAACAGCTCAATAAGGCCTAGGTATAAATTGTCATTGGACACGAAATCCAGCAGTCGCCCGGGAGTCGCAACCACGAGATCAACCGGCTGGGCATCCAGCGCCCGGTTTTGTTTCTGATAGTCTTCTCCGCCTACCAGGGTAACCGTATGCAGATCACAGCACGCAGTAAGCTTGGCGGCATCGCTGGCAATCTGCATCGCAAGCTCGCGGGTCGGAGCCACGACAAGCGCTCTTGGTTCAGCCAGATACCGTTTTTCTTCGATCGGGTTGCTCAACAGGTCGTTGATGATCGTAATAAGGAAAGCCGCCGTTTTGCCGGTGCCTGTTTGCGCTTTACCCGTCACGTCATGCCCGGCCAGAGTGTGGACAAGGCTCTGCGCCTGAATCGGGGTACAAAACTCAAAACCGAGCTGATCGATTGCGTCTCTGAGCGGTTTTTGCAACTCAAAGTGATCGAACGACAGCTGTTGCTCGCCGGATGTGTCTGTCATGGTTAATTACTGCTGATAGTTGACGCCGCAAGGCCAAACGCCGGCATGATAGCTAGATGGGTATACAGAAGCAATTGGACGATCGCGAAAACCGGTCAGGCCGGCCGGTGGCGGCAGGCCACACAGTTTGTATCCCGCGGCAGCTTCACCTCGCGCCAGCTCATTGTCAGCCCGTCGAAAATGAGCAGCCTGCCGACAAGCGGTTCACCATAACTGACAATGACCTTGATCGTTTCCAATGCCTGCAATGAACCAATGGCGCCGACAACGGGCGCCATGACACCATTTGCCGAGCAAGAACTGTCATCACTCCCTCCCGGTCGGTAAAGGCACTGATAACATGGGCTGGCAGGATTTCTTGAATCAAAAACAGCCACCTGCCCCTCCATGCGAATCGCTGCACCGGAGACCAGTGGCTTACCTGCCTGAATCGCAGCCGCATTGACGGCAAAGCGCGTAGTAAAGTTATCGCAGGCATCAACAACCACATCCACCTGCTCAGCCAGCTCGCAGAGGCGGCCGGCATCAACACGCTCATTGATCGCAAGCACATCCACCTCCGAGTTCAGAGCCGCCAAGGTATTTTTTGCTGACTCCACTTTGGATTGACCCAGATCACGTTCCGTGTGCGCGATCTGCCGCTGTAAATTGGTCAGTTCGACGGTGTCATCATCGACAATAATCAGGCTGCCGACGCCGGCTGCTGCCAGATACATCGCAGCAGGACATCCGAGGCCACCCATACCGACGACAAGCACCCTTGCTTCGTTCAGACGCTGTTGACCGGCTATATCGAACTCCGGCAGCATAATCTGGCGGCTATATCGGAGCAAAGAAGCGTCTTTCATAATGTGCAGGATTCTTTTCAGTTAACACGGCGCGGATCTCGTCAGATCTCCGGATTATGACAAGTTATGCGGAGTCTAGTCACTCACTGGACCGGGCCAACGGGCCTGTACCATTCGCGGCACACCGGCAAGATCCTTCTTACCCTCCACATCGCTGTAGCCAAAGTCCCGCAGCAACGCCTGCAGTATCTCCTGCTGCGCATAGCCATGCTCCAGCAGCAGCCAGCCTCCTGATGCCAACTTTTCCCTCGCGTGTGCCGCTATGCACTGCAGATCCCGATAGCCATCTGAGTCGGCGCGCAAGGCCATAACGGGCTCATAGCGCAGCTCTCCCAGAGTCAAGTGCGGGTCGTCCGGGGCGATGTAAGGTGGATTAGCGATAATGATATCCATTGTCCCGCTCGGCAACACGTCGCACCAGGAACCCTCCTTGAAAGCGACATTACCCAAGCCCAGAGTCTCCCTGTTTTGTCGGGCGATCTCCAGGGCGTCGGGACTGATGTCTGTCCCCGTGATGCGCCACCGAGGTCGTGATTTCCCAACAGCCAGTGCGATGGCACCGCTGCCGGTACCAAGATCCGCGACCTGTCGCGATGCGGCACAGACGCCGAGGCCCAACGCAGTTTCAACCAGCAATTCCGTCTCCGGTCGGGGAATCAGAACGGCAGGAGAGACTTTTAGCGTCAGATTCCAAAAACTTTTCTCACCCAGCAAATAGGCAATCGGTTCTGACTGTGCGCGTCGACGGACGAGTTCATCAAACCGCTTACTGACGTCACTACTGAGGACACGGTCGGGGTACGCGTATAAATAGCTGCGCTCAACTGAGAGGCTGTGAGCAAGCAGGAGCTCCGCATCGAGTCGCGGCGAGTCGCTCTGTAAGATCTCACCCTTGGCGACGGCAAGCGCCTGCTTGATCGTGTCGGTCACGCCGGCTTAATCCTCTCCTGCTAGACTGGCGAGCAAATCCGCCTGATATTCATTAATCAGAGGCTGCACAACCGAACCCAGTTCGCCCGCCATGACCTCCGTCAGATTATACAGCGTGAGCTTGATCCGATGATCTGTCACTCGCCCCTGCGGATAATTATAGGTGCGAATTTTTTCCGACCGGTCACCACTGCCCACCAACTTGCGGCGGGCATCGGATTCTTCCTGTTGTTGCGTTGCCTGAGCCTGATCAAGCAACTTTGCCTGCAGTAACGACATGGCCCGGGCTTTGTTTTTGTGCTGAGAGCGCTCATCCTGGCATTCGACCACGATACCGGTGGGCAGATGGGTAATTCGGATAGCGGAATCGGTTTTATTCACGTGCTGTCCGCCCGCACCGCTGGCCCGAAAAGTGTCAATGCGCAAATCCCCCTTATTCAAATCCACTTCATCTACTTCTTCCAGTTCAGGCATGATGGCTACCGTACAAGCCGACGTATGAATCCTTCCCTGTGTTTCCGTCTCCGGAACCCGTTGCACCCGGTGGGCACCCGATTCGAATTTGAGCTTCTCATAGACGTTCTTGCCTTCAATGCGGGCAATAATTTCCTTGAAGCCGCCATGCTCCCCCGGGCGCTCATTGATTATCTCTGACTTCCATTTCTGGGACTCAGCGAAACGCGAGTACATCTTGAACAGATCACCCGAAAAAATAGCTGCCTCATCGCCACCAGTGCCAGCGCGTATTTCAAGAAATACATTGCATGAATCCTTGGAATCCTTGGGGAGCAACAGCTTCTGCAGATCAAGGTCCAGCTGCGCCAACGCCGCTTCTGCCTCTTTGATTTCATCCTCTGCCATAGCGCGAATGTCCGGATCATCGTCGGCGACCATTTCCCGGGCCTGCTCCAGATTCGAACTGATTTCCTGAAAGCGGTTAAAGCTTTTTACCACTTCTTCCAGCTCCGCATATTCTTTAGAAAGCTCCCTGAACTGATTCTGATCTGAAATAATATCAGCATCGCTCAGCAGCGCCTCAAGCTCGTCAAATCGGTCTTTAAGGTTTTCTAGTTTGAGTCGGATTGAATTTTTCATGGACTAATTTCTGTCACTTTAGCAGTGACGTCTGAGGCTCTATTCGTCTTCGTCCAGATCGAACAATTCCCGGACGTGCTCAAGCATTTTTTCTCTGCCTTCAGCGCTGGCCCGCTTCATCTGCACACTGGGAGAATGAATCAGTTTGTTAGTCAGATTCCGCGCCAAACTTTCTATCACAGCTTCTGTAGCTTCCCCTTTCTGAATCGCCTTATAGGCTTTGTCCAGCTCAAGCGCTCTTATGCCATCGGCTTTGTCCCGAAAGGCCTTGAGGGTGGTGACCGCATTTAAAGATCTTAACTGCTTCTGAAACGCCTCAACTCCCCGTTCGATTATTGAGTGTGCCTGCTGCGCCGCTTCCTCCCGGCTCTTCTGGCTGTCCTCAATGACTTCGCTGATGTCATCAATACTGTACAGATAGGCATCCGCAACCTGACCCACTTCCTGCTCGATATCCCGGGGCACGGCCAGATCGATCAACAGCATGGGTTTGTGCCTGCGCGCCTTCAGGGCTCGCTCCACTGCTCCTTTACCCAACAAAGGAAGCTGGCTGTTGGTCGAAGACACCACAATATCAGCGTCGATCAGCCTCTCAGGAATCTCAGACAGCAGTGCCCCAACGGCATCAAAGCGCCCCGCAATTTCCAGCGCGTTGTCCAGCGTGCGATTGGCAACAACCAATGATCTGACGCCCCTTTCAACCAGATGCCTCGCCACCAGCTCAATCGTGCGGCCCGCGCCAATCAGCAGCACTGTCAAGCTTGGCAAATCGCTGAAAATGCGATCAGCCAGAACCGCTGCGGCGTAGGCAACGGATACCGGACTTTCACCAATTGCCGTTTCAGTACGAACCTCCTTGGCAATGGAAAACGCGCCCTGAAACGCCCGCCCAAGGGCTGCACCCACGGCGTCGTGGTCTTTTGAGAGTGCGAAGGCAGACTTGATCTGACCCAGAATTTGCGGCTCCCCGAGAATCATTGAATCGAGGCCACACGACACCCGCATCAGGTGGCGAACCACTTCGTTACCTTCATGGAAGTAGCAACTCTGCGCCAGGTGCTCCGGGTTCACGTCATGGTACCGGGATAACCACTCAACGACCGGACGGCAAGCCGGTTCGGCGTCAGCGGTGTGATCAACCGTCATATCGACGTAAATTTCCGTCCGATTGCAGGTTGAAACAACCACGGCCTCGGCGACCGCCGGCAGTGCCATCAGATCGCTCAAAGCCTCGCTGATAATAGCCGGCGGAAAGGCGACCTTCTCTCGCAGATCAATCGAAGCGGTGGTGTGGTTTATCCCCACTAACAGAAGCGCCATAAATCTTTCAAAACCGTCAGTATTCAGTCAGGCACGCAGTGACGCCGACAAAAGGGTGCCTATGGTACTAAAATTCGCCCGAGCATGCTCATTTCATCCCGGCAGATGGTGAGAAAAGAAAGCAAAATCAGAAAGGTAGCCCTGAATAAGTGATACAAACAGAGCCTCGGAGCGTATATGATTTAGTCGTTAAAACGAGGGCAGCACAATTCCGGGCCTGGCATGGGCCCGGGCTGCCACCCTGAATCCGGGCGACAGTACGATAACTATGTTAATCCGAATTATTCTCTGTTGCTGCGCTTGCATGTGGTTGAGCGCGTGCGGCAGCACTTCAACCCGGTCTGACCCCGCCTCTGTAGCAGCTGAGCCGGTCACCGAAGACCCAACCAGCGAGCAGGCGCAGACGGCTTCCATACCTGAGCCGGAAGTCGAGTACGGTAGCTTTACCAAAGCACAGCTTTATCAGGCAATCATCAGTGAACTGGGCGCCCAGCGCGGTGTCCTGGAAGACGCCGGTGACAGCTATTTTAATCTGGCGCTTGAAACAAAAGATTTGGGCATTATCCGCCGTGCCGTGCAATTCGCGTCAGCAAATAATGATCTCAATGCATTGCTACAGCTCGGACTGCTTTGGAGTGAAATTGATCCAAGCGACCCACAGCCGGAACTGATGCTGAGCTTCCAGTTCCTGGAAACCGGTCACTACGAACAGGCGCTTTCCCACATGGCGCGGGTTATCGAGCTGGGCGGTGAAATCGATTTTTCGACCTTATCTGCCAGAACCGGCCAACTCGATGCCCCCGTCCGCGCGCGCCTGATCGCCAATCTGCGGCAGCTGGTCCGGGAATTTTCAGACCAGCAGTCCATCCAGCTGACCCTTGTTCAATTACTGGCTCAGAACGGCGACTACCGGGAGGCTCTGTCCGAGTTTGAGCAACTGCTTGACCTGATGGACCTAAACCCCCGACTGGTTCTGTTACAGGCTCAGATCCTGCAGAGTGCAGGTGACGCCGATGACGCCCTTGAGACACTTGCTAAGGGAGTTCGCGAGTTCGACGGCAACAGAAATCTGCGCCTGACCTATGCGCGGCTGCTGATCCAGAATGAACGCTATCAATTGGCGCAGGCACAATTTGCCGCCATGATGGCTCAGGATCCGCAGGACTGGGAAACGCTGTTCTCTATGGCGCTTCTCGATGTTCAACTGGAGCAGTTCGACCAGGCCAGTGACAAATTTACGCAGCTGGCGGAAGTCGATCAGCGTGCTGACGAGGCCAACTACTATCTCGGATATGTCAATGAACAGCGCAACAATCTGCCGCTTGCCATAGCCGCTTACCGGAAAGTCAGAATCGGTACTCAGAACTTTCTGGCCGCCAAGCAGCAGGCAACGCGCCTGGCAATTCAGCTCGGGGATCTGGATTCTGCCCATGCCCACCTCAGTCAGCTTTCGACAGGTCAGCCGCGTCTGGAGATACTCTTTCACACGATTGAGTCTGGTGCGCTGATTCAGGCCGGACATCCGGACAGAGCACGGGAACTCCTCGATCGCGCGCTGAACAAATACCCCAATGAAACGGACTTACTGTTCGCCCGGGTGCTTTTGTTCGACAGTCTGGGGGACAAGGCAGGATCAGAGCTGGATCTGAAACAGATCATTCGGATGCAGCCCGAGGACTCCAGAGCACTGAACCACCTCGGCTATATGCTGGCAGACCAGACAGATCGCTATCAGGAAGCCCTGGAACTGATAGAACGCGCCATCGCCATTTCACCCGAAGATCCCGCCATCATTGACAGCCTAGGGTGGGCGCAGTTCAAACTGGGCAGGTATGAAGAAGCCCTGACCAATCTGCGGCGCGCTTACGCGGTTTTTCCTGATGCCGAAGTGGCTTCACACGTCGGCGAAGTCCTGTGGATGATGGGACGCGAACAGGAGGCCATTAAGGTTTGGCGCGGCGCGCTTGAGAACCAGCCTGACAGCGATCTGATTAAAGAAGTGGTCGATCGACTGCAAGCCGATCTCTGAGCGGCGGGGAATCGCGGTCTTGATTTTTCGCTTCAATTTTTCCTCATGCGCAATGATCAGAACAGGCGCCCTGCGCTTGGCCAGCGTGTGCTTATTAAAGGCAGCGCTTTCCGCCTGCACCAGTCTCGCGCCACAGGCAAATGAAAACAGTATCTGGGCTCTGCAGAGCCAACAGCTTGAAAAACTGACGCACTGGCAGCTCCGTGGTCGGGTAAATGTGCGCTATGACAATGAATCTCAGACGCCTCGCATCCAGTGGCAACACAGCAACCGAGCCTATCGAATTCGATTGTGGGGTACTTTTAATGCCGGCAATACCCTGATTCAGGGCGAGCCCGGGCGTGTCAGCCTCGATCAGGGAGACAAGCATTTCAGTGCGAAGTCGCCGGAAGAGCTGATTCTTCAGCAGCTGGGATATGAGCTGCCCATTTCTTATCTGGAATTCTGGATTAAAGGTCTTCCGGTTCCAGACAGACCAGCTGCGCTGTTGTTCAATGACCTGAATCAGCTGACGGCATTCGAACAAGCCGACTGGACGATAACTCTGTCTGACCTCAGGGATTATGGGGGGCTGATACTGCCACGCAGGGTAGACATCATGCGCAGTGAAAATGACGCGCGACTGCGCTTCGTCGGGCTCAGCTGGACCTTGCCAGAGAATCAGGAAACAGCCCGTTGAACGAGTTCGCGCTGCGCTGGTTCGCACCGGCGAAACTCAATCTCTTTCTGCATGTTCTCGGACGACACGATAATGGCTATCATCAGCTTCAGACCCTGTTCCAACTCTTGGACGAAGGCGACACGCTGCAGTTTGAACCGCTCAGCAACGGCGAACTCCAGCTTGAGGTTCGCAGCAACACCATCGGTCAGAGACTACCCCTGGAAAACAACCTGATTCTTCAGGCAGCGAGACTCTTGCGCACGCACGCCGGTGTCCCTGCTCTGGGCGCCAGGATTTCTGTCGACAAACGCATACCCATGGGCGGCGGACTGGGAGGCGGCAGTAGCGACGCGGCTACCACACTGATCGCCCTGAACAGATACTGGCAGCTCAACCTGAGTCGGACCGATCTGAAAGCGCTCGGGCTGCAGCTGGGCGCTGACGTCCCGCTTTTTATTGACGGCAGATCGGCATGGGGAGAGGGTGTCGGAGAACAATTGCAAGCGGTTACCCTGCCACCCAGATGGTATCTGGTGGTCACGCCAGATTGTACGGTATCCACCGCGGAAATATTCAGTCATGAAAATTTGACACGGAACTCGCCAGCCATCACAATTGCCGACTTTCTGGCGGGGGGGCTCCCGAAACGACTGCGAGCCTGTGACCTGCGAACTTTATCCGGAAGTGGCGCGAGCGCTGGCTTGGCTCACTCGGTTCGGACTGGCCCGGATGACCGGAACGGGAGCCAGCGTCTTTGCGAGTTTTGCAGCAGAGAGCACCGCGACTGCCGCGCTGCATCAAGTGCCGGCGCGCTGGCAGGGATTTGTGGCCCGCGGCCTGAATTCTCTGGAACCCGGCAGGTATCCGACCTAAACTAG
>CACJWK010000004.1:0-130000 GCA_902597095.1 uncultured Pseudohongiella sp.
CGTGGTGCTGTTGCCTTGGTTATGGGGTCTGAAGGCCGTGGACTGCGGCGCCTCACCAGGGAAAAGTGCGATTTTCTGATCAGTATTCCGATGGCCGGCGCGATCAGCAGCTTGAATGTTTCAGTGGCAACTGGTGTGGTCTTGTTCGAAGCCCTGCGCCAGCGGCGGAGTCAACCGTGACGCGCCTCGCGCATGCGCAGCTGTAGCCGCACAGTTGCAGTGACACAACCTGAAACGGCGCTCTGGGGGCCAACCAGAGAGCCGATTCCGGCACCTGTGGCAACAAGCCAGCTCCTGAATTCGTTTTTAGACCGGATTTCTTGCATCCGGAGCCCTGTTTCTGTAGCATGCCCGCTCTTTTTAACGGCTTGAGTGCAACCAACAGTTGGCTCAGCCAAAACACCACTCCTTGTCTCACCACGCGCGCCGGCGTTAGTTGGGAGACCGTAACCAGAAGGAGTCTCTATGAGACACTATGAAGTGGTATTCCTGGTGCACCCTGATCAGTCAGAGCAGGTGCCCGGAATGATTGAGCGCTACACCCGGTTGATGGCAGACAGCGGCGGTAACGTCCATCGCATCGAAGACTGGGGACGCAGACAACTCGCCTATCCGATCAACAAGATTCACAAAGCGCATTATGTGATGATGAACATCGAATGCGGCGGTGAGGCGCTTGAAGAACTGTCGACGCTGTTCCGCTACAACGATGCGGTCCTGCGAAACCTGGTGATCAAGCGCAAGGAAGCCGTGACTGAGGAATCTCTGATTCTCAAGCAGGAGCGCGAGTCCAAAGAGCGCAAGGCGCGTATTGAGCACAAACGCAAAGAAGAGGAAGCGGCTGCTGCAGCTGAAGCGGCTGCCGCTAAAGAGGAGGCTCCGGCTGAAGAAGCAGCCCCAGAAGCCCCCGCTGAGACAGACGGCGCTGCCGAAGAGACGCCGACCGAAGAGTAAGCACTCAAACGTTTTTATAGGAACAAGTTATGGCTCGTTACTTCCGTCGTCGTAAGTTCTGCAAGTTTACAGCAGAAGGCACGAAAGAAATCGATTACAAAGATCTGGAAACGCTTAAAGCCTACGTGTCTGAGACCGGTAAAATCGTTCCCAGCCGTATTACGGGTACTAAAGCGCGCTACCAGCGACAGCTGGCGACAGCAATCAAGAGAGCGAGATACCTGGCGCTGATTCCCTACGCGGACAGTCATCAGGTCTGAGTCAGAAACATGATGCGCGGTCTTGCTGAATACGTCATGACCGGTCGCAGACAGGCCATGATAGCGGTAATGCTGTTGGGTCTGATTCCGCTGGTTAATTTGCTCAACCCGGTTGTGGTTGGACTGATAGCGCTGCGGAAAGGCCTGCAGGAAGCGGGCATCGTTTTTGCCTGGGCCGTTCTGCCCGTTGGAGCATGGGCGGTTGCCGGTGATGTTGTTCCGCTGATCATGCTTATTGGAATCACCGGGCTCGCCCTGTTGCTCAGGGAAACAGAGTCCTGGGAATTCACGCTGTTGGCTGCAATCGCAGTCGGGATCAGCGTTGAGGTGTGTTTTCGTGTCCAGCCAGCGGTTATCGATGCGTTGATGGCCCAGTTGGAACAGTACATACAGGCAGGCAATTTACAGGATCTGCAGCTGGATGCGGTTCGCAGTGTGATGCTGAGCGTTATTGGTGCCGTGTATATGTTTCTCGCCGTCTTGCTGCTGATTACTGCGCGATGGATGCAGGCCCTACTCTTTAATCCGGGCGGTTTCCGGTCGGAGTTCCACGGCCTGAGGATCGCGCGACATGTCGCCCTAGGATGGATTGCGGTCGTGCTGCTCGCCGGTTCGGGCGCGATTGTTCCGGAGGCCTGGACGTTATATTTTTTGATGCCACTGGTGTTTGCCGGTATCGCGCTGGTTCACGCGGTGGTAGCGATACGAAAGTTGCCCATCATGCTGCTGGCGACGTTCTACATCGTGCTGATGCTTCCGGCCGCCGTTCAGCTCGTTGTGCTGCTGGCGCTGCTCGATAGCTGGTTTGATTTTCGCTCACGGCTGCAAGGCGGCATGTGAAGCCATTAAGAAGATGAGGGAAATGACATGAACGTTATCTTGCTGGAAAAAATCGGCAAACTGGGAGAGATTGGTGATACTGCCAGTGTGAAAGCGGGCTACGCTCGTAACTTCCTCTTTCCGAAGGGCAAGGCAATTCCGGCGACCAAGGCAAACCTGGCGGAATTTGAAGAGCGCAAGGCCGATCTGCTGGCGGCGCACAATAAAAAGGTTGCTGTGTCGCAAGCACGTGCCGCGAAGGTTGAAGGGGCAAGCCTGACTATCGAAGTGAATGCCAGTGACGAGGGCAAACTGTTCGGGTCTGTGGGTACGCGCGAGATTGCCGGTGCTCTGAATGCTCAGGCCGGCTTAGATGTATCCAAGGCCGAAGTCCTGATGCCACATGGCGTAATCCGGGAGCTTGGTACAACAGAGCTCACGATTGATCTGGGGCACGACGTCGCTGCACAGATCACCGTCAATGTGGTGGGCCTTCAGTCGGCAGCTGACGTGTCCGCCGATGGCAGTATCATCGAAGAGGTGGATGAATCAGAAGCCGAGGTCGCAGATGAGGCCCCTGAGGGTTCAGAGGACGACAGCAGCGAAGAGGCTGACGAAGCGGAATCCTGAAGCTGCAGCAAGCCACCTGAGGTGGTTTGCTTTCGCAAAATAAATAAAGCACCATTCTGACGTACCAGAATGGTGCTTTTTTTAGCCTAGCCAACGAAGTCCGGGTGACATGTCTGAATCCTTCGAATCCAGCAATTCCATTGCGTCTGCAAGTCAGCAGTCAAATCTGACAACTCTGAAAGTCCCGCCGCATTCGGTGGAGGCGGAGCAGGCGGTCCTGGGTGGTCTGATGCTGGACCGCGCTGAATGGGACAATGTGGCAGATGTGCTGTTGCCCGCGGATTTCTACCGGACGGAGCATCAACTCATTTATCAGGTGATGGTCAGCCACGCGGAGGCCAATCGTCCCATTGATGTCGTGACGTTGGTAGACGCGCTCAACAGTCTGGGCGAACTGGAAACTGCCGGAGGCCTCGATTATCTCGGTGAGCTTGTCGGCAACGCGCGGGGCACCGCCAACATTTTGGCTTATGCCAACATTATTCGCGAGCGCGCCATTCTCAGGCGCCTTATCACGGTGGCCAACGATATCGCTGATTCAGGATACAACACCGGAGGAAGGTCCGCAGGTGAGATCGTAGATGCTGCGGAGCAGCAAGTATTCACCATCTCCGATGCGCGTCCCAACAATTCAGGCCCCGAATTTGTCAATCCTCTTCTGAACGCTGCTGTTGAGCGTATTGATGAGCTGTCCAGCGCCGAGGGCGAACTGACTGGTCTGCCGAGCGGCTATACAGATCTCGATGCAATGACGTCAGGATGGCAGAAGTCTGATCTGGTCATCGTGGCTGGCCGGCCCTCCATGGGGAAAACTGCCTTCGCCATGAATCTCGTCGAGCACGCGGTGCTGGCGGGTGACAAGCCGGTGTTGGTTTTCAGCCTTGAGATGCCGGCCGAGAGCCTGATCTTCAGAATGCTCTCTTCTATTGGTCGCATTGACCAGGGAAAACTCCGAACCGGTAAGCTGGGCGATGAGGACTGGCCCAAGCTGAATACTGCTATCGCCAAGCTGAAGGATCGCCCCCTGTTCATTGATGACAGTGCCGGAGTCAGCCCGATGGAGATGCGCTCCCGCGCGCGTCGTGTAGTACGCGAACACAACTCGCCGCTGGGCATGATTGTCGTGGACTACTTACAGCTCATGCAGATCAAGGGAACCTCGGAAAACCGGGTCAATGAAATCTCCGAAATCTCGCGTTCTCTGAAATTGCTCGCCAGAGAATTTCAGTGCCCGGTGGTTGCGCTGTCGCAGCTCAATCGCGGCCTAGAGCAAAGGCCCAACAAACGCCCGGTCATGTCAGACCTACGTGAATCTGGCGCGATTGAGCAGGACGCTGACGTGATTGCTTTTATCTATCGCGACGAGGTTTACAACGAAGATACCGTAGATAAAGGTATCGCTGAGGTCATTATTGGCAAACAGCGCAACGGTCCGATTGGTACGGTAAGACTGAGTTTTCTCGGACAATACACTCGGTTTGAGAATCATACGCAAGCGCGCTACGACGACAGCTACACCCATGGTCTGTAATTCATCATGGCTGACTGTCGACCCCTGATCCGGAAATTTGCCTCATGACCCCGATTAGCAGGCGCGCCTGGGCTACGATCAATCTTGCCGCGCTGAAAAAAAATCTGGCGCTGGTTCGAACCTACAGCCCCAACTCGGGGATTTATCCGGTCATCAAATCCAACGCTTACGGTCACGGCACAGCGGAAGCGGCTGCTGCCCTGAGCAGTACGCATATCAAGCTAAGCGGGCTTGCGGTCGCGACCATGTCCGAAGCGGTATGCCTACGCGAGCTGGAGCCAGATTTACCGATTCTGCTGCTGAACGGCTTTATGACCCGAGAAGAGCTGCGTGAGTGTCTGGCCAGGCGCATTGAAACGGTTGTTCATGCCGACTACCAGCTTCCAATTCTTGATCAGGTACTAGCAGAAGAGGCGCTTTCAGGCAGTCGCAAACTGTGGGTTAAGTACAACACCGGCATGAATCGACTGGGCCTGGGCCAAGAACAGGCGGTTGAAGCCTATCTGAAATTACAGGCCTACCCGGGCACGCAGCTGGTGTTGATGTCTCATCTTGCCTGCGCTGATGCCCCGAATACGTCAAAATTTACACAGTTTACCGAAGACCAGCGAACACGGTTAGCTCAGGCTAAAGGCGAGTTGCTCAGTAAAGGTCAGCAGACTGTCGAAACCAGTATGGCGGCTTCAGCGGGCATCTTGCAGTGGCCCAAGACCCATCTCGATTACGTGCGTCCCGGTGTGATGCTTTATGGAAGCTCGCCAATGGCTGATCAGACGGCGGGGGAACTCGGTCTGCAGCCAGTGATGACACTACGATCAAGAATTATTGCCATTCGTGATTTGAAAGCGGGCGATGCGATTGGTTATGGGGCAACCTACGTTTGCGAGCGGGATACCCGCATGGCAACGGTATCAATTGGTTACGGAGACGGCTATCCGCGCAGCGCCGGTAACGGCACTCCGGTTCTTGTGCACACTTCCAGTGGCAAGGTCAGAACCCGCCTCATCGGTCGCGTTTCCATGGATATGATCACGCTGGATCTGACCGGAATTGATGATGCACAGATCGACGACGAAGTGACTTTGTGGGGAGAGGATTTGTGTGCCGATGAGGTTGCGAGCGCAGCCGGCACGATTTCTTACGAGCTGTTCTGCAAAGTGACCTCCCGGGTGAGTCTGTCGTATACAGATTGAGACTCAGGCTCTTGCATGTGTTGTTAGCGGACTGAAAGCATAAATGGCTAAAACCAAAATCGCGTTTGTTTGCACTGATTGCGGCGCTGAACATGGTCAATGGCAGGGACAATGCTCTGCCTGTAAAGCCTGGAACACACTTTCTCAGATTAACCCGGGCGGCTCCGGCTCACCCGCCGCAAAGGCTGATTTTCGGCAGCGGGGTTATGCGGGGGAGAAAACTGACGTCCAGACCCTCGCGGATATCGATCTGGAAGCCCTGCCCAGATTCAGCTCAACCATAGGCGAGCTTGATCGGGTGCTCGGCGGTGGGCTTGTACCGGGATCAGTCATTCTGGTGGGAGGTAATCCCGGGGCGGGTAAGAGCACCCTGTTACTGCAAATCATGTGTACTCTGGCCGATCAGGATAAGGTTGCGCTTTATGTCACCGGCGAAGAATCCCTGCAGCAGGTGGGGATGCGGGCGCAGCGCCTGAACCTGCCACAGCAAGCGCTGAAGATGCTGGCTGAAACCAATGTCGAGCAAATCTGTCATGCCGCTCAGGAACACAAGCCTTCGCTGCTGGTCGTGGATTCGATTCAGGTCATGCACAGCAGCGAAGTACCCTCTGCGCCTGGCAGTGTCAGCCAGGTTCGTGAATGCGCCGCTTACCTCATTCAATACGCCAAACAAACCAACACGGTATTGTTTCTAGTCGGACACGTCACTAAGGAAGGAAATCTTGCCGGTCCGAAAGTCTTGGAACACATGATCGACTGTTTCGTGATGCTGGAAGGCGGCACTGACAGCAAATTTCGCATTTTGCGCAGTCAGAAAAATCGGTTTGGTGCAGTGAATGAACTGGGTGTTTTCGCCATGACCGAGCAGGGCATGAAAGAGGTGAAGAATCCGTCCGCTATTTTTCTGGCTCGCACAGAGGAAGACAGTGCCGGCTCTCTGGTGATGGTGCTCTGGGAAGGCACCCGTCCGCTGCTGGTTGAGATTCAGGCGCTGGTGGATGCCAGCCCGTTGGGTAATCCCCGTCGGGTTGCGGTGGGCCTGGAGCAGAATCGCATGGCCATGCTGCTGGCCGTGCTGCATCGGCACGGTGGGCTGTACATGGCGGATCAGGATGTCTTCGTAAACGTGGTGGGTGGTGTCAAAGTGAGCGAAACCAGTGCGGATCTGGCGCTTCTGCTGGCAATCGTCTCCAGCTTCAAAGACCGGCCTGTTGATCGCCAAACGGTTGCTTTTGGTGAAGTGGGGCTGGCTGGCGAAATCAGACCCGTGCAAGGCGGGCAGGAGCGGCTGCAAGAGGCAGCCAAGCACGGCTTCAGGCGCGCTATTGTCCCGAAGGCCAATGCGCCAAAGTCCCCGATCGAAGGTCTTGAGGTGATCGGAGTCAGCAAGATCGAACAGGCGCTGGCTGCTCTGTGACATTAAGTGACTTCAGTCCGGGGCTCTCGCGATATCCTCTCTGATAGTCTTCGCCGCCATAAAGTAATGAAATGCGCACCAGCAGTTCACCATGACTGTGATGGACATGGCATATCGCAGCGCATTATCACCAAACTGGGGCGTTAGCCAGTCGCTCATGAATCCCGTCATCATAGGGCCCAGCCCAAGCCCGATCAGATTCAGCATAAACAGCAGTATGGCTGATGCCATCGCTCGCATGCGAATACCTACCAGAAAATGTGTGGCAGCAATGCAGGGCGCAAGATACCAGCCTCCGGCAAAGACCGGCAGAAGATAGGAATAAACTGCAATATAGCCATCCGGCATGAGGAGGAAGGTATTCAGAGCAAGTGGAACGGCGACGACTGTAGAGATGAAGGGCACCCAGATGTACCAAGTGCTGTCGCCGGTCCGCTTTTTCATCCGGTCGGTTACCCACCCACCGAAGAGGGTGCCGGCCAGGCCACCCACGCCTGCGATCATGCCGTAGTACCAGCCTACATCCAGAATCGGCATGCCGTGTACCCTGCCGAGGAAGAGTGGCATAAAGTTCCCCATTCCATAGGTGACAAAGGCATGCAGGGCGCAGGCGAATGACAGATGGCGAAACGATCTTCGTTCCCACAAAAAACCCATCACACTGAAAAAACCGGGCGGCGCGACGTCTTTGCGCGCTTCCGCCATGCCGCGAGGCGGTTCTTTGACGAGGAAGCGCACCACCAGCGCCAGCAGGATGCCGGGCATACCCACCACTACGAACGCCGTGCGCCAGTCAAAGTACTGAACTAAATAGGCGCCGCCCACCGTGCCAACCAGAATGCCGCCATAGACGCCAAGCGAATAGATAGAAAGGGCAGTCGCTCGTTGCTCTGCAGGGAAAATATCGGACACGATGGAGTGGGAGGGTGGAGAGCCGCCGGCTTCCCCGACTCCGACCCCGAAGCGTGCCAGAAACAATTGGACAAAACTTTGCGCGGCGCCACACAGGGCCGTCATCACGCTCCAGATCGCGACTGAAGCAGCAACAATATTGCGCCGGTTGCTGATGTCCGCCCAACGAGCAATGGGTACTCCCAGCGTCGTGTAGATGAAGGCGAATGCCAGACCCGAGAGCATTCCGAATTGGCCGTCTGAGATGTTCAGATCGTCTATAATAGGCTGGGCAAGCACATTGATCACCTGCCGGTCGACAAAATTCGAGACGTAAACTGTTGTCAGGATACCCAGAACCAGATAGCGGTAAGAAGGCTTCTGGTAGGCCTTTAGGATGGCCGCATGTTCATCTGATACTGGGTCTGAATGCGGGTCTCCTTTAACCGTCGTCGTTGACAATCTGCGTACCTCCCCGATTGTTATTATTGTGGCGGAGTCTCTCGGCGTAGGGTCATTGTCCCTAACTCACCTTTGGAATGAAAGAGGTCAATCAGTCACGGGCAAGTCTGCTGATCAGCACGGCGCTAAGCTGGGCCCGCTCCAGCAGAGAGCTCAGCCGGGCCTGTTCCCGATTGGAGTGCGCTCCGGTGCCGGCGATGCCCAGCGAGTCCAGCGTAGGCAGGCCGGCTGCCTGAGTAAGCGACCCGTCGGTCCCTCCACCCGAGTCCGTGACTCCAAGCTCCTGTCCCAGCAGCCTGCCGAGCGCTCTGGTTTTTTCCAGCAGATAGTCAGATTCCTCGGTCGGGATCTTCGGCGGGCGGTGCAGGTTGACCCAGCTGTCGGTCGTAATGTCGTCGGTATTCCCTGAGTAGCTGTATACCTCCGAGAAAATGGCTTCGAACTCAGCAACTGCCTCCAGCCCTTGTTCGGGTGTGGGGTAGCGTAAATCGATAAGACCCTCAGCACAGGGAGCAACGGTATTGCGTGCTTCGCCGCCGGAGACAATGCCAACGTTCACGGTAACGCCAGTTTCATAATCGGTGAGGTTTTCAATTGCAACGATTTTGTAGGCCAGCTCCTTGATGGCAGAGCGACCCTGCTCATGGGCACCGCCGGCGTGTGAAGCTTTGCCGTTTACGACAAATCTTGCCTGGCCGAGGCCCTTGCGAGCTCTTACCAGATTGTTGGTTCCGGTGGATTCATAGACCAATCCATAGTCATGCAGGGCTGCTTGCGCTTCAAGATATTTGCGGGACGACAGCGACCCCATTTCCTCATCACTATTGAGCAGGACGGTGACGGCCATGTCCTCCAGCAGCCCCTTGGCGTCTAGCGCCTTGAGTGCGTACAGCATTACCACCAGGCCACCCTTCATGTCCGCCACACCGGGGCCGAACACTCGGTCACCCTCTCTGCGATAGTTCTGGAACGGACTGTCTAGAGGGAAAACGGTGTCCAGATGTCCTAGAAGTAGCAGTCGCTTGCCTCTGCCTGATTTGGAGGCGAGAACATGGTCAGCCAGATCAATGCTGTAATCGCTTCCGGGGCAACTGGGCATGTCGATTCGTCCGCCAGGCAGCGTATCAATATTGAAACCCATCGCGCTCAGTTCCTGGCTGAAGAGTTCAGAAAGCTCTGCTATGCCGGCTTTATTCAGGCTGCCGCTGTTGATATTGGTTAGCCGTTCGAGCAAATTGATCATTTCCGTTTCCTGGTCGGACAGCCAGGACAGAAGTTCCTGCTCAGGTGGTGCAATGTTTGGTTCCAGGCTTTCCGCAGCAGAAAGTGGCATAGAAATCAGAAGACTGATAATGAAAAGCCTTCTGCTGGCAGATGTAACAGACGCGGAATTCACGAACGACTTGAACAAAGCAGCCACTCCCTTTTAGCATGTCATTATGGCTATCACGAAGAGTGTACGGCATTTATCGCTAAAAACCATGGCCTGCGGACCGCTTGTTTGCGGGTCGGCGAAGTCGTAGATAAACCGATAGGTGCCTTTTGTGATTGGTGTTCAACCGCAGTAAGCTGCCAATGTCCTTGTCGGTTTCGCTGATCGGTTCCCCTAGGTGTTTACCATGAAAAAATTTGTAACTGTTGCTTTACTTTGCGTTGTTAGTTTTCTGCCCCGGGTGACACTGGGCGCCGAGGCGCGTGGGGTGGAAGCGGCAATTGCAGCAGCCATGCAGGCCTTGGATCAGTTCATGGCGACCTTCAATCAACGGGATCCGGTTGCCTGGGCGGCAACCCTTAATTACCCCCACGTTCGCTTTGCCAGCGGTAACGTGACGGTTTGGGAAAATGCCGAAGAATTTGCAGCTGGCGGGACCTTCGACAGACTGCCTGCTACAGGCTGGGATCATTCCCACTGGCTCAGCCGTGAAGTGACCCTAGCGGCCCCGGGGAAGGTCCACATAGCCACGGTTTTCCAGCGTTTTGATGCGAATAACGAGGTCATCGGCACCTATCAGTCACTCTATATCGTGACTAATGTCGACGGTCACTGGGGTACTCAGGCCAGGTCCAGCCTGGCGCCATAGTCCGTTACCGACGAATCCACAACTCGATATCGGCAGTATCTTCCGGGAATTTTGCTGCGTGTTGTTTGCCAGCGGGCACAAAATACCACTCTCCCGCTTCGATGCGCTGTGTTTCACCGTCCATTGCCAATAACAGCACGCCCTTGGTGACCACGCCAACGTTGTCAGTCTCATGACTGTGGGGCTCAATGACCGTGCCGCCCGGATAAATGCCAAACAGCACGTCACAGGACTCTGCGTTCAGTTTAAAGGCATCAAATTTGCCCTCGTACGCTGGCAATTCACGAATCTGCTCGGGAAAGTATTCGGCTAGGCTCATGGCAGAGCTCCTTACTGGTGGCCAACTTGGCTGTGACTTTTTGGCATTATGGCCTCGATTGTCTATCAAGGACAGATTGAGACGGCCGGTGCAGCTACGCGACAAGCTGCTATGTTTCAGAATCCTCAACAGGGCGCAAATCCAAGTATACTGAGGCTTACGTAGACCTCGCAAAGGAGTATTTTCGATGGTCAATCCAGTTAGCAGGCGGGAATTTCTCAACTTGCTTGCCGCAACGGGCGGCATCGCGGCCGCGCTTCGTGCGGGCACCGCACTGAATCTGTTGCCGGGTTCGGCGTCTGCAGCTTCCTTGGATCTGCTGAATCTCGGCAGCAACCAGCGCAAAATCGCAATACTGGGTGGCGGTATTTCAGGGCTGACCGCGGCCTTTGAACTGAGCAAGCAGGGCTATGACTGCACGGTGCTGGAAGCCTCTCACCGCTGTGGCGGCCGCGTTCTGACCCTCCGTCACGGGGATCTGATCGATGAAATCGGCAATCGTCAATATTGCGAGTTCGATGATGAGCCGCACATGTATTTCAATGCCGGCGCCGCCCGGATTCCCAGCACTCATCGCAATCTTTTAGCCTATTGCAAAGAGCTGAATGTTGAACTTGAGGTGTTCATCAATGAGAACAAAACCTCATTTGTCCAGGACGACAACATGTTGGGTGGCAGGCCAATCCGCAACATCGACTACACCACCAACATGCGCGGGTTCATGGCAGAATTGATGGCGAAAGCCATGAACAGCGATGAACTGGATGCGCCGTTTACCGAGTCTGAGGCGGAAACACTGCTCAGTATGATTCGCTCTTTCGGTGACCTGAATGAGAACGACTTGTATTCCGGCAGCTTTCGGGCCGGTTACGCCGAAGGGGGGTTTCTAAAACACGGCGTACAGAAAGACATGATTGCCTTTCGGGATTTACTTAAATCCCGTATGGGCCGGCAAATAATGGGGGCAAATGAGGGCGACACCGGACCTATCCTGATGCAGCCTGCGGGAGGGATGGACCAGATTATCCGAGGATTTCTTAACCATGTTGGTGAACAGGTGAAGTATCGGGCGATGGTGACCTCAGTCAAGGTTACAGACAAGGGTGTCAATGTGGCCTATGATCAGGATGGTGTCCGGCACAGCCTTGAAGTGGATTATTGCTTCAACTGCATTCCGACTCATCTGATGGTCGGCATAGATCACAATTTTCCCTCGGATTATGTAACTGCAATGAAGTACGTCCGTCGTGGCGAGGCCTACAAAGCCGCTTTTCAGGCCAAGCACCGTTTCTGGGAGGATCTGGACATCTATGGTGGTATTTCCTGGTCGAACACCAAGAGCCGCCAGTTGTGGTATCCCTCCCACGGCATTCACAAAGCCAAAGGCATCGTGCTCGGCGCCTATGACTACAGCGGCGGGATGTATCACACCTTAATGAGTCAGGAAGAGCGGATCGAAGCTCACCTTGCAGACCATGAAAAAATTCATCCGAATTTCCGCGAGCTGGTGGAGAAGCCGGTCACGATTGGCTGGCATCGCATGAATCACATGCTGGGATGCTCAGCCAGATGGTCACGCAACCTCGGTCGGGGCTGGACCCATGAAGAAGAAACACTCTATCACACGCTGCAGGCGCCGGTTAACGGTCGACACTACTTCATCGGTGATCAGATCAGTATGCATTCAGCCTGGCAGGAAAGCGCGGTGATGTCTGCCCAGTGGGCACTTAGCCACATGGATGCACAGGTGCGTGCCGAGCTGGCCTGAAGGCTGTTGTACCAAGGAGTTTGTAATGCTGAGTTTCGTTCCTCTCGACGTGCGCCATAAAATCTGGGGTCTGGCCAACAGAATCTTGCTTGCTTTGGCTATCTGCCACCTGACCCCCTTTACCTCCGCTGCGGCGGAACGGGAACCCTATGACGACCGCTACTGTACGACCTGTCACGGCACTGACGGTAGGGGCAATGAAGGTATCGAAGCGCCGAGACTGGCGGGCATGGAGGACTGGTATCTGCGCCGGCAGCTGAAGAATTTCCGCGCCGGTATTCGCGGTTATCACCCGATGGATACCGCAGGTATCGCGATGCGCCCCATGGCCAAGCTGACGGATGACAGTATCGCTGACATTGTGGCGTGGGTCGGCAGCTGGGACTACCAGCCCGCAGAAATCACGATTGAAGGTGATGTGCAGTCTGGTGAATTGCTGTACGGCGTTTGTGCCACCTGTCACGGTATGGACGCCAAAGGCAATGCGGCAATGGGCGCGCCGGCTCTGGCCGGACAGAACGACTGGTATCTGGTCACGCAACTGAGCAACTTCGTTGTGGGATACCGGGGTCGGCATGAAGACGATCGGTATGGCCAGCAGATGGCCGCCATGGTCGGCACATTGACCGATGAGTCCGCTATCCGCGATGTGGTGGTTTACATCAATTCTCTGGAAACCCGCTAGCCTTTCGGGTTTGTTCCGAATGAGCGTGGGGGCTTGGTCTTCCAGACAGCGCTAGATATACTGGTGGGTGAGGTGTTCACCAACCGGGCGAGCACAACGTGCGATGTCAGATTCTTAATCGTCGCGCAGAGTCCGGTCACCAAGGTCAACGTGGGCTGTCTTTGACCCGATGAATTCCGAATCATGCACCACCTGGAATAAAACAATAAGGCGGCAGGCAACTGATCACTGGGCCAGACGTCCAAGGTCTGCGCCAAGGAGCGAACCACCATGTCCATGTACGGTATTTTCAATCTTGTTGTTTTCGCAGCATTACTGAGCTTCCTGTTTCAGCTCGCTAAAAAAGAGTTGGGCCTGTCTCGCAGAGTGCTGATTGGCCTCATGCTGGGGAGCATTTTTGGCTTCTATCTCCAGCTGGTCGTCGGTTATACCGCCGAGGCCACCACCGAGACACTGGAGTGGACGAATGTTGTCGCCAACATTTATGTCAACTTACTGCGCATGATTATCATACCTCTGGTGTTGATCACCATGATGGCCTCGGTGCTCAAAGTGGAGGAGATCAAGTCTCTGGGCAAAATCGGAGGTTCGGTGGTTGGTATCCTGATGGTCACCACCGTGATCGCGGCAGTGATTGGCATCATCATGGCTTCACTGTTTGGCTTGAATGCCGGTGATTTGGCCAGTGGTGCGAGGGAGCTGGCTCGCGCTGAGGTGCTCGAGTCGCGTCTGGCGACTGACCGCAGTATCTCACAGCTGTTAATTTCTTCAGTGCCGAGCAACATTTTCGCTGATATGGCCGAGTCCCGCGCAACCTCTATCATCGCGGTTGCTGTCTTTGGCATGATCATCGGCATCGCGGCTTTACTGGTGAGTCAGGAAGATGCGGAGCACGGTGCGCGGATTAAATCCTTCGTGGATACGACGCAAGCGGTCATTATGCGTCTAGTCAAGCTAGTCATTGGACTGACACCTTATGGCGTACTCGCCCTCATGACACGGGTGATTGCAACGACGGACGGGGGCGCAATCCTCACACTAATTGGGTTTGTTGTGGCTTCTTATATCGCCATTGCCATCATGTTTATGGTCCATGGCCTCATCATTGCGATGGTGGGCGTTAACGTCAGGGAATTCTTTCAGAAGGTGTGGCCGGTGCTGACTTTCGCGTTTGTGACCCGAAGTTCCGCTGCGACGATTCCGCTGACGATTCGCGCGCAGATTGAAGAACTTGACGTGCCTTCGCCCATTGCAAATATCTCGGCCTCTTTCGGCGCGACCATCGGTCAGAACGGATGCGCAGGTATCTATCCTGCGATGCTTGCAGTCATGGTCGCGCCGACCATGGGTGTCGACCTCGATTTCGGATTTATATCCAGCCTGTTGGTCGTGATCGCAATCGGTTCTTTCGGTATTGCAGGCGTGGGTGGTGGCGCAACCAATGCGGCTCTGGTCGTGCTGCCGGCAGTCGGATTTCCGGTCACCGTTGCTGCGCTGTTGATCTCGATTGAGCCGCTGATCGATATGGCTCGGACTGCGCTGAACGTCAATGGTGCGATCACTACCGGTATACTCACAAATCGATTTATCGGTGCACAAGCAGAAGACGCGGCACCCATAATGGCGTCACAGAGTCTGCAGGAAAATTAATTCGAGGAATCGGTTTGATTTGCTGGGTTCAATAATTGAGACAAAAATGAAGCAATTAAAAATCACAATGGCGTGCTTATTCAGTGTGGCCTTTGTGGGGGGCTACTCTGGCTGGCGCTCAGGAGATTACGCGCTACAATGAGGGAAACTATTTTTACACGTCGATCACTGTTCCTACCGGCGCGGAAACGATGTATCTGTCGGGCTCCGGGGCTCGCCCGCTAGATGATGGCAGCTGGGGCGACATGAAGCAGCAGACGGTCAACACCTTCTCCCGTTTCAAGCATACTCTAGAAGAGCAGGGCTGGTCGATGTAGGATATCGTTCAGGTCAGGGCCTTTGCTGTAGCCGGTGAGGACGGTCTCGATTTCGCTGGTTTCAACGAGAGCTACTCTGTGTTTTTCGGTACAGATGATAATCCGACCAAGCCCGTCCGCTCTTTTATTGAAATCAAGGATCTGGTGGTCGAAGGCTGGTTGGTAGAAATTGAAATACGTGCGGCCCGAATGCCTTAGTAACAATCGGGGCGCAATGGAAATCGGCCCTGCTGACAAAGCGGGCTGATTTTTTTTGCCCTGAAATTAATACCAATGCTTGCCGAGGTTCCGGCCGGGGCGGAATGTTTATCGCGGAAACTGCTATGGTGTACTGGCCGCATCCATGAGAGCCTGAGCAAAGTATTGGCCCTTTCTTCCCAAACTCGGAGCCACACACCATGCGAATTTTTCTGATCCTTTTACTGTTGTCAGCACAACAGACCTACGCCCAGGACGATTTCAATGTGTTTGAAGCGAGCATCGCTGACCTGCAGGAAGCGCTGTCCGGAGGTCACGTTACTTCAGTGCAGCTGGTGAATCAGTATATTGAGCGCATCGAGGCATTTGACCGGGGCGGGCCGGAGCTCAACTCAGTGATCAGAATTAACCCTGATGCAGTCAGGATTGCCCGGGCGCTTGATACTGAGCGGCAAACTCGCGGAGCTCGCAGCCTGCTTCATGGCGTGCCGATACTGGTAAAAGACAATTACAACGTTCCCGGTATGCCCACGACCGGTGGGTCGGTCGCTCTCGCGAACTTTATGCCGAATGCGCCTGCGAGTCAGATTCAGAGGCTCATTGACGCCGGGGCGATCGTGCTGGCAAAAACCAATCTGCACGAGTTTGCCTACGGCATCACAACGGTAGGCTCGATTTTTGGACGCACGCGAAATCCTTATGATCTTCGTAGGGTGCCGGGCGGCTCCAGTGGCGGTACAGGTGCTGCAGTTGCAGCAAGTTTTGGTGCGGTTGGCCTTGGGTCTGATACCTGCGGGTCAATCCGGATACCGGCCGCATTCAATAATCTGGTGGGGCTGCGGCCCACAAAAGGCCTTTCCAGCATTCACGGTATTCTGCCTCTCGCACACACTCAGGATGTAGGCGGTCCACTGGCCAGAAGCGCTGAGGATCTTGCCATTGTTCTGGATATCGTCTCAGGATTTGATCCGGCCGACCCAGCTACTGAGCTGATGACTGGTCGCCCTGCGCTTCAGTTCCGTGAAACGCTCGGTACTGTTACTCCTGGCTCGCTCCGACTGGGCAAACTCACCCGTTATTTCTCCACCGCTGCCGATCCGGTGACGGCAGAAATTGATGCGGCACTTGAGTGGTTTGCGGAGCAGGGCGCAGAAATTGTTGAACTTCAGGTGCCGAATATGGATGCCTTGCTGCGCGATTCAGACGTATTGTCCATCGAGTTTCCGCCTGACCTTGAGAGATATTTAGCAACGTTTGGCGCTGAAGAAATCAGTTCTCTGGAGGAGGTGATTGAGCGGGGATTGTTTCATCAAGCGGTATCGGGAGTATTACGCCACAGTGCGTCACTGAATGACAGCGACAGCGATTATCAGTCCCGTTTGTCAATGCGCAGCGAACTGCGGGCCGAGATTGAACGCACCCTGAGTGAAAACGACCTCGACGGCCTTGTGTATCCAACCATTGGCCAGCTACCCGTCAGACTTGGAGATCCACAGACGGGTGACCCCGCCACCAGGGCTAACTGCACGCTTTCGGCGAACTCGGGCTTGCCGGCAATCTCCTTTCCTGCGGGCTTTACTGACGATGGACTGCCAGTGGGCATTGAAATACTCGGTTCGATGCTCGGTGACGCTGAATTACTGGCCATCGCCGACAGCTACGACAAAGCGAATACCATTCGTCGCCCACCTGCGGTCACGCCCGCGATTGTGCAGGGTGTCCTGCCTCAAGTGCTCAGTCGGGTGATTGAGTTTAACAAGGATAATGTGCAGTTTGAGGGCATCATGAAAATTGATCTGCTTAAAAACGAAATGCGCTATTCACTGGCCGTGGCTCCGGATAGCAAGGCGATTTACGCGGTGATTCTGGTCAGAGCGCCTGCTCAGGGCGCGGGTCAGCTTCAGCCAGCGATGGTCAATCTGTTGCCACCACAGCGTACCGATGTGTCCGGAGAGTTTTATTTGACGGCGCGTTTCAGGGAAGCGCTCAACGCAGACGAACTGGCGCTGCGAATTTTTGCCGAGGGTTTAGATCCTTCAGGGAGCGTGCTGCCACTGCCCAATTAATCCGCTCGCGGCAGACAGCTCGTCGGGCCCTTTTGTCAGCGATCAATCAGGCCCCGAATCTTGGCTTTAAATGACTCAGTCGTTAATGCTTGGTCAGGATCCAGTGCCTCGCTGGGTGCTACCACGCCAGTAGCCGGGTCGGTGTCGCCATCGATGACGCTGACGGGTCTTCGCAGGGCTACCGGCACAGATTGCGTGGATAAAACGTCCGTGACGGGCCTGTCGTTAACGGTGCTGACTTTGCGCTCTCCGTTCTGTTCGTAAATCAGGTAATGTCCCTGAGACCATCCCAGCAGCGGATTGACCAGATTGCGAATAACGGATTCCACAAAGTAAATGCCCTCTTCGTGGGGACTCGGGATGCGCAGGCCTTTGATCTCCATGATTTGCCCGCCCAGCCTGCCGCCGGTGAATTTCAGCTCAAGCAGAGGTTCGTCATACTCGCCTTTGATCAATTCTTCGATTCTGAAGGTGACGTAGGTAACAATCATGCCCGCGGCATTTTCGCGGACGTTGTGTTCAACTACTTTGCCTTCGAAGATGAGTTCAGCATCCTGCGCCACTTGATCGATGTTCATGCCGAGAATGGTCGTCGCCCCCAGTGGAATGACCAGCAGGAGGTAGCTCATCAGTATACTGATGAGCGTCTTATTGGCAGCGCAGAGGCGTTCTCTGGAGCGCATCAGTCACCCTGGATGTCTGCTATCTGGAAAGCGCAAAGTATTGGCATGTTGTCCCTGCCGGGCAAAGCACGGCGACTGGCAAAACCCGATTCTGCCGGTAACGAACCATACCCTTCACTGTGAGCAAACTTCAAGATAATCTGATCCGATCATACCATTCGAGGGCTGCTAAAAGCTGGGATTTTCTACCGGAAGTAAAATGACAGGCACCATCTCACTATACTGAAACCAGTCGCCATCGATTCGCATCACCGCTCCGGACTTGGTCATTCGCGCGACGCCGGTGAATTCCAAGTCCAGCCTTGGAATGCGGATAGTGATTCGGGGGCCATCAACGATCACCGTGTCTGCGGGCATTCCGTAAATACCTAGGCCGCTACTGGTCAAGACGGCAGCTATCTCTTCACCTTGAAGCGTGAAGGTGAAGGCAAGCGTCATGTTGTCGCGGCCAATTACCAGAGGGCCTTCCCACGACCCAAGTATATTTTCTCTGGTGGCCTCCGCAGCAAGGACGCCAGTATAAAATATAAGAACAGAGGCAGTGAAAAGCGGAATTCGCGTCATTCTCATGAGCGGGATATTAATTCAGCTTTGTTAGCTACTGCAAATCTCCGCTTCGGTGACCACAGCGTGAAAAAGTGATAGGGGTCTTGTCAATCTGACTGAGAATGCCACAATGGAAAGCAGAGCGGATCTTCTACAAATAGAAAGAAGAGCTGCTAGGCCACTCCAACTCGTTACCATTTCCAGGGCGCGAAATCAAAATGCTGGATACCCAGGAGTGTTTGCATGACCAACGCACTTAGTCTGCTCGTCATAGGAGCACAAAAACGTGGCATATCTACCTGCAATTGAGATCGAATGTCCACAGAGAGGAACGATCGGAGCCGTAATCATCTGGCTACATGGTTTGGGTGCTGACGGCCACGACTTCGCGCCTATCGTGCCACAACTTGCGTTGCCAGCCGGCCTTGGCGTGAGATTTGTTTTTCCCCACGCGCCCTCTATTCCTGTAACGATCAACAACGGCTTGGTCATGCCAGCCTGGTACGACATCAAGCAACACGACGTGGATCGGCATGTGGATACCGAGCAGCTTCGACAGTCGGCAGATTGGGTGCATGATCTTATTGACCGGGAAATGGAGCGCGGCGTGCCCAGTGAAAGCATTGTGGTTGCTGGGTTTTCCCAGGGCGGGGCGGTGAGCTTCGAGGCAGCGCTGACCTATCCGCATCGGCTGGCGGGGATAATGGCACTTTCAACCTACTTTGCGACAGCTGCGACAGTTGCTCTTAATCCAGTACAGCAGGCGCTACCCCTCTTGATTTGCCACGGAAGCGAGGATCCTGTGGTGCCAGAGTCTCTCGGCCGACAGAGTGTGGCAACGCTGCAGAGACTCGGATTTAAGCCGGAGTATGTCGTCTACCCGATGGAGCATGCCGTGTGTCCCCAGCAGATTGTTGATATAAGCCGATGGATAGGGCGAACCCTGACAGTCCAGGGGTCCTCAGAATGCAGCTGAAAATTGCCGGTCAGCGGCAAATGGGACAGTTGACCTTAGAGTTGTCTCTGAGCTTATACTTGCATCCTGATAATTAAAGGTTTCCGCTAAATGTTGAAAATCAGCGAGCTGGCAGTGCGAATCGGTCTGTCGGCGCACACCATCCGGTTTTATGAAAAACACGGGCTCATTGAGGCCAGTGAGCGAAGTGAGTCCGGCTATCGGTTGTATAGCGCTGCCGATATCAATCGGGCAGAATTTGTGAAAACAGCTCGCAATATCGGGTTTTCGCTGAAAGACATTGCTCAGCTGCTGTCAATCAGACTCGATCGGTCGAGTCACAGTTGCCAGGAAGTGACCGACATTACCCGAAACAAGTTGCATGAGGTCAATCGCAAAATGGCAGAGCTCAAAGCCATGCAGAAAGTGTTGAGCCGCTTACTGAATAAGTGTGATGGAGGCCTGGAAAACGCGACGCACTGCTCCATTTTAGAAGTGCTGGATAACGGCGGTCTCGCGACTACCGGGGGGGTAAACTGATGGAATTTTTACGCATATTCTGGGATCTCGTCATTGAAAGCGCCCCATGGTTGCTGATGGGTTATCTGCTGGCCGGCATAATCAGGCAGGTCATCCCCAGCAGTTGGGTGGAAAAGCAGCTGGCTGAGCCGGGAATAGTCTCTATAGTTAAAGGCGCGTTTATCGGTGCGCCACTTCCGCTGTGTTCCTGCGGCGTAATTCCTACTGCTCTAGCAATCCGTAAAGCTGGGGCCTCTAAAGGCGCCACCTCATCTTTTTTAGTCGCTACCCCTGAAACCGGCGTCGATTCTATCTCCTTCTCTTATGCGGTGCTTGGGCCGATATTTGCGGTTGCCCGACCTATCGGAGCGCTCAGCAGTGCGATTGTAGCGGGCATACTGGTCAATGCGCTGGATCAGGGCGAGCAAGCTACGCGCGAAGCCGAGAGCAGCTGCGGCAGCTGCTGCAGCAAGCAGACCCCTGCTGATGAGCGGCAGTTACCACTGGGTGAGCGACTAATACTGGCTGTGAAATATGGCTATGGGCGCATGATTTCTGATACCGCCAAGTGGCTGGCTATTGGCTTAGTCGTGGCCACAGTGATCACTGCCCTGGTGCCTCAGTCGTTCTTTTTGCGATGGGGGGACGGTGTGCTGGCAATGCTGGTTATGGTGTTGGTGGGTTTGCCCATGTACATTTGTGCCACGGCGTCGACGCCGGTGGCTGCCAGCCTCTTGTTCGCAGGGATCTCACCGGGTGCTGCTCTGGTATTTATGCTGACTGGCCCAGCTACTAATTTAGCCACGATGGGGGTCATCAAAGAACAGCTGGGTCTGAAATCTCTGGTGACTTATCTGATCGGGGTTATTGGCACTGCTATTGCGGCAGGTCTGGCACTTAACGCCGCCTTTGCGTCTTTCTCCTGGCCGTTGCAGCTGGCCATGGCTGCGCACGGTGAGAGCTATCCTTTCTGGCGCCAGCTTGCGGCTGTGGTACTGGTTGGCCTGGTGCTCCGTGTCTGGATACAGCCGCTTTCCCGTGCAGGCGCAGGTATTCAGGAAGCGGCTGAGCCTCGGCCGGTAAAGCAGTCCTGACAGGGCCGGCTCCCGATCTCCGGACTCTACTTGCAGGTTTTGCCGGCAACCCGGTGCTGACTGTCAAGATGAAACACCCAGTCTGCCTTGCTGGGCAGTGTGTTCAGGGCGTGCCTCGTCAATCGTTCAAAGTGCTGAATAAAGCGGGCAATTTCTTCAGGGCTCATCACGCCACTAGTGTCGGCATCAAACTGCGCTGCACGATGTTGCTTGAGCTTTTCTTCCTGCAGGCAGCGCCAGGCAAACACCTGCTCAAATGACGGCGCCTGCAGCATCAAAAGTGAATCCAGGCGGCCGAAGATGTCTGCGAAATCGGAACTGAGAGAGTGATTCACGAAGTTGCGCCATGAACCGTCGCCGTCTTCGTTCGCTTCCAGCTGATTTATCGGTGAGAGAAGATGCTCGCACGGCTCCGGTTCCAACCCGATAAACCAGCCTTCTAATAGGATGAGATCAACAGGAAGAGTCGTCGGAGACCAGTGTTCAGCTGTCACCGGGTTGTCCGCCGCTTTGTCAAAGCGTGGGATTTTTACAGTGCTTGCCTGACTGTTCAGCAACTGACTTAAGCAGGATTTCAGTTGCTCCACGTCATGAGTACCTGGTACTCCCCGGGTCGCTAGCAGTGGATGCACTGTCTCAGCAAGCTGCGCTCGTGCAGCTTTTGAGAGATAAAAGTCGTCAATTGAGAGAACAGCGACTTTGAACCCTGCCTCGGTGCTGCAAAGCTCGAAAAGTCTGGCCAGAGTTGACTTCCCTGTGCCCTGAGCGCCATTTATGCCAATTAACAGTGGCTTGTTTCGGTCCGGCGTCAGTCGCAGGAGCAACTCCTGCGCAGCAGGAAGAAACCAGGCGAGCACATCCTCACCATAGGTCGCCGGCAGATGCTCGCTGCGCAGAAATTCCTGAATAAGCTGTGGAGTCACGGTGGGTAAATCGTGGAAAGTCGGGGTATGCAGACAGTTTACCTTGCCCGGGTGGACGGGTTCAATCATGCGGTAGGGAAGGGCCGCAGGCCTGTGATACGATCCCCCATTATGAGGTAAAAGCGGTTAAGCCGGCCTTCAAAAACGATACAAACAGCCCCTAATTTCAGCGATCAGATGTCTCCGTGTCAAAGCTAGTTCCCGAGCAACCCCTTGTTATTTCTCCAACCCTTGCTGCTACCATAGGTCTGGGCGAAGCGGTAATGCTTCATGTGCTGGCCGAACTCATTCGCCACCGCGGCCAGCAGCGCCACAGCGATTCGGGTTTACGCTGGCTCTGCCTTGAGGAGCGTGAACTGCGCCGTTTGTTCCCGTTCTGGGGTATAAAGGAGAGTCTGGAATATCGGCAAAGCCTGCAGAACCTCGGCGTGTTGAAACTGGAACATATCGTGGATGCGCAATCTGTCTGGATTGCCATTGATGACGGTGGCGAAGCGATTGCGCAGGCAAAGCCATTGCCGGCAGAGACTACTGACATGCCAAAGGTTAAATCCCCCTTGCCGGTCAGTGAGCGTCAGGGTACCGGCTCGAATGCGGCCAAGCCGATCCCGGATGATTGGCAACCAGAGGAAAACTGGATTCAGCTGGCCAGACAGCATGCCATCCCTGAGGACTTCATTCGCAGCCTGATTCCGGAGTTTGTGAACTATTGGCGTGACAGACGCCAGGCGAGGTTCTCCTGGGGCAATGCGTTCTATAAACACGTGTTGAAAGAGTGGCGTCATGAGCAGACGCGCAAAGGCGCGCGCGAGTTGGCGAGCACCATGTCTCCGCAATGGTTGCCGAGTGCGGACGCGCTGGAGATTTTGGGTAACGTTGGCATCAGCCACAGTTTCATCGAGGATGCCATTCCGGAGTTTGTTCTCTACTGGAGGGAGCGCGGCGTGGTGCATGGCGCTTGGAATACAAAATTCATTGAACATATTCGCAGGCAGTGGGCAAAATACACGGCCTCTTTCGGGCTTGATGACACCCCGAGGCCGATTGCAGATGGGTGGCAGCCAAGCGCGGATTGTTTTGAGATTCTGCAGCTGGCTGAAATCGACGAGGCCTATGCGCGCAGCAAGGTGCCAGAGTTCGTGCTGTACTGGAAAGACAGTGAACAGGTAAAGGCCTCATGGAACACCGTGTTCCTTCAGTTTATCAAGCAGGACTGGGCGCGCCGGCTGAAGCAGGGCGGCCATGACGAGAAATTGTATGGAGAAGATCAAACCATTGCTGGAACGCAGCAGAAAAAAATTCGGGAAAAATTCGAGCGCATCGCTGATCGAAGTTGGGCAGACTGATCCTCATCAACGTTCCCTCTCGACCGCAGGGGTCGAAGAGTCAGAGGCTGGCTTCGGCTCAGAGGCCGTGCCGGATCGGGTGGATGCCATCAATCAGATCTTTGCCGAATTCGAATTTGCCTATCACAACCAGTTTCACAAAGCGTTTGCTGACGCCGAGAGTCTGGTCATCGCCAAAAAATACTGGTTGAGCTCGCTTGAGAATTATCTGCCGACGCAGATTGTCAGAGCCGCCAAAAAAGTGATTCGCAGTCAGGACTACCTGCCCTCAATCGCCACGCTGGTTCGGGCCTGCGAAGAAGGGTTTGACCTGTTTGGGTTGCCAGCCCCGCACAGCGCGTATCTCGAGGCCTGTACGGCACCTTCGCCGAAGCGAGAGTTCTCATGGAGTCATCCAGCCGTGTATCTGGCCGGAGCATCAACGGGCTGGTTTACCCTGGCGAACGAGAGAGAATCGGTGGCATTTCCCCGCTTTGAATACCACTACGGCCAGTTGTGTAAGCGCGTTATGACCGGTGAAGAACTGCACCTGCCGGTTACCGAAGCTCTCCCCAAAAAAACCGAGCGAACCCTGACCGCCGAAGAGCGTCGGGCTCATATCGCGCAGATTCGGAAAGAGCTGGGTTTGTGACTAGGCGTCCAGCTTCTTGTACTTGACCCGGGTCGGTTGGGTGTCGCCAACGCGTTTCTTATGGCCGGCTTCGTAATCGGTGTAGTTGCCCTCATGCCAGATAACTTCACTGTCACCCTCAAAAGCCAGAATGTGTGTGCAGATCCGGTCCAGAAACCAGCGATCGTGAGATACAACAATGGCACAGCCAGGGAAGGCCAGTAGTCCTTCCTCCAGCGCCCGCAAGGTTTCGACGTCGAGATCATTGGTGGGCTCGTCCAGCAGCAGCACGTTGCCACCCTTTTTGAGCAGCTTGGCCATGTGCAGCCGGTTGCGTTCTCCACCGGAGAGATCCTTGACGAATTTCTGCTGATCGCCCCCTTTGAAGTTGAAGCGACTAGCGTAGGCACGAGAAGCGATCTCGTAGTTGCCGATATGGATGATGTCCTGCTCATCCGATAACTCCTGCCAGACTGTTTTCTCGCCATTGAGTTCATCACGGCTCTGATCCACATAGGCAAGACTGACGGTGTCGCCGAGCTCAATCGCGCCGCTATCCGGTTGCTCCGCACCTACCAGCATGCGGAGAAAGGTCGTCTTTCCCGCGCCATTGCCACCGATGATGCCCACGAGGCTGCCCTTGGGAACTGAAAAACTGAGGTTATCGATGAGGACGCGGTCGCCAAAGCCCTTACATAGGCTGCTGACCTCAATTACTTTGTCGCCTAAACGTTCACCGGGGGGAATATACAACTCCTGGGTTTCGTTGCGCTTCTGGAAATCCTTGGAATTGAGTTCTTCGAAGCGGGAGATGCGGGCCTTGCTTTTGGACTGACGACCTTTGGGGTTAGCCCGTACCCATTCAAGCTCTGATTTGATCGTGCGCTCGCGGGCAGCCTCCTGCTTCTCTTCGATTTCCAATCGTTTTTCTTTGGCTTCCAGCCAGGCGCTGTAATTGCCTTCATAGGGAATGCCATGACCGCGGTCCAGTTCGAGAATCCATCCCGCTGCGTTATCCAGGAAATATCGATCGTGGGTAATTGCGACGACCGTGCCGGGGTAGTCCTGCAGGAAGCGTTCAAGCCACGCCACGCTTTCTGCATCAAGATGGTTGGTTGGCTCGTCCAGCAGCAGCATGTCAGGTTTCGAGAGCAGCAGGCGGCACAGGGCTACGCGGCGTTTTTCTCCCCCTGACAGGTTGCTGACGGTGGCATCCCATTCGGGCAGGCGCAGTGCATCAGCGGCAATGTCCAGGGTGCGTTCGATTTGCCAGCCATCCACCGCATCAATTTCATTCTGCAGTTCGCCCTGGCGCTCCAGCAGCGCATTCATCTCCTCATCGCCCATCGGTTCGGCAAACTTGTCGCTGATGGCATTGAACTCGTTGACCAGGTCAATGATTTCCTGAATGCCTTTTTCGACGTTTTCCCTGACCGTCAGAGCTTCCTCCAGTTCAGGTTCCTGCGGCAGATAACCAATTTTTATGCCGGGCTGCGGCCGCGCTTCGCCGTTTATCTCGGTATCCATGCCGGCCATGATGCGCAGCAAGGTAGACTTGCCAGCACCGTTCAGGCCCAGTACGCCGATCTTGGCCCCCGGGAAAAACGACAGAGAGATGTCTTTGAGAATTTCGCGTTTCGGCGGAACGATTTTGCCAACGCGGTTCATGGTGTATACGAATTGAGCCATAGTAATACCCGAAAGATGTCGAGGCGTGTCAGAACCGATCGCCGGTCCGCATGGAGACCATATGAGTGGCTGTAGGTGGAGTAAAGAATGATAGTTTACCTGATTATCAGCTAGTTTAGTCGGGCAGATTCAACAGTTTGGCCCAGTCGAATTCAATCAGTGCAGCGGGATGTTTGAGCAGTTGTGAGTAACGGTGGTGACGTAACGCCGCCCGCTCCTTTGATGTATTCCCTGGTGCTGGTCAGAAAATGCTCCCAACCGTCTTGATCGTTCAGATAATCTGGGTTTTATCTTGCTGCATTCGGGTTTCAGATCAGTTTACGCTCAGTCCGCGCATACCCAGAATTTGATGTCTTAAACGATCACAACGCTCTTGCTCATCAGCGCAAGGAGATCCGGGTCCGAGAACATCGCAGACACTCTCGCCTGGGCTTCGCCCGCATCCAGCTCTGAGTTCCAGATGATCATAAAAGTATTGGGATCTGTAGCGCTGTGGTAGTGGCCTCCTTCGCTGAATCCTGCTGAGGCGCGTCTATCGGTGTCAGCGTTGTAATTGATTTTCCAGGCGCCGTCGTCCTTGACCCGGTGGGCGATGAATATTTTCGCTATTTTCTGCTCCTTTTTCTTGGTTCTCCAAAGCAGGCCAGCAATCGCGTCTGTCCCGGTAAAGTTTTTCGCTGGAAGTTTTTGCCGCGAAATCTGTCGTTCTGGCGGGGAAGCGCTGCAAGCTTGCAAGGGCTGTCGGCCAGTCGCCGCGGCTGCGCGCCCTCAAACAGGAAGAGTCCGTTAAATGACAGCCCGTTCCCAATATCTTAATGCTCTGTCCGTTCCCTTCGGGTAAAATGCCACTCCGTAACCCAGTCATAATATGTCCTGCTACGAGGAGATTAGATGTTTAAGACCGGTACCAGCCTTGCAGAATTTGACCCTGAAATCAGCGCAGCCATTGAATCCGAGAGAACCCGGCAGGAGCAGCATATCGAGCTCATCGCGTCGGAAAATCATACCAGCCCGTTCGTGATGGAAGCTCAGGGCTCAGTCCTGACCAATAAATACGCAGAAGGTTACCCGCACAAACGCTACTACGGGGGCTGTGAGTTCGTAGACAATGTCGAGGAAGTGGCTATCGCTCGGGCAAAAGAGCTGTTCGGTGCCGATTACGCAAATGTGCAGCCCCATTCGGGCTCCCAGGCCAACGCTTCGGTCTACATGGCGCTGGCGAAAGCAGGAGACACGGTCCTGGGCATGAGTCTCGCCGATGGCGGACATTTAACCCATGGCGCGTCGGTGAGTTTCTCAGGGCGGATGTACAACTCAGTGCAGTACGGTCTGAATTACGAAACAGGCGAAATCGATTACGATCAGATTGCTCAACTCGCTCAGGAGCACAAGCCACGGATATTGATGGGGGGATTTTCCGCCTACTCGCGCGTGGTGGACTGGCAGAGATTCAGAGACATAGCCGACAGCGTAGGTGCCTATCTCGTGGTCGATATGGCGCATATCTCCGGCTTGGTGGCCGCCGGCGTGTATCCCAGTCCGGTGCAGATTGCCGACGTGACAACTTCAACGACGCACAAAACGCTGCGCGGTCCTCGCGGGGGTATTATTCTTGCCAAGTCGAACCCTGAGCTTGAGAAGAAACTCAACTTTTCCGTATTTCCGGAAAGTCAGGGGGGGCCGCTGATGCACGTAATTGCGGCAAAAGCTATCTGTTTCAAGGAAGCCATGAGTCCTGAGTTTCGCGCCTATCAGGAGCAGGTCATCAGAAACGCTCAGATCATGGCTCAGGGGTTCATCGACCGGGGCTATGACATTGTCTCGGGAGGTACGGACGATCATCTGTTTCTGTTGAGCCTGATTCGACAGGGCATTACCGGCAAAGACGCAGATGCCGCACTTGATGAGGCCAACATCACGGTCAACAAGAATGCAGTGCCGAATGATCCGAACCCGCCTTTTGTAACCAGTGGATTGAGGATCGGAACGCCCGCGATCACGACCAGAGGATTTGTCGAGGATGACTGTGCTGAGCTGACTGGCTGGATGTGCGATGTGCTTGACGACCTAGACAACCGGGAGGTGCGTGCTTCTGTTAAAGAGAAAGTGCTGGCGCTGTGTGCCAAGTATCCGGTTTACCGGCGGGCTTGATCAAGAGAGCGTATTCATGCACTGTCCTTTTTGCGGCGCTATAGATACCAAAGTGATTGATTCAAGGCTGGTCTCTGAGGGCAATCACGTGCGTCGTCGTCGTGAGTGCATAACCTGTGAGGAGCGTTTTACCACCTATGAATCCGCGGAACTGGTGATGCCGCGGATAATCAAGCAGAACGGCATCAGAGAACCTTTCAATGAGGATAAGCTGTTTGCGGGCCTGAACAAAGCGCTGGAGAAACGACCCGTCAGTATCGAAAGCGTTGAAGAGGCGGTCAATCGGATCAAAGCGAACCTACGCTCGACCGGGGAGCGTGAAATCCCCTCGCGCACAGTCGGTGAGCAAGTCACCAAGGAGCTTCGGGAACTGGACGAGGTTGCTTATGTCCGCTTTGCTTCGGTTTACCGGAGCTTTAAAGATCTGGCAGAGTTCAGGGCTGAGATCGACAAGTTGTCCAAAGACACGCCCTGAGCGCCAGACCACGGAAACGGGGTGGCCCGAGTCCAAAAACAGGCGCGAATCTGCTACACTCCCGCTCCTTTTCCCCTATGTCACCGACGCCCAGCCGTTGTTTGGCCAGTGTCGGTGAGGCGAGACCATGGAATACGTCCGAAACTCAGACCTGAAGCCTTCGTGGTGTGACTGGCCCGTGCATATGCAGAGGGCTCTTGACCTGGCAGAAAGCGTCCTGACAGCCTGTCCCAATCCTCGGGTTGGGTGTGTACTGGTGCGGGACGGTCAGGTGATCTCGGAGGGCTGGCACAGTGCTGCCGGTGCACCCCATGCCGAAGCCATGGCGCTGGAAGCGGCGGGTCCGGCGGCCCGTGAGGGGGTTGCCTTCGTCAGTCTTGAGCCTTGCGCCCATCATGGCAAGACAGGACCGTGCAGCGAGGCGCTGATTGCCGCTGGCGTTGCAACGGTGGTGATCCCGATGCAGGATCCGCATCCGGCAGTCTCTGGCAAGGGCATTGCACAACTCGAAGAAGCCGGTGTCGAAGTGATCATGATGGTCGATTTCGAGAAAGCCGCGCGTGTAATCAATCTCGGGTTTCTTTCTCGTGTTGAGCAGGGCAGGCCGCGGGTGCGAATGAAGCTTGCCATGAGCCTTGACGGTCGCACTGCCCTGTCCAACGGGGACAGTAAATGGATCACCGATGCGGCTTCTCGCAGTGACGTGCAGCTGCTGAGGGCAAGCAGTAGCGCAGTACTCACCGGAGTGGGTACCGTCCTGGCGGACGATCCGAGCATGACGGTGCGGCCGGATGAAATGGGCTTAAGCGCCGATCAGCAGCGAAGTAATGCCTTAAACCTGCAAAATCCGCCTCTGCGGGTGGTCCTGGACAGCGCGTTGCGCACGCCTGCTCAATCCAAATTACTGGCAGCGGAGGGCAGGGTGCTCATTTATGCGACTGCCTCTGCGCAATCCGCGGAACTGGCAGAGCTGAAAAATTGCGAGCTCAAAGTGGCCGGAAGTGAGGCGCGGGTTGAACTGCTTCCGGTGTTGGAGTCACTGGCGTCTGAATATCACTGCAACGACATTCTGGTGGAGGCAGGCCCTACCTTGTGCGGTGCATTCCTGCGCGCCAGGGTGGTTGATGAACTGATTATTTATGTGGCGCCAAAGCTGATGGGCAGCGACGGGAAAGCCCTTCTGGATCTGCATGGTATTCAAACCATGGCAGATACCCCGACGTTTGAAGTCATAGAAACCCAGCAGCTGAAAGGGGATATCAAGTTGCGCCTGCTGCCGCAGCTTAGTTGAAAAAGCGGCCTCACGGTCCAACAGGGAATCCAATATGTTTACCGGAATAGTTGAAAGCATCGGCAAGGTGGTAAGCCTTGAAAGAATTCAGGAGGAATGGCGACTTACCCTGCAAACAGGCAGCCTGAGCCTTGATGATGTTAAGCTCGGAGACAGTATTGCAGTGAGTGGTTGTTGTTTGACTGTCGTGCAGTTAACCGGAGATGGATTCGCCGCCGACGTGTCCAACGAGACACTCCGCTGCACGACCCTCGGAGACTTCAAGCCTGGTACTCGGGTGAATCTAGAGAAAGCGATGCAGGCAACAGATCGTTTTGGGGGACATATCGTCAGCGGTCACGTTGACGGCGTGGGCGAGCTGGTGTCCACCGAAATTGAGGGCAAGAGCCACAAGCTGGTATTTTCGGTTCCCGACACACTGAGCAGATACATCGCTGCCAAAGGGTCGATTTGCATTGACGGGACCAGTCTGACGGTGAATCAGGTACAAGCGAATACCTTCTCCATCAATATCATTCCTCATACGCAAGAAATGACGGTGAGCGGCACTTACCGGCTCGGACAGCGGGTCAACCTGGAAGTGGATCTTATTGCCCGCTACCTGGAGAAACTATTTTCGAATGAACATCACGATGAAGGCGGAGGCGTCAGTGCATCGCTGCTTGAGCAACACGGATTCAAGCGAGACTGAATGGCCGCACTATGAAGCTTAACTCGATAGAAGAAATAATAGACGATATCCGCCTCGGCAAGATGGTGATCCTCATGGACGATGAGGATCGTGAGAATGAAGGCGATCTGATCATTGCGGCGGAGCGGGTGCGTACTGAGGACGTCAATTTCATGGCAACCAATGCGCGCGGACTGATTTGCCTGACTCTCACCGGCGAGCGCTGTAAGCACCTCAAGCTGCCCCTGATGGTGGATGACAACAATACCCCTTATAACACGAGTTTTACGGTTTCCATTGAAGCGGCAAGCGGCGTAACGACAGGGATTTCTGCGGCTGATCGTGCCCGGACCATTCAGGTCGCCGTAGCCAGAGACAGCGAGCCGGAAGACATCGTCCAGCCCGGACATATTTTTCCCATCATGGCCCAGCCGGGAGGCGTTTTGCGTCGGGCGGGGCATACCGAAGCGGGTTGTGATCTTGCGCGGCTGGCGGGCTATCAGCCGGCGGCAGCCATCGTAGAAATCATGAACGAAGACGGGTCGATGGCGCGCCGGCCAGATCTCGAAAAATTTGCCCACAAGCATGACCTCAAAATCGGTACCATTGTTGATCTGATTCACTATCGTATTGCGAACGAGCAGACGGTAACCCGGACCGAAACCTATGAGATGGCCACTGCACACGGTCCGTTCACGGTTCATAAGTATGTGGATTCCATCAGTGGGAGCCTGCACCTCGCTTTTGTCAAAGGTGAGCCGTCTGCAGAGGAGCCCACGCTGACAAGAGTCCACATACCCAACACCTTGCGTGATACATGCGAGGTCTATAATTCTGAGCGAACCAGCTGGTCTTTCAGTGCCGCACTGAGAAGAATCAGCGCGGAAGGCAGAGGAGTCGCTGTGTTATTATCCGGAGAGGATTACGGTCAGGATCTCGCCGGCAATCTGGCCTCGGCACTGGCTGAGGGCACTGACGGTTCACAGGCGACTCGTGCCGGCAGTGATCTGACGATCGGCACAGGTTCGCAGATACTGCGCGACCTCGGGGTTGGCAAGATGCGATTGTTGAGCCACCCGGCACGTTTCAACGCGATTTCCGGATTTGACCTTGAAGTGGTCGATTTCGTCGGCTTTGAGAAATAACACCAACCGTCGGCTGCTCGGCGGGCTCCGGTCGGGCAGTGACTAAAGGATTGAGTGATCATGAGCATCAAAATCATTGAAGGGGATTATCAGCTTGCTTCGGCACGATTTGGTCTTGCGGTGGCACGCTTCAACAGCTTCATCGTTGATCGGTTGCTGGAAGGGGCCCTGGACGCGCTGCAAAAGCAGGGGGTGATGGAACGAGACATCACCGTGGTAAAAGTCCCGGGCGCTTATGAGCTGCCACTGGCGGTCAAGATGATGCTGGATCAGAACAGTTACGATGGCATTATCGCGCTCGGCGCAGTGATCCGCGGTGGAACTCCGCACTTTGAATATGTCGCCGGTGAGTGTGTAAAAGGGCTCAGCCAGGCCGGCCTCGGTGCGTCTTTGCCGGTAAGCTTCGGTGTGCTGACGGTCGACACCATTGAGCAGGCCATTGAAAGAGCGGGCACCAAAGCAGGCAACAAAGGCGCGGAAGCGGCTATGACAGCCATTGAAATGGTCAGCTTGTCTCGTCAACTGAAAGCCTAAGGCTTCACATTTAGGTGGTCAGGTGCCTTCCAAACTCCCTCTAGCCCAACGCAGAAAGGCGCGACAGCTGATTCTGCAGGCCCTCTATCAATGGTCTCTCACCGGTGCTGAGCCTTCGGAGATCAGCAAAGAGTTCCGCGATCGGAATAACGCGAAGATTGATTGGGTTTTTTTTGATGAGGTTTTCCAGGATATTCCCAAAACAGCCGACACTCTCGATGCACATCTGCATCCTTTGCTGGACCGAAAACCGGAGGCACTGGATCCCATTGAAAAGTCCCTGCTCTATCTGGGAGCCTATGAGCTGGCAAATCGCATCGATGTGCCGTATCGCGTGGTAATCAATGAATGTGTCGAACTCGCTAAGGTGTTTGGGGCCACAGAGAGTTACAAGTACATCAACGGCGTTCTGGATAAACTTGCCCCCGCACTGCGCACCGCCGAATACGGCAGGCGGGCCTGAGCATAGGGCTCAGCGGTCAGGCGCCTGCTTATCGCACATGGTCTGATTGAACATGTCACTCTCAGAATTTGAACTGATTGACCGCTTCTTCAAATCTCGAATGACAGGGGATCTGCATCCGGCAGTAAGCCTCGGCATTGGCGATGATGCTGCGATTATGCGTGGCCGGCCCGGACAATCGCTGTGCGTGTGTACCGATGTCCTCGTCAATGGTGTTCATTTCCCTGCCAGGGCTGATCCTTCGGAAATCGGGCAGCGTGCTCTGCGAGTCAATCTGAGTGACCTGGCCGCTATGGGCGCCCGGCCCGTGTGTTTTACGCTGGGACTGACCCTGCCCTCTGCCGATGAGCAATGGCTGTCGGGGTTTTCGTCGGGCTTGTTCGGCGCAGCCGAGCAGTTCGGGTGTTCCCTGATGGGTGGTGACACCACCCGCGGCCCCTTGTCCATCAGCATTACTGCGATCGGGGAGGTGCCGTCGGGGCAAGCTGTCAGCCGAAGCGGGGCAAAGCCGGGCGATGTGCTGTATGTCACCGGCTGTCTGGGCGATGGGCAGGTCGCCTTACATCAGTTGGATTTTGAAGCGGCAGAATTCACGGCGCATAAGCCAGCACTCGCTGAAGCAGCGCATCAGTCAGTCCGTAAAGATCTGACCCCGAAAGACCATGCTTACCTGTATCGACGATTTTTTCGTCCTGAGCCCAGGCTGGCTTTCGCTGATCTGGCCCGCAATCTGATGAGCTCGGCGATTGATGTGTCTGACGGACTGCGCGCAGATGCGGGTCATCTGGCCAGGGCTTCTGCTGTCGAGCTGTGCATTAATCTAGATCAGCTGCCGTTCTCTCGATCGGTGCTTGGCCTAACTTCAGAGGCAGAGCGTGTGAATGCAGCGCTGTACGGAGGTGATGATTACGAGCTTTGCTTCACCGCGGAGACTGCCTGCCGGGATAAGATTGGCGAGATCGCGGCGAGTGCAGGTTTGCGGGTGACTGAAATCGGTGAAGTCCGGCACGGGAACGGGGTTAGCCTGTTTGACCGGGGGGTTGCTACAACGGCTGATCACCAGCGTGGCTTCGATCATTTTTCCAGAATGGAGACTCCGTGATACCGGCAGGATTCGACAAGACCAGTCCGGCACACTGGCTCGCATTCGGTCTCGGTAGCGGGTTTGCGCCCAAGGCGCCCGGGACCGTTGGTTCTGCCGCTGCGATACTGCTGTATCTGCCACTGGCAGAGCTCCCGCTGGCTGTCTACTGTGCAATAATCGTTCTGGCATTTGTGGCAGGCGTCTGGATCTGCGGCGCAACTTCTAGACAGCTTGGAGTTCATGACCATGGCGGAATCGTCTGGGATGAGTTCGTGGGCGTGTGGATCACGCTGACGGCCGTCCCACCGACCCTGAGTGGAGTGCTATTTGGCTTTCTGCTGTTTCGACTGCTGGATATTGTAAAACCGTGGCCAATCAAGTGGGCTGATAATAAGGTTCACGGTGGTTTTGGCATCATGCTCGATGATGCGATTGCAGGTATTCTGGCGGCCGCCTGCTTGAAGGCAGGCTTTTTGCTCATCGCCTAGCTATGTTCTGAAAAAGCTGGTTTGGCCCGTTCATCAATTAAAAAAGAGTGACAGCGTGACGATATCTTTCACCGCATCAGCAGCGCTACCGACGCAGTGGGGGCAGTTCAATATTCACGGTTTCGAGGACTCAGCGATGGGCAAGGAGCACGTGGCGCTGGCCATGGGCGGACTCGGTCCGGGTCAACCAATACTGTGTCGATTGCACTCTGAATGCCTGACCGGTGATTGCCTATTCAGCCTGCGCTGTGATTGCGGCCCTCAGCTGCAGGCAGCCATGCATAGGATTGCCGAGGAAGGGCAAGGCCTGGTTCTTTATCTGCGCCAGGAAGGAAAGGACATTGGCTTACTAAACAAAATCAAAGCTTATGGCCTGCAGGACAGCGGAGCCGATACGGTCGAAGCGAACGAACAACTGGGGTTTGCTGCCGATGGTCGCGAATATGACATTTGCCGTCCCATGCTTGAGCATCTCGGAGTCGACACGCTGCGCGTGATGACCAACAACTCCCGTAAGGTAGATGCGCTCCAATCGATGGGGGTGACGATTGAGGAGATGGTCGCTCTGCATACCGGCGTTAATCCGCACAACAAGGACTATCTTGCGGTCAAAGTCAGTAAACTTGGTCACATCGAATAATCGCTACCCGGAATTCCCTTGTCTCAATCCCGCTCACTAATTGTTGATTTTCTGCGCCATGGTGAACCAGAAGGGGGAGATATCCTCCGAGGCAGGATAAACCCGATTCTGACCGAGTTAGGATGGCAGCAGATGAGAGCGGCAGCCTCTCTGGATGTGTCTTTTTCGGCAACAGCAAACACACCGCTCTGGGACACAGTGATCAGCTCGCCCCTGTTGCGATGTCGCGAGTTCGCTGAGCGAGCTGCGAGCGCTGCTCAGGCGAGTTGTCGCATAGAGGAGCAGTGGCAGGAAATTGATTATGGAGACTGGGATGGTATGCCGCTGAATCACTGGCGCCGGGAGGCGGCCGATCAGTTTCGCGCTTTCCGACAGGACCCGGCTGCGCTGGCACCCCCCAATGGTGAAGATTTCCTATCGTTCAAAGCGCGGATTCTTGCTGCCTGGCAGGCTATCGGCGATCGGCAAGGATCCAGCCACGTACTGGTGGTCACCCATGGTGGGGTGATGCGAGTCGTTCTGCCATGGGTGCTTGGAATGCCACTGAATCGGAGTTTTCCGCTAGACATCCCTTTTGCGTGCCTCAGCAGGATAAAACTGACATGGGCTGACGACAAAGTCAGCACCAGCCTGATCTTTCATAATGGCGCCGCTTATCGTCAGGCGAACGAGTTGTCTTAATTGGTCTCGCGCACAGACTCGATCTGCGCACAAAGCCGCTGCGCACCTTCGAGCGCCCTTGGCGTATGCCGCTGCATCAGATCCGGCGGAACAAAAAAAAGTTTGTCGTTTCTGACCGCTGACAGTTCTGTCCAGTCACGCCAGCTATCCAACCATTCGGGCCGCTCCTGATCCATACCGCTGGCCACGATGATTTGCGGGTCCCGGGACAGCACCGATTCCACAGACACTTTCGGTGCGACCCGAGACAGCTCTCTGAAAATGTTGGTTCCGCCGCAGAGACTGATGATGTCGTTGATCAGCTCTTTCCCGCCGGCCGTGATGAGCGGCCGGTTCCAGACCTGGTAAAAAGTTCTGACTGGTTCACGGCGGGCGTAGCGTGTCCGGAGATCCTGGAGCTGTCGTCGAAAACTTGCGCTGGCTGCGGAAGCCACAGTGCCGGTGCCGGCGAGGGTACCGAGTCGAACGAGATGGGAGGCCACTGTATCCAGGTCCTGTGGCTCGGCGACATAGACTGTGAGCCCCAGCTCCCTGAGTCGGTTGATCGCGGCACGAGGATTCCCCGACCGCCAGGCGATAACCAGGTCAGGTTGCAGCGCCAACAGGGTTTCCAGATCCAGGGCGTCGTAGCGACCGACGACTGGCAGGCTTCTGGCTTCTGGCGGGTAGTCGCTGAATTCGACGACGCCAACAACCTTGCTCCCGGCTCCCGCAGCGTACAGGATTTCTGTCAGTGAGGGTGCGAGGCTGATGATTCGCATGGCCGGCGCTGTCAGACTGACCAGAGTGCCTTCGTCGTCATAAGCCTCGGCGGCATCAGCGTGCTGGTAACCCGATGAGCCAAGACTCAGAATCCCCGCGAGTGCAAAGTAAGCAATGGATGACTTCAATAGTCTATGCCTCGCTGCACTTTAACACCCTCATAGAACGCGTGTTTGGTTTCGCCGATTTCGCTGACGGTATCGGCCATCTCAATCAATTCAGCCGACGCGTTTCTCCCCGTTACCACCACGTGTTGCGCGGAAGGTCGAGACTCGATTGCCTGTAACACCATTTCTTTATCGAGATAACCGTAGGTGAGCATATAGGTGAGTTCGTCCAGAATCACAACATTGACCTCAGGGTCGCATAACAGGGCAGCGGCATGCTGCCAGGTCGACTCGGCCGCTGCAATATCCGCCTCCCGGTCCTGTGTTTCCCAGGTGAAGCCGGTGGCCATGACGAAGAAATCAACCAGCTGATGGTGCTGAAACAACTTCTGCTCGCCGCAGTCCCACGTGCCTTTGATAAACTGGACAACGCCGCAACGCAATCCGTGGCCGACACTACGGGCCAGCATGCCAAATGCAGAGGAGCTTTTGCCTTTGCCATTCCCGGTTAAGATGACCATCAGCCCTTTATCGATCGTCGCTTTGGCTATGTTGCCATCAATGTGTTCTTTCTTGCGCTGCATCGCGCGCTTGTGACGGGCCTTGCGCTCGGCCGAAGTCGACATGATTCTCTCCATTTGTTGCTCTGCAGGCCCTTCAGACAGGCTGTTAAGTAACACTCTATGTCAGAGCCTGAAACGCGCGTCAGCGGGTTTCAGATTGGCTGCTTTGGCTATTCCGTGAAACAGGCGCGTGAGCCGGTGCCGACAGCGCAAACTCTGGCGCAGTTCTTTGCGGCATCAGGGGACCCTTCTTGCCGGTGCTGAACACAGGGTTGGGTCTTTGCTGTGCTACTTGGTGAGTCTCTCGCCGCCAGTCCTGTGGCTAAGCGACAGGCTAAGCAGCCGGGAGATGCGAACTGCACCGGCCAATTCGGCCCGGCCAATTTTAAACCGCTTCAGAGTTTAAATTGCAGGCTTTGCACTTTTGTTGGATGGCAAGCGTGATAGCGGCGCTGTCCAGACCCGCGCCCGAGAGCATCTCGGGGGCTTTGCCATGTTCCAGGAATTCGTCAGGCAATCCCAGATTGAGTACGGGGAGACAGTGGTTGTGTGCTGCCAGAAATTCGTTAACTGCGGAGCCGGCACCCCCCATGATGGCATTTTCTTCGACAGTAACAATCAGGTCGTGGCTCCGCGCCAGATTGCCGATGAGGTCTTCATCCAGAGGCTTTACGAAGCGCATATCGACCAGCGTTGCATTGAGTGATTCCGCCGCTTCCGACGCCGGCGTAACCATGCTGCCAAAAGCCAGGATCGCGACTGCCTGTCCTTTACGTCGCAGAATGGCGCGGCCGATTTCAACTGTGTCAAGATCGGGCTGGATAGTGGCGCCCGGACCCTTGCCTCTCGGGTAGCGCACAGCAGCGGGACCCGTATGCAGATATCCTGTGGTGAGCAGTTTATAAGTCTCGTCTTCGTCGCTGGGTGTCATGACAACCATGTTGGGAATGCACCGCAAGTAGCTGAGATCAAAACTGCCGGCATGGGTCGGGCCGTCTTCTCCCACCAATCCCGCCCGATCAATCGCGAACAGCACATCAAGATTCTGCAGGGCCACGTCATGAATCAACTGATCATAAGCACGTTGCAGGAAAGTGGAATAAATGGCTACTACCGGCTTGGTTTTTTCGCATGCCAGGCCCGCCGCAAAAGTGACCGCGTGCTGTTCCGCTATGGCAACATCGTGGAAGCGATCGGGGTAATCTTTGGCAAACTTTTGCATGCCTGATCCTTCGCCCATGGCCGGAGTGATGCCAATCAGCTGCGGATCTTCGCTGGCAACGGCACACAACCAGTCTCCGAACACCTGTGAGTAGCTGGGTGTCTTTTTGGCAGACTGATCTTTATCCGCTGAGACAAACTTGGCTTCGGGTGAGGCGTCAACTTTACTCAGGGCGTGCATGCCGAAAGGGTCATTTTCCGACTCACTATAGCCTTTGCCCTTCTGGGTGATGATATGCAGTAACTTCGGTCCACGCAGGGTTTTCATGTTTTCCAGGATTTCAACCAGGCGGTTGACATCGTGCCCGTCTATTAAGCCAATGTAGTTGAAACCAATTTCTTCAAATAGCGTCCCCGGCGACACCATGCCTTTCAGATATTCCTCGGCCCGATGCGCAGCTTTTAGGGCAGGAGGCACTTTTGACAGCACCCGCTTGCTGCCCTTGCGAATGCTGTTATAGGGCTTGCTCGCCCACATGCGCGCAAAGTAGCTGGACAGACCTCCAACGTTTCTCGAAATGGACATGTTGTTATCGTTAAGGACAACCAGCACGTTGTCGTCAATGTGACCGGCATGATTGAGTGCCTCGAATGCCATTCCCGCTGTCATCGCGCCGTCACCGATGACCGCAATATTGTGTTGCTCCCTGTTGTGCAGGCGACTGGCGACCAGCATGCCCAAGGCTGCGCTGATTGAGGTGCTGGAGTGACCGACTCCGAAGGTGTCGAATTCACTTTCACTCCGGCTAGGAAAGGCAGCCAGGCCGCCGGCCTGGCGCATGGTCAGCATACGTTCGCGACGTCCTGTCAGAATCTTGTGGGGGTAGGCCTGATGCCCCACATCCCAGACCAGCCGGTCTTCGGGCGTATCGAAGGCGTAGTGCAGCGCGATGGTGAGTTCCACAACGCCCAGCCCTGCGCCGAAGTGCCCTCCAGTCTGGCCCACTGAGTAAAGAAGGAACAGGCGCAGTTCGTGTGCGAGTTCTTTCAGTTGGGAGCGCGCCAGTTTTTTCAGATCCGCCGGGCTGTCAACGGTATCCAGCAGTGGCGTTTCCGGCCTGTTTGTCGGTATTTCTGTCAGCATCTAGCTATTTGATCGTGAGCGAGGGCAGTTTTCAACCAGTTACGCGATTGCCCCAGGGACGCGTAACGTAATGGAGCGGGCGAGCAAGGTCAATCAGCGGGCTCTGCTGGTGATGAATGTCGCGAGCTCTCTCAATAGATCAGCCTCAGAACCGCAGCGGGCAAGCGCGGAGATTGCCTGCCCGGTCAGTTCGGATGCCTTGCTTTGCGCCTGCTCAAGGCCCAGCAGCGAGACATAGGTGGTTTTGTCATTGTGCTGATCTGATCCTTGGGGTTTGCCCAAAGATGCTGTGTCTGCGGTCACATCAAGGATGTCATCCTGAATCTGGAAAGCCAGGCCTATACAATCGGCATACAGCTGGAAATCGGCCAGCTGTTGGTCAGTGGCACTCTCAGCAGAGTGGGCACCAAGCAGGACGCTGGCGCGGATAAGTGCTCCGGTTTTCAGTCGGTGCAGTGCCTCAAGAGCCTGCAAGGACGACTCGCTGCCGGTGGCGCAACAGTCGAGGCATTGTCCGCCGACCATGCCATTAGCGCCAACCGCCGCGGCAAGAACCTGAATCTGCCTGAGCTGAGTGGCCGCCGCGTGAGAACGGGAAGGCTCCGCCAGTACGGCAAACGCCAGGCTCTGTAAGGCGTCACCGGCGAGAATGGCAACGGCTTCATCAAATGCTTTGTGGACACTGGCTTTGCCCCGACGCAGGTCGTCATCATCTATGGCGGGCAGATCGTCGTGCACCAGTGAGTAGCTGTGGATAAGTTCTACAGCGGCGGCAGCAGGATCAGCATCAGCCAGGTTTCCGTCCAGCGCCCGGTTGGCGCCATACACAAGAACCGGACGTATCCGTTTGCCGCCACCGAGGCAGGCATATGCCATGGCTTCCCGGAGCGAGTAGCTGGCATCGCACTGCTCGATTTCAGCAGATAGCACCGCTTCAATGCGGCGCTGGCAGCTCTCGAGAAAGCCAGGCAGTTGGGACGGCGAGTCCATAGAATTGAGCTCAGCCTTCGTCTTCGACGTCAAAAGCTTGGGTTTCGCCACTCTCATTCAGCAGAATCTGGACCTTTTGTTCCGCTTTTTGCAGTGCCGTCTGGCATTCGCGGGTCAGTTTGATGCCTTTTTCAAAAGCCTTCATGGAATCCTCGAGGCTGAGTTCACCTTCTTCCATTGAGCTGACCAGTCGCTCTAACTCTTGCAGCGCTTCTTCAAAATTGAATTCAGATTGTTGCTTTGCAGCCATAAGGATTTCCATGATTACGCGGTGGTGAAGTTTTAGCCCGTTCGGCAAGTCTACCGCAGCAGATTTCAAGTTGGTATGCAGCGCGTGCCCCGATTTGCCGCTCGGGCCGGCGACACTCCGAGCCCCAAGGACGTAGCCGGTGCTCAGAGCGATCATGATGAAGCGCTTTCCCCGAAGATTGGTTCGTGGTTGACTCTTCAAGGATGCGCAAATACTCTCCTCAGAGCTCGTCGCCTGGCCGGATGGCAGATTCTGCAAACAAGCGGGTCAACGGCTTCTGCGTTCCAGCCGTTGGTCACTGCAAATAAAAACTGAGAGACAGATCTATGGAATACGTTGCGCTGGTTATCCTCATCACGCTGATTGAATATATTGTTTTCGGTATTCTCGTCGGACGTGCCCGAGCTAAATACAACTGTCCTGCGCCAGCGGTATCTGGTGATCCCATGTTCGAGCGTTATTATCGTGTGCACATGAACACCTCCGAACAACTGCTGATCTTTCTGCCTGCCATTGTGATTTACGGAGTCTACGGAAATCCCGTGATCGCTGCTGCGGTCGGGCTTGTGTTTCCGGTTTCCAGGGTCATCTATCTACAGGCTTACCTTTCAGACCCGGCCAAGCGCGGGCGCGGATTTTTGCCGGGCTTTATGGCCATCGCCTTTCTGATCGGTGGGGGTCTGGTTGGGGTGATCGGTAGCGTCTTCTAAAGCGTCGGCTTGCAGCGTCTTCTGTCAGGCTACTGCCTCTGATAGTGGGAATGACGTCTGACATGCTTGCCCTACCTGGATAGCTCCTCATGCGTCTTCTCCGGCGAGTTGAGGGTCACTGTTGCAACGGCCTCTGGCGCAAACCCTGATGCTTGTGAGCGTCAGGGCGCTAGGGTATTCTCGGGCGCGGAGGTAGCCCATGTCAGAGTCCAGATTCAATCCTGTGCCCAGTGACGATAAGTTTGTTCGTTTAGCGGGTGGACAACTCGCCAAATTCGCCCTTAACGCCATGGCCGGTTTGGCCCTGGTGATCTACCTGTTGTCTGTTCTGGCCGGCGAGGCCGGCAGCACGACCTCCGGCAACGCCATCGATTTCGAGAACAATGCCATCACCATCGCGCTCAGAGAGGAGCCACCGCAACTGGATGCCAATCGGGCCACTGACGCGTCCAGCAATGTGGTTCTTGCCCATGTTATGGAAGGGTTACTGGGGTATGACATAGACGCTCAGTTGGTGCCGGGGGTCGCTGAGCGCTATGAGATTCGTGAAGATGGCGCCACGTTCTGGCTACGCGAAGACGCACTCTGGAGTGACGGTGTGCCGGTAACGGCCCGGGACTTTGTCTTTTCCTGGAAGCGTGTTCTGGATCCGGAAACCGCTTCACAATATGCGTTCATTCTTTATCCTATTAAGAACGCCGAGGCGATAAACCGGGGGGAAATGCCGGTTGCCACGCTGGGTGTCCGCGCGGCCAGTGACCGGATACTGGAGGTCGATTTCGAGCGTCCCACTCCTTATTTCGACAAGTTGGTGGCCTATCTGACTTATTTCCCGGTGCGGGAAGATTTCTATAACAGCACCAATGGCCGTTACGGGGCGGATGCAGATATGTTGTTGTATAACGGCGCCTACGTTATGACCGATTGGGTGCACGGTTCAACCATGCGCTGGGTAAAAAACGACAAATACTGGAATCGTGAAAACAAAGGTTTTCTCGATGAAATCCGCACCGCTTATATCACTCAGGACATCAATGCGAAGTTGAATCTGTTCAAGGATGGGCAGATCGTCGATACGCATCTGCTGTCACCGATGCTGCCAACTGCGATGGAACAACGCTGGCAGATTGACCGTTCCATGGATGGCTCTGTGTTTTACCTAGAATTCAATCATCGCGATGATCGCATCACCCGGAATAAAAACTTTCGCCGTGCTCTCCAGCTGGCGCAAGACCCCAATGAGCTGGTCTACAAGGTTTTGAAAGAGCCCAGTTATCTGCCCGGGGTCAGCCTGTTTCCGGCTTGGCTGTCAGGTGTTTCTGAGTCATTCCAAAAGGAATATCCACCGGTACAGCATCAGATAAATGTCGAAAAGGCACGCGAACATCTGGAGCTGGCACGGCAGGAGCTGGGGATTGAGGAATTTCCGCCGCTGATGATGCTGGCAGGCGACACCCCGATCGGGTTGCTTTCTGCCGAGTATTATCAGCAGCTGTTCCGCAAGCACCTGGGTCTGGAATTTCGGATTGATGTGCAGATCTTTAAGCAAAGGCTGGAGAAGATGAGACAGGGGGATTTTGATGTCGTGCTGTCGGGTTGGGGCCCCGATTACAACGACGTCTTGACCTATGGAGACCTGTTTTCCTCATGGAATTTGCAGAATCGCGGAAGATACAGCAGCCAGGACATGGATGCTTTGATCCGTATTGCCCAGTCAGAGCTCGACCCTCAAAAACGTATGGACGCGTTTGGAGAAATCCAACATCTGCTCTATGAGGATGTGGTGATTCTTCCTATGTATGAACGGGGCTTTTCTTTTGTGGTTGATCCCCGCCTGAAGGATTTCAGGCGGCGTTCGGTGGGTCCTGAAGTTGATTATAACTATGCGTATATCGAACAGAGTTCTGACTAGGCCTTTCAATCCCGCCAGCCGGTCTCGCTAAAATATGTGGCTTTATATCCTGAAACGCGTCCTCCAGGGACTCCTCACCGTCTGGTTTATTGCCACGGCAACATTTTTTGCCATGCATAATGTGCCAGGTGACCCGCTCACGAATGATCGGGCGATGACAGAAACCACCCGAGCCAACCTTGAAGCGAAGTATGGACTTGATCAGCCGATAACGACCCAATACCTGATTTTTCTGCGTAATCTTGCCCGCGGAGATTTCGGTATCTCCTTTGTGCAGGAGAATCGGGAGGTCAACGACATTATCCGTGAACACTTTCCGGTTTCAGCAATTCTGGGCGTTCTCGCCGTAGTATTTGCCGCCACTGGTGGAGTTCTGTTTGGCGCGCTCACGGCTCTGTACAGAAATCGGCTGCCAGACTACCTCATCATGTTTCTGGTAATACTCGGAATCTCTGTGCCGAGTTTTGTTGTCGCTGCCCTGAGTCAGCTCAGTCTGGTCAGCTTAAACACCCTGGTGGGGTTTACCGTGCTGCCGGTTGCAGGGTGGGGCACGGTCATGCACATGCTGGTGCCCGCGCTGGTCCTAGGCCTGAGCACTATGGCCTATCTCACCAGGCTGATGCGATCCTCCATGCTGGAGGTGACCAGCTCGGATTATGTTCGCACCGCGAAATCCAAAGGCGTTCCCCCGACCAGAATTTTCACCCGGCATCAGCTGCGCAATGCCATTCTGCCGGTTGTGACGGTTCTGGGGCCAGCTATTGCTGCAATCACTACCGGGGGTTTTGTGGTTGAGCTGGTATTTGCCATTCCCGGCCTCGGCCGCTATTTCGTTGAAGCCGTTCAGCAGCTGGATTACACCGTGATTATGGGAACAACGGTATTTTATGGCGCCTTCCTGGTATTCATGGTGATCCTGGTCGACGTGGTTTATGGCTTTATAGACCCCAGAGTGAGGCTGGATTCATGAGCGATCTTACCGCCGCCAGTTTTGCTCCTCTTTCAGATCAACAGCCGAGCCAGGTCATCGCCCGACCCTCACTGTCTTACTGGCAGGATGCGTGGAGCCGCTTGCAGGCCAATAGAAGGGCGCTGGTGTCACTCTATATTGTTATCGGACTGCTGTTGTTTACGGTGTTCGGTCCGGTAGTCTGGCCGGTTGATCCGGCAATGCAGGACATCGATCAAATCAGTCAGCCTCCGGGGACAGACCGGACGGCTACTCTTGTTGCAGATTATGAACCCTGGTTTGGTACGTCTGGCCTTCCCGGGACAGGTTTGCGGTTGGCCGAAAAAGCCACGAGCCAGGCAGTGCGTCTGCAGTGGGATGCGGTTGACGGCGCCAGCGGTCACCGGGTGTATCGCAATCTGTTTCCGATCGGGCCTGAGCTGTCCTATGGCATTCCGATGGCCGAGTTTCTGAACAATGACACGCTGTATTTTGAAGATCGCCTGGATCTTCAGCCCGGCCGTTTTTACTACGTTGTAGTGGCTCTGGATGAGCGGGGTTTGATTACGGATCGGTATCAGTCGATTTCGGTGGACGTTGAACGTGTCACTACCCGTACCGAAGCGCTTGAGCGCGGATTGATCACTGAGTCCAATGCCGTCCAAATCGGAGATAAGATTACTCTGGCCTGGCATCCGCTTGGCACGGACTATCTTGGCAGGGATTTACTGGCGCGCTTGATGGCCGGTGCCCGGGTATCCCTCTTCATCGGAATAGGCGCGCCTTTTCTGTTCGTACTGTTCGGTGTGGTCTACGGATCTGCTGCAGGGTTTATGGGTGGACGCATAGATCAGTTGATGATGCGATTTGCGGACTTTGTCGTGGCCCTGCCTTTTTTACTGTTCATGATTCTGTTCAAAATTGCTTTCGGAATAGGTCCGGGTGAAAGTGGCGTCTTTCCCATGCTGGTTGCGCTGGTTGTCCTGCTGTGGCCCGCAACCGCCCGGCTGGTCCGTGGGCAAATCCTGCAAATCAGAGAACAGGGGTACATCAGTGCCTCTGAGCTCCTCGGAGCCAGCACGCCTTATTTGATCATGCGTCACATGATTCCGAACACTCTCGGTGTGGTGCTGGTCACGGTAACCTTTGCCATTCCAAGCGCTATTTTCACGGAAGCATTCCTTTCCTTCATTGGTATGGGTGTTGCGCCACCGACGCCTTCCTGGGGTTCCATGTCCAATGAAGGCATCAAGACCATGCTGACGACGCCGCATGAGCTGTTCTTTCCTGCACTGTTTATCAGCCTTACGGTGCTTGCTTTCAACCTTCTGGGTGACGGTTTGCGTGATGCGCTTGATGCGCGCATGAGGAATGTTGAGTGAAGGCAGCTGAAGAAAACGTCGATCCCGCGACTCCTTTGTTAACGGTAGAGGATCTGCAGGTTGAATTTGATACCTATGGAGGAACTGTGCAGGCAGTCCGTGGGGTAAGCTTCTCAGTCGATCAAGGGCAAACGCTGGCCATCGTTGGCGAGTCCGGCTGCGGCAAATCTGTCACGGTGCAAAGCATCATGGGTCTTATCCCGACGCCACCCGGCCGCATTACGGCCGGTTCAGCACGGTTGCGAGGTCATCAAATTCTGGGTCGAAGCACGGTCGGGGGTAAAGAGATTCGGGGCGCAGAGATTGGTATGATTTTTCAGGATCCGATGACGTCATTGAACCCAACCATGACAATCGGTGATCAGATCGCGGAACCTCTACAGATTCATCGCGGCTATTCCGCCCGAGACGCATTCACTGAAGCCATCCGCTTACTCGAACTGAGTAAGATTCCCGAAGCCACAAAACGCGCGCAGCAATATCCGTTCGAATTCTCCGGTGGCATGTTGCAACGCGCCATGATTGCCATGGCGCTGAGCTGCAAGCCTTCGATTCTGATAGCCGATGAACCAACGACTGCTCTGGATGTGACGATACAGGCGCAAATCCTCGACCTGATGCAGGAACTGCAAAAAGAAACTGGCATGGCAATCATTCTGATTACGCATGATCTGGGCGTGGTGGCCCGAATGGCGGATGAGGTGGCGGTCATGTACGCCGGCAAAGTCGTGGAATACGGCAGCGCAGATGACGTGTTTTATCGTTCAGCCCATCCCTACACCGTGGGTCTTAAAGAGGCGATGCCAACGAACGATCCGGCCAGACAGCACGAGTTAAAGCCCATTGACGGCAGCCCGCCAGACCTTTTTGCGCCGCCTGCGGGCTGCGGTTACTGTCCTCGATGCCCCTATGCTATGCAGATTTGCAGTGACCGCCAGCCACAAGATCATAATCTGCGCGGACATCATTCTGCCAGCTGCTGGCTGCACCACGCGCAGTCAGACAGTAGACCAGAGACGCTTTTCTTCAAGGATACTCACTGATGGGTGATTTAATTGAAGCCAGAGAGCTGACCCGTTTTTTCGATCTGGGCGGGAATCAGCGTGTTCACGCTGTCGACAAGGTCTCTCTCTCGATCGGCGAAAGGGAAATTGTGGGGCTGGTGGGCGAGAGCGGTTCCGGTAAATCAACATTCGGTAAAACGCTGTTGGGTCTGCACAACAAGACTGATGGCGAGGTGATCTTTCGGGGTGAGACCCTGCCACAAAAATACCGGCCGGCAGACTTTCAAAAGCTGGCCACCAAGATGCAGATGATTTTCCAAGATCCCTATTCATCCCTGAATCCGCGGATGACGGTCGGAGAGATTATTGGTGAGGGGTTGCGTTTACATTTCAGCTTGAGTCCGTCTGATGTGAAAGATCAGGTCGTTGACTGGCTCGAGAAAGTGGGCCTGCAGGCAGATCACATGTCTCGATACCCGCATGAATTCTCTGGCGGTCAGCGGCAGCGGATCGGCATTGCCCGGGCACTGATCCTGGAGCCTGAATTTGTGGTCTGCGACGAGCCTATTTCGGCGCTAGATGTGTCTGTGCAGGCGCAGGTGATTAATCTACTGGGTGAACTCAAGCAAACCATGGGGCTTACTCTGCTTTTTATCGCCCATGATCTGTCCATGGTGCGCTACGTCAGTGATCGGATGGCGGTCATGTACCTCGGTTCACTGGTAGAGCTCGGTAAGGCTGACGAGGTGTACTTCAATCCGAAGCATCCTTACACCGAGGTGCTTATCGGCTCCAACCCAGAGCCGGATCCGAACCTTGAAAAAGGCAGAGCGTCGACGTCAATTCAGGGTGAAATTCCGTCGCCGGTCAATGTGCCATCTGGCTGTCGCTTTGCGAACCGGTGTCCGAAAGTTCTGGACGTGTGCCGGGGAAAGACCCCGGAGCTAATTCCCGTGAAGGACGAAGACAGACTCGTGGCCTGCCATCTAGTCTCCTGATCAGCTTTGCTGAGGCCGTCAGTTTCACGGCTGCAGCGCCTTCCAGGCAATCAGCAGAAAAGCCTGATCTTATGATGCGCCTTCCATCTCCCGCACCATCGTGGTCAGGGTACGGAAATCGGTTTTGCCGCTTCCCATGTAGGGAAATTCCTCAACGACAACGTATTTTTTTGGCAGCGCCAGATTAGGCAGCTCCTCGGAGAGCTGCTTGCTGATTTCCTTCTCGTCGATTGCCCGGTTCGTCACGCCAACGATACGTGAACCGCGTTTCGCATCTGGAAGTTCCACCGCGCAGCATTCGATGTTGTCAGAGAGCAGACCGGCCAGCGCTTCCTCTACCATGACCAGTGAAATCATCTCCCCGCCGATTTTAACGAATCGTTTCAATCTGCCCTTATGCCAGAGATAACCTTCTTCATCGAAACAGCCTAAATCGCCGGTGTCATACCAGCCCGACTTGAGGCGCAAATGGGATTCCTCCATGTCATTCAGATATCCCGACATGACTCCATCGCCCTTGACAAGAATCTTGCCAATTTCGCCGACCTCGCAGACGTCACCCGTTTCGATCGCCTCGATCTTCACCACTGTGCCCGGGATGGGAACACCGATGCTGCCGGGGCGATTGTTGTCTCTCGGGTTGACAGAAATCACCGGTGAAGTCTCTGTCGTGCCATATCCTTCGAAGATTTCGATGTCGTGCTTCTCGCGATACAGCTTTCTGAGACTTTCGGGACATTTGTCCGCCCCGGTAACTGTCAGTTCGACGCTGGCAAAATCGCCCGGTGCAGACTGCCTTGCATAGCCCTCGAGAAACAGGGGCGTGCCTACCAGAAGCTGTGGTTTATATTCTTTGATTATCTGGGCAACGGTTTTGAAATCGAGTGGATTGGCATACGCAATCGAAGTCATACCCAGGCACAGAGGTGTCCAGAGATTGATGGTCAGGCCGAAGACGTGGAAAAAGGGCAACACCGCCAGCAGGTTGTCCATGCTGCGGACATCCATCATGTCGGAGAAGGAGTTGATGTTAGACAGCAGGTTTTGTTGTGTAAGTTGCACAACCTTCGGATCTTTCTCGCTGCCACTGGTGAACAAAATTACCGCAGGTGATTTCAGGTCGTTTTCGCCGCAGAGGTTTTTAATCAGGCCAGTCGGCAGTTTGGATTTAACAAGAGCCAGCGCTTTCTCCAAGCCCCCGAGATTCGCGAGTATATCTTCAATGAAAACCATCTCGGGCAACTCAGCGCAGCCCACTCGTTCCAGCAGCGCTCTGGCCGTAATGATTGTTTTAAAATCACACTTGTCCTGCGCATAACGACAGTTCTTTTTCGCGCCCGTAGAGTAATTGATCATCACGGGTGTGAGGCCGGCCATCAGCGAGCCCACTACAGCGAGGGCCGCACCTGAGCCGGTTGGCAGCATGATTCCGATCCGGCCTCGCTCCAGCTTTCTGAAGCGGCGGGAAAGTATCAGTGAAGCGAGCAAGGCACGACCATAGCTCAGATCATTGCCTGTGGTCTTGTCGACGATCGCAATTTTGTCCGGATGCGCCTTGGCGTTGGCGATAAATTCGTGCTGAAGCATGCATAAATTTTATCCCAACTGTTCCCTGCTTGGAACCGAGCCGCGGCGGTGATAGAGTCCCTGCTGTTGCGGCGCAGAGCCTTCCAATTGGCCGGATGCCTTCTGTCTGAGCTGAGCTCCAGCCAATCCGGTAATTTGCCCACGCACCGCGTTCCGCTCTTAACGTCGGCCGGAAACAGGAGAGAATATGAAGAAGACAAGGTGGAACTTAATGAGAGTGTCCCTGCTGTGCGCCGCGCTGAGTTGCCACTTGTCTTTTGCACAGCAATGGACGTTTACGCCGCACCCGGTTCAAGGCCAGCTGTACATGCTTGAGCCAGCTAACACCAATGGCAATGTGGGAGTCATGGTGGGCGAAGACGGTGTGCTTTTGGTGGATTCTCATTTCCAACCGGCGGTGCCGCAACTGCTCGAAGAAGTTGCCGCTCTGACAGACGAAGACATCAAATTTCTCGTCAACACCCACATTCATCCGGATCATATTGGTGGCAACAGTCTGTTCGCGGACTACGGCGTCACTATCGTCGCGCATGATCTGGTGCGTGTTCAGATGCTCAAAGAACTTCGCGTTCCTCGCCGCGGAGGGACGTTTTTTCCGATGCCAGATCCCGGGTCACGGCCGGTGCTGACTTACACTGACGCAATCAGCTTTCATCTCAACGGAGAGGAGGTTCAGGTATTCCATGCCCCGCCTGCTCACACCGGAGGAGACAGTTTCGTTTACTTCACGGGGTCAGATGTTCTCCATCTTGGTGACGTATTTCGGACCAACATGTATCCGATTGTCGACCACTATAATGGAGGCAGTTTTCTCGGCATGATTGAGGCGATGGGCTTGGCAATTGGCATGGCGGGTCCTGATACCAAGGTGATCCCCGGCCACGGGCAAGAGCCTAGCGATCGTCAGGGAATGATTGACTATCAGAATCTGCTCTTCTCTCTGCGCGATCGGGTACAGGAATTTGTCGACCGCGGAGCGTCGGTAGAGCAGATGCTTGCCGCAAGGCCAACTGAGGATCTGGATGCGCGTTGGGGCGGGGTACCGTCATGGACTGCGGTGGACCTGCTCCCGATTATCTTTCAAGAACTTACCCGCTGAACAAAACACTGTGAGTGTTCCGGTAAAGTCAGATCGGTCCCGAATCACTGCTGCAACCGAGGGCGTGACGGCCTGCCAGTGAAATTTCCTTAGGAAGTCTCTTTGCTCGCTTATTTACACAGACATATCAATTCGGTCTGGCTCTGTCTGGTTGCCTTGGTTCTCGGCCTGTTGCTGCTGTTCCCGGACTGGCTTACTCGAGATTCAATTTCTGCCTATCTGGCTGGTCTGGGCTCTGGCGCGCTACTGGTTTACCTTCTGATGTGCGTGACCCGTTCGCTGCTGATGATCCCTGTAACCCCGTTTGTTCTGGCAGGTGCCGTTACTTTTCCCGATTTGTTAGTGCTTGTTTTTGGTATCTCCCTGGCGGGTATTGTAGTGGGCGCCTTCCTGATATACAGTTTTCCGGCTCTTGGCGGCTATGATCGACTGCTTGAAGAGAGATATCCGGCAAAAATCGCTCTGCTAAAGAAGAATATGCATGGAAACCGCTCGTTCTGGATCATTGCGGGCTGGTCGATTTTTCCGTTGGTACCCACAGACCTGATTTGCTACGTAGCTGGCATGGTAAGGCTCCCTTTTCGGAAAGTAGTCGGACCCTTGCTGGTAGGCGAGATCCCACTCGTTACTATCTATGTATATCTTGGCTCAGAGTTTGGTGATTGGTTACGAATATGACAGCGAAATTTCAGCTCGGTGACTCGATTAAACTGATCCGAAATTTAAGGACAACAGGCACTATTGCACCCAGCTCGCAGGCTTTGATTAGAGCCCTTCTGCAGCCTATTGATTTTGAAACATCACGCTGTATCATCGAACTGGGACCGGGTAACGGGTGCGTAACTCATGCTCTGCTGTGTCGGATGCATCCGGGGAGTCAGCTTATTTCTCTGGAGCTGAACCCTGAATTTGCAGATCAGCTGCGCAGAATTGAAGACAGTCGCCTTCACGTTTATAACGCCTGTGCATCTTCAATTCGCTGTATTCTGGATGAATTACAAATCAGCGAAGTCGATCATGTCATCTCCAGTTTACCGCTGACCCTGATTGACGATGATACGGTTAGCCGCATCCTCGCCAGCGTCGGAGACAATCTGCGAAGCGGCGGCCGGTTTCTTCAGTATCAATACTCGCTGGCCAATTACGGAGACATGAAGCCTTTGTTCAGTGACGTCAAGTTACGCTTCACCCTCCGCAACATGCCGCCCGCGTTCCTCTATGATTGCGTAAAATAGCGATGCAGGCTAGCTTACTCAGGTAAAGCAAAGGCCACCATTTCCGGCGCATGGCGGGAATCCCCGATAGCGACCAGCAGATATTGCCTGCCGTTGTAGACATAGCTTACCGGTGGGTTGGTAGTGCCCGCCTCCATCTCGATTTCCCATACCACTTCGCCGCTGGTCTTGTCATAGGCGCGAAACCAGGGGCCACCACTGTTAGTGGCAATTTCAATGGGCATGTCCGGTGGGATGCGGCCACCTCGGCGCTGATTGGTCATCCCTTCACCGATGAAAAGAAGACTTTTTGTCAGCAACGGGGAAGGGCGCCCGGGTACACCCAGCTTTCCTAAATCCAGATGCGCAATGGCGGTGTTGTCCACCGGACCCCAGCCGTTGGGTACCATCCATTTGTGTTCACCGGTATTCATATTGATCGCAGTAATTCTTCCATAAGGGGGTTTGAACAGAGGCAGTCCTTGTGGGCCGGCCAGCCAGCGTCTGGAACCCTTGGTGTACGACAGGTTTGTCACTTCAGGGTCACCCGGCAGCAGATCGGCGACGAAGGGAGAAGTGATGGAAGGTATATAGAGCATACCGGTCTCAGGGTCGAAAGCCGCTCCCTGAACATCTGCCCCGCCCTGCGATCCCGGCAGCTGTATCGTTCCCTGAGTCCCGTTTTCGGTCGCAATCGACGGCGGGGTAAACAACGGCCCGGTGATGTAGTGACTCGCAATCTCCAGCGCCTGTTCGCGAAGCTCCGGTGTAAAGTCGATCAGATTTTCTTCGGTAGAGCCCTGCAGGTCGAAAGGCGCAGGTTTGGTGGGAAAAGGTTGGGTTGCCGCAGTGACCTCTCCGGGTACGTCCGACTGGGGTACCGGGCGCTCCTCAATATCCCAGACGGGTTCTCCGGTTTCACGGTCAAAGACAAAGACGAAAGCCTGTTTCGTCAATTGAGCTACTGCTTTGATCTCCCGTCCTTCGACGTTAATGTCCATCAGAATCGGGGCCGCCGGCGGATCATAGTCCCATAGACCGTGATGCACGGTCTGGTAGTGCCAGACGCGTTCCCCCGTTTCGGCGTTTACGGCAACGAGGCTCTGGCTGAACAGGTTGTCGCCAATCCGGTGTCCGCCATACATGTCGTTTGTCGCTGAAGAGATGGGCATATAGATCAGCCCGAGTTCTTCATCCGCGCTGAACAGGGCCCATACTGGTGCGTGCCCGGTGTAGGACCACGAGCGATCTTGCCAGGTATCAGTACCGAATTCTCCTTCTTGCGGGATGGTATGGTAGGTCCATCTGAGGGTGCCGGTTCTCACATCAAAGGCATGGACATCGCCCCTGAATGCTTCCTTGTTCGGAAATGTGTCCGACATCGCTTGCCCGATGACTACGACATCGCGAACCACCATCGGAACGCCGCCCCAGCGGAATCGCTCAAATTCCACCGGGAAGAGCTGCAGGTCGACGCGACCGTCAACGCCAAAATCGTCAAATGTCTTGCCATCTTCCGGATTCAAGGCATACAGGAAGGTACCACGCTGTACGAATAGGCGCTGTTCATCGCCTTCGCTCCAGTAAGCAACACCGCGAGTTGATGCTCCCGGCAGACCCTCTGCTCCACCGGGGGGCTCCTGCACCCAGAGCGTTTCACCGGTACCGGGATGAAAGGCTTCTACCAAGCCAACACCGTTAGTGACATAGCCCACCCCGTTGATGATCAGTGGCGCGGCATTCCAGTTCGTGGTGTAGCGCTGATTGGGATTGATGTCGAGATACTGCTGATCCAGCCCGGGCCGGCGCCACACGACTTCGAGATCTGCCACGTTCTCAACATTGATACCATCAAGTGCCGTATATTTGGTGCTGCCCGTCTCACCACCGTAGGCTTGCCATTCACCGTCACGCGCGCCCTGGCCGGCACGTTGAAACTTGTTCTCAGATTGGTCCGAGACTTGCTGAGGTGCTTGCGATTGATCGGCCGTCACCCCTATTGTGGATTGGCTTTGCGGCTCACTGCAGGACAGAAGCAGGGCGTTTGCGCAGAGCAGGGTGAGCAGTTTCAGGCTGAGAGGCTGGGACATGATTGGCACTCCGTTCGAATCTTTTTTCTGCATTCTACCCAAAAAGTCGGTGACGTAAAAAAGCTATTGTGTTGGGGAAATGGGCCATACGCCCGGCGCGGTGCTGTTCGCAGATAGCCTGTTTCGGGTCGGGCCCTGAAAAGACAATGCGGGGCGGGTTGCTCGCCAGTAAGGATAATCAGAATCCGGATTATTCAATCCCCAGGAGCTGCCTGCGCTGAGCAGGATAGCTGCTCTTTTCGCTTAACCAGATATCCAGAAAGCGCTCGGTAAATGCCGGATCAGAAATACTGCCGACCACCTGTCCGTTGAAGACAAACCGGCTTGCGAGCCCCTCAGTAACCTGCAGCAGGAGCTGGTCGCCTTTTTCGATGTCGGGCCACATGCCACTGAGCTTGCCCAACCAGAGTTCAGCGGCCTCTGAATACAACCCCTGTTTTTGCCATTCCGAACGGGTGCGGTCCACAAGGTCTTTGCTTCCGATTCGCCTGCGATAATTGATCATGAGAGTAAGGTTGGGTTCGACACCCCGGTAAATACCGTCTTCGCTGTACAGATAACAGTCGTAGATTGTCCAGAAAAAAACTTTGAGCCTTGCCGCGCCGATTTCTGTCAAACGGTCAGGCACATTTGCACGCGCGGGGAGGATTGCGCTAAAGCACAATGCAATCGTAATGGAAATCCACAGCGAGCGCTTAAGCCACTTCATCGGTTCGCCTGATACCATTCTCGGCAAGCCAGAACATCGCGGGAAGCGCGATTGCCCAAATCGCAGAGAGCGCCGCCAGCGCAAGTGTGTCTGATGAGCCAAAAGAAATGGCACCCAGACGTTCACCTACCGCATAGTTGAATGGAAAAGCCAGTGCACCACAAATTGTCGCAATCAATTTGCTGCGGCCAATGAATTCGAGCGAGAGAAACAGCGTAGTCGTAAAGACAGCCCAGAGCAGCACGAGCCAGAGCGGGATAAAAAAGAGGGTAGGGCCAAACTGAAAAACGCCTACAACTGTGAGCAGACTGTCGATACTTACCCCAAGCCCGAAAAGCATCAGAAATTTGGGTACGCGGAATACCCGGTACTGAACCAGCAAGGTAAGGTAGCACGCCACCACAGGGGCGAGAGCCCACCAGTACGACTCACGCCCTACCACGCAGCCCAGCCAGGTCAGGTTGAAAGCCACGACGTTGACGTGTTTAGACAGCAGAAACTTTGGCACGGCGATGTCTTCTGATCAGTTCGGGCGCAGAACTGCTTACAAATGTGGTGCTTTACTGGCCAGCAGCTGAACAGCGCTGATACGGCGCTCCAGAAATCCGCCCTCGCAGTAGCCCAGATAATAAAGCCAGAGATTACAGAACCTGTCGTCATAGCCGCTGGCCAGAAGATCCGATTTACTGTCCAGAAAATGCTCGCGCCAGCGGGCTAGTGTTAATGCATAATCCTGCCCGATGTCGAGGACGTCCCTGACGATCAGGTCGGTCTTGTCTGCCACGATCTGAGTCATCAGTTTCATGGACGGCAGAAACCCACCGGGGAATACATGCTTTTGGATGAAATCTTCGCTTCGGCTGTATTCGGCGTATCGCTGATCGGCAATGGTAATCGCCTGCAGCATCATCAGCCCGTTGGGCTTTAACAGGTTGTTCAGTTTTTCAAAGAAACCGGTGAGGTAGTGTTTGCCGACAGCCTCGATCATTTCCACCGATACAACTTTATCGTACTGCCCCTGGAGTAAGCGATAGTCCTGATCGAGCAGGGTAATCTTAGACTCGAGACCGGCAGCGCGCACCTGAGCTTTGGCGTAATTCAGCTGTTCATCAGAAATCGTGGTTGTCGTAACCCTGCAGCCATAATGGGTGGCGGCGAAAAGGGCAAGCCCGCCCCAGCCGGTGCCGACTTCCAGCAGATGGTCATTCTCGCTAAGCCGGAGCTGTTCACAGATTCGCGTTAACTTGTTGGTCTGTGCATCCGCCAGAGAGTCTTCGAGGCTGTTGAATACGGCTGATGAGTACTGCATGCGCGGGTCTAAAAAGCGCTGGTACATGTCATTGCCAAGGTCGTAGTGCGCCAGTATGTTTTTCTTGGCCTGATTGCGGGAGTTGGCGCGACTGAGCAGCCGTACCATGGCGAGCGGCTTGAACAGCCATCCAAAGCGGCTGCCCCAGTAATCCATCATGCTCAGATTGCGAGCGAAGAAACGTGTCACCTGAGTGATGTCGGGTGAGGTCCACCAACCGTCTACGTAGGCTTCGCCAGCAGCTGTGTTGCCGCCGAGCAGCGCGCGGGCATACACGCGAGTGTCGACCACGTCTGCTTCGGCCCTGAGCGCTGAGTTTTTATCACCGACTTCCGCGATGATCCGGCCTTTTTCGCGTAGCAGAAAGTGTCCTTCGCTGGCAAGGCCGAGAATTCTAATGAATAGATTGCGAAGCAACTCAACGGACTTTGGGCTCCGTTCTGGCTGAAACAGGCGCCGGCCGGTGCCCAGGCTCAGGTCTTTGTTACTCATGCTGTACCTTTTTGTGTCTTGGTCGCTTGTTTCTTGGGATGTCTGAAGAGCGGAGTGCGCTTGGCAAATAAGCGCGAAGCCTCCCAATAGATTCCCAGCAAAAGATACAGCGTTTGGCTGGGGGCTCTGATAAATACGCGGCTCAAATTGCTTTGGTTTATTTCGCGTCTTTTGAGGCTGAGCGTTGCGTCGAACACTTTTTTGTCAGGCTCATTCTGGTCGTGTACACCAATGTGCACCGAGCAACGACCAGCATCCGGCGGCTGGATTATCCAGTGATAGTTTTGCTGCATCGGGTTAAAAGGTGACACATGAAATGCTTTGGCGTGGGGCTGGATGTCGGCAAGATCCAATAGATAATAATGTCTTTCACGCCAGGGTGTATTGCTTACCTCGGCGAGCAAATACCTGAACCGGCCCTGCTGCCTGAGGTAGTACACGTTCAGAGGACTGAAGTAAAAGCCCAGATAGCGCAGATGAACCAGACAGAATACGTCACCCTCCGTGTCTTCTGCAGTCAGCCCGGCAAGCTCGGCGATTTTTGCTTTCACACTGCGGCCCACATCTTCTGTTCCCCCGATGTAGTCAGTACGCTTGAATCTGGCCCATCGGTACCATTCAGTGCCCAGTTGCCAGTGACGGCCCAGCAACTTTGGTAACTCATCAGTCCTGAGCATAAACATATGGATCGGATACTCAAACTCATGCAGGGTCGGAGAAAACCGCCGATGACGGACAATCCCGGAAAAGAGCGCACTCTCCAGCGCGTCAGAGTCCGAGAGACTGGCAGCAGGCGCGAAACTCACAGGCCTTGCCCGAATCTTTCGGCAACATCCAGAGCGCTACGTACCCCATCCTCGTGAAAGCCGTTGTACCAGTAGGCGCCGCAGAAGTGCGTTCGGTTGTGACCACAAATTTCTGTCCTTCGCCCTTGTGCCACGTTGGATTCAGCGGAGTATATCGGGTGGGCGTAAGTGAATTCTCGCAAAGTTTTTTCTGGATTGATCTTGTGCCCGGCGTTGAGAGAAACGAGGAAAGGCTCGGGGCTGTTCAGCCCCTGAAGAATATTCATACAGTAGGTGACCAAGGGCAGGTCCTGATCGCCGCCTTCTCCGGCGAGAAAGTTCCAGCTGGCCCAAGCGAGTTTGCGGCTTGGCATGAAGCTGTCATCAGTATGGAGAATGACGCTGTTTTCTTGGTAGCCCATGGCGCCCAGTATCTCCTGCTCGAGGACACTCGCATCCTGCAGCAGGGTCAGCGCTTCGTCACTGTGACAGGCCAGTATCACTTCGTCAAAGCGTTCAGTGCCCGAACCGGACGTGATGCTAATCGAGGTTTCGTCACGGGTCACCGAATGGACCGGGGAGCTCAGCCTCATGCGATCTGCGAAGCCGGCTGTCATCGGTTTGATGTAGCTGTGCGACCCGCCTTTCAGTACATACCACTGAGGACGGTTCTTGATGTCGAGCAGACCATGATTCAGAAAGAACCTGAGAAAAAAGCTGAGCGGGAATTGACCCGCCTGAGCAACACTGCAGGACCAAATGGCTGCAACCATCGGTAGCAGATAGTTTTCCCGCAGACCGCGGCCCAGGCCCTGCGCCTGAAGAAACTCATCCAGAGTGATGTCGGCTGTATCACCCGACGCAATCGCCAGCTTGCTGGCCTTGTTGAATCTGAGAATGTCGGTTACCAGGCGGATGAATTTAGGTCTGACCAGGTTGACCCTCTGAGCGAACAGTGTATTCAGATTATGACCGTTGTATTCGAGATTCTCAGTGTCATTTCGGACGCTGAAGCTCATCTCTGTTGCTTGCACTGGGACGTCCAGCTGCGCCATAAAACTCAGAAAATTGGGATAGTTGCGGTCATTGCATACGATGAAGCCGGTGTCGATTTCATAGCTGCCGGAGGGTGTCTCAACCGGAACCGTGTGCGTGTGGCCACCGATATAGTCGTTCGCCTCGAATACCGTGATGTCGTGCTCACGCGAGAGCAGATAGGCGCAGGTCAGTCCTGAGATGCCGCTGCCAATAATTGCGATGCGTTGCTTTGTCATTGTTATTGCTCTTTTTAAGACCAGCCCGGATACAACGGCAGAGGCTGTCAGATGGATGGTAGCAGGGTTAAGACATTAATACCTTCGACAGTAAAAACCGTTGCCAGGCGAATGGCAGTAAGGAGAGTGTTTTCATGAAGCCGGTAAACAGCCTCGGAAAGTGGATCTCCCTCTGTTTTCTCTCGAGCCCCTGCCGTATCCGCCTTGATGCAAATTCGACGTCTACCCGCATCGGCATCGGGAAATCGTTGAGGTCGGTCAAGGGTGTCTCGACAAATCCCGGAGCAATGTAGCTGACATGGATACCTTCCTTGCCAAGCGTGATGGCCAGTGTCTTCGCAAGATACTCGATTGCCGCCTTTGAAGCGCCGTAGGCCTCCGCCCTCGGCAGTGGCAGGTAGCTTGAACTGCTGCCCATCAGAGACAGACTGGAGCCCGCCGCCAATTTGGGAATCAGGGCTTGGAGGCAATTCGCAAGACCAATCAGGTTGATGCGTAGAACTCTTTCAAAACAGGCGGCGTCAAAATCGTTGGCATCGATGTATTCGCAGGTTCCTGCATTCAGGATGACCAGGTCCAGTTCGGGGAGAGAGGCGAGAGCGGCCAGACAGCCCTCTCGGTCCTGCACGTCAAAGCTGATCGGTATTGCTTTATCGCCAAATGGTCCGACCAGTTGGTGTAGTACTGATTGGTTTCGCCCGCAGCAGTAAACCGTGTTCCCTGCCGCCATATAGTCCTGTGCCAGTTTCAGACCGATACCGGAGGTGGTGCCGGTTATCAGTATTTTCATTGTCCGAGACGTGATTTGAGCTTTCGAATGACGCGACCCAGTAGCGGGATGTTTTCGTACAGCATAGATCCCAGATCGAAATAGTCGCGGTGATAGTAAACTTTGCCGTTTCGCGTGCGCAGATAGCTGGCACCCTCTACCCGGACGGTTTCACCCCCTCCCAACCTAGGGTGGTTCAGAAACATGGTCCACGTCATGAAGACATCGGTGTCGTTTACTATGGTGGAGTGAAATTTGAACGCGCACTTGTCGAGATTAGCGAATTGCTTGGAAAAGTACTGCATCAGGGCCGGTCGGCCCTGCACGGCGTGTGACGGATCTTCGAAGTAGATATCCGAGGCGTAGAGCGACTCCACGTCTGAGAGATTCTCTGTGCCCAGGCTCTGATAGGCCTCTTTGACGCGGGACGCCAGATAGTCCGCGCTGGTCAGATTCTGTGCAGACTTGAGTTCGGGAGTCGGTGTCATTGGGCGTGGTGGCTGGTATTGTGGGTATCTTCCTTTAACGGAGTCTGTTAATGTTTAGATCACCTCCCTTTATATAACTGGTATATAGCTAGATCCCAGTGATCCGTGGCCCCCTGTATTTCGTTTTAGTCGGTTATGGAAGACGTGGTTTCTGGCGCTGGAAGCATGCTTATGGGCTCTTTAGCCAAAACAAAGTCGGTCAAACAGCCGGCGTCTGTACCGAGGGTCTCCAACGACGTCTCGGACAGTGACGAGCAGTTGTTGATAGCGGTGGGGAACCACCAGGACCGTGCGGCCTTCAATGCCCTGTTTTCCCGATTTTCCAACAAAATTTACGCGATGGGTATGAAGCTGACGCGGAATGAGCAGCTGTCGCACGATCTTGTGCAGGAAGCCATGTTGACAGTCTGGCAAAAGGCGCCGCTGTACGATCTGGATCGGGGAACAGCCCAAAGCTGGATTTTTACGCTCACGAGGAATCGGTGTTTTGACATTTTGCGTAAGATGAAAAGACAACCCGCGACCGTTAGTGCAGATGACATCTGGCCGCAGGAGGGCGACATAGACTCCCAGCTGGTGCACGAGGAAGCCGGCACCATGGAAGTCGAAGTCAGCAAGATAGAAAGTTTCTACGGTCAACTGCCCGCCCCTCAGCGGGCCGTTGTTGAACAGATTTACATTCATGATCGTACTCACGAAGAGGCGGCCGCGGTGCTGGAGATTCCACTGGGAACGCTTAAGTCACGGCTCCGACTCGGCGTGGGAAAATTGAGACAAATGGTTGGTACCGAAGTATGAATATCGACGCGAAATATCACCCAACACCCGAGCAGCTCGAAGGCTATGCTGAGGGGTCCCTGGCACCTGGCATGAATGTGGTCATTTCCGCTCACGTCGAGCTATGCGCCACCTGCCGGCAATCGATCAGTGAGCTCGAAGAGGCCGCCTCGGAAGAGTGGTTGAGGAGCACGCCGGATACCAGAGCAAGCAGCATCAATTTTTCGGCGATGATCGACAGTATTGTCGACCACCCCCAAATCAAAAATGACGACACTACGTCGGACAATGTGCCCGAAATCCACATGCTGGATCACAGCGTTACGCTGCCCCGAGCACTCGCGAAGGTTGCCTCGGACGGTCTGGTCTGGAAGCAGCTTGCCGGCGGCATCAATCAGGCAACGGTGACTCTGGATGATCAGACGCAGTGTGAATTTCTGTACATGAAACCCGGCAGTCAGGTGCCTGTGCACAAACATCAGGGTAGCGAGGTCACGCTGGTGCTGGATGGCAGCTTCGAGGACGAGCTGGGCCACTACAAGCCCGCTGACTTCGTCGTACGAACTGCTAAGGACCAGCATCAGCCTGCCAGTGAAGAGGGGTGCCTTTGCTTTGCCGTTCTGGACAGCCCGCTGACCTTCACTAAGGGTCTGGCTCGCCTGCTCAATCCGTTTATCCGTTACCGCTTCCGGCGCGCGACTTCAGCAGCCGCTCACTAGGCATCAGATGGTACGGTCACCTTCAGCCCCCCGGCGGCTTGGAGGTGACCACACCGCTCAGGTCATCCCCGCAGCTTAGCGGCCTACGTCTTTCCTCACCGCGTCGATGTTCATTGCGACTGAGATTCTTTCCCTGTTTCCGGTATACAGCCGCACGCCGTGCCGGAGCCATGCCGGGAACACGATAAGATTCCCGCGCTGGAGCTGAATTTCCGTCTGGTACTGCTGAGGCTCGCCATCAGCGCCCCGCATTCGAAAGGCCGTGTCACGCATCGCGGTCATGGGGAATCTTGGATCTTCCAGGTAAAAGCTTCCTCCGGCGTTACGGGATTCCTGCTCAGTCTCATAGCCCATATCAATGTAGAGCACGGCAGCCCAAAGGTTGCCGGGATGGCTGTGCAGATGATTCAGACCTCCCGCGGGAGTCACATTAGCCCACATGCGTACCAGCCACTCTCGGTCTGCCACTGAAGAATCCTGAAAATGGCTCATACGCTTGGCGATATTGATAGCTGTCTGTGCAAGTTTTTGCGCTGGCTGACCGCCCCAGTCAAGCATGTCTGTGTCGGAGTGCCAGCCGCCGATGTTTGAACGACTTAGCCCCGTCGATGTGGTTTTGCGTTTCCTAATTGCAACTTCCAATTCTTTCATCACTTCGTCAGCATCTTTCAGTTCCCCATAGGCGATCGGAGTCTCAAAGATCCCTATCGGTTGAGCTTTAACGCGTAGAGCGTGATTTTCTGTTGAAGAATTGGTTTTCATTAGAGTCTTGGACTTTATCTCAAACTTGAACCAGGTGGCGGAGTTTAAGACCTAGTGAGAATTATTGGAAATAATGAACAGCTCGCGACCATTGTGTTTGTCATAAAAATGAAACGAATTGGTCTCAGAAATGAAATACAAGCGGAATAACATCACTATTCTTTTTAAATCACGCAGTATCGGACAGGAGAACACATGAAAGCGACTAAGACAAAGCTGAGCGCCATCGCCAGTGGCGTTGCTATGGCAATAGCCTCTGCGGCCACGCAGGCTGCACAGCCTCCCGCATATTCACTTACAGGACCCAAAACGGGCGCTGAGATCTTGATTGGTGGAACGCTCAACAATAGAGCTTCTTACCAAGCCGTTATGCCCGCCGCGGATTCCTTCGATATCGTCGCAACGATCAAGCCAGAGGCCGCAGATGTCGGCAAGGCTGGCTCTATTGTTGTTGCTCTTGAAGTAGAAGGCGTGGGGACTTTTAATTTACTGTCCGGCGGAATCTGGGTGCCACTCGACTTAAATAACGTCCAGGCTTACAAGACCAAGACTCTGACAGCGTCCGAAGATATCACTATAATCGACAACTTTATCGGTACCGACACGAACCTCACAGGTGCTTCACTAAAGGCCTACGTTGGATACTACACCGGTGGAGACATCTCAAACATCACATACAACACAACCGCGGCCTCAGTAGCGATTGCTACTACCCCAAGTGGATGCCCGGCCGGGACCACTGAAAACGCCGCTACTTATAACGGAAAGCCAGTTTGCAACCTCCCAGTGGGCGATCCGATTACAACGGACATGCATCTTACTGCCAACAACGCCTACTTTTTCTCGGGTACCGTATTTGTTGGTAATAATACCGTGAATACCGCATTCAAGGATAAGGTGAGCCTTACCATTGACCCCGGCGTAAGCATAATCTCTGAGGGTGGTCAGTCTGCTCTCGTAGTCAGTCGCGGCGGCAAGATCTTTGCTAATGGCTCTCCTGAGAAGCCGATTATTATGACGTCCAGCCAGGACGATGGTTCGCTCGACGTATTAAACGCCAGAGGTCTGTGGGGTGGTGTAGCGATTAACGGGTCTGCTACTCAGAATACCGCCAGCGGATATGCGCAGGGCGAAGGCTCTACGGGCGAATATGGTGGCGGTACAAGCCCGAATGATGAAGATAACAGTGGTTCAATGACATACGTACAGATTCGTTATGCTGGCTATCCGATTACCGCTGACGATGAATTGAACACGATTTCGCTGCACGCAGTCGGAAGCGGGACCACTCTCGATTATATCCACAGCCATAATGGGGCGGATGACGGCATCGAGTTTTACGGTGGTACAGTCAACGCAAAGCACATTCTGATTACAGGTCAAGACGACGATGCTCTTGATTGGACCAACGGTTGGACTGGTAACCTTCAACACGTAGTGATTAAGCACACCACCTCTGGAGATAACTGTATTGAGGCTGATAACCTTGGTGCAAACCCAATCGCGACTCCGCGCTCCAATCCAACAATCTCAAACCTAACTTGCATCACTAGCACTACCCAAAAGAGCAGCGGCCACGCATTCGAGCTCAAGGCGGGAACCGCTATGCAGATGTATAATTCAGTCGTTGGAGGAGAGATTGCATCAACCGAAGGATGCATCCTGATAGCGGGTGATGAGACTTTCTCTCAGTCCGGATCTTCAGCTGCGACTCTCAATGGAACATTGAAAATGGACCGCTCGTACATAACAGCTGCCTGTGCGGCAGCGCTTGCAGGAAGCGGCACATTCACGACTGCGGATTGGTTTGCAGCTCAAACTGGAACAACCTCCGGTTCCGTTGATCTCGGGGGCCCGAATGGTTGGACTAATGGGTCATTGATCAACGCCAAGACTGCAGCAACTGGTCTCGGGACATTCTTTGATGCAGTTGATTATATTGGCGGCGTAAAGGATGACACCTCCGATTGGACAAAGGGATGGTCTTACGATTACGACTAGTCAGCATGCAATAAACATCCGTGGGGGAGCGTTTAGCGCTCCCCCGTTTTTTTGAAACGCATATCAATCAGATTGATAATGATTGATTTTTGTCACTGTTTTGTCACATAAAATACATAATATGCCTTCCGAAATCGTCGTTCCGAAGGCCCCACTCATGATTAACCTTAAACGATGCGCACTCCTTGCCATCCTCGGTTCTATATTTTCCGCGCAAGCACAACTTGCAAACGAAGAAGGCTCGCAACAGATTGAAGAAATATCTGTAATTGGCCGGTTCGTGCCTGACGAGAAGCGCGCTACGGATGCCGTTGCCAACGTGGTTGACTCTGAAGAGTTCACCCGTACTGGTGACGCTAATATTGCTGAGAGCCTTAAGCGGGTGGCGGGTCTTTCCACCGTGGGAGGTAAATATGTTTACGTCCGAGGTCTGGGTGAGAGGTATTCAACGACGCTGTTGAATGGAGCGATCCTGCCAAGCCCAGAGCCCATCAACCGAGTCGTTCCGCTCGATCTTTTTCCCACGGCGGTTCTAGACAGCGTGCTTGTCCAAAAAACGTATTCGGCACGGTTCCCCAGTGAGTTCGGTGGTGGCGTTCTCCAAATGCGGACTAAGAAATCTACAGATGAGTTCTTTTTTAATGTCACAGGCTCGACTGGCATGGTTCAGAACGTCGCATTCAAAGATGGCTTGCATATGAGTGGTGGAGACACCGATTGGCTCGGGATAGATGATGGGTGGCGTGACAAGTCTACTGCCTTGCAGAATGCGACAGCCAATAGCCAAGAACTGCGAAAATACAGCCCGTTCTCCCAAGTCGGTATTCCTCAAGAGCAGCTAGACGAGGTAGGCCGAAGTTTCAATAATCAATACACTCCTGAGTTAAAGGAACTTCCTCCCAACGCCTCACTAACGCTTTCAACGGGAAATTTTCACGATATCGGGGACTCCGGTGCGAAGATAAACTACTTGGCCGCAGTTAATTACTCAAACAGCTGGGACACTGACGTTATTGAGCGAAACAGCTGGGTTCCAGGCACCGATGGATTGATGCACTTCGACGGTCTGACATGGACGGGAACAGAGCACAGCATAGACACAAGCGGCATCTTTACTACAGGTGTAGACTTTAACTTCAACCACAACGTCCGTCTCACGTCTGTGGTCCTCAGGAAAACAGACAATTTAGTTGGGCGCGCCACAGGGTTTGTGGAGGATTCATTGGACGTTGAACTTAATGAGTCCAGATGGATCGAACGTGAACTGTTTTCCAACCAGATACAGGGTGATCATTACTTCCCAGAGTTAAACGAACTTACCGTAAATTGGCGGTTAAGCAAGATTAATGCGGAGCGGGATGCTCCCGACGAGCGCATATACCGGCGCGATAATGGCGAATTTTCTTCAAGGGTCGATGGTAACCTCAGGAATTGGAGCACCCTCGACGATGAAGTTCGGGACGTCGGCCTTGATCTGAGCATGACGTTTTACGGTGGTCCTGCTGGCTCTACTATTACCACCAGAGCGGGATACATGCATGTTGAAAAAGAGAGAGAGTCTGAGATCCGTAGGTTCGGCTTCGCATTCGCGGGTGCAGCGGCAAACGACGTTGAACTGCTTCTGAGGCCGCTGGAAGAAATACTCGTGCCGGCTAATATTGTCTCTAATGGCTTTACGATTCGCGAAATAACCCGCCCGACTGATAATTATCAGGCTCAGAATACTCTTGATGCGGTGTATGGCGAAGTAGAATTTAATTTCGATGATAGATTGCGGTTCACCCTTGGTGGCAGGCAGGAAAAATTTGAGCAGCTTGTCGATACGTTTGATCTATTTAGACCAGGTATTGGCTCTCGAGCTTCTCAGGAGACTGATAAACTACTGCCGGCCGCGAGCCTGACTTACATTGCGGGCGACCACCAGTTCAGGCTGGGTTACAGTCAGACTGTTTCGAGGCCGGATTTTCGCGAGTTGTCGCCTGCCGCTTTCACGAATCCAATTAATGGCCGGGATATAATAGGCAATCCGAATCTAAAAATTACCGAGCTAGAGAACTTCGACCTGAGGTGGGAATGGTATTTTGGATTTAGTGACTATGTGTCGGCAGGGTTATTTTACAAAGAGTTCACGAATCCGATTGAGGCCTCAATTGTGGGAAGTACTCAGAGAGCGGGGACATATATCAACGCTAAAGGCGCCGAGAATGCTGGAGCAGAGTTTGAAGTCTACAAGCGACTCGACTTTCTGGGGGATGGATTTCTTAACGGCATCGGTGAGGACTTTTACGTTCAGGCTAATGCGTCCGTGATTGATTCAGAAGTCACCATAGCCGAGAAGGACCTTGGGGTATTGACGTCTTCCTCTAGGCCTTTGCAGGGACAGTCTGACTATCTGTTCAATTTCCAATTTGGTTATGAGCCAATGTCAGGCACAACCGCTACGCTTCTATATCACTATTATGGTGAGAGAATCTACGAGGTTGGAATAGAGACCGCGCCTGATTTAGTCGAGCAACCATTTGGTGAGCTTAACTTCGTCTTTATTCGGGATTTGTCCGATGATCTGGCAATGACCCTGAAAGCGAAAAACTTAACGGATCAACGTAATGAGGTCACACAAGCCGGCTACGTGAATTTCGGCTATAACAAGGGCCGAGAGTTCAGTTTTCAATTGGATTATTCATTCTAGTCTGCTTGAGCCAAAAAGGGCGCAGTATGGATAGGATGGTCAATCATAGGGATCTAAACCGCTGTCGGTTATGACCCCCTTTTCGTGCTGTACTCCTTCACATTTTAATTAGTGTGAACTTTGACATCGAACCTCCGACAGGTTGCTTCCCGCCGTCGGAGAATAGCTCGAGGATGGAGCGATAATTATGAGCGAGTCCACTGTTCTTATAGTAGATGATGAGGCTGCCATTCGAGATATGGTCGGAATAACGTTGGACCTGGCAGGATTCGGTTCGATCAGTGCAGCTGATGCGCACGAGGCCCATATCTCCGTCATCGATAACAAACCGGATCTGGTCCTTCTTGATTGGATGCTGCCCGGAGGCAGCGGTATTGAATTAGCTCGCCGATTACGCCGTGACGAAATTACGGCAAACATTCCCATCATCATGCTTACAGCCAAAGCCACTGAGGACAACAAAGTTCAGGGTCTGAGTGAAGGCGTTGATGACTACATCACCAAGCCTTTCTCACCGCGTGAGCTGATAGCGCGTATCAAAACGGTTCTGCGCCGGGCCAACGGCCGGCAAAAAGACAAAGCGTTGCAGGTCTTTGACCTGCTGCTTGACCCTACCAGTCATCGTATCTCGATTGAAGATAAGCCTGTTGAAATGGGGCCGACGGAGTTTCGGCTGCTGAAGTTCTTTATGTTGAATCAGGAAAAGGTGTTCAGTCGGGATCATATTCAGGATGCTGTCTGGGGCGGCAACGTCTACCTTGAAGAGCGTACGATTGACGTTCACATTCGTCGTTTGCGCAAGGCTTTATCTTCAATCGAAAGCACCGCGATTGATTATGCCAAGCTCGTTCAAACCGTTCGTGGTGCGGGCTACCGGTTTTCTGTTCGCCCACACTGATCGGTGGATCTTTCTACTGGTGCCGCGAGATCTGGAAGAGTTCTCTGGCTGTCCCGGCATCGGCAATAGTATGGCCTGAGGCTATGATCGCCTGCGCAGTGGTCTCGACCAATTCGGTGTTTGAATCCGCCAGTCTGCCGGCTGATACCTCGAGGTTGTTCTCAAAACCTACGCGGCAGTGCCCGCCCAGCGCCACTGCGCTATTCATGCACCGGCCTTCTGCAGAACCGAAAGCGCACACTGACCAAAGCCAGTTCGGGTCCAAATGCGGAATCAGCTTTTCCAGTTCGGCAGGGTCTGACTGCTGAGATTGATGATATCTGCCAAGCACCAGCAGCACATGTACCAGCTCATCGGGGATAAGCCCTCTGGCGCAAAATGACTTAAAATCTTCGATGTCATTCTGGTCATAAAGAATCCACTGCGGTGCGATACGTTCCCGGTACAGCCACTGGAAAAATTTTGCCGCCGCTGACTCGTAGATGGGCTCGGGAATCAGCTCCCGAATGGCCAGCGAGACCGCTTCCGGCCGGGTCTGCTTCACACTCTCGATTTGTTCCTCGGGTTGAAACTTTCCGACCGCTTCGGTGGTGATCTGGATGATGAGTTCCGAGCCTGCCTGACGTCTGATTTCTGCCATAGCCGCACGATACAGTTCAGGGTCGAGGCTATGCTGCAGCGCCTTGTCCCTTACATGAAGATGGAGCATGGCGGCCCCTGCATGCAATGATGAGGCTCCCGTGGCGCCCAGTTCCTGGGGTGAAATGGGTAGCGCAGGGTGATCCTGCTTGAGTTTTCGGGCGCCGTTGGGGGCTACGGTAATCAGAACGGGGCGGGTCATGGTTTTGCTCGTTGTTGCAGTCGAATCTACCGGATCGCGAGAGTGCTTGGTATCAACGCAGTATGGTGGGAGCAATGCTCGCGGCTTGCAAGGCTTGTTTTGCTTCAGTTCATATATGCTAGCGTCAGTCACAGACAGCTCCCGCGCCCGGCTTGAGTCAGGAGCTGCGGTGTGACAACCTTGATCTGCGGGTGACGGGCTGGATGCCTGTTACCCTCTGGTAAACAGTGAGGGGTCTGTCAGCTATGTCACACGATCACGATCATACCGATCCGCCCTCGGATCTCGAGCTTCGCACAAAAGCGCTGGAAAGCCTGCTGCTCGAAAAAGGACTGGTGAAGCAGGATGCTTTGAACGCCATCATTGAGACCTATGAGCATCAGGTCGGCCCGAAAAACGGAGCGCACGTGGTGGCGAAGGCCTGGTCGGATCTGTCGTTTAAACAGGCCTTGCTGGCGGACGCGACCGCAACGGTCGCAGATCTGGGTTATGTTGGCCGACAGGGAGAGCATCTTACTGTGGTTGAGAACACTTCGGACATTCACAATCTGGTAGTCTGCACCTTATGCTCATGCTATCCCTGGACACTGCTCGGGCTGCCCCCCGTGTGGTACAAATCAGCGCCTTACAGGGCCAGAGCGGTGAGTGAGCCACGCGCGGTGCTTTCCGAATTCGGCACGGAGTTGCCGGAGCACACGGACATCCGAGTATGGGACTCTACCTCCGAGATGCGCTATCTGGTTCTGCCCGAGCGGCCATCTGGCACCGAGGGTTGGAGCGAGTCGCAGTTGCTGGCTCTGGTGACTCGCAACAGCATGATTGGCGTCGAACTGGTCCGGCACAGGGAGGAGGTCAAATGAACGATGGCCATGATCTGGGTGGCCGTCAGGGGTTTGGCTCTGTGAATGCTGAGCCGGAAAGCGAAGAGCCGCTCTTCCACGCGGAATGGGAGCGTCGAATTTTTGCGCTCACGTTGGCAACAGGCATGCTGGGTCAGTGGAACATTGACGAATCACGCCATGCCCGCGAGCGCCAGCACCCTGCGGACTATCTGAAGCACAGCTACTACGAAAACTGGCTGGTAGGTCTGGAAAAGTTACTTGCGGAAAAAGATCTGGTGGCGCGAATTGAACAGGATGCGCAATGCTTTAGGGTGCCTGATGCGGCGGCTGCCCGGAAAATTCTGCGCACAGGGGGACCGACGCTGCTGCCTGATGCGACAGAGCCCCGGTTTTGCTCCGGGGACCGCGTTCGAGTCGCGAGATGTCAGCGGGTTAGCCACACGCGCGCGCCGACCTATGTACAGGGTGCAAGTGGAACCGTGGTGGACCACCATGGGACGCATATTTATCCAGATCAGAATGCCACGGGGCAGCGAGCTGGTGCGCATCTCTACTGCGTCCGCTTCGAAGGAACTGAATTGTGGGGCTCAGAATCTTCTTCCCAATCGGTTTATGTTGATCTGTGGGAGCCTTATCTCGAGGAGATTCGCTGATGTCGCTCTTTCCCGACCAACACACCGAAAACGGTGAGCCGGTTTTCAAGGAGCCCTGGGAAGCACAGGCCTTCAGTCTTGTGATTGCCTTGCATGAAAGCGGCGTTTTCAGCTGGGACGAGTGGTCTGACGCCCTGGCTCAAGCGATCCGCCGGGATCTGCTTCCGGGCGGCGTGGAGGAGGTCGTTCAACGGGTGAGTGAGGCGGTAGCTGAAGACGCGGGTGAAAAGATCAGTGAGCGAATAGAAGAAAAAGAAGACAGACGTGACAGCTACTATCAGCACTGGCTGGCTGCGCTTGAACAGCTTGCCATCGCCAAGGGTCTGTCAGGGGCCGGTGAATTGGCGCAAAGAGTGCAGGCCTGGAGAGAGGCTTACCTGGCGACACCACATGGACAGCCGGTGGAATTGACTCGCGACTAGAGGTCGGTGTGAACGTTGCTTCGAAGGCGAATTGACTGCCTGTAAGATACGCCATACTCTGTGCTGAGGTATCTGACAGACTGACCCTGATTGCATAAATTTGCACTGGACTGCGCAGAGTAGAGCCGAAGGCAGCAGATCTACAGGGCGAGCCGGAGCGTGTAGCCGATGCCAAAAAAACACGAGTCCTCGGACTCACTCAAAGCTCAGATTCCGGATCAAGCCTCTGGCGTAAGCAGGCTTTCCGGAATGTCGAACAGGAGAAAATATTGATGAATCGCCAGGTACTGATTGCCTCCGGTTTTGCTCTAGTGGTTCTGATCGGTGCGCCGGTTATTGCCCATCACGCCAGTGCACCGTTTTATGACCCCGAAGACCGTGTCGAGATCAGCGGCACGATTACCCGGTTCGTTTTTCGAAACCCCCATGCTTTTCTCTTTTTGGACGTCCCTGATGAGGTCGGAAACGCTGTAGAGTGGCAGGTTGAACTTGGTGCGCCGGTCAGCTTGCGTCGGGTCGGATGGACGCCGGAAACGCTCGCAGTGGGCATGACTGTGAATGTCGCGGGAAATCGATCTCGGGCTGAGGGCACGAACGGCCTTTGCTGCGTGCGCATGACACGCGAAGACGGTCGACCCGTTCTGGAGGGCGGTCGCGTTCGTGAAGACGACAGTAACTAGAGGTCCACACATGAAAGTTTCCGAAAAACTGGCTGGCGGTGTCCTGCTGTTCAGCACCTGTATCTTCAATGCTTCCTGGATCAGCGCACAGAATGACGAGGCCATCCCAGACCTGAGCGGCATCTGGGACGGGGGGTTCAGTGTGCGTCCTGTCAACGGTGTGGATGTGCCTTGGGGTGAAGATAATTTTCCCAAGCTCAATGCGCGTGCTCTGGCATATCAGGAAGTCTGGGAAGAAACCATGGCGCCGAAGTATGACTGCCAGCCGGCGTCCTCGCCGGCCATTCAGTACGACCCCTATGCAATGCAGGTCACCCAGTGGCCGGATCGGGTGCTGTTCCGCTACGAGAAAGATGATCAGCTGAGAACCGTGTGGCTAGATGGGCGGGAACCCAAGGCGACTGATTTCAGCCTGCAGGGATTTTCCGTCGGTTACTACAAAGATGGATCCCTGTATGTCACAACAACCCATTTCGTCTTTGACATTGCCGGGTTCGATGACTACAACGGCATTCCCTCCTCTGCACAGAAAGTCGTGACAGAACGCTACTGGCGAGAAGGTGAGGAACTCAAGCTCACGCTGACCGTCGAAGATCCGATGTTCCTTCAGGAGCCAACCTCATACACAACCAGATGGTTACCCTCGGGCCCGGACTATCGATTGCAGCCCTATGACTGTGACCCTGAAGCCTCCCGGACTTCCGTCCGCTTTTATCCTTCCAAATACGACTGATCTCAACAGTCGTGGTTAGCCGGTCCCCACGTAGGGGATCAGGCGGCCAGTGAGCAGCACCCCAAACCAGCAGGCGAGTGACACATAAGCTACGCACCTTGCCAGTCGGGGAGGTGTGGTTGTCTCGTCCCAGGTCACCAGCATCGGACTGACGCGCCAGTGGTAGAACAGCGCGTTGAGGCCGGCCAGGCCGATCAGCATCATCTTGAGCTGGAAGCCGATGTTGATTGAATAGCGGCCCGGGTCGCCAAAAAAGAAAAGGATTCCGGTAAGGAGATTCAGAGCAAAGCCCAGCAGTACCAGCGGCAGTAACTGATGAGTGGAAACCGGTGTCACTCCCGTGAGATGGCCAGCCATGCGCAGATCAACGACCAGCAATCCGCCAAACAGCAGCGCCAGTCCCAGAAAGTGAATGATTTCCATCACCGGCCAAAGCCAATAAGTGTTCTGAATCCACAGATTGGCTGGGCTGCCGTCGGCAAAATTCGCGAGATAAGACCACATGAGACTAAAAGAGATAGGCGATCAGTCGGCCGGCGACGATGGCACCGGTCCAGGCTGAAAGGGAGAGGCAAGCAAGCGTCCGCGTCAATAAGTCTTGGGTCAGTGCCCAGGCGCCGTCAGTGAATAATTTTAGTCTACGCCTCTGTAAGCCAAACGCGCAGCCCAGTCCAACGGCTATACAGACGAGCTTAACCACAAAAGGGACACTGCCTGCCAGATAATTGGCCTGAGAGCTGAACAACAAAAAGCCCGACAGGGCATTCAGGCAAAATGCTGCGATAACCAGCGGGATCAGATCAGAAAATATCCGGAAATCCACCTGTACGAAAAAGCCAAGCAGTTTCAAATCTCGCATACTCAGCAGCCCGACTACGATGGCGAGGCCGACGATATGGGCGGCGAGCAGGGCAGGATAGGCCCAGAGAGATTCTCCGACCCAGATCGCCAGAGAAGTCGTTTCAAGCGCTGTCAGCAATGCGGCTCTCCCTGTGAATTCTGTTGCTCATCTCTTTGCCGGCAAGCGCTGCTCGAGCCTGGGACTTTAGGTAGCGTGCTGTCGCTCAGAATGTGTGTCTGACCCGAAAGGCAAGTCGAACCCCTTCAGTGCGACAGTAATTCTCTATCTCTTCAATGATGCCGGAGGTGATGCGACCATCGTAGCGGGTACGTACGCGACAGTTCTCTTTGTCATTGGCATTTTGAACATCAAATCGGAAGGTTACGCCATTGAAGGCCCTTTTTTCCAGAAAAAACGATAGGCTGTACTCTTCTGAATCGCGCTCCGTATCGAATAGATCAAAGTTGACGCGCTGCAGCCCCTGTTGATCAGACCAGCTGTAATTCAAGCCGTAGCTGAAGTTCCAGGGCTGATAGTCGTGGCGAAAGCTGATGCGGGTAGACCAGCGTCCAGGATAACGCATCCGACGTTCACGCAGAAGAAATGGGTCGACGACAGACGAGTCTCCCACGCCCATTCGGAGGGTCGCCAGCGCAGTTGGCAGGCCGAGGTAAGTCAATTTTGAGCTGGCCTCAACATTGATACCGTATCTTTTGCCATCTCCGATATTGCCGCGGGCGGACAGCAGATTCTCTTCCGAGGCGGAGACATCGATTTGGCCGATGACATCCTCGATATCTCGATAGTACAGCTGGGTGTTGATGACCCCAAGCCCTTCCGGTAGACGGTATTCGAAGTTCACATCGTAGCGCCAGGTCTGCTCCTGAACGACGTCCGGATTGCCGCCCTGAATGTTCTGATCATCATCGCTGTTGTCCTGCGACAGGCTGAAATCAGAAAAACTGAGCTGCGAGACTTCCTTTTCAACAGTGGCCCGGAGCTGCATGGTTGGCGTGATGTCGAATCGGTAGTCCACGCGCGGTCTCAGAAAGCTGAAGCTGCGCGCATTATTGACATCTCCTGACTGCGTGATGGTTGAATCTTCAAAAATCAACTGGCTCTCCAGCGCCATGCGTTCGCTGAGCTGCAAGTTGTGAATACCGAAGTATTCATAGCGCATCTCCTCGATTTCGGAAAAGGCATTGTCCAGTTGTGTGGCAGGCAGGTTGCCGGTAGCCACTGAAGGTGCGCTGCTGCCATAGCGCGAGCCGACCAGTAATCCGTTGTTGCGAATGGTTTGTGCCCCTTCAACTCCGAGTTCAAGAGCCTGTTCCGGAACAAGATCCCAGGTATAGCTGGTCCGGATGATACGCTCCCGGTCCCTGCCCATACTTCTCAGAAACAGGTCTTTGTCGTCACCGATGTCCAGCACATCGAAACGTTCCCGAACAAAATCGCTTTCGGCATCATTGACCAGAAACAGCGCACGAAAGGTGGCGCCTGAACTGAAATCGTATTCGTAGTCACCGCCAATTTCCCAGTTATCGCGATCAAACTGATTGCCTTCACGCACCTTACGCTGGTCTACCGTGTCGCCGCGAAAATCGGTAATGGTCCGACTGACGTCGGTGGGCGGGTTCGTCTGTCCCAGCAGCGCGTTGAACTGGACAATGCTGTTTTCAAACTGATAGCCGAGGTTCATGCTTGCCTGCAGATCGTTCTGATCGCGAATGATGCGTTCTTCACGGACCTCAAGTAGCTGGCCATCCGGATCACGGCTGGCCTCAAAGGTGTCGTTGGCCCGGTATCTGGGCTCTGATTCGACAGCAAAAAGATAGTTGAACTGGCCGCTCTGGCCGGTGTAGGAGAATCGACCGCCCGGAGCCACGGTGCCGTCCTGAATCAGATCGGCGTTGATTTCAGCCGCAAGGCTGGAGCGTGAGGCTGATTCAACCAGAACGATGTTGATGACCTGACTGCCCCCCCTGACGTCGATCTCCTCGGAAGTCCCGCGGATAATCTCGATATATCGCACCTGACTGGCCGCTATGCGGCGCAGCTGATCGCGGCTGCCGTTTGATTTTCCGGTAATTCGTTGGCCGTTGATCAGAATTTCGTTGCCGCCACCGCCAAGACCTCGGCGGCCGCCCCCGCCACCGCGCCCGAGCGCCAGACCGATGCCCGGGATGCGGTCAATCATGTCGTTGACTGAAACCGGCTGAAACTGTTTGAAGAATTCCGCCTCAAAAACGACCGTTGAATCTTCCAGTGATTCGTCTTCAGGGCTCTGGGCGCTGGCAGCCTGCCCGAGGCCAAGCAGGATAATCAGGCAAACCGGATGGAGGCCGGTAAAAAAGCGTAAACAGGGGCTGTGATGGCGCAGGAACAAAGGTTACTCCATGGCTTGCCGCATCAGCGGGCTGTGTAGTGTCGTTGGGATACCCCTATAACGTGTAATCACTGTGCTCAGATTGCCGGGGTGCAGCGCCCAGAGCCCTGTAATTCCTGTCGGTAAAGTGCAGCCGAATTTCTGCAGGAGCATCAATATGGGCGGCCTGTGGGGTGATCAAGGCATTTTCGCGCAGCGGGCGTCACCCAACCATCAGGAGGGATCGTGATTCTGCAGTTCCTTCAGCTTTTCAAGGCTGATCTTGCCTTTGAGGGACATGATGTAGGCCGCGCCGGAAAGCAGCAAAATCGAGGCCGACTCGCTAATCAACACCAGCGCTTCGGTTTCCTTGCTTTGCATGACTATCAGTCTGCACAGGGCGGTAATGGCGATGATAATGGGCAAAGTCAGTGGTATTCGTGACGAAGAAATGTAGGCTCCGACCATGCCGATGACCTCTGCATAGATAAAAAGAATAAACAGCTGCTCGATTTCAAAGCTGAGCGTACGGAAGGTTTCGGCAATCTGTAAGGCTGCCGCACCGAATGCCCCGATTCCGATGAAGAGCAGAATCGCCTTTTCGCCGATCTCGAAAACGGAGTATTTCATGGCGTTGTCCGAGGCCTGCTTATTGCAAGCTGTCTTTATCCTGGCTAGGGTCCTGCCAATTACCGGCGCTCCGCAGGGTCAGGAATAGGCCAGTAATCATCAGAGTGAACACCAGCGCCGCGATTCCGAGAAGAATTTGGTCGCTCATTTTTGTTTCGCTCCGATTACTATCAGTTTGAAGTAAATTCCAAAGCAAAGAATCGAGGGCACCCATACAGCGGTGAATAGCCCTTCTTCTCTTTGGCCAGAGAACCAGAGAAAACCCGACACCGCGAAAGAGATACCCACCGCGAGGAGAATGAAAACGTCCGCTTGTTTCAACATGATTTGTTCTACCTACTCAAGTGATCCTAAAGCAGCCAGCATACAGCCGAAAACGGCCAGCCCCGCTAAAGAACGTATCCCGGAATGCCCAGCAACTTCGAAAGTTGAAAACTGGAGTGCGCCTGCAGCGCAGCCTATGAAGAGGGCGAATCCGGCAACGATCAACAAGATGCCTGTCCGAACGGCCAGCGTCCGCGCGACATTGTCATAGGTAACTTTTAGCTGCATGCTTGAGAAACGATAAAACTAACACACTGGATCATGACAGCCCGATCATGAGCTGGACCGGTCCGTTCATGACGAGTCCAGTGCTGCAGAGGTCGACGTTGCCGCAGCTTCAGTGCGCTGGGTTTCGAGCCAGAAAGCCTACAATGGCGGCGAGTGCCTCATGAGGTTTCTCCAGACCGACGACATGGCCGGCTTCAGGGATGATGACCAGTTCGAGGCGTTCGCCATGGCGCTGCTTCATTAGATGGCTATTTTCAACCGGAGCGGTTAAATCGTCTTCACCCATGACCATCAGCACTGGCCCCTCACCACCGGCAGACCACTGTTCCATCGGTGTGTTGATGTTTGCATTTCTCTGGGCGCGATGCGCGTTAGGCCAGTAGCGCAGGTTTGTAGCGTAATCCTGCAAGAGCGAGTCGTCGGTTGCAGGGGAAAACAGAGTGCGCCTTGCGAGCCGGGTTTTTTCGGCCAGCGGCAGATCGGCTTCTCCAAGCAGGCGCGAGAGTTCACCGGGCTGAGTCAGAGCAGGAACCAGCCCGCCGGCCGCAATGAGCGTCAGACTGGCAACACGATCAGGATACTCGGTGGCCAGCATACGAGAAGTGCGGTTGCCGAAAGCCCAGCCCATCATGTGGAATTTTTCTGCCTGTAGAGTATCGGCAATGGCAATGACGTCAGCTGCCAGATCACTGAGGGTCAATTCCTCCAGATTGCCCGAGCTGCCCATGATGCCGCGCTGATTAATGACGATTTTGTGGTAGCCGGCTTCTGCCAGCAGCGGCGCAAGGCGCTGGTATCGGGAATAGTCCCCTCCGCTTCCCGGCAAGGCGAGAATCAATTCGTCACGGGAATCGGCGGGAAGCCACTCGGCGACATTGAGCTGAGCATGGCCAATGTCAATTATGCGGAAACCGGGCTCTGATGCGACAGAGCTGAACAGCGCTGAAGTTAACGCACTCAGGTAGATTGCGGCGGCCGTTTTTGATGGTTTGGATGAAAATAAACTGAGTAATGATATGGTAGTGTGCCCGGTTACTTTCAAATTTGAGCACGCGATCTCGTGAGCGTGGTCCTTATGATTAAAATCGATCCATCGGCTTGCGATATCGTCCGCGACTGCAGGCCGCTGAGAAAGCAAGAACCCGTTTTTGGAGCCGAACTGGCAACGGTATTAATAGCAGATTCAGCCCGGGCATGCTGCGAATCGAATATAAACAGCTACATTGGTTACGGTCGACGTTCGTGAAATTTGGATCGAGTAGCAGGGTTGGATAAACCGATTAAGAAATCGCTGTTGTCAGTTTCGAAACCGCCTGCGGGATTGGTAAAAGCGTCGTGTGGCGAGGTCCGCGTTAGAATAGAGAAATTCTCAAGCTCACGAAGCGGTAAACACTCTCTTTCAGTCCGTTGGTATATGCCGGCAACTAAGCCTTGTGTTGGACCGAAGCAGACAACGTTATCAGATGGCGATTGCGCCCTGTTGTATCGAATCAGTTCGTATTAAGTCTTGTTTCCAAAGTCAATTTCATCAGTCGATGAACAAGACTGAAGAACCAAGATCAAGACGGACGCGCTTGTGATTCTTGCTGTACCAATTATAGAGCCGGCGTTGCTTCTATGGTGAGTTAATTACCGTTCGAGTCCTCCAGAGGATGCACTCAGTTGCTTCAGGATGCCACGGCAAAGCATTGGGTCGACCGAGTGAGATATGAGATTCAGGAAAGCCCAGACAATGATCGTGTCTGGAATGTGATTAAGTGGGGGCGGGGGAGTTGAAATGATTTCATGAGCTACTGAATTGTACAAAAGATAATTATCTTAAAGCTTCTACTGTTACTTTCAGTGTTACCAAACCTTTCCAAAGCTCCATCGATCCACCAGCGTTATCTGAAATCAAGACTGACGAGTAGGGTGGCCTCAGTAAATAGGGGACCGGAGGGGTTATGTGCACTTGTAAGGCTGATTTTATCAACCCACTTTTGCATGAGCTGAGTCCAAAAAAAGTGGTTTCCTGCTCCAAATTTTTCATTATAGCCTGTAAGCTATGAGGCGAACTGCAGACCATAGTCTGGTTTTCATCTGGACTTTGATCAAACTCATTCGGATAGTTGTTTAATGAGGGGGTTGAGGTAATCGGAATGAACGAATTTTGGCAAAAGTTCAAGCATCGTAATGTAGCCAAAGTCGCCGCAGCATACGCTGCTTTAAGTTGGTTCCTCCTTCAAGCCCAGGAGGCTATCCTCCCAACGATTGGCGCACCAGTGTGGGTGCAGCAGACTATCCTCTTCATTATGCTAGTCGGCTTCCCAATAGCCTGTGTTATCGCATGGGCTTCTGATATTAATACTCAAATCGAACGAGCAGATTCTCAACCAGAGAATAGATCCTCTCCATATCCTCCCATAACCAAACACCAAGCCAAAAAATCGCTTTGGATGGGGCTTCCAATCGTACTAGTGATAGCCTTGTTCGCCTTTTACATATCGCCTTATATCTTCGATTTTGAACCAGGAGAGCAGCGCACTGAATTAATTTCAGCCGGATCAACCGCGCATGATGAGGCACAAAGCCCTAGGTTTGAACTTAACCTTGGTGACACCGGTACAAGTGAGTGGGGGCTTAGTACAGAAATAGCGATTTCACCAGATGGACGATATGTCGCTTTTACGAAGAATGCTGATGGCGCTGGTGAAGTCTTTGTGCGAGACCTTTTAAGAAATGGATCTACTAATAAGCTTGCTGAATACAGATGGGCAACAGATGTACACGGAATACTGAATTTTTCAGAAAATGGCGAATGGGTTGCATACTTTGACTCCGGGATCCTTAAACGAGTTCGTGTGGCGGGGGGGGCGTCCCAAGACATCTTGAGTACTACCCTTGGCAGAACTAGTGGTTACCATCTTTTGAGTGATTCGCTTACCTTCACTGGCCGCGACGATTTTGTTGAGCAAATGAGCTTAGATTCAGGGGAGCGTTCTGTAGTCGAGGGGTTCGACCAACTTGACACCTCGCTAGTTTACCGCTGGCCACAACAGCTGCCAGACAAAAAAACCATAATGGTATCGGCCGCATCTAATGTGGCTAATTCAGAATCGGTGATTCTACTGTTCGATAAAGAGAGCTCTCAAGCTACTGAGCTAATCACAAATGCGGTTAATGCTCGATATGTTGCTGAGACTGGTCATATTGTTTTCATGAGAGACTCTTCCCTGTGGGCGGTTCCCTTTGATCTCGATATGCGACAAACAGTCGGCCCGGAAACTAAAGTAGTCGATAACGTCCAGACTAACGGTATCCTCGGAAGTGCAGCCTATGCGTTCTCAGACCAGGGCAGGTTGGTATATCTGGAAGGAGGTGATGTAGCCGTTGCCACCGCTGAACTCAAACTGGACGTGCTGACACGTGCAGGCCAGATTGTCTCCACTCTCGATACTTCGGGCCGAATCGGCCAGCTAGATATTTCGCCAGATGGCTCTCAGCTATCGTTTACGAGATATGAGAACGCCGAGTCAGATATATGGGTTTACAACCTTGATCAAGCAATTCCGGGCCGCAGAACTTTTGATGGAAATTCAGTAAGAGCAAGATGGGCAGATTCCTCTACAATTTTTTTCAATGTTTTTTCTGAGACACGCGGTTTAAACGGCATTTGGAATTTAGTTGCGGATGGTTCTTCTGCGCCAGCGCCATTTTTGGCAGACCCGGAGTTATTTTCAGGAGCGGCCACGCAACTTATGTCAGTCTCGCAGGCAGATGGTAGGCTGTTTTATTTTTCTGGCGCAGCTCAGATAGGGCAGGGTTTGCACTACTCAATTGACCTCTCTGGTGAAGAAGAGACGACGATTTCAGAAATTGATGTTACGCCGAATGTTGAAGATGTTTGGTGGTCTAGACTTGAAGTATCACCAAACGGTAAATGGATAACTTACGTGAGCAACGAGTCTGGCTCCAATCAAATTTACGTGCGTCCTTACCCAGAAATTTCAGGCGGGAAGTTTCAAGTAAGTGCCCTAGATGCCGTTAGTCCAGTCTGGTCGGAAGATAGCAAAGAAATATTTTTCAGGTCAGGGAATCGGTTTTTTTCAGCAAGTTACGAAGAGATTTTTTCGGAGTCTCGTGCGTTCATTGACCTGAAAAACCCAGAATTTCTTTTTGAGCACTCGATAGTAGAAAACCACCTTACTTTCCCTGGCTATGTTCATGACGCCTCTTCTGACAATTTCATCATATTGTCTACAGCCGGTGGCGGGAACTCAGAGTTTCAGGAATTCTCTTACACTGGCGAGACCACGCTCACAGTAATTGAAAATTGGTTTGCTGAGTTAGAGTCATTATCTCCAAGGCTTCAATAGCATTCGCACCAAATCCCTTTTGCTTTTCAAAACTGAAACCTACCGAAAGATGATCCGTAGCGCATGTATTTGCTGGCTTCAGCGTGTTTTATGCATATCTAGGTGCAAAAAAATCAACAATAATTCTCTCAAAATCCCTATAGGGTAACCCCAATCATCAGACGCGGGGGAGCGGCTCACGCCCTTTTTAAGTAATAGTACCAACCCAAATTTGCGAGAGCTGATTTGAAAAAATAGCTATCCTATCCTAACTAGATAATCTATGAATCGAGACTGATGAATCGGAGGGAATATGTCTTCAAAATTTTCTAGCGCAATTTCTTTTTCTGGTGTCGCAAATTTGTTTGGAGTTCTTGGCGTCATTGGCTCGCTTATATTCGTCGGATTAGAGTTGCGACAGTCGCAAAGGATAGCCCAAGCTCAGCAGCAACAAGAGAGGATTGCGGCTTTCTTGAACTTGATTGGCTCTAATAATGAAGCCGGTGTCGACTGGCAATCCACAGTTTACGAAGCTAATTCAGAAGCTAGTGAGCAGCTAACTCAGGCTGAAGTAGTTCGACGCAACAACTATCACGCACATCTTTTTAATTATGAGAATGATTATTTTCAGTACAACCAAGGCTTGATGACGGAGGCAGTTTGGGACGCCAAGTTGCAGGCTCTCTTTTTTTTCTATAACCAGTGTGACATGAGAGTGCTTATTGACTTTAGGATGAGATGGTTTCCTTCTGGATTCAACGAAATAATCAATACCTTGCCAGACTCGTGTAGTGAAGACTGACGGCGGTAAATCAAACAAAGACATGCACAAATCTGGCTGGATGGTTCCTCCTAAGCCTTACGGCCCAGAGAAGGACTCACACAAAGAGAGTGAACGGCAGGAAGGAAATAATCAGGATGCAGAGCATGAGGACAAGGAGAGCAGCTAAAAGATTCTTCATATATGCATTACGGCTATCAATAACTCTGAGCCTTTAGGATATGTGCATATATTTGTATACACCTATCAATGACTTACAGCACCTTGTGCCTTAGGAGTTTTTGAGATCTGTATAAACTCCATACCCCAGCAACTCTCCCGTACCATCGCGCGCCCGTTAGCATCTATGTTTCACTGTAGACATGCGACTCCTGAACCCTCTATCTGTCGAACTAAATCATCTTCAAAATATTGTTTACGTCGCTCCCAAATTTCCCAGATGTTGCAGTTCTCATACCAGCCAATAACTGAAAGGAGCTTCCTTTGCCATACCTCTTCGCTCATCAAACCCTGTTGGTACTGATAGTAATCATTTTCGATGCGTATATAGGCTAGATTTGCATAGTTCCGTTGTTGGATTGATTCCTCTGAAAGTTGAATATTTGAACGGCTTTTTTGGCCATAAAAATCTATACCAGCTTCTACAGCTGCGAGAATACTGGCTGAGCTCATTTGCGCTCGAGCCTGCGCCTGTCCGGCAATAGCTATATTTTGGGTTTGTTGCATTTCTAAGCCAACAAACATCAAACCACCTAACACTCCTAGCATTCCGATAAGCTGAATCCATGTATCTAAGCTAACTTTTTTCATAAGCCTCGAGTTCTCCTAACCTACAATGGCATCTCAGCTATTATTCCATTTAAATAATTTCTAAAATTTGGAGCAAATGAGTCTTCCCTACGCCTCCACACTGCTTCGGTCGAAGCGATAGCTATTTGCCTTCTCCATACAATTGTTTTTGGTTCAAACTCATCTGAATCATAAAGTCCTACCTGATACTGGTAGAACTCATTCTCCCACATCCGTAGCTGCGAGATTATCCTTAATCTATACTAAAAATCCTCCGCTGTGCCTTCGGCATATGCGTTTGCATCCAGCCTGAAATCGGCTGCAGCTTGGGCAAAGTCTTTATGGTCAACAACTCTTTCGTAGAATGACAATTGATGGTCAACAATCGAATTCCTTATTTGAGATTGCATCATATTTGTACTTTACTGCATTTCTAGACCAAGAAATACTGTAGACGCAATGACACCAACATTTACTATAAGTGAAACAACTCCATGGATCGCTGATATTTACATGAATTTTCCTTATTCGTTTGTAGAAAGCACCAGTCTTTCAAGTTCTCGTTTTTGAGCGACTGTCAAACTGGATACATAAGACAATTCATCAATGATAATGTCCGCTTTGGTGTCTATCTGCTCTATGCTTCTTGCGTTTAGCAGGACTAGAGTGAATGTCAATACTGCTAGCATCGTATTCATTTTTTTTATCACTTAATCGTCCTCCACCATCTTAGAAATTCATTCAAGTTATTTCGCTCTGATCTCGACATTGCTGTGCTTGCTGCTCGCTCAGGCTTTTCTGTGGAATGCTATTAACGCCTTTAACCAACTCCATCGCTAAATCTTCTCTCATCAAACAGAAAGACCGCCACCATCTTCCGCGCATGACTGGCTAAAGATATGTCTTCGGATTTGTCTGGTAAAACCCGCATGTAGAAGAAATCGCGCCAGTTGTTCCAGCCTTCTTCATAGGCCAGGACTTCAAGTGCTTGCCAGTATTCACGCTCCAAAGCTAAAAACTACGACCGCTGTCTAAGTCAATGTGACGCTGTTCTAGGTATCGGCTGAGCACCGTTGCATCTCCCTCTCTTTAGATTTTACAATTCGATATCGTGACAGCAACTCTCGAAGATGTGTATTTCTTAGAAACTAACTTCCGGCCAATGGCGCAATTTAGCAAACAAATAACTCTCCTTTTGCGTTCGAGTTTTCTTATAAATCTTTTGTGCATTTCAGGATATACGTTAGCTGATCCGGTTTGGGAGTTAGCCGACGAAGCAGAGTATGCTGAGATACTGTACTCAATAGAGGCGCCGAATAATACTTTTGCAGCTTTGCCAATACAGATTTATTCGGCATACCTTGATTCGCTCGAACAAAATGAGCAAATTGAAACCTTGCTAAGCTCTGTTCGCTCTATTGGCTTCCAGATTACGGACACCCTTAACTTTCCGAACGGTGATATAGGTTGGCATGCGACAGACAGCTCGAACGCCGTGCTTCAAGCGATTTCCATGACCGCAGGTTCGGTATATTTCACAGCCTCAATAATTTCTGGAGATGAATCTTTCAGAGTAATAGCGAGAAAACATCCAGAGCAACCCCTCTATATCGGCTGGATTTACAGCGAAATTTGGCAATCACCTCCCCCGATTAATGACGTGCACGACAACGGCGAATTAGGCAGTTTTCCGACAGATCGATCCCGTTTTCCACTTGAAGAAGCTGTAGTTACTGTAACAATATCCGCTGACTTATTAGATGGCTACTACACTCAAATTGACAAAGACTTAGCCTGGCTAATCGAAATAAATAATCCTCTGGGAGCCGAAACGAATCCGTTAATCATTGATATTCTCGGACCCTACGCAGATGAGACTTTGAACGTGGAGTCATATTTCGTGAGCCATTCGGATTTGATCGACTTACCGGATAATTGTCAGGAACGCATATTCCTAGACACAAACCCATGGAAAAGGCTGGGTTCGACTCGCTGCAATATAGATTCAATCGCCGCGTATTCAAAGGCGACCCTATCGATTAAAAGTCGACTAAAACCTGAAGTTGAATATGACGATCTTCCTTATGGCGGACTTTCGTACCCTAATCTTCAGATTTATGATTCGGTAACGAACGAATTTATTGATTACTCCTATTCTGGATATTTTACAGGACCAATTCCGGTTCTTGATGTCTTAACGGACTCCGACAATGATGGAATAGGCGATTTCAATGAAAACCTCCTGGGATCGAATCCTGCTGATAACAAATCTGGTGTCCACAGGGATGTGGGTATTGATGTAGCGGTTCTTTACACTAAGAATTTTGAAGAAGATATCTATATTGATCCTGATACAAAAATTAACAATATATTCACCACAGTGAATGAGATATTTGCTGAGAGTAAAACTGGAATACAGTTCAATGTTGTTCATTATGAAGAGCTAGACTACGAGAACAATTGTATCGAGGATCGTTGCACCCCAGAGCAAAGGTGGAATGATACACAGACAGTAATATCTGAATATGGTGTAAAAGGGGAAAAGCAATGGAGGTTCAGCGAGAAAATAAGATCGCTGAAAGGCGCAGACTACATCGTAATCATTGATGGTGATGGAGGAGATGACCCAACAGCTGGCCAGGCGGTATCTGGAACAAACAACAGAGGATATTTTGGCTTTCAGAAAGATAAGAGGACCGCATTCATACATTATTCAAATTGGGGATTTGGCATAGATGAAGAAACCATGGCCCATGAACTTGGCCATTTGTTAGGGATGAGCCACTCTAGGCAACAGGCCATAGAAATTCTGGGAGAAGATGCAGGGATTAGTGGCACATTCCCGTGGGCCACTGGCCATGCTCTGTTCGATAAATTTGGAACGATAATGACCTATCCGTCAAAATTTGGAAGGGCAGTGGGCATAAGAAGGTTTTCAGATGCTTCTCGTTCTGATTGTGAATACACCGACCCGATTACTTCAGAAAAGATCTATAATGTTCACTGCGGAGTAGACCGGTCAGACGTTGAAAACGGAGCTGATGCGGTTGGAGCAATGAAGATAATACGCTACCAACATGAGAGCTTCTCACCAAGTCGTCCTGTGCTGCCTACAGCATCATCAGATGGCGAATACTACTCGGCTAAGTTCCTCGCTGGAGCAATACAAGATATAGAATTGGGCTTCAAAACTACGTTTAAACCAACGGAATTGATCACGGCTGAGGGGACAATCAACATAGCGCGTGAGCACGTCGGAAAAGTAGGAGTAACTCATGTTGTTATAGATGCTGGCCCCCTCGGTGTTTTCCAGCTAAATGCGGATGGCCAATTCGTCAGTTTAGACTTAGCTTCACTCAATCTTATCGGTTCCATCGAGCCTAGACCTCTCAAAGGAATCGAAAATCTGAGGGTATTTGACGAGCTTATCATGGAACCGTTAGGCGTAATGTCAGCAGACTTGAAAATTTACTTCGCTTACTCGGTCCTCGAGAGCCAATTGCTTATTTATTCAGGCTCTCCATTGTCGATTAAAATCGCCGAATAAAATCTCAGAGTTTTAATCGTTCGATAACCTCGCCCTCCAATGTTTCGGCTCTACCCCGCCTGTATGCATCAAAAACCTCCGGCTGACGCTTACAGATTTCATTGAGCGTGTTCTCGCACATACTAAAATAGGCTGCTAGTTGCTGCTTTGAGAGTACGCCGGCCAGCGCTCTGACCTCCTGTACTTGCTGCTCGCTCAGGCTCTTCTGTGGTCGACCGCCAACGTCTTTAAACAACTCCATCGCTAGACCTTCTCTCATCAAACAGAAAGACAGTCACCATCTTCCGCACATGACTGGCCAAAGATATGTCTGTGGGCTTGTTTGGTAGCACCCACGTATAGAAGAAATCACGCCACTTATGCCAACCGTGTTCGTAAGCTAATGTTTCTAACCCTTTCCAATACTCACGCTCAAGTGGAATAGAACTTCTGCCTGAAGCTAAAGTGATATGACGTTGTTCGAGATAATCTTTAAGCATTATTTACATGGGTCATCTAAAGACAGCAAATGTTCCCTGAAATAAGTGCATGAATTATCAGCTTTTATGGGTCCTTGTTGAACAGATGTTTGGTGGAGGCGGGGGGACTTGAAATCGCTTAATAAAGCATTGATAAATATTGATAAATTTCTATTTAAAAGCTGCTGGTGTTACCTTCAGTGTTACTAAACCTTTCCAAAACCCCATCGTTACCCTAGTCAGATTTGAGATCAAGATAGATGAGGATGGTGGCCCCTGTTAAAAGGGGGCGGGAGGCCGATTCGCCTACTTGAATAGTTATAGTATCTTCCCAGACTTGCTTAAGCCAATTTTGAAAAAAAAGTGAATTTGATGGCGGAACCAACACGATATGACTAACGACACTAAATCAGACAAAGATATGCACAAATCTGGCTGGATGGTGCCGCCACGACCGAATGTGCCTAGAGAGATTGAAGAAGCGAGACAAATAGCAAAAGACACCTATCGCAAAGCGAGAGCCAGCAAAGAAGAACTAGAGCGGCAAATGAGTGTGCTGCTACCGACTAAATCACCCGACACAGAGGAGAAGCCCGATGACAAATAAATTCAGATATTTACCTCTAGCGGTAATTCTATCTGCTACACCAGTACTAGCGCAGGAAGACGACGAGCAGGAAATTCGCATTGAACTTGAGAGCGGCGGCAGTCCTGCTGTGTCTACCCAAGGAAATGCGTGGATCAACTCAGTCGTTGCTACACCCGACGGCTCTGTCTGGTATAGAAACGACGAATTTATAGTCTATTGCTCTGTTGATGAAGAAGGCGAGCCTAATTGTAAACAAATTGAATTGGAGTACTAACAATGAACGATAAGTCATTGAAAATATTGCTTGGAATTATTGCAGTTAATCTAACACTTCAAACTATCAATCAGATTGGGCTGTTCCCGACTGCTTATGCTCAGAGCGGAGTGCAGCGGATAGCGATTTGCGAAGAAAATGGTTATACCTGCGCAGATATTGGCCCAGCTGGCTTCGGTCTTCGAGTAACGACGGACTAATCACACAGCTGCTTCAAGGCTTCCAGATACATCTGATTCAGGTCTGTCTCTGATTTGGTTACAGATTATCTAAGAAAAGACTTATAGGAAATTACCTATGCTCGGAGTTGCTAAAAAAAGCTCGTTGACATCATCCGGCAATTCTCTGGGTGTGTTCTCAATGTATGTCTTGGCTGAATTTATACTGGTAGTTGTAGGTATTTTGGTGGCAGTTTCAATCAACAACTGGAATGAAAGTAGGAAAGACGAGTTACAGGAACAAGAGTATCTTATAGATTTGCTCGCAGAATATGGCAGCAACTTAGAACGGCTCAACAACCTGGTTGATTTAACTGAGAGCCAACAGTCTAACGCTCTACAAATAGCGAATTTGTATGCGGAAGCCTATCAACGGGAAGAACTGATAGAAGATGACTTCAATCTTTCTCTAGCCCGCGTACTATTTCAAGAAGTCCAGTTTAGACCTCAAACAGGCGTTATTGCTGACATTATAAACTCAGGAAAGCTGGAGATATTTACCACAGAGATCAGGTCAAAAATTGCTTCTTGGGATGGCGAACTAATTAGGATTAGGTTCCAAGAGCAAGAGCATGCAAGGTATAGAATACGACTGATGGAGCTTCTAGAAGACAATGGGAATATTTTCTCCTTTGTTAGCAGCACTGTATCGAATTTGGAAATTAATCAAAGCCAATTTCAGACCAGCAACACTGAGCTGCTAGAGAACGAGCAGTTTGAGAATCTACTCGTTGGTTTCTATCTTACTTCACGGTTCATGACTGCAAGCTATTTGAGGCCATTGATTGGAGAGATGGAAAATACTATAGAACTAATTGACGCTAGAATTGATGCTCTCACCAATGCTTAAACAAACTGAGTAAACGGCAGGAAGGAAATAACCAGAATGCAGAGCATGAAGATAAGCAGAGCAGCCAAAAGGTTCTTCATATTTGCTGTTTACTGCGAATGTAAATTATCTCAGGTATTCCAAGCAGGCTGAAAACTAGAAAAAATAGGAATTTTCTTCTCTCGTTCTGCTTTGCAGCTATCCAACATGCATGATAGGTCCAATAAATCTCCCATGCTGTCGCCAATAATATCGCAAATATTAACATCGCTACGCAGACGGATATCTACATTTGTTTTTAACTAGAAATAACCGCCAATAAAACCATATTTCTATCCACAAATCAGCACACTAGCCTGCATGGTCGGGATAAACCGTACCCTCGCTAGACCTCCTCTCACCAAATTCATCTAACAGAAAGACAGTCACCATCTTTCGCACATGACTGGCCAAAGATATGTCTGTGGGCTTGTCTGGTAGCACCCGCATGTAGAAGAAATCACGCCAGCTATTCCAGCCGTCTTCATAGGCCAGGACTTCAAGTGCTTGCCAGTATTCACGCTCCAAAGCTAAACAACTGCGGCCGCTGTCTAGGTCAAGGTGGCGCTGTTCTAGGTATCGTCTGAGCATTGCTCAATTACCTCCCCTTCAATAGCCTCTTTTTCAGGCCGTGTAGTATAAATAACTATATTTATCTTCTCACGGCTGTCCACTACTTTCTCAAACGCACGTCCCTGTGTTTTTTATAAAGCAATCAATCAAGCGTAAGAGGGAGGTATGGGGACAAACTAGTTTTAAGTTATATTATGCTTTTCTCAATATCAGAATTGAATTTGAAATCGGATGCAAGGAAGTACAAATGGAAGGAATGCCTAAGAACCCCAATTTTAAAGAAGCAATTGAAGACTTGGTACTTAAAATGCCGATTGCGAACTTCATTGGGATGAGATTCACCAAAATTGAACTTGGCTTCGTGGAGATTGTGATTCCATACAGGGAGGAACTCTCCTTCACTAAAGGTGTTTTTCAGGCAGGTCCTGTAGGCATGCTAATGGACATAGCAGCTTGCTGCGCAGTTGGAACCAAACTACCTTCTGGCTGGGCATTTTCAACCATCGACTTCACGACAAAAATAGTAGCCCCAGCAATGGGAGAATCATTTATCGCCCGTGGGCACGCTGTGTCATCTGGTAAATCTATTTCGGTCGGGTCGGCTGAAGTATTTGGAATAAGTAACGGAATTGAAAAATTATGTGCAGCTGGTTTGGTGACTACTCGAAACTTTGAAATACGCAACTGAGCTAGAACACATAATAAAAAAGCAAACACATTGTATTCCTTTCGGACCATATTTAGGTTAGGTCTTCAAGTGCTTGCCAGTATTCACGCTCCAAAGCTAAACAACTGCGGCCGCTGTCTAGGTCAAGGTGGCGCTGTTCTAGGTATCGTCTGAGCATTGTTTGACGTCCTCATCTCCACTGCTTAGCGCAGAGTCGTTAGTTTCTCAAACTTAAGTAACCACACCAAAACGGACAAATATCAACAGCTACCTGCGCGCAAATTGATCAACTTCTCAAATACCGTAAGCCGACGGCGATAGACGTTGCAGAAAATCCCATTCCCGCCAGACTCAGAAGGATTACCACGAAATCCCAAAGTGGCCGGCGATTCCACAGAATTTGAAAGTCCAAGCTATGTAATCCATTGAATAACCATCTTTCTCGCCGACTCGCGTCAGTCACACGACTTATTGGCACGCCCGTCTGAGAGTCAATGTGGTACCAAGTCGATTCACTGTCATCGAAGCGTGCGCGAAAGATAGGTAATGGACGGAAGTTATTGTGTCGCTCGTAGTAAAAATCATCAAAATCGTCAACCATGTCAACAGACAACAATCGATTATCCGGGAGCAATTGCGCGGCTGCTTTTTTTATTAAGCCGACCAAGTGGAGATTACCCTCATTATCGGATTCATTAAAAACAGCTTTGCGGTCTCCATTTTCATAGTGCGTAATCAAGTAGGGAACGCTGTCTATGTGATGCCATGTTATTTCCTTTAAAGGCGAATTTGACTGCTCCAAACGCAATGGAACTCCCGGAATTGAAGTAAGCCGGAAAATCGATTGCCCGGTATAATTTGAAATCTGGTCCTGTGCCGACGAGCTGGATTGGAATACACCCCAAGGCCCCATTGACATCAATCCGCTAAACATAAATGTCGAGACAAAAATCACGGATAGCAATCCGGAAATATGGTGCCACCACATCCAGCCGGAATACGGAGACGCACTTGTGCCTTTAAACTTTCTGAATGGCCGAAGCCTTATCAGTCCGATTATTGTGCCCGTAAGTATAGAAAATAGCCCCAGGATAGAAAGGTAGACAATCACATCTCTCCATAATGCATTGTGCTTGCGGAGTTGATAGGGATAAATCCAATGTATGGTAGAGCCAAGCCAATTCCAAAATCGCTCTCGTCGATTTGTATCCCGAACCACTTGACCTGTGAGGCTCGATATATAAAGCGACGTACCTTTTTGGTCACCCAAAGAGACTTTATGCAGGGGTCTATGTCTGTTTAGTGAAGAGGTGACAGTCCACTGATCAATCTCTATCAAACCTTCGTATTTTGGTTCAGAGCCTAATCTGCTGAAACCTGAAAGCGTTGCCTCTTCTAAAGCACCTTCACGATCTGCACCCGTGAATATCTGTGCAGTGTCAGCGAAAACTATCGTAGTCTCCAAGTCTGGAGACCCAAAGTGATAGGCAGGCCGGCCCTGTACACTTGACAAACTGAGTGACGAGAAGACACTCGGTATATTGAGACCTTCTACTACTGAGTGAGGTGAGTGCTTTATCGAATCTGGATCTAGGAGGGGAAGGCTTTTCAGCCGCTCGTCTCTGGTGAGTTCGGGGTATTCCACATACATCATGACAATACCACTAGCAAACCAGAGGAAGAAAAAGGCACACATCACGATGCCAAGCCATCTATGTGTCAGGAAAAGTGCCCTCTTAATTTGTTTCATGACTAATCGCTTTTTTGACATAAGAATAGGCAAAAACTGCTAATGAGCCCCCTTCGCTAATGCTGATAAGCTGCGAATTTTTAGGCGAGGTGGTACACCTATTGGAATGCAGTTTGATTCTTTTGTCAAAGTAGTGAAGACAGAGCTTCCTGGTTCATAACACTCATGTTACTTTCTAGGGGACCTTGGCTTTAGGTAAGCCTTTTATTGTTTTTTTACGGTGATGCTTGGCTTTGACTAGAGACAAAAACTAATGCTTTTTGCTAGAAGAAACATCAGGTGAGTTGGGCAAGATGTTTTGCGTTTACCTTGGCGTCTGTGTGTTACTCCATGTCAGCTATCGGACAAAATACGACGTCACCAGGTACAGCTGAAAATAACGAAAGCAAACCGATCAAGCAAATTACTGTAATCGGCAAAAAACCATTTCTTACCCTATTTAATCAGCTTGAAGCCGCTAAGACTGGCCTCTATTCCCAATATAAAGAATACAATAGTATTGAAAAATACAATGTGGAGTGCAGAAAATCTAATTGGACACATACTCGTATCCAAGAGCAAATTTGCTGGCCGAAATTTGCGACGGACCAAGTGGCTAAAAATTTCCAGGATTCCTTTCAAGGTATCGCAGGAGTGAATGGCATCTCAATGGCAAACATCGAAACACAGTATGCCGATGAATTTGACGAACTCAGAGCTAACATACCGAAGGTAGCCACTGAGAACCCGAATGTTGCCGCTTGGGCATTGGAAGTTGGTAAAATTGAACGAGAGATTAGAGAGAGAGAAGGAATGCCTCGAAAATCCAGCATTCCAAGTCCTATTCCTCAGATTATGCGGTCGATAGCAAGCATAGTCCCCACCATGCCCAACAGTTGTATCAGATCCTCAATTGCTATTTTTCTCATTATTCAATTACCTCCCCTTCAATAGCCTCTTTGTCAGGCCGTATAGTATTAATCATAATGTTGATCTTTTCCCGGCTATCCGCTGACTTTTCAAAAGTACTGATAGGCAACATACGATCCATCAAGATCTTCTGAGCCGCAGTTTGATTCTTATGATTATTGTCCAAAGCGGTCCGTAGCACGGTCTCTATGACCTTGGGAACGTCTGGATGCTCCAAAAGCGTTTGCTTTAACTCAAGCTGTCTAGCCCGCATTCCTGCTGGCCTGCCACGTTTGACGGGTGTTTTACTCATGATGTGTCATGTCCTAATATTCAATTAACTGACTGGAGGTGAGCGTGGTTCAAACTCTTAAGAAATATCGTTTCTTTGCATTAATGCTGCCTCCTGCTTTGATAATGTTCGTTGACTTGCTGCTGGGCGTAGAACTTCCCTCGCCCGTAAACTTTCTTGGCTCATGCTTTTTCATACTTGCGTGCATATCAGTTCCTGCCGACTTTGGTAAACAGAAAAAGCAGCCGTAGGTACCTGTCGAGACCAACGATATCCATCCCAGTCACGTGAATAAGGGAAAACATAGTGAAGTTAGATCTGGGTAATTTGATTTTATTCACCACACTACTGGCGATTGCATATCTATTGATAACTAATCCCACATTGGTTACTTAGTTCTTGGCTGTAGGCACCCAGTGAGACATGCTCTTTTTTGATACGGAACTCAATTGTGTTAACGGTTGTCTGTCATGGCATTAGGATGGGATCAATTAAGACTTGTCATTAACTATAATGTCAGCATGGAATGGTCACAGTGTGTTCGTGCTTTTGTGTTAACGTGTTTTAGTGCAGTTGAATAGGCGTGTACCTAAAAACCTCTCTGACCCACTCGATTACTGAGGTTGCGATAACCCCTTGTTAAAAAGGGATGTCATAAAGTTGTTCCCAAGATGTTTCAAAATTGTTTTCAAGTTGTGGTTTGAGTACGACTAAATCCTTTACTCTGTTAAACGGCTGGCCATTCTTTTTGTGACTGATGTCAGTCAAGCCAGTAAACTGCAATCCCTTCAAACGACTCTTTAGTTCTTTGTGGACAGTCGACCATCTTTGTGGCTCTGTATTTAATGTTCTTAGCCACCATTTTCGGAAATTTCCTCTCTCGGGCGGGTAGAACGGGGCGCCTAAACCAGTAGTTTTCTGTCTCCCTTTCCTGGGACCGCGTTGCCAAGTCAAATCCGCGTTGAAAAATGAAACATATTCCTCTCTCGACGCCATATCGATGAAACTCAAAATGACAATACCTGACATCGCCTTCGCGGTTCTATGATGATCGAAAGTCAATACAAGATTACACATTTGGCTGCGAGTTCCTTTCGCTGGTTTGACAACGCCAGTCTCATACTCCGCCAACCACTCTTCGGTGGTCTGATGGTAAACGCGGTCGTTATTCATCAAATTTCCGTTCAAACGAGGTCGATTTGGCCCCGTAGTAAGTTAGAACTGAATGTGGAATAGGGTGACTAGTCTTTGGCCTCACATCGTGAAACTCGCATGTTTCGACACTGCATAAAGTGACTTGTTGTCGCCAGCTACCAGCTGCTGAAGAGTCGTAGATGCATGCTTTACAATGCCGGTCGACCTTCTCACGCAGTTTTGGCATTACTCTTCCCCTTTACGAGATCTAACTACACGATCGTTAATCCATTCGTTTACTTCGGATTCGAGCCAACCAATAGCCCTGCCGCCCAGCTTTATAGCCTGTGGGAAGTCTCCTTTTTTCATTAAGTAATAAATGTTTGTTCGACTGTAGCCGACTGTATTTTTCAATTCGGGCCATCTGAGGATCCGATGGCTTCGAGGCGGTGGGGTAGTAAGAACTAAATTCATTGTAGATCTCCATTAGGTTGCATGGTGTTCTACAAAGGAGGCTAGTCGTTTACATTAGTTTTTCCATGACAAAACTTTCAACTTTTGTCCGGATTTGTATCTGTGATATGCCCTGAGGAAAGATTCGGGATCACGGTTAGGAGAGTAATTGTTCAGGAATAATACGACGCCTTTTTCTAGCGATAGACCTTTATGTGCATTTAACCAATTAGCAAATAGGACATATTCAGATGCACAGTCAGTTCTACTTTGTTTGTAAGCGAAACTCTTCCTCTTGCTATAGGGTTCGCCGAAGAATGCTTCATCAAGGGAAATGTTTCCTCTTCCATTTAGGTAGTTCTTGAAGCATCGAGATATCGCGATCATCACTTCTGGTGGTGGGTAGTATCCAGCTTCAACGTTTCCCTGTAATTCTTCTATGGGGGTGTTGAATTTAAGATCCTTGTGCGATTTTGATTTTCTTGGAATGGCATCGAACGCCTTTGACAGATTACCGAAACCAATCTGCATACCCTGCTCGTTTTCCAGTTCGAGCCTTTCTGCAATAGCATTGCAAACTTTGTTGTTATTCCAAGAGCCTAATTTTTCAGCTAATTCATGTGCAGATTGAAATCGTTTCTTCTTTTGCGTCATATTGTACTCGGGTCGGGGAGGTTGCTGGCTATAAGTTCAGACCACCAATTCATCATCGTGCGCCTTTCCTCTAAATATTCAGCCCTGTTATATGCGGCTCGAACCGAATTTCTGTCTTCATGCGCCAATGCTTTTTCGATGATTTGCGGGTTAAAGCCTTGTTCATTCAGGGCAGTACTTGCGATTGACCTTAGTCCATGGGCAACAAGCTTGCCGCCATAACCCATCCTCTTGATTGCCATGTTTGCAGATTGAGAATTCATTGGTCGATGCGGGTTCCTCTCAGAAATGAATATGTGCGTTCTATTTCCTGAAATTGGCAGAATGGAATTGATTAATTGCAATGCGCCTTCCGATAAAGGGATAGTGTGCGCTCTTCTTCTTTTCATGCGAGTTGCGGGGATTACCCAAAGCTTTTTTTCAAAATCTATCTCGCTCCATTCAGCATTAGACGCCTCTGCCGGCCGAACAATGGTATGGAGTTGCCACAAGATAAGCTTACGTGTTGTTACTCTGAGGTTTGCTTTGTAGAGATCCCGTAAAAAGGAACTTAAATCCTCAGGGTTAATACTGGGTAAGTTGACTAAGCTAGGTGATTTGAATGCACTGCTAATACGAGTTAGGGGATTTATGTCTAAACGGCCGGTGTTTACGGCAAAGTCCATAATTTGATTAAGGCGTTGACACAATCTTCTAACTGTTTCTAATGCGCCGCGATTCGCGAGCGGTTGAATCGCTTCAATCGCAGAGACAGCTGTAATTTCTGAGACCGGTAGATCGCCCAGTGGGTCTATCAAATGTCTCGTGACAGAGTTTCTTATGTCTTCAGCGTAGTTATCAGAGACTTGGCTTTTCTTCACTTCATACCAGTCGTTAAAGACTTGCTCAAAAGCTGATGTGTCTCTGATTTCTTTGTGCGGGTTGCTCTTTGGATTTGCTCCCAGCGAGATTTTCGCACGGAATTCATCGCGCAAGGCTCTAGCGTTGACGAGCGAGATGGATGGATACACGCCTAGGCCAAGATTTGTCCTCTTGCCATCATGCGGTCTCTTGTAATTGTAGATCCAGGTTTTGCTTCCGCTGGGTTTGACTCGCAGGTGCAGGCCGTTTCCGTCAGGAAGGTTATATTCCTTGGGGGATGGTTTAGCGTTCCTGATTTTGGAATCAGTTAGTGGCTTAACTATTCTGGCCATAGTAACACCGAGGAGGTGATTCAGTGTGTTGTTACTATGGATGTTACTAAACTACTTGAATTTAGGCGAATACTTTAGAGTTTTATTGAACAAAGAATCCATTTAAGTGTATGAATTATAGGCTTTTATGGATCCTTGTTGAACAAATGTTTGGTGGAGGCGGGGGGACTTGAACCCCCGTCCGTCAGTTCGCGGCCTGTTGCTCTACATGCTTAGCGTCGTCTATTGAGTTAGCCCACGTCTACCCGACGGGCAGGGCGAGTAGGGCGAGTCTGGGAAAAATTTAGCGTTCAGGCCCCAGACGGCCCTCGCGCGATCCTGTTCTATATGACGATTGCAAAACACTGGTTTACAGGCATCCCGGCGGCAATCGCTAGCGGCTATATTAAGCTGCTAGAGCGTATCTATCGTCGTTGGCAACTATAAAGTTGCAGTAATTGATTAACGAGAGTTACTACCCTCTCGACATGCACCCCAGGTGTTGATACCGGCGTCGAATCCGAATCGCCCCCAGTCAGAGCCCGAGTATAGCACATTACCCGCTGCAAGCAGAGTCGGAACGTATAAGGGTCTATTAATCGGCCTGCCGCCAGCCTTCGCAATCGCGCTCTATGTCGCAGGCAATGTCCTGAAGTAATACTTCACGCAAGCGCAGTTTGCTGCTTGCATGCGCACCGGCGTCAAGTTTGAGTGCCTCAGTGGCGCGCTGCCTCGCAACAGCCATCAACTCAGAGGGGTCAGTCAGTTCATCAATAATGCCGGCCTGCAGGGCCTCTGTTGTGGAAAAGTAGTGGGCAAAATTAACGGCCTTATTCAGCTGCTGGGGCGTCAGACGCTGGCGCAGCACGCGAATGGCGAAGTGCGGCACTGTCATCCCGATGGCCACTTCGTTGGCGGCAAATTTTGAGCCGCCTTCGACGCCGATGCGATAGTCGGTAGCCACCAGCAGGAAAATACCCATGGCGACAGCATGACCGCTACAAGCCGTGATGATGGGAAGCGGAAAGCTCAACAGGCGTTCGGCCAGGCGCGCGCCGTTGCTGAGCATGGTGTAGGTTTGTTCTTGATCCCCGGCTTTGAAAACACTCAGATCGAATCCGCCAGAAAACATCTTCTCCCGGCCCGTGAGGATGACCACGCCGCCCCGTTTTTCTGCTTCATCGAGTGCCGCGTTGATTTCCGCCAGCATTTGCACCGACATGACGTTTGCCTTCCCGTCATCGAGCGTGATTGTGGAGATACCTTCTTCAAAAGAGTAAGTCGCCAGTTGTTTGGTGGAGCTCAGATTGGTATTCATGGTAATGACCTCGGCTAATGGGTGCTCAGCGATTGTTGTGGCGCACTGCCCGCTGTTTTTCGATGTTCCACTGTCTGTCTTTCAAAGTTGCGCGTTTGTCGTGAGCCTGCTTGCCCTTGGCCAACGCAATTTGTGCTTTGACCAGATGGCTCTTCCAGTACAGTTTAGTACACACGCAAGTATACCCTTTCTGCTGCGTGGCAGAGAAAAGGCGGGCAAGCTCAGTTCTGTGCAGCAGCAGCTTCTTGGTACGGGTAGGGTCCGCCACCACATGGGTGCTGGCCGTATCCAGTGGCGTGATGTGGCATCCGAGCAGGAATGCCTCACCGTCCTTGATGAGCACGTAGGTGTCCGTTAGCTGGGATTTCTTCGCCCGCAGACTTTTGACTTCCCATCCCTGCAGAGCAACACCCGCTTCGAACGTGTCCTCGATGAAGTAGTCGTGCCGTGCTTTTTTGTTTTGCACGATGGTGTTGTCAGGAACTTTTGCTTTCTTGGATTTGGCCATCAGGTAAGTATAGCGCGTTCAGACAGCGAGCACGCGAATCTCCTGAGGGCTGCTCGGGGTCCGTGATTGTCCTTTCCGCTTGGCGATTGATAGAATCCGGGAGTTCCCGGTACCAATAACAAGCAAGTTCTGCGGGAAACAGGGGGTTTGATGGCTCAGGAAAGAGGGCAGTTCAGCTCAAAATTGGGTTTTATCCTGGCGGCTGCAGGCTCCGCTGTGGGTCTTGGCAATCTAGTGGCGTTTCCTGTCATGGCCTCGAAGAATGGCGGTGCTGCCTTTCTTTTTATCTATCTGCTCTTTATTGCTTTTATCTGTTATCCGGTGATGATGGCCGAGATAGCCATGGGCAGGCACGCAACCAGAAACCCGGTAGGTGCGTTTTCGCAGCTGTCCGGCGGTCAGCTGCACTGGCGTCTCGCTGGCATGCTGGCGATCCTCACGCCGTTCATGATTGCGGTGTTTTATACGGTGATCACCGTCTGGCTAGTGGTTTACATCAAGGAAATCGCAGCTGGAAATCTGGCGGGACTGTCCCAGCCCGGTAATTTTGGGGAAGTGGTGGCGAGACCGACGCTGTTCGGATATCTCGTGGTTTTGCTGCTGGTGATGTTCACCATCCTGCTGGGCGGAGTGAAAGGCGGGATAGAGCGTCTGGCCCGTGTGCTGATGCCAACGCTTGCAGTGATGCTGATCGCGCTGGTGGGCTTTGTGCTGACGCTGGATAATGCGTTCAGCGGTGTCCGGTACTATCTGGTTCCGGATTTCAGCAGGCTGACATTAGCCACGGTCAATGGTGCACTTTCGCAGGCGTTTTTCTCGCTGTCACTCGGCATGGGTATTCTCATTACCTACGGCTCTTACTTTTCGCGGACTGACAATATCGCGGAGTCGACACGTATGGTCGCGGTAGCCGATACCGCCATTGCCTTTTGCGCCGGGCTGTTAATTTTACCGGCTATTTTTGCATTTGATCCGAATACCAACACCGATGATCTGTCGACTAGCAGCGTTGGACTGATTTTTGATTTCCTGCCCCAGATTTTTCTTTCCATGCAGGACGCTGTCGGATATGTCGGTGCCAGTGTTGTCGCGGCAATCTTTTTCATCCTGGTTTTCTTCGCCGCGCTTACGTCCATGGTGTCGATTATAGAGATACCCATCGCCTGCTGGATTGATGAGTTGGGGATGTCCCGAAAGAAAGCCGTGTTGTTTCAAGCAGGGCTGCTGACCCTTTTCGCGATTCCAGCAACTATGTCACTGGGAATTTCTGACTTCTTTACCAACTTCACCCACTATGGTGGGGTGAGCAAATCCTTTTTTGATCTGGTTTCTGATGTGTTCTACGAAACCATTCTGCCGTTCGTCGGTTTCACCGTTTGCTTGTTTTGCGCTTACCGCTGGAAGTTCAGCGGCCTGACGGAGGAACTGGTAGTCGGCGATGACAGCTATGCGGGTTCGTGGCTAGAAAAATACATCAATTTTTCGCTGGGCTCGGTGATTCCTGTTGTGCTGCTGGTGGTTTTTCTGAGCACCGTCAACCAGATCTACCTGAGTTGACCCGGACTCATGCAGCACATACAGCGTAGCGCCCTGGTCAATCACACTGCTGAACAGATGTTTGATCTGGTGAATGACATTGAGGCTTATCCCAGCTTTATGCCCGGTTGTCGCGGAGCACGGGTGCTTGAGGCAACAGAAAATGAACTTGTAGGCGAGCTGCAGCTCGGGGCTGCCGGTGTTGAACAGCGATTGACTACCCGCAATACAATGGAGCGTCCGCATAAGATCGCCATGACGCTGATAGAAGGAGATTTCACGGAATTCTCTGCGGCATGGCACTTTGAAGCGCTCAGTGAGGAGGCCTCCAAAGTGTCACTGGAGATGCGCTTTGCTTTCTCCCGTGCATTGCTAAACGTTGCGGCCAGCACCCTGTTTTCCACGATGGCAAACGCGCAGGTCGATGCGGTGGTGAAGCGGGCGGCTGCGGTGTACCGCGTTTAACGCAAGTGTCTGGTCAGAGAGATGATTGAAACCATCCAGGTTGAAGTGGCTTATGCGACTCCTGAAAAGCAGCTGATCCTGTCGGTTGAGGTTCCTGAGGGGGCGACAGCCAGAGAGGCGGTTGAGTTGTCAGGCATCGTTGACCATTTTCCGGACATTGAGCCTGATCAGTCAGCGATGGGCATATTTTCAAGGCCGCTTAACGGTAAAGTGCTGCCGACTCCGGAGAACTATGTCCTTGAGCCAAAAGACCGCGTGGAAATTTACCGGCCTTTGCTGCTTGATCCGAAACAGGCGCGTCTGAATCGGGCGCGGAAAAACCGGCCTGAAGGCCGTTGACTCAGGGTGGAGCACGCGGAGAATAATCTCAGAGAAAGCGGGAATAAAGCTGGGAAGGAGCGAGTAGAAAGCCCGGAATAATCCCGGGGAAACGGACGCTGCTCCGGGAGCAGACTAGCGTACACACACAAACTAGAGTTTCGTGGTCAGCGCATCGGGTCTGACAGCGTGAGTTTGAGACACGGCGTGTCACAGTGAGGAAAAATGGGAAAGGAAAAAGAAAAAAGCTGGCTTGCCAAACTTGAAGAGGGGCTACACGCCTATTACGTGACACCCTACCGGCGCTCATTCGCCCGTGCCCAGCGTGACGAGGACGACCTGTTCATGCTTCTAGTTTTTGCGGAAAGTATGGGTATTCCAAATCCTGCGGCTTTTTACACGATGGAATTGTTGCCGATTGTGTACGACCGCTTTCACGAGTGGCACATCCGAATGGGTATGGAACGCTCTCCTATGGATCACATTAGTTGCTGTTAGATCTCGCCAGTTCGCACAAGGTATTGTTCTTCGGCGGCAAGGGCGGTGTCGGCAAGACGACCGTGTCAGCAGCGACGGCGTTGGCGACGGCCAATGCCGGCGGCAAGGTCCTGCTGGTTTCAACTGACCCTGCGCATAATCTTGGGCACCTGTTTGCCCGTCCAGTCGGGCCCAGCCCGGTCCGTATCACGGCGGGGCTGGAAGCAATCGAGCTGGACCCGAATGAGTCGGTTGAAACCCACATCAAGGAGGTCAGCCAAGCTCTGCATCAGCTGATGCCTGTTACCCAGCACGGAGAAATTGACAAACATATGGCACTGTCTCGCGATGCGCCGGGGATGCATGAAGCTGCCTTGCTGGAGCGCATCGCCGATATCGTGCAGGATGGGATCGGAAGCTATGATCTCATCGTGTTCGATACGGCACCTTCTGGCCATACCGCGAGACTGATGGTGCTGCCGGAGATGATGTCCGCATGGACCGAGGGGTTGATCAAGCGTCGCGAAAAAGCCGATCGCTTTGCTGAGGTGGTCAGAGATCTCGGCAGGGACTCCAGCATGCAGGATAAAACCGTCGGCGGAGCAAACCTGGCAGAGCAAGAAAAAGAAAGCCGTATCCGTCAGATTCTTCTGCGGCGTCGGCATAAATTTGGGCACTTGCGAGACACCCTGTCTGATAAAGATCTCACCAGCTTTGTCATTGTGCTGGCGGCTGAGCGTCTGCCGGTGCTTGAAACCATTGAACTGCATCAACAGCTGTGCCGGATAGGCGTCACGGTTGGCGGCCTGGTGGTAAACAAACGCTCCCCGGAGCAGCAGGGTGAATTTCTTGCAGCGAGGCGTGCGCAGGAGAATAAACATCTTAAGACACTAGACGAATCGCTGGGGGTGGTTCCACGGCAAGAATTGGCGCTGGCCGGTCAGGACGTCGTCGGGCTGCCCGCGCTTGAGGTTTTTTCTGCAGCACTGGCAAAGGCCTGAGTCTTTACACCTTTTGCCCGGTAACTGAGCATAAAGTTATATTAACTTGCACCTGCAAAAATATTTAAGACATCTCCTCCCGCATCGCGTAGCCTCATGGGTTCAATTGTCTATAGTTGTCGATTGGCGGGATTCGAAAAAATTTAATGCTCGTGATAATTCTGGGTTCGGCACATTGCTTGGTAGGAGAATAATTTAAACCATACAGCAATATTAGAGGTGTTTGGTGAAGCGAAAATAACGAGACTTGAGGATTATTAAAATGGTTTGGGTGGTAGTTTGGTAAAGATTATAGCCTGACCTTTATGCCGCCATTGATAATAAACCCATCCAAGGGCGCAAAAATATCTGAGAAAATGGGGTTTAATTCTGAGCCCTTATAAATGGCGCCGAAGCGTGTTTGACGGGTATCTGACAAATTCTCGAAGTTCAGAAATATTGATAAACCATCTCTGATTATTTTTTCGGTCATCAGTCCAAAAATCCAGTAATCTCTTGCTGCGCTGCCATCAGCCAACCTTTGCCTGCTGTAGTAGTACGCCTCAAGCCCAACTCTTAAATCGTCTTCTCGCTCATAGACAAAGACATTATTAACACGATCTTTTGGCATCAAAGGGACCATTTTGATTTCACCTGCAGTGTGAGTTTCCACATTGGCATGTGTATAACCAAAAAAATACTTGAAATCATTCCATCTCCAAATGGCGCTTAACTCGACACCTTTGGTATCCAGGAAGTCATCTGGTTGCTGGTAAGCGTATTGTGAATCGCCCAAGTCTAGCAGCTGCAAAGGGTTGTCCACCCGAGTATAGAAGAACAAGAGATTAAGGCTAAGCGTAGCGTTATCAGCCAGATCGAAACCATGACTAAGGTCTATGTTTAGACCGAAAGATTCTTCAGCGACTAATTCTCCTGTCTCAAAAGGCGATATGCCTCGATACTGGATAGCCTCGGCCTCCTCGCCAAATGGGTTCGGCTCCTTGTACCCCAGGCCCCCTCCGACTCGCAAAGATGTTTTTTCACTTGGTGAATATAACAGTGAAGCACGTGGTAATACAAAATTCCCAAGCTCGGAGGATGAGTCAACGCGTAGGCCACTTTCAATGTGCCAGTGTTCACCGAAAAAAAATGTCCCTTGAGCAAAAACACCCGCGGTTTGAGAATTAAAATCTAATGCAAGAGGTGCTGCTATTGATTTTTGTTCAAAGTTTTCTGTCCACAAGTTAACGCCAACTACCCAATCGAGTCTAGGAGCGGCTCCCACGATGTGTGCTTCTGAAAAACTTGAAATTTGTTCCCCACTAAAAGAGTAGTCCATCATATTTATGGCTTGTTGATAGGAGTTAATACTGTTTCGGAACACAAACTCTTTGCCAGAGTCTAGCTGAGAGATGTACTCGGTTTGTGTTGACAATCTATCTGTCTCAATTTGCTCAAAATATGCGGGATGGCGCCGATGACCACGTATGTAATCCATGTCCCCACCAGTTCGGTCTTCCTTAACCGCATTAAATCCGAAGCTAAATTCCCTTTTCGAGCTTTCATAAAAAATATTCGGACTAAAGCTTAATCGTTCGAATTCCGGAATCGCACTGAATTGATTTTCAGCCGGATCGTATGCAGAGTTTTGATTGTAAGAGCCAAAAATCCTTGTTCCCCAATTACCCTGACGGGATGAATAATAGCCGCTTGCATCCGCTCCACCAGCAGAGGTCACGTTGAAAAGCATGGATTTCTCTTTCTGAGCCCCTGGTTTTTTTGTCACCAGATTAATTAATCCAGCAATCGCACCACCTCCATATAAGGTAGAGTTTGCACCCTTTATCACCTCTACCTGCTGTAAATCGAGCGGGGAAATTTGAAGCAAGCTCAATCCCGAAGAAAGACCTCCATACATAGGCATTCCATCGCGCAAAAGTTGCGTATATTTACCACTCAAACCCTGGATTCGGACACTTGAATTAAAACTCGTCGCGGATGTTTGCTGAATATGAATGCCTGTAGTCTCATTTAAAAGCATGCGTATATCGCCTGGCTTCATATTAGCCTTTTCATTTAATTCTTCTTCATTCAGCACTTCAACAAGAGTGGGTTGTTGCCCGAAACTGCGCCGGTTCCGAGTTGCGGTAACTATAATTTCTTCAAGCTCGACTGACGCCTTCTCAGTTTCGGGCTCTGCGCTCAGAGTTGGAGCTTCTGCGACTATCGTTGTGTAAACCAGTAGAAAGGCAAGTTTTCGTACCATTGTCATCGATATGATCCAGAGCCACGCAACGGCGGTGTACTAATTTGAAAAGGCGACCCCTGATAAATACACAAATCTGGGTCACATGTAGTTATAGTGAGGGCAGCGAGTGGTTGATGAAATTCGCAGGAAAGCTTCGGACTAGTCGATTAATTGTCCGGACGAAGCGGACAGATAAGTTAAGTGCTCTCGCTCGAGCTAATCAAAATGGAGAGCTTGTACAATTAGGACACTTGAAATAACTCAGGTGGAAGCGATCAGTCAAGGTTCGCTGCCTGGACTTTTCCCACAACACAACAGTGATCGTTGGTATTCCGTTTTATGATTGCCGCCTATATCAACCGGGACTAGACCCAGCGCGGGGATCCCCCTGTTGGAGTTCCTCGCAGCAGCAGCTAGATCTGCAACATTCACAAGATTTTTCCTCGCAGCAGGCTCCGTTGTTGCAATCGCATGCGCATTCTTTAGTTGTCATGGTTTCCTCTCTCACAGTCGCGATTTTCAATTAGATCAGCTAACTCCCTAAGTTGAGCGGCAACCTCTTGGCGCCTCAATCGGTAAGTCTTCTCGCGACCAACTTTTTCAAACATCACTATGCCTCGTTCGGCAAGAGTTTTGAGATGCCGCGAAACAACTGACGCGTCGACGCTGCAGCAATCGCACAAACACATTGCGTTCTGCGACGACTCGCATTGACACAAACTGTATACAAGCGAAAGACGATTGAACTCGCCTAGCGCCTTGAGAAAGTCTGCTGTTTTTTGAGTTTTTTCAGCGTTCATAGTTGCATAATTGCACATTTATGCAATTAATACAACAGAGGTCGGGGCCGAGCCGTTATCTAAGGGGCTTTTTAATGTGCCGCTACCAGCGTCTGCCCTTGTTGCCGTTTAAGCCGCTTGGAGAAGTCCATAGGCCGTCTCTTGTTTTTTGCGGTTAGCACGCCTTGCCTTCGCTTTGTATAACTTTTCTAAAAAATTGGTTGTCGCCTTAAGAATTGTCTCCGCGCCAAGCACCGACTGCTGAGAAACTTAGCTGCGTATCCGCAGATACACTTTGGCTCTAAAATCGGAGAACCAATAAATTAATTTGATGATTTAAATGCACACGCTGGTTGGCGTGTTGTCTCAGAAATGTTATAATGTAACATTATGTAATTAGATAACATTGCAAGATAGATATGTTATAACATCCCGGGTCCGTTATAGAGAGTGGCTCAGGGAGAAAATTTATGAAAGTGCGTTATTCAAACCGACTGGCTGCTGCAATTGTGGTCGCTATCAACACTCCACAAATGTCAGTTGCGCAGTCCTCGTCGTCAGCCAATGGGCAACAAGCAATTGAGGAAATTATTGTGTCTGGTGCTTTCAGGACCGTGAAAGCAGAGACTCTTTTACCGATTTCGGTAATCTCCGGTGAGGAATACAGACAGAGAGTTACCAATTCGCTGGGCGACACACTCAAAAATGAAGTAGGTATAAACAGTGCGTCATATGGCACGGGCGTGGCCCAACCGATCATTCGAGGCCAGACAGGCAACCGTGTTGAAGTATTGCAGAACGGGATTGCGCTCACCGATGTTGCCAATCAGAGCCCGGACCACACAAACTCCCTAGAGCCTCTGTTAGCCGATGGCTTAGAAATAGTTCGTGGTCCGTCTACCTTGCTATACGGAAGTGGCGCGATCGGAGGAGTGGTTAATGTTCTCGATAGTCGCATTCCCGAGCAGTTAGTCGATCAAACTAATTTTCAGTTAGAGCAGAACTACAACTCTGTGAACGAGGAAGACAAGACTGTATTTCGGCTGGACTCTTCGTTCGGTAATTTTGGAGTGCATTTAGATTACTTTTCTCGGGAAAATGAGAATGTCGAGATCGACGGTTTCGCAATCGATGAAGAGGCGGTAGAGGGTTTAGAGGCTCTCACCCATGCTTACATGGACGACGATGACCATGGCGACGACCATGATGATGATCACGACGACCATGATGACGACCACGACGACGACCATGATGACGACCACGACGACGATCATGATGATCATGAGGAAATGGAGAATACCAACGGCTTTGTTGGGAATTCAAATGGTGAAGCTGAGGGCGGCGCAGCCGGATTTTCTTTTGTCGGTGACCAGGGCTTCTTTGGGTTTTCATACAGCACATACGAGAGCGACTATGGTCTGCCCCCTGGCACACACGGCCCGCATGGCGACGAGCATGGCGAAGAAGACGACGACCATGACGACGAGCATGACGACGACCATGACGATGACCACGACGACGATCATGATGCGCATGGCGGTCATGAAGAGGTGGAGTACGTCCGTTTGAAGCTGGATCAAGATCGCTATGATTTTAGGGGCGAGTACCGGTTCGTAAACTCGTGGGTGGAGAGCATCAGGGGGACTGTTGGTGTAACCGATTACCAACATGAAGAGGTAGAGTTTTTTGAAGATGGCGATTTCCATGTCGGAACGCTTTATTCCAACGAGGGATACAACTCTCGATTTACCCTTAACAGAACGCCGACTGGAAATTGGTCGGGTGTGTATGGTGTACAAATACGGGATTCTGAATTCAGCGCGATCGGCGAAGAGGCCTTTATATCACCTTCAGATATCAGGAATGTCGGTTGGTTTGGAGTGGAGCGCTATTCTGATGGTGACTTTACTGGTGAGTTGGGCTTCCGATTTGAATCGGCAGAGGTGGATCCTGGTCGATGTGGATACGATGATAGCGTTTATAGTTTGAGCGCTAGCGGCCTATACGGAGTAGGCGAGAATAGTAACTTCCTGGTGGGAGTTTCGAGATCTGAACGGGCGCCGTCAGTTGAGGAATTATTTGCAAACGTATCTTTAGACACGTGCAGTGCACCAGCTGACGATGAGATGCTAGTTTTGCACGCGGCCACTGGTTTTTACGAGATTGGCAATGCGAATCTCGAATCAGAGAAGTCGAACAATATCGAGATTGGTTGGCGCCATGATTCGGATTCACTCAGTGTTGAGGTCAACGGCTACTACAACAAGATTGACGACTACATCTTTCTCGACATTACCGGTGAGGAACATGAAGGGGCCGGCATCGCCCAGCATACTCAACAAGATGCAAAATTCCGAGGGCTCGAGGGTGAGCTGAACTACCGGTTTGGTATGAGTAATGGAGTAAACGGGGAGCTTTCCATATATGGAGACTTAGTGGACGCTGAGCTCAGTGTTGGAGGAAACTTGCCACGCATACCGGCCTCGAAGTTCGGGTCTTCATTAAGTCTAATCGGCGACAATTGGACTGGGCGAGTCCAAGTAACACAAGTGAATGACCAGGACGACGTTAGTCGCCTTGAAATGAACACGGAAGGGTACACTCTTGTTACTGCCTACTTAGACTACGATTTCTCTGTGGGAGGTGATTCTGCTCTAAAGGTCTTTTTGAGGGGCGATAACTTGTTGGATGACCGAATAAGGAATCATGCATCTTGGCTTAAGAATTATTCTCCTGAACCTGGTCGGGGGGTTACCCTTGGGTTAAGGTTCGAATATTAATTGCAGTGCAAGCGAGCAGGGGCACTTTCCTGCTCGCTTGTAAGTTCTTGACTTTACCTGTATCCCCTCATCTAGATTTAGCGCGATCGACAAAATACAAATCTCAGACCTTGGCTTTCTCTCTTAACTTATCTCCGCATCAGCGGAGAGCGATCTAAACCTAGCCGTAACAAAGTACAATTTTGTCTTCGTTTTCGTTCTGTTAAACGCTTCAGCTGCAAAGTTTCACCATATCAGTGCGGATTTTTCAAACCATGTCGTAAAATGTCCGTTTTGCTTCCAACAGGATTAGGACGATGACTCGATACTCAAGCATTCGGAGATTGTGATATCCGCAGGGAAGGCATGTCGAAATAGGATGGGCGTTGCCGTAAACCCAAGTGCTCAACGCGGTCTTGTGAAATCAAGCCCCCCAATTACCTTTCCTAAAATCAGCACGACTAAGCATATTTTTCATACTCCTTGTTTAATTTCTGACTTAGCATAAGGGGTCAGAGTTGGGGGTAAGGTGTAGCAGTTTATACCGAAAGAAATGTATGGTTTAGTAGTTTATACTGACATGAGTTGATACAATATAACGTGTAATTTTTGAATACGCAGTCCAAAAGCCCCTTCGATCATATCTAACACTTGGAAGGGAAACGGTTACACTTAAGTAACAGGAAATATTGTGAAATCTCATCGGAATAAGAAAGCAATCAACGCTTAACTATCAGCTTCTAACAAAGCAGAGAATGGAAGTAATTTTGGTTATCCTCCTTCAGCCAGAGCGCTTTTGCGTTTGAGTAAGACCGTTTGTGGGCTCTGCATCCTCGTTCAACCGCTTGCTTTTGTTACGGCTCAAGCTCAGAGTGGTGCGAGCGACGAAATTGAATCGATTTTTGTGTTGGGTTAGCGCTGAGCCTATCAGGGTAATTTTGACGATCTCGAAACACCGCAAGCACAGCTTATGATTGATGAAGAAACCTCGCGCAATGCCGGCGTGGTCGATCTGGTGCAAGCTCTAGATCTAAAGGATAGAGCATAGGTTGCAGTGGTCTTTGAGCCGCCTCGGTAATTTTGCACCATTGATTCACTAGGTCATCTTCAGGGTCTGCTCTACCCCGAAAGCCGCCAAACCGTGGCGCTCGCTTTCCATACATTCCCGCACAAATGCAAGTGCTGCGACAGTTGGTCGGACGTATAGATACGTTGCAAGAACTTTCGCCGTGCGCGATGATAGTTATAATATAACACTTCAACTGTGTGCGAGCCCGTTGAGTGTCTACCAGATCTTGTCAGCGGTATCCCGAGTGGGCTCGATGGAAGGTAAATCGACGAGAATATCATGAGCAAAACGAGTCAACCTAAGCGGAAAACTGAGCGAAGTTTGAAGCACAATCACGGTGCGTGTATAGAGACAGCGTTGTCGCGCGCGGAGCAACGCTGCGCGGAAGAGGGGGAGCGGTTTACGGGCTTGCGCAGGCAGGTGCTTGAACTTGTTTGGGCAGAGCACAAGCCGGCGAAGGCGTATGATTTACTGAAAAAGCTATCGGATATACGCAGCGGAGTTGCGCCGACTACTGTTTATCGTACGCTTGACTTTTTGCAAGAGCGGGGCCTTGTTCACAAGATTGAATCCCTAAACGCCTACGTGGGGTGCAGTCAACCAAACGCAGAACACAGCGGTCACTTCCTTATCTGCGAAGCCTGCTCCGAAATCAAAGAAATAGAGAATTCGAAAATCAGCGCATGGCTGGAGAGTGCCGCGCAGGATGAGGAATTCAAAATCAAAACTGAAACTGTCGAGCTATCTGGCTTGTGTATCCGCTGCCAACCTTCATAAAAGGGTGACCTACCATTCAATAATCGAAGATTGTCCAACGAGTTCTTGCTAAACATTTCGAAAGCGAGTCAGTCTGATCCGCACAGGCTACGCCAGTTATTTACATCTCGCTATTCTTGTGAACAGGTGGGTGTTCCAGCATTGCGATTCAATATGGATCCTCACTAAATAACACTATGAGCCTTGGGAGGAAACATGACTTTATTTAATCGCCTCATTGTGGTTTGTCTTTCTGCTTGCTTACTTTATGCGTGTGGTGGAGAGTCTACCGAAGTGTCAAGGGATGGTGCTGAAACAGGAAACAGCGGCAGTATCGAGCGTGTTGACCCGGCGTTTGACGCTCTAGTCCCTCAGGGAGCCAAGATTGAGAAACTCGCTGGGGGGTTCGTCTTTACCGAGGGACCCGTATGGGATCGGCGTAGCAATCGGCTTTACTTTAGCGATCTTCGCAGCAACGCGATTCACACTTGGAGTGATGAAGAAGGATTGGATACATTCCTCCAGCCGGTGTTTGAAGGACAAGCTGCGCATGAATCTGTTGGGTCGAATGGACTGACAATCGATCAGCAGGGTCGCTTACTATTGATGGAACATGGCAATCGCCTAGTTTCCCGTCTTGAAACCAACGGCAGTAGGACCATTCTGGCTCACAGTTATGGTTTTAGCCGTCTCAATAGTCCAAATGATTCGGTATGGCATTCAAGTGGTTGGCTGTATTTTACCGATCCTTCTTATGGTCTGCCCGAGCAGGAATCAGATCCGCTACGAGAGCTTGATTTTAACGGTATTTATAAATTGCACCCTGAGACTGGCGAGCTTGAGCTTTTAGAGAGGAATCAATCCCGCCCAAATGGCATAGCGCTTTCTTTGGATGAGCGTACTCTGTATGTGGCAAATTCCGATGGTAGCGATAAGGTCTGGTATGCCTACGATGTAAGTGATTCAGGTGAACTTTCAAATCAGAGAGTTTTCTTTGATGCTAATGATCAGGATATCGCTGGAGCAGCAGACGGTATGAAGATAGATATTAATGATAATATCTTCGCCACCGGGCCTGGCGGTGTATGGGTGTTCGATAGTGAAGGGAACCACCTTGGAAACATAAATCCGCCAGAGCTGCCGGCCAATATAGCCTGGGGTGGTGACGGTTCGGATTTGTACATGACGGCCCGGACTGGCTTATATCGAATTAGCCTGATTACTAAAGGGGCCATACTTTAATAATACGATCATCAAAAGAGCATGCTGAAATTTAACATTTCGCTGTTGTATGGGTAGAAAGATGGACGCTTCGGACAGATATTTTTTCAAGGAGCTGGAAAGTTCTGAACCGGGTGATCAGGTCCCATTCAAAGAATTAGTTGAACGGCTCACATTTAATGATGCGGGACTGATTCCAGTCATTGCTCAGGATGCTGAAACCGGAAGGGTGCTTATGCTCGCGTGGATGAATCGAGTCGCTCTGGAGCAAACAATCAGTACCCGTTTAATGACCTACTGGTCACGCAGTAGGCAAAAACTATGGCTCAAAGGAGAAACGAGCGGTCACTACCAATTAGTCCAGTCGATCAGCTTCGATTGTGATGGGGACGCTGTATTGTGTAAGGTCCGACAAAAGGGAAGTGCGTGTCATACTGGGCGCAAGGATTGCTTCTATCTCGATCTTGATATGGATGGAGAGGCAGTGACTATAACTTCCAAAAGAGCATAAGATGAAGAAGGCAAGATTGAGTCCAATTAAGGAGCGCAACCTTGCCTGCCTGTTCTGCGAACGCTCTATCAGAATTGCATCTGGACACCCGCTTCAATGGTTCTGCCTAGTTGCGGTGCAAGATCCTTAGGCTGTGTCAGTCCTTCAGCGGGAAGAGGGTGGGCACGGACAACAACTTCTTCTATGACTTGATTGGTGGATGGTTGCGCTTGAAGGGCGCTACTAATGGCTGCAGTTAATACCGACAGCGTGAATGTACTTTTCATTTGGGACGCATGACTACGCATCTCAATCGCTCCTTTAAAAATCGAAATATAGGCGAGTATCAGAGATTGACTCGCAGAATTGGCTTACAAGGAGTGTCGCGGAGGGCCTCTGATTTGAGGGGCTCCAATTGTGGTGTTTTTGCGAGATTGGTGAGGGAGAGGGTTTGCATTAAACCAACTTGTTACTGCAACAGAACTACCAACGCTCGCAATATAATCTTCGTCATCACCATGGCTTTGACATAAGTAACAGCACTCATCTTCGCAATCCGGGTCAGCGAGATGTTCTGCGATCACGGCTTGTGCAAACACAAGTAAGACGCACAGACAGCCAATGCGGCAAAGGTGCAACCATTGTGTTGCTATGGCGTTAGCAGTGGACTTAGCTTAAAATATCCATGTCTGTAATGTTATATAGTAACATTTTAAAATACAACCATAACTCACGCAGTGTTGCCAATCGATGGGCGTTTGAGCGAAATTGGGCACATCCCGCTTCACTTGGTTTTGGGCAAAAGCGAATGAAAAACTCACAACCAGCAATGGATAAAGCAGCGATAGGCCTTTCTATGGTGTGCCTTGCACATTGCTTGCTTTCTCTAATGCCATTACTGATCTTGCCATCGCTAGGTGCAGCATTCCTTGAGGATGAGAGGTTTCACTACGGAATCCTATTTTTGGTCTTGCCTACAAGTCTGCTGGCGCTTGTAATGGGTTTCCGCAAGCATGGCCAGTATTCCGTTCCGATTATTGGAGTTAGTGGCCTTTGCGTACTATTGCTAGTCGCGCTACTTGGTGAGGAAGCCACAGGCGACATCGGTGAGATCGCGATAACCGTCGCGGGAAGCCTGATTGTTGCCTACGCTCACGCTCGCAATCTTGTGCTGGGTCACAGCGGAGATTTGAGGCCTATTGCTGGTTCAGATTGAGTGATGGCGAATACTAAAGGCAAGGACTCAGTCACTCAGATTCCAACCAACATTATTACAGGTTTTCTTGGAGTCGGGAAAACCACGGCGATTCAAAAGTTGTTGTCTCAAAAACCAGTAGCGGAGCGGTGGGCTGTATTGGTTAACGAGTTTGGTGAAGTTGGCATTGATTCGAATTTATTCTCCAGCGCGAACGGACACAAGAGTGGCGTGACAATTCGTCAGGTTCCCGGTGGCTGTATGTGCTGTACTAATGGCTTGCCGATGCAGATGGCATTAAACCTTTTGCTTCAGGAGTCTAAACCACACCGCCTTTTGATCGAACCGACAGGGCTTGGCCACCCGAAGGAAGTGCTCACTATCCTGTCCGGTGAATACTATCGCGAAGTGCTGAACCTCCAAGCTACACTCTCCCTAGTGGATGCCAGAAAGATCAACGATCCTAGATATACGTCTAACGATACCTTTAATCAGCAAATTGAAATAGCTGAAGTTGTCATCGCAAATAAAGCTGATCTATATCATTCCGATGATTTTCCTCTACTTGTCGGGTATGTAGATGAAAACTTCGGCCTTGATCAAAAACAAATTTATCAGGTCAGACATGGCGCAGTAGAGCTGGAATGGCTTGCGCGACCCGCGAGTGAAAAGAACCAAAATGCATATTGCAAAGTTGCAACAGTTAACAATTCGTCCGTTTTGCCACCGACTCTTGATACACCGAGAGAAGGGTTTGTAAGTGCAGATAATGCTGGAGAAGGCTTCTTTAGTCGCGGCTGGATATTCAACCCCGGCTGGCAATTCGATCCAGTGAAGCTTCTATCACTTTTTCAGGGGTTAGATGTTGAACGATTGAAAGGTGTGTTTATCACATCTGAGGGTTTTATTGGATTTAATAAAGTCGATGACGTGGTTACGCAGCTCCGGTTTAATTTTATGCCGGACAGCCGTGTCGAGGTCATTAGCAGGCGACCCGAAATAATTGCAGGTTTAGAAAAACTATTGCTCGATTGTCGGATTGGTAGCAAGGAGCCGAGCTAGCTGTCACTTACTTCCCCGGTTGGAATCAATGAGTCCGTTGGTACAAAGTCACCGGTAAAGCTGACAAGTTCATCATCTATGAAGAAGACGGAAATGCGTTCCTGCCCCCGGACGCCTCCTCCCGGCTGAAAGCTATAGATGTAATCCCAGCGATCCTGATGGTAAGGGTCACGGACCAGAGGGGTGCCCATCACAAAAATCACCTGACGCTTAGTCATTCCCGGGCGGAGTTGATCGACCATTTCCTGAGTGATGATGTTGCCCTGTGCGATCCCGATTTTATAGACTCCAGGAAAATCCATGGAACCCACATTATTGCAGGCAACTAGCGAGGCCGCGCAAAGAAACAGCAGTGGTTTAAGAATCCAACATAACGAATGACGACTAGACTTGAGGTTTTTGGTGATGTTCATCGGTTTGCAGGCGATCAGTTTGTGGAGCGCTGTGCTTTCCACCCCAGAGATGAGCGGGCATAATAACGTGATTGCGGACAGTGTCAAATTCACCGTTCTCTGGTTTGGAAAAAATACAGATTAAAATAAATCAAAAATAAAAACAGTCAGTTGCCACCAACGCTGACATCTATCATACAAAGCGGGGGTAAAAATGGGCTCCGAAAACCAAGAGCTTCGCGCCGTCGGTCTCAAAGTCACGTTGCCACGTGTGAAAATTCTCCAGATTCTCGAGAAGTCTGAAACTAAGCATTTGAGCGCTGAGGATGTGTATAAGGCATTGATCGAAGCCGAAGAAGACGTAGGGCTGGCTACCGTCTACCGCGTGCTTACCCAGTTTGAATCAGCAGGTCTGGTGTCACGGCATCAATTTGAGGGAGGTCATTCGGTTTTTGAGTTGATGCCCGATGATCACCATGACCATATGGTCGATGTAGATTCCAACGAAGTGATTGAGTTCGTCGATGAGGAGATCGAGGCGCGACAATATGCGATCGCTGCCGAGCGTGGTTACGAAATTATCGATCACTCACTGGTGCTATACGTTCGTAAAAAGGGCTAAATAAGCTCGAGTCGCGGTTGTTACCTGGCGCGTGTTCCCAATCGTCCCATCGGTCACGACAGCGCCGCCCGGCTTTCGGCTAAACCCTATGCGCTCCTCCTGAAATGGGTACTGCAGGTTGCTGGAGACGGATGATCGCCTGCCTTGTGGGCCTGGGTGTGTTGATGACTTTCGACCGCGACTTGTGAACGTGGAGTGCGCAACACCTGAACATTGTCCGACGGTGTTCTGAGGGACTTTAGACAGTTGAAATCTCTCAGTACTATCGGGATCCGCCCCTTTGCGGCTTACGTTACGTTCGAGTCTGAAGAGATAAGGACTTCGGCTTGCCTAAAGTCTAGTTGAGATTGGCGACCAACTGCTGAGCATGGGCCAGAGATTCGTTGCTGAGTTCCTCTCCCGCCAACATTCTTGCAATTTCCTTGACGATCTGCTCGCCTACAAGTGGCAGCACGGAGGTAACAGTCGACTCTGATTGAGCGCTTTTACTGACGTAGAAATGATGGTGTCCTTGTCCGGCAACCTGAGCCTGATGGGTAACACAGAGGATCTGCGTGGTTCGTCCCAGCTGGCGCAGCATTTCACCGACCACTTTTGCCACGCCACCGCCAATGCCAACATCAACCTCATCGAAAACCAGACTCGGTGTCTCCGAGGTCTGTGCGGTGATGACCTGAATCGCCAGACTGATTCTTGACAGCTCACCGCCGGAGGCAACTTTGATCAGGGAGTTGGCAGCCTGTCCCGGGTTTGTGCTGACCAGAAACTCGACGGTCTCGAGGCCGTGCTGTGATGGTGCGTTACCTGTACCTGCGGTCAGCGTGACGCTCAACTCGGCGTGAGGCATGCCGAGATGCTTCAATTCGCTGTTGACCGCTGTGTCCAGTTTTTTAGCAGCGCGGCGCCGCTGCTTGGACACGTCAGTCGCCAGCTTCTGATATTGTTCTCGCAGCAGACCGTCATTGGCCTGCAGTTGCTCCAGCTCGGCGTCGGAGTTCTCGAATCTGGACAGCTGGTCCTTCAGATCCATGATCAACTGACCCAGTTCGCTGGCCGGCACTTTGTGCTTACGGGCGAGATCATGCAGAGCGCCCAGTCTGCGATTCACGGTATCCAGACGTTCCGGATCAGCCTGAAAGTCTCCGCCAAACCTGCGGAGTTCATTGACGGCTTCGCTGAGCTGGATCTCAGCGGCCTCCATCAGCGCAATCGCTGGCCCCAGCGCCTCTGCATTCGACTTGAGGCTGCGCAGGCGCTGCGTAATCTGTGAGATTTGATTGGCCAGTGACTGCTCATCACCCTCACACTCTTCAAGTGCCCCATGCACAACATTGAGCGTGTCATCGGCATGGCTCAGCGCCTTGAATTCTGCATCCAGCTGCTCAACTTCGTCATCCTGCACGTCCAGTTCCTCTATTTCCGACAACTGGTAGGCAAGCAGTTGGGCCTGTCCGGATGATGCGCTGGTCTGATCTTTGATGGCAGTCAGCTTTTGATGATTGGTCTGCCACTGTTTCCAGGTGGAAAGCAGATTGTTGCGAAGTTGCTGATCCACGCCGAAGTCATCCAGCAGGCGCTGATGGGTGGCCCGCTGCAGTAGGGAATGATGTTCATGCTGGCTGTGGATATCCATCAGCATGTCACCCAAGTCTTTCAGATCAGTCAAGGTTACCGGCGAACCATTGATATAGCCGCGGGAGCGCCCGTCGCGGTTAACGACCCTGCGCAGCAAGCACTGATGAGGGTCCGACTCCAGTGTCAGATCATGGTCGGCGAGCCAGGATTGCGCGGACTTGATATCGCTGATCGAGAATTCGGCCACGATATCAGCACGGCTCGCGCCGGGCCGCACGATGGTTTTATCGGCCCGGTCCCCGAGCGTGAATCCCATAGCGCCCAGAATAATCGATTTTCCCGCGCCCGTTTCGCCGGTGATAACTGTCATGCCGGGCTGGAATTCGATTTCCAGCGACTCGACGGTGGCGTAATTCTTAATACTGAGATGGGATAACATGAAGTGAAGTATAGGATATGACCCTATGAGTTTTCACTAATTCCGGTGTTGCCTGCTCCTCATACACGCCAGTCTGATTCTCGCCGTAAGGCGCTTGAATCCCGCTATCGCGTCCCCATATAGGCTCAGGCAGCAGTAGGGGCAGGAAACCTGACCTCGTCTATTCGCTTCGCGTTTTATAAGCAATTGTTTTAGCTAATATTATCGAAATTTTGAGGTAGTGACGGGCATGAGTAATGAGCCGAATCAGGAGCCTGGCGAAGAGATCCCACCCTCAGTTGAGGAGCAGCAGGAACAGGCTGAGCAGCCGCTTGAGCCACAGGCGCCCGCCAGTGATGAGCTGACGGTGGCTCTGACAAGGCTTGAAGAGGCTGAAAGAGCGGCTGAGCAGGCGCGTGATGACCTGCTCCGGGTGCAGGCGGAAATGCAGAATCTCCGCCGCCGAACCGAGCAGGACGTAGAAAAAGCGCACAAGTTCGGTCTGGAAAAATTCAGTATTGAACTGCTGAGCGTGATGGACAACCTTGAGCGGGCCCTGAGTGCCGCTGCGGATCACGACGACGAGACGGTCAAGGCGATTCACGAGGGCGTTGATCTGACCCTGAAGAGTTTTTCCGACTGTTTCGTCAAATTCAACATCGAAACAGTGGACCCACTGGGCGAGCCCTTTGATCCCGCCATGCACCAGGCGATGACGATTCAGGAGAACCCTGACGTGGAGCCCAATACGGTGATCGCGGTGATGCAGAAAGGCTACACCTTGCATGGCCGTGTCATCAGGCCTGCCATGGTGGTGGTCAGTAAGGAAGCCGGTGCCTCGGCGAGCTAGAAGAGGGCAAAAAGCAGACACGACAGGTTGCGCGCATCAGATCCATGAGAAACCGGCCCTGATGCAGAGTCGAGGTAATTAAGGATATTTTGCCAGACCACCTTGATTTTGCGGGACTTGGCCAAATATTTAGAGCACACGGGAAACCGGCAAACCTTAGGCCGGCGAGCACAGATAACTGGAGATCGTAATAATGGGCAAGATAATCGGTATCGATTTGGGGACCACCAATTCCTGCGTCGCAATGTTGGACGGTGGAGAGCCCAAGGTCATTGAAAATGCAGAGGGTGATCGAACGACGCCTTCTATTATTGCCTACACCAATGAGGGGGAGACCTTGGTGGGCCAGCCTGCGAAACGACAGGCTGTCACCAATCCGAATAACACACTGTTCGCCATCAAACGGTTGATCGGGCGTCAGTTCAAAGATGATGTCGTGCAGAAAGACATCAAGATGGTTCCCTACTCGGTCGTGGCCAACGACAACGGCGACGCATGGGTCGAGGTCAACGGCGACAAAATGTCTCCACCGCAGATTTCGGCGCAAGTGCTGATGAAGATGAAGAAGACCGCCGAGGATTATCTCGGTGAGGAGGTCAAAGAAGCGGTAGTCACAGTCCCGGCCTATTTCAACGATTCCCAGCGTCAGGCAACCAAAGATGCGGGCAAGATCGCCGGGCTTGAGGTGAAGCGAATCATCAATGAGCCGACCGCGGCAGCGCTAGCTTATGGAATGGACAAGAAGTCCGGTGACTCCACGATCGCGGTTTACGATCTGGGAGGCGGAACGTTTGATATTTCTATCATCGAAATTGCCGAGACGGACGGCGAGCACACTTTCGAGGTGCTCTCGACCAATGGCGATACGTTTCTCGGGGGTGAGGACTTTGACCTGCGTCTGATCGATTATCTGGCCGACGAGTTCAAGAAAGAGTCTGGTATGGACCTGCACAATGACCCGCTGGCGCTTCAGCGTCTCAAAGAGGCAGCCGAAAAAGCCAAGATCGAACTGTCCTCGTCGCAGCAGACCGAGGTCAACCTGCCCTACATCACCGCCGATGCCAGCGGACCGAAGCACTTGGTTCAGAAGTTGACTCGGGCAAAGTTTGAGTCTCTGGTTGAGGGGCTGGTAGAGAATACGTTAGGGCCGGTGAAAACCGCTCTGAAAGACGCCGGGCTTGATGCTTCAAGTATCGACGATGTCATCCTGGTAGGTGGTCAAACACGCATGCCGATGGTCCAGCAGAAGGTTGCAGACTTTTTCGGCAAGGAAGCACGCAAGGACGTTAATCCGGACGAAGCGGTTGCCATGGGCGCCGCGATTCAGGCGGCAGTGCTGTCTGGCGATGTCAACGACGTCCTGCTGCTGGATGTCACTCCGCTGACCCTGGGCATTGAAACACTGGGGGGTGTTGCCAGCCCTCTGATTGAGAAGAACACGACGATCCCCACTAAAAAGAGTCAGGTATTCTCCACGGCCGATGACAATCAGACAGCCGTTACCATTCACGTGGTGCAGGGCGAGCGCAAGCAGGCCACCGAGAATAAGTCACTCGGTCGGTTCGACTTGTCTGACATTCCGCCGGCGCCACGAGGTATGCCACAGATTGAAGTGTCCTTTGACCTTGATGCCAACGGGATCCTGAACGTGTCGGCCAAGGACAAGGCAACCGGTAAGGAACAGTCGATTGTGATCAAGGCGTCAAGCGGCCTGTCGGATGAAGAGATTGATCAGATGATTAAAGACGCTGAGGCACACTCTGCAGATGATCAGAAGTTTGAGGAGCTGATTTCCGCACGTAACACGGCAGACGGTCTGATTCACGCCACCAGAAAAACATTAGAGGAAGCAGGCGACAAGGCAACCGACGAGGAAAAAGAGGCCATCAATAGCGCGATCAGCGCGCTCGAGGAAGCACTAAAGTCTGATGACAAGGATGATATTGAGGCCAAGACCAAGGATTTGACTGATGCCTCTACCAACCTCGCTCAGAAACTTTACGCGGAGCAGGCCGCAGCAGGCGCAGAAGCCGGAGCTACCGATGCCGATGGCGCGGATGCTGGGGCTGAAGCCGGTGAAGAGGCGGTCGATGCCGAGTTCGAGGAAGTGAAGGAAGAAGAAAAGTAACTGAACTGGCGCGCCGTTGGCGCGTTAGCGGTTGTGAAGAACTAAGCCATGGGGGCCTTGAGCCATGGCTTAGTTCTTTGCGCTTTGGACCATTGATTTTCAACGAGTAGCATAGCGAGCGATATGTCCAAGCGGGATTACTACGAAGTACTGGGTGTTGATCGTGGTGCCTCAGAAGCCGACATCAAGAAGGCATACCGTCGCGTGGCCATGAAAAATCACCCGGACCGGAATCCCGATAACCCAGAAGCGGAAGAAAAATTCAAAGAAGCCAATGAGGCTTTTGAAGTACTTTCGGATAAGGAAAAGCGCGGTCGCTATGATCAGTTCGGGCACGCCGGCGTGGAAGGCCAGACCAGCGCCGGGGCTGCTGATTTCAGTGATATTTTTGGTGACATTTTCGGCGATATATTCGGAGGCGGCCGTGGTGGCCGTGGCGGGCGCAGTCATGTGCGTCAGGGCGCTGATCTTCGCTACAATCTCGAACTTGATCTTGAGGGAGCTGTCAGTGGCACCACGGTTAAGATCCGTATCCCGACTACTGTTTCCTGTAAACACTGCGATGGCACTGGTGCTGCGCCCGGTACTGAACCTGTTAACTGCTCGACCTGCGGTGGTCATGGTCAGGTCCGTATGCAGCAGGGGTTTTTCTCTGTGCAACAGACCTGCCCGCGCTGTCAGGGCGCTGGCAAGCAGATTACAGACCCTTGCCATGTCTGCCATGGACGCGGCAGCACTGATGAAACCAAGACTCTGTCCGTCAAAGTGCCGGCAGGAGTGGATGACGGTGATCGAATTCGCTTAAGCGGCGAGGGGCAGGCTGGCGTGCATGGCGGACCCCCCGGAGATCTGTACGTTGAGATGCGCATCAAACCTCACGAGATCTTTGAGCGTGACGGGCGCAATCTGCACTGTGAGATTCCGATTAACTTCGCCGATGCCGCACTCGGCGGCGAGCTGGAGGTCCCAACCCTGGACGGTAAGGTCAAGCTGAAAATTCCCAAGGAAACTCAGACCGGTAAGCTGTTTCGATTGCGCGGCAAAGGTGTCACGTCGATCAGAGGCGGCGGCGCTGGTGATTTGCTGTGTCGCGTGGTCGTTGAGACACCGGTCAATCTCACGTCACGGCAGCGAGAAATCCTTGAAGAGTTCCAGTCCATCCAGAAAGAAGAGGGACGTCACCAGTCACCGAAAGAATCCTCCTGGTTTGAGGGCGTAAAAAAATTCGTTGACGGATTGACTGGTTAGCGCGAAGCCACGTCGCCTGTTACCGGTTCCATGGCAGCAACACGCGGTTGGCGTCTATTCACGCCTGCGGGTTTTGTTATCTATAAACCGCCGAGGCTTGCACGGACCCAGCCCTTGCCCCTACTCGAGGTCTGGTCTCCTGATTGCTAAGACAGCGAAAGCAACTGTTTGTGCGCTTTCGGATCCAGCCTCGGGCCATACTGGGTGACGACAGTCGCGGAAGCCACGCTGGCAAGCGCTCCGGCCTCTTCAAAGCCCATGCCGTTGGTAATCCCGTAAAGGAAAGCGCCTGAATACATATCGCCAGCGCCGTTGGTATCTACCACGGGAACCCGACGGGGCGCGATGGTCAGTAACTGTTCGCCATCCCACAAAAGAGAACCGTTCGCACCAGTGGTCACAGCAAACTGCTTGGCTATGGTTTTCAGCGCTTCAACAGCTTTATCCAGATCTGCTTCGCCCGACCATAACTGCGCTTCCTGGAGGTTGCAGAAAAGCAGGTCCACGCCATCGCCGAGGACTTCATTCACGTTGTCTTTGAAGTACCCGAGCATGGAGGGGTCAGAGAACGTCATGGCGGTTTTGACGCCGTTACTTTTGGCAAAGTCCTTCATTTCGATGATGGCAGACCGGGCGGTGTCGGAGGTCACCAGATATCCCTCGAGATACATATACTCGCAGTTCAATGCCGCCTCAAAATCCATTTCCGGGATGGAGATGTTATTGGACACCCCCAGATAGGTGTGCATGGTTCGCTCAGCATCGGGGGTCACCATCACAATGCATCTTCCGCTGACGCCTTCCACCCGCTGACTGTTTTTGTTGGTCCGTATGTTGTGGTCCCCCAGCTGCTGCAGGAAAAAATCGCCGGTTTCATCATTGGCGACTCGGCACGAGTAGAATGCGCTGCCGCCGAACTGGCTGATGGCATAAAGGGTGTTCGCCGCAGACCCACCGCCGGAACGGGTTTTCACGCCGTACCGCCGGGTCAGTTCAGACAGCAGCTGATCCTGCTGTTCACGATCAACGAGGGTCATCATTCCCTTTTCGATTGAAAATTCCTCCAGGAAGTCATCTTCGATTTCGAATTCTTTATCCACCAGGGCATTTCCGATGCCATATACATCATATTTCATGGAGACAGGTTCTCAGTTGTTAAGCGGTTTTTTTAATGTGGTGAAAGGCCTTTTCTGCAGCATCCAGAGTGAGTTGGATCTCCTCAGGGCCGTGAGCCGCGGAAACAAATCCGGCTTCGAAGGCAGAAGGGGCCAGGTAGATTCCATTTTCAAGCATCACATGGAAATACGTCTGGAATGCACCCGCATCGCCGGACAAGACCTCCGACAAACTGGTAACTTTTTCAGCACTGTTCAGGAAGCATCCAAACATGCCTCCTACCTGATTCGTGGTGAACGGCACGCCGGCTGCGTCGGCTCGCTCCTGCAAGCCTGACAGCAGGCTCGCTGTGCTCGCCGTCAGTTCGTCATAGAATCCGGGGTCTGTCAGAGCTTCGAGCATGGCGAGCCCCGCTGCTACGGCCAGTGGACTGCCTGACAGCGTCCCTGCCTGATAGACCGCGCCGTTTGGCGCAATATGATCCATGATGTCTTTGCGCCCGCCAAAGGCGCCGACCGGCAGCCCGCCACCGATCACTTTGCCCAGTGCCGTCAAATCAGGCGTCACTCCGTAGACAGCCTGAGCGCCGCCGAGACCCACCCGAAAACCGGTCATGACTTCATCGAAGATCAACACGCTGCCGGACTCATTGCAGCACTCTCTAAGCGTTTCCAGAAAACCGGGAACCGGCGGCACGCAGTTCATATTACCGGCGACCGGCTCTACGATGATGCAGGCAACCTGCTTGCCCATTTCTTTAAAGAAACTCTTTACACCTTCACTGTCGTTGTAGGTCAGGACGTGTGTGAGATCGGTGTAGGATTTTGGCACCCCGAGCGAATCCGGTTCGCCGAGTGTCAGTGCGCCTGATCCTGCTTTGACGAGAAGGCCATCCACATGACCGTGGTAGCAGCCTTCAAATTTGACGACCAGATCACGACGGGTGAAACCCCGCGCCAAGCGGATAGCGCTCATGGTGGCCTCTGTGCCCGAAGTTACCAGCCTCACCTGTTCCAGAGACGGAACGAGTGCGCACATTTTTTCGGCTATGCTCACTTCTTCAGCAGTTGTTGCGCCGTAGCCCAGACCCGCTTCCAGTTGTTTGTTGAGAGCGTCCAGCACCGCCGGGTTCCGATGGCCGAGGATTAGAGGGCCGTATGCGCCGACATAATCCACGTAGCGGTTATCGTCGCTGTCTACCACGTAAGCGCCTTCACCACCCTTGATAAATAACGGATTACCACCCACGCTTTTGAAAGCGCGTACCGGCGAATTTACCCCTCCCGGGATCACTTTTTGCGCCTGTTCGAAAAGTGCCTGGGACCGATCATGTTTCATAATAATACCTTCAGATGATGTTGCTGCTTCGCGCGCCGACTCCGATCTGTCGGGAGAACAGAGAGGTAAGTCGTTCAGCACGTTGTCTGACGTGTTGCCTGATGTCTTCTGCGTTGGGCTGGTCAAGCTCGCCGAACAGTTCATGAATGACCGCCAGCATGTCGGCGCCTGCTTCGATCAGCGAGCCGCCATTGTCCGCATTGATGCCACCGATCGCAACCAACGGAATATCGAGTTGTGTGCGAGCTCCGATCAAAATGTTTAACGCCGCCGGCGTCGCCTCCGGTTTGGTGACTGAGGGGAAAAAACGTCCGAACGCCACATAGTCGGCCCCGTCCGCTGCAGCGGTTTGTGCAAGTGTCAGGGAGTCATGGCAGGTAATACCAATGATGGCGTCCGGCCCCAGCACCGCGCGAGCAGAGCGGCAGTCACCGTCTCGCTGGCCGAGGTGTACGCCCTGCGCGCCAATTTCCGCACAGAACTCAAGGTCATCGTTGATCAAGAGCGGTACCTGATATTGCTGGCATAACCTGAGTAGCTCGTGCCCGATTGCCACTCTTCTGTCAGCTGGCTGGGTGGCTGCCGCTTTGTTGCGATATTGGAGCAGCCGGACACCGCCTGCGAGAGCGCCTTCGACGGCAGCAAGAAAATGCTCTGACGTCATCAGGGAATCATTTGCGATAGCGTAGATGCCGCTCAGCTCGCGAGTCATCTTATCGATCCCGCCTGTTCCAGCAGGCTCTATCTGGAATGAATTGTCCAGAACCGGGGCGGAAGCCGTGTTTCAGGGATTGCCAGGTAAAATCTTGCGCCTGCTTCACGGCCTCTTTCACTTCCATGCCCAGGGACAGATAGCCGGCGATTGCCGCTGCCAGCGTACAGCCTGAGCCGTGATAGGAGCCGTTCAGTCGCGGCCATGTCTGCTTTGACATCTCCCCGTCTGCCGAGTACAGGCGGTTTTCAACCGCTTTCGTTTCGTTATGCGTTCCGGTAACAAGCACATGCTTACAGCCCGTGGACAGAAGCTCTGTCACCGCGGAGTCCGCTGAATCGCTGCTGGGTATCAATCTTGTCAGCTCAATGAGATTGGGGGTCAAGACGGTACTCATGGGAACTAACAGACTGCGCATCACCTCGCGGAGGTCGGTTGCGCTGAACTCAAAGCCGCCGCCTGCGGCAAACACGGGGTCTACTATGACAGGAATGTCGGGATGCTCACTGATCACGGCGTGGATAGCCTTGATGCTGTCAGCGGCGCTCACCAGGCCAATCTTGAACGCGTGCAACGGCATGTCGGCAATCACGGTAAGGGCCTGATCCCGCATCAGGTCGGCATCGACAGCTTTGACGTTCAGCGCATTTTCTGTGCTCTGAGTGGTCAGGCAGGTAATGATCGGAGTGGTGTGGCAGCCGAGAGCGAAAAGTGTCTCAACATCGGCCTGGATGCCTGCGCCCCCGGTGGGATCAAGCCCGGAGAAACACATAACTGTCGGTTTGGTGTCCCGCACTACAGCGTCGGTTTGACGACGATCAGAACCACGACACCCACCAGCAGGAATACCGGCAGCTCATTGAAGATTCTGAAGAAAACGTGGCCTCGGACACTGCGTTCGTCACGCAGCTGTACCATGTGCCACCAGCAGACGACGTGGTAGATCATCAGCAGTGCGACCATCGCCAGTTTGACGTGCATCCACCACCAGGCCATGAAGTAGCTCCAGTTTCCATAGAGTAACCAGAAACCCAGCGCCAGCGTGGCCACCATGGAAGGGGTGGTTATTCCCCAAAAGAGCTTACGCTCCATGATGACAAAGCGGTCCTTGCTGGGCTGATCCTCGCTCATGGCATGGTAGACAAACAGTCGTGGCAGATAGAAAAGACCGCTGAACCAGCAGACTATCGCGATAATGTGAAAAGACTTGATCCAGAGCATCGGTGGATTTGGCTCGTCGCTTGCTTGAGACGTTATTCTACCCCTTCATTATCAAAGGGACTACTGAAAAAGCGGCCTAAGTTATTGATTTTTTGCGCTAATTGGGCTGTGAGATTGCAATTGTATCGTGGCAGTGTATGATTTGCGGCCCAGCGTGAACCAGATCTCACCCGGACCGGCAGTGTGCGCTGTTGATGTGTTCAGACCAGCAAGGAAAGTTAGCAATGATTAAGGCCGGCATCGTAGGCGCAACCGGATATACCGGCGTGGAACTACTGCGGCTGCTCGCTCCTCGTCCGGACGTTGAGCTGCTCGTAATCACCTCCCGGGAGCAGCAGGGCCGGTCAGTGGCGACACAGTTTCCCAATATTCGCGGTCATGTTGATCTGACATTCTCAGCGCCGGACAGCCCGGCTCTGAAAGACTGCGATGTTGTTTTCTTTGCAACACCGCACACGGTGGCCATGACAGCTGCCGCCGAGCTGCTCGAAGCTGGCGTTCGTGTGATTGATCTGTCAGCGGATTTCCGCATCACCGATGTCGCGCTGTGGGAAAGCTGGTATCAGACATCACACCTGGCGCCCCATCTGGTAAAGGAGGCGGTATACGGGCTGCCAGAGGTTAATCGCGAGCTGATCAGGCGGGCCCGTCTGGTTGCGGTTCCCGGATGCTATCCAACGGCGGTCCAGCTCGGCTTTCTGCCCCTGATAGAAGCAGGCCTGCTTGAGACCTCCAGGCTGATTGCCGACGCCAAATCCGGCGTCAGCGGCGCAGGTCGGAAGGCCGTCGAAGATTTTCTGTATTGTGAAACCGGTGAGTCAATCAAAGCTTACGGAGTCAGTGGTCATCGTCACCATCCGGAAATTTGTCAAGGACTGTCCCTGGCCAATCAGGGGTCGGTGGGACTGACTTTCGTGCCGCATCTGACGCCCATGATCCGGGGTATTCTGGCGACTCTTTATGGCCAGGTTAAAGCAGGTGTCGCAGTTGATCAGGCGCAGTTGCAGACCTTGTATGAAACGCGCTACGCCGATGAGCCCTTTGTTGAAGTGCGTCCGCCCGGCGAGCTGCCTGCGACCCGGGACGTGAAAGGATCTAATCGCTGCAGCCTGGCCGTATCCTATTCACCAGACACCGAGACAGTCATTGTGCTGGCCGCTGAGGATAATCTGGTGAAAGGCGCATCGGGTCAGGCGGTGCAGAATATGAACATTATGTTTGGTTTTGAGGAAACAAAGGGGCTCGAGGTCGTTGCCTTACTGCCCTGATTTAGATCTCTGTTTGTTGAGCTACTGAAATGCCTAACGTTGTCAAAGGAAGCAGGCAGGAAAAAATGATGGTCGTGCCTTACCGGCCCGGTCGGCGTGTCCTGTTTACTTTGCTGCTGCTCACCGGAGTTGCGGTCAGTGCTGCCGGAGGGTGGGGTTATGCTTACTACACCACAGTGCTGGCACAGCAAGACGAGCAGGCAGAGAATCGTGAATTGTCGGCTCAACTGACTGACTTGCGTCAGGAGAATGAAGCACTAAGAAGACAAATTGCCATTCTGGATCGCTCGAGTGCAGTGGACCAGCAGACCGGCGCTGAGCTGCAGGAGACGCTGACCGCCCTGCGACAGAGGGTCGCGCAGCTGGAGGAAGACGTGCTTTTCTATCGGCAGGTTGTTGAGGAAGCGACCGATGAAACAGGGCTGGTGATCGGGCAGCTTGATATTGATGCGACCAGGTTTCCGGACCGGTATCGATACAAGCTGGTGATGCGCCAGCAAGACGCCGATGGTGACACCTATTTGACCGGCCATGTGAATTTTAACCTGGTTGGGCAATTGCAGGATCAACAGGTGATCCTGCCGCTTCGGGACCTGTCCGAATTTGAGGACGAGCTGGACATCCGGCTCCGCTTTAAATATTTTCAGAGCATAGAGGGCGAATTGGCTCTGCCGGAAGGCTTTCAGCCGGATCGGATCCAGATCGCTGCTGTGGCCACTGAACCGGTGTCCAAGCGGATCAACGAAGACTTCGGTTGGGTAGTCGCCCTCGAGTAGTGAGGCTTAACCCGGTGGGTGCCGGCCAGTAGGGCAATCCCGTCATAAGATCGGAAATCAGGAAACAGCAGATGTTTGGTAAGTCGAAAGGCACACTGCCACAGGCGTCTAACCACGCGCACACGCTCGTCTCGCGCAGCACGGAAATTGCCGGAGATCTTCACTTTACTGGTGAGCTCATCATTGAAGGTAAGGTGAAGGGTAATATCTATGCAGAGGACGATTCCGCCGCTCTCATCCGTATTGCCGAGAGCGGGTCAGTAGAGGGGGAAATCTGCGTCCCGTCGGCGGTGATCAATGGGTTGGTGCAGGGCGATGTGCGCTCTGCAACCCACATTGAGCTAGCCGCTAAAGCGGTGGTGATGGGAAACGTATTCTACAACCTGATCGAGATGGTGATGGGTTCAGAGGTCAATGGTAATCTGATGCACATCGGCTCCAACCAGTCAGATACCAAGCTCATCGGGGCAGATCGCAACAAGCTGCTGTTTGAGCGATCGTCTGAAATATCTTCCCTCAAACAAAGTTAATTGCACAGACTGATGCTCGAAGTGTAAAGAGGTTCCCTTGTCAGTAGTCCAAACAGCAGAACCGGTCATCATGACCTTTACCGATAACGCCGCGGCAAAGGTCAAGAGTCTGATCGCAGAGGAAGAAAACGATCGCCTGAAGCTGCGGGTTTTTGTGACCGGCGGAGGTTGCTCCGGGTTTCAGTATGGGTTTTCTTTCGATGAAACGGTCAATGAGGACGACACCGTTATCGAAAACAACAATGCCGAGTTGCTGGTGGACCCGTTAAGTTACCAGTATCTGGTGGGTGCAAAAATTGACTATGTCGAGGGTCTGGAAGGGTCCCGTTTCGTGGTGGACAATCCCATGGCTACCACCACCTGCGGGTGTGGTGCGTCATTCTCGATTTAACTGTCTGACCCTTTCGCGCTGCCGCCGGCGGCAAATCCGGTGTTGGCCCGAGTGCGTGCCGGAGGCGCCGTTCTTTCCGCCAGCTAGCGCTGGTAAATAGCCCCCAGCACCACCGGTGCTCTGGCGCCGGTGAATCCTGATGTCTCCATTGCCCTGCCGTCCAGTGTCTGTTTGGCGAGCCAGGCAAACGCAATCGCTTCCACCCAGTCGGGATGTATCCCCAGCGCTTCTGTAGTGCCCACTGTCCGGGTGGCGAGGGCGTTTGCAAGACCCTCCATCAGCGTCCGGTTGTGTGCGCCTCCACCGCAAACATAAATCTCTTCCGGGTCGCCGTGCTCCTGAAGTGCGCTGACCAGGGACTGGATCGTCAGTTGAGCCAGCGTGGCCTGCACATCAACCGGTGCCACCGGCTCATCAAGTAACTCCAGTTTGGTCTCAAGCCAGGCACTGTTGAACAGTTCCCGGCCGGTGCTTTTGGGGGCCCCCTTGCTGAAGAAGGGATCCTGCCGGAGCATGGCAATCAGCGCTCTGTGAACCACGCCCTCGCTGGCCCAGCTGCCGTTTTCATCAAATTTACGCCCGCGATGCTGGGCTATCCACCCGTCCATCAGCACATTACCGGGCCCTGAATCAAAGGCGAACGGCGGTGTCGCCGGGTTCAGAAACGTGATGTTGCTGATCCCGCCGATATTGATAATCGCCCGGCTGGTGCGGGCAGAAGTAAAGAGATGTTGATGCAGCAAGGGTGCCAGAGGCGCACCCTGACCTCCGGCGGCCATATCGCGGCCGCGAAAGTCTGACACCGTGGTGATCCCGGTCCGCTCTGCCAGGGTGTTGGCGTCTCCGATCTGCAGGGTGAAGGGTTTGTCTCCATTGGGTTCGTGCCAGATGGTCTGACCATGGCTGCCAATGGCCACGACTTCCTCGGCAGCAATGTCAGCTAGTTTCAGCAAACTCAGGCTGGCCTGTGCGAAGACCTCGCCCAGCGCGATATGCGTCTCACCCAGCGCGGGCAAGCCTGCGACATCGCCACTGCACAACTTCAATATCGCGCTGCGAAGCTCGTCGGCAATAGGATGGCTGTGGGCAGCAACAAGAGATGGAGCCGGCGAAGCCAGATCGACCAGCACCGCATCGACCGCGTCAACACTGGTGCCTGACATGAGCCCGATATAGAGCGCTCGAGTAGACATGTCGGTTCAGTCCGCGCTGGGCTGATTGAGGCTGAACAGCACGCTGCTGTTGAGATTCTGAAAATGGTCGAGCAGCCGGGCTGTCTGGGACCGGAACTGATCCATCGCTTCAGGCTCGATGGACACCGCCTTAGGCAGTCTGTCGAGTATCGTTCGCGGGTTCTGATGAACGCCATTCATCAGGAACTCATAATGCAAATGTGGGCCGGTGGCGCCTCCAGTGGCACCGACGTAGGCGATAACTTCGCCCTGCCGTACTCGTTCTCCTTTTCGCACGGCGTAGCGCGACAGATGGGCATATTTAGTCTCGAAGCCGCCTTCATGCTTGACTACAACCAGGTTGCCAAAAGAACCATTACGCGCTGCCCAGGTGACTCTGCCATCACTGGTGGCGCGTACGGGAGTACCGGTCGGTGCCGCATAATCGGTGCCTTTATGGGCCCGAATGGTATTGAGAATGGGGTGCCGCCGACGCGGATTGAAATTTGAGCTGATTCGAAAGACATCCAGAGGGCTGCGCAGGAAGGCTTTGCGCATGCTTTCCCCTTCCGGCGAATAATAACCGGCTTCGCCTTCCTCATTGATGTAGCGAATGGCCGTAAATACCTCGCCATCATTGATATACTGGGTTGCGAGGATATCGCCGTGTCCGATGTATTCACCATCAATGTATTGCTCTTCGTAGAGGATGCTGAACTGGTCTCCCTGTCTCGGATCAAGAATGAAGTCGATGACACCGCCAAAGATATTCGCCATCTCCATGATGTGTTCCGCCGGAATGTTTTCTTTTTGGCCGGCCATGAAGAGACTGTCGGAAACAGTGCCAACCCGAAATGCTTCCGCTAGGTCTGCGACGATGACGATGGGCTCAACGGCATACCCCTGGTCGTTGCGGGTGAACATATAGCCTTCAAGCGGAGATTTCAGCACCCGCAGCTGGGCAAGTTCGCCGGCTGTCGGCATCATGAAATCCAGCTGATATCCCGGAAACAGTCGATTGAGCACCGCTGCTTCCTCGCTGCTGTTGAGTACCCGGAACATGTCCTGATCGCTCAAACCCACCTGTTGGAATATGGCAGAAAGATTGTCGCCGCTTCGCACGACGACGTTTTGCCAGGTTACAGTGTCAGACGGCACGGCCGTATCGGCGCCCACTTGCGGATCGCCGGAGACTGCCGTACCAGAACCGATGGCGGCAAAACCTTCGATCCCGGCGTCACTGATGTCGGCGGCCGGCGCGTTAAGCTCTGGCTCCTCACGCTGGGAGCTGGTCGCAACCGGAATGGTCAGTCGTGCTTGATCTGTGACAGCTGACCCATCAGGTTTAGGCAGGAGCAGTAGGACAGCAGCGAGTCCCGCCAAGCCAGCCGCGATCCTCAGATGTTTCTGCGGGTAGTAACGCTTGAGGAACTGCTTGGCGTCGTCAACAAGAGGCATATCGGTACTTCGTAGATTGATGATTCTTAATCTCGGTCTCATCCCGTGCTTTGCCAGCGCGCCGAGTCGCGCGTGGCGCCGCATTATAGCAACAGGTTGGTGCATTCCTAGCCGCGCTCGCCGTTTTTCCCCGAAGCGCCTGACATTAGTGTAAAATCCCAGCGCTTTGAAAGCGCTGTTTGACCTGCATACTCGCGTTTTCGGGGCCAGCCTGACCAACCTGAGGATTTAGACAACACATGACGGAATCTGTTACCGATATCATTGCCGACCTGGAAGATCGCGATTTGCTGGTTCAGTTGGCGGGCGGTGAAGGCGTGAGGGAGCATCTGCTCTCTGGCAGTCGTACGGTATATTGTGGCTTCGATCCGACCGCGGAGAGCCTTCATGTGGGCAGCATGGTGCCGCTTCTGGTGCTGAAACGCTTTCAGATGGCAGGGCATCAGCCTATTGCGCTGGTCGGGGGTGCGACAGGCCTGATCGGTGACCCCAGCTTTAAATCCAGCGAGCGCAGTCTGAACTCGACTGATCTAGTAGAGTCCTGGGTAGAGCGGCTGAAGCCGCAGCTGAGTCAATTTCTGGATTTTGATTGCGGCAGCAATTCCGCCATCCTGGCCAACAATCTTGACTGGACTAAGAATTACGATGTGCTGGGTTTTTTGCGTGACGTGGGCAAGCACTTCTCAGTCAACGCGATGATCCAGAAAGAATCGGTCAAGCAGCGCATCGATCGTGAAGGTGAAGGGATTTCGTTCACCGAATTCAGCTATATGCTCCTG